>CAVSFV010000001.1:0-318611 GCA_963727325.1 uncultured Alphaproteobacteria bacterium
GCGTCAATGCGCTGGCATATCCCGTCCGCTCGTCGCCACGAAAGCCGGGACCCCGCAGCGTTCACCGCGCCAATGGAGTCTTCCACTGGATTCCCGCTGGCGCGGGAATGAGCGGAAGGAACCCATGGACGGTCAACTTGTCGGCAGTCTTTTAACAGTAAGGCATGGCATAGTCCGGCCTTGATTCGTCCGCCGCGATCCCGACATGAGGGGCAGTCCGGCGCCGAATATTTAGGCAAAATCAAAAGCTTCGCATGGGAAAAGCAGCTAAAACATCAAAACCGTCCAGCGGTCCCGATTTGTTCGCCGGTATCGCCTCGCCCCGGTCCGCGCCCCGCCGTACGACACGGGACACAACGTCGGCGCGGGCGTCCGCCGGCGAGGCCGGCTACACCGCCAAGCACATCGAGGTGCTGGAGGGGCTTGAGCCGGTGCGCCGGCGCCCCGGCATGTATATCGGCGGCACCGACGAGAAGGCACTGCATCACCTGTTCGCCGAGGTGATCGACAATTCCATGGACGAGGCGCTCGCCGGTCACGCCGACTGGATCGAAGTCGAGATGGAGGCCGACGGCTTTGTTACCGTCACCGATAACGGCCGCGGCATTCCGGTCGATCCGCATCCAAAGTTCAAGAACAAGTCCGCGCTCGAAGTCATCATGTGCACGCTGCACGCCGGCGGCAAATTCGACTCCGAGGTCTACGAGACCTCGGGCGGTTTGCACGGCGTCGGCGTTTCGGTGGCGAACGCGCTGTCCGAGCGCATGGAGGTCGAGGTCGCGCGCGGCCAAAAGCTCTACCGGATGGCGTTCGAGCGCGGCAAGCCGAAGACCAAATTGCTGGACGCCGGCAAGGCGCCGAACCGGCGCGGCACCAAAGTGCGCTTCCGCCCGGACCCGGAGATTTTCGGCGCCAAGGCGCATTTCAAGCCCGAGCGCGTGTTCAAGATGACGCGCTCGAAGGCTTATCTGTTCGGCGGCGTCGAAATTCGCTGGTCTTGCGCCAAGGAACTCCTGCACGGCGCCGACGACGTGCCGGAACAGGCGACGTTTCATTTCGCCGACGGCCTGAAAGACTACCTCGCGGAAACCCTCGCCAGCGCAACATTGGTGCATCCGGATATCTTTACCGGCAGTGCCGGCAAGACCGGCAGCCACGGCGCCGCGCAATGGGCGGTCGCCTGGACCGCCGACGCCGACGGCTTCCTCAACTCTTACTGCAACACCATCCCGACCCCCGATGGCGGCACCCACGAATCGGGCCTGCGTTCCGCCCTCACCCGCGGCCTCAAAGATCACGCCGAGCGCATCGGCCAAGGCAAGCGCGCCGCCTCGATCACCTCGGACGATGTGATGACCGGCGCCGGCGCCATGCTCTCGGTGTTCATCCGCGAGCCGGAATTCCAGGGCCAGACCAAGGACCGGCTCGCCACCGCCGAAGCGCAACGGATCGTCGAGCAGGCGATCAAGGACCCGTTCGACCACTGGCTCGCCGGCAACCCGACCCAAGCCAACAAGCTGTTCGAGTTCGTGGTCGAGCGCGCTGACGAGCGCATCCGCCGCCGTCAGGAAAAGGACATCGCGCGCAAGAGCGCGGTGCGCAAGCTGCGGTTACCGGGAAAACTCGCGGACTGCACCAACTCTGCCGCGCAGGGCTCGGAGCTTTTCGTCGTCGAAGGCGACAGCGCCGGCGGCTCCGCCAAACAGGCCCGCGATCGCTCAAGCCAGGCGATCCTGCCGCTGCGCGGAAAAATCCTCAACGTGGCGTCGGCCGGCAAGGACAAGCTCGCGCAGAACCAGCAGCTCGCCGACCTCGCCCAGGCGCTCGGCTGCGGCACCGGCGTGCACTATCGCGACGAGGATTTGCGCTACGGCCGCATCATCATCATGACCGATGCCGACGTCGACGGCGCCCACATCGCTTCGCTCTTGATCACCTTCTTCTACCGGCAAATGCCGCAGCTGATTGACAACGGGCACCTCTATCTCGCCGTCCCGCCGCTTTACCGACTGAGCCACGGCGGCAAGATCTTTTACGCGCGCAACGAAACGCACCGCGACGAAATTCTAAAGAAAGAATTTCACGCCAACGCCAAGGTGGAAGTGAGCCGCTTCAAGGGGCTCGGCGAGATGATGGCCGCACAGCTTAAGGAAACCACCATGGACCCGAAGAAGCGCACGCTGCTTCGCGTCACGCTCATCGCCGACGACCGCAAGGATACCGAAAAATCCGTCGAGCGGCTGATGGGCACCAAGCCGGAATTGCGTTTCGAGTTTATCCAGGAGCGCGCCGAGTTTGCTGATGAGGCCGCGCTCGACGTCTAGGCCGTGCAATCGCAAATTCGGCACCTCCGCTATCCCCTCTTAACGGTCGCCCAGCGGACATTCAAAAAGCGGCGTTAAGGGCCAGTACCTGCGGTTGCGGCAAGCGCTCTGCCAGCTAAACGAAATGAGACGCCAATCCGCTTTTCTTTCCTCCATCCGCCACGCACGACGGCCGTTTATGATCCATTAAGGGTTCGGGCAACTTGCTGTAGCAAGTGCATTCCGAAACTGATTCGCGCGCGGGCCTGCTTCGAGAGCACTGCGCCTGACCGAAAGCGTCGGCTGCTTTTTTTTCGAGGGAACACCAAAATAAATCCTCATCAGCACCGGCCCAATGCCATACCCCAGCAGATCGCGACTGACCGTCGCGCAACGGCGCCGACAAGTTCAGGAGTGGTGCTCAAATCGTCAGATCAAGCCAGGGAAGCACCGGCCAGCAATGACAAGACGGTGCTTGCCATCAACCCTCATGTCGCGGACGAGCACATCATCCGCGGCGATCAGCTCAGAAATTTGAATCGGCCGGAGGAAGCGCTGGCGAGCTACGACAGCGCGGCTGCCATCAGCCCCGACAATGCGTTAGCGCATGACCGCCGAGGACTTGTGTTGGTAGAGCTCGGTCGTCTCACTGAGGCGAGAAGCGCCTGCGAGAATGCGGTCAAATACGCCCCGGGAAAAGCTTCATTTTACTACAATCTGACCAAGGTAGCGCGATTGGCGCTCGATGATCCTCTGGCCCAGGCGATGAGGAAACTGTTGGAAGACATCGACTCACTGGATTGGGAAGACCAGGCTCTATTGCACTTTGCCTTGGCCAAGACGTTTGCAGACAACGCCGATTACAGCAGATCGTTTCGGCATCTTCTGGACGGAAACGCCTTGAAGAGGAAACACATACCCTATGACAAATCCGCAACTTTCGGCGGTTTCGACAACATGCGGGCGATATTCACGAGCCAGCTCATTGAGGCGCACCAGGGTGTCGGCGACCCTTCCCCGGGTCCCGTGTTCGTTGTCGGTTTGCCGCGATCTGGAAGTACCCTGATCGAACAGTTGCTTTGCAGTCACCCAAAAGTCTTCGGTACCGGAGAAAATCGAGGATTTTGGGATGCCGCGGCAGAGTGTGGCCCGTTGCATCTCTCTGGAGAAAATTCGGGAGTGCAACTGCGCCAAATAGGCGCGAGCTATATGAGACGCGTTGGACGCGACGCGCCAGCCGCTGAGCGAATTGTCAATAAGAGGCTGGACAACTTCCATCTGATCGGTCTCATACATCTTGCACTGCCGAATGCTCGCATCATCCACGCACGGCGCGATCCCGTAGACACCTGTCTGTCCTGTTTTTCGACCTATTTTGTTGGGGGGAACGTGCCATTTACCTACGACCTTGCAGACCTTGGTCGCTACTACCGCGCATACGACTCGCTGATGGCCCATTGGAACGACGTCCTGCCGCCAAACGTGATGATCGATGTGCACTATGAAGAATTAGTGGCCGATATTGACGGACAGGCCAGGCGTATGATCGATCATTGCGGCCTCGAATGGGACGCGCGTTGCCTGAGCTTTCACCGGACTGAGAGGCCGGTGCGCACAGCGAGCGCAGTCCAGGTGCGTCAACCGCTCTATCAAACCGCGGTGGGGCGGTGGCGCAACTATGAGCCATTCCTCGGCCCCTTGCTCGCGGAGCTCGGCTCTTTTACGCGCGCAACGAACCGCACCGCGACGAAATTCTGAAGAAAGAATTTCACGCCAACGCCAAGGTGGACGTGAGCCGCTTCAAGGGGCTCGGCGAGATGATGGCCGCGCAGCTCAAGGAAACCACCATGGACCCGAAGCAGCGCACGCTGCTTCGCGTCACGCTCATCGCCGACGACCGCAAGGACACCGAAAAGTCCGTCGAGCGGCTGATGGGCACCAAGCCGGAATTGCGCTTCGAGTTTATCCAGGAGCGCGCGGAGTTTGCGGATGAGGCGGCGCTGGATGTTTAGCTCTTCCCCTGCCCCACGAAGCTGTGAAGGATGATCGCGCGCTAGCGCGGGGGAGGGGGCGGCTTCTCCGCGTGCGGAGGTTGGTGGCTGGCAAGCTCGCGTATCAGCGCGACCTTCAGGTCTGCGGCGCCCCTTTATCCGATTTGCTCACGCGACCCATTATGGTCCCAAAGGCGCGCGAGCTACGTTCGCACCTTCAGGGCGAATTTCGCATTCTTTAGGATGATCTCGCTGATATCCGAGTAAAATGAATAAAGGTTTGCGCCCTTAATTGGGGCCAAGCCGGGATGTGCAGAGTTATTCCGAAACTCGAAGCAATGCCGCAGTCGTTGATGCTGGTTATTGTCGATCAACTCCAGATATTCGAGAACCCACAAAAGGTCCGTATCGAACACAGTCTGCAATTCCGACCTCGACTGTATCGAAAGCTTTTTTGTAAAGAATTTGAAGCGGCCCGTCGTTTTTGAGGCCATTTCGATCGTCGCCTGACTGAACCTTTCGTAGCCGATCTCTTCAATCTTGTTGTGGATGCGCGAAATCGTCGCGCACCATCCCAGTACGACACAAGCTCTTAGCCCATTTACCGTGAGGCAACGTTGCGCCTCATCCAAATATTCACCTTCATCCCTATCAAGATCATCAATGTAGGGCGTGATGCTCAATGTGCCTTGCCCAGCAAAAGAGGTTGTCTCGATCCCGTGAATAAGCTCGCCGTATAGGGATAACGCCTCGCCAATAACGGCCAGCAACCGCTTCTTCGTCGGCCGGCCCTTCGCGAAACGAAGCATTCTATCGAAGAGGTCGGTACCATGCCCAACGATGTCATTAGAGAACGATGCGCCTTCGAGGACAGGCCGCACTCCGTCGAACCAGACAGATGCGACTGCTCGCACTGCAGAGAGCAAACTCTCGGCCTGAACCTGCGGGCTGCTATACCGCCCCAACCTTGTTTGTACGTCGGCTAATGATTTAGCGTGGCTCCGCGTAACTTCCAGGAGCTTCTCTTTCACTGGCCTAGCTCTTTAACCACTTCCGCCAGCTTCTCCATCCCCGCTCCGGTCAGTTCAACCACCCCACTTTCGTCGATCGAATCTTCTGAAATGGCGCCACGAAAGAGCGCGTGGTTTCGCTTCAATACTTTGTTGAAATTGCCGTCATAGAACCCATCGTCCTTAACCGCTTCGCGCACCTCTGAATACTGGGCCGTTAGGGCGTTATTTAGCAGTCCGTTCTCCAACAAAATCATCAGTACCTTAGTAAGCTGCGATTTCGCGATGTTCCCGGTCGGAATTTTGTAAATTGGCAGTAGCGGCTGGTGGTCCAACATAAACAGCTTTTCCAGCTGCTCCTTAGTCACCTCATTTCGCACCGCAAACGCCATCACATTCGCCGGCAGCTTTTTGTCGGATACAGCCGGAATTTCCTTTGAACCGCTCTCACCCGCATTCCCTTTTGGCGGCGAGTCAGCACGAACTGAATGAGGCTCTGCAAAGGCTGCCTCGAATAACAGCTCAAAGCACCGCTGTTGAAGAGCCTCAGGAACGGTTTTCACGATATCGATGATTTGGGCGATGTCTCCCTTCACCTTCGCAAAATCGATTTTGGACATTTGGATCTCCGCTAAATATCGCCCGTTGAAGGCCGCCCGCGTAAGTGGGTCAACTGTAGTAAAAAAACGCATTAAACAAGCACGAACGAAAACTGGTGGGTTCGAGTGCGTTCAACGCATCCTGCTCTGCTCGGAATCAATGCGGTTAGCGACGCCTCAACAGATCGGAGAGCGTATCAGCGCCTTCACGGTCGAGGACGGTGCCGAGCTTCGCATCGCTGCGATAGCCCTTCGCAAAATCTTCCCCGTAGCTCTTACGCAGCGTACCAATCTGGGTGTCACTTCGCTTGTGTCGGATTTCCCCATCGTTGTCTCGACAGCGATTGTCGAGACCGGTATTGCAGTGTCGCTTAATCATTAATGCGCTCCAGATTTAGCGATCAGGTTTCCGCCGATCGACTATATCTGGTGAGAACAAAGTGGCAACATTATGGTTGTATCGGGGTTTGCCTGATCGGATATGTTGCGGCCCAAAGAGAAATTATCTAGGCCGTAAAAACCCCAAGGGATTCGACACTTCAATCACTTGCTATGCGGTGGAGGGGAGATGGAAGCGCGGCCTTGTCAAATCCTAGAATTCTTTGATGGAACGAAACAGCTTCTCGTGCCGCTCTTTCAGAGACCCTACGAGTGGGGCACTAAAGAGTGGGAAGTTCTTTGGGCCGATCTGTTGGAGCAATACGAGCACACCGAGGAGGAAGCCATTGCCTCTCACTGGCCTGCACCCGGTTCCGAAGACACCGAGTTAGGTGCTTTTATGGAACCGGAGGTGAGTCATGGAGAGACGACGGTTTACGCGAGAGTTCAAGCTTGAAGCGGTGCGGCTGATCAGGGATCGCGGGGTATCGTACGCACGGGCATCCGAAGACTTGAAGGTTCATCCGACGCAGCTGCGCAACTGGGTGAAGGCATTTGTCGACGATCCGCAGCAGGCGTTCCCCGGCCAGGGACAGATGAAGTCCGAGCAGCTGGAGATCGCGCGTCTCAAGCGCGAAGTGATCAAGCTGAAGGCCGAACGAGACATTCTAAAAAAAGCCGCGGCCTACTTCGCGAAGGAATCGACGTGAGGTTCGCCTTCATTGCGAAGCACCGGGGGATCTGGGCCGTAGACTGGATGTGCGGGGCGCTCGGTGTCTCGCGGGGTGGGTTCTATGCCTGGCTGACACGACCGCGCAGTCGGCGCAGCCGCAGCAATGAAGAGTTGGCCGCGAAGGTCCGGGCCAGCTTCATTGCCAGCGATCGAACCTACGGCGCCAGGCGGGTGTGGCATGACATGCTTGCGGAAGGTATCCCCTGCGGTCTGCATCGGATCGAGCGATTGATGCGATTACAGGCTCTCAAAGCTCGTCCGCGCCGGCGTCGACTGCCGCCCGATCTGGGTGAGCGGCAGGTCGCCGCTGTCGCTGCGAACGTGCTCGACCGCACCTTCGAGGCATCTGCTCCCAACCGCAAATGGATTGCCGACTTCACGTATGTATGGACAGCGGAGGGCTGGCTCTACGTTGCGGCCGTAATCGATCTGTTCTCTCGCCGCGTGGTCGGTTGGTCGATGAGCGCTGCGATGACGGCGCAGCTCGTCACCGATGCGCTGGTGATGGCGATCTGGCGCCGAGGCAAACCTGATGCGCTGCTGCATCACTCCGATCGCGGCAGCCAATACACCAGCGAGCAGTTCCAGAAGCTGATGGCGGATCACGGTGTCATCTGCTCGATGAGCCGCTCGGGGAATGTCTGGGACAATGCGGCGATGGAGAGCTTCTTCTCCTCGTTGAAAACCGAACGTACAGCGCGCAAGACCTATCGGACACGCGACGAAGCCAAGGCCGACGTGTTCGATTACATCGAGCGCTTCTACAATGCTAAACGCCGGCACTCGACAATCGGCTACAGAAGCCCCATGGAGTTCGAAATGCAGGCGGGATTAGTTTAGGCAGGTGTCATCCAAACCGGGTGCAGGCCACACTTCACGGGAGCAATTGTTACGGCTCCTGCCCGCTCTGTCCCAGTTGGTGTATCGAAGTACCTTGTGATCGACGGCCAGCAACGTTTGACCACAGTTGCAGTCCTCATCTGCGCTCTGCGTTCATTCCTTGACCCTGACACCGGTCCGTACAGAAAGCTTACTAGATATTTGGTCAATGAAGACGACGAAGACTTAGATTATTATAAGCTTCTGCCGACACAGCCCGACCGTCCGGCGTTCAAGGGCTTGGTCCAAGAGCAGGCCGTGAATGGAACACGGCTGGGAGAAGCGCTAGAATTCTTCAAACAAAAACTGACAGGAAGTGACTTTGACGATATTCCTATCGATATTAAGCGGATGATCGCTGCCGTCCAAAGCCGACTCACCGTGGTAGCAATCCACCTCGGGGACACTGACGATCCTTACCTAATTTTTGAAAGTCTAAACGCTAAGGGTGCTCCGCTCACACAGGCCGATCTCATCCGAAACTATTTGCTTTTGCGCCTTCATTCGAACGAACAGCAAAAAGTTTATGAAGAAGCGTGGCTACCTATGCAGAGCCGCCTGCCAGGTGAACACCTAACCGAGTTCATGCGTCAATATCTGATGCTAACGGGTGAAGAAGTTGCGAAATCGGCCATCTACGCAGTCCTAAAGAAAAGATTATTGTCGGTTTCCGTCTCCGCAGTTGCGGAAGAACTTCGTCGAATGCAGCAGACATCGGTCCTTTACGGAGAGGTGGTCGGACTGACGACTGCAATTGAGACGCAAATCGTCGATGGGCTGGCACGCCTTAGGCGATGGGAAGTAGCGACCGCAAACCCGTTCATTCTCAAACTGCTCCAAGCGCACGCGGGTGGGAAGGTCAGTACGGCAGACGTGTCGAACTGTTTGAGGATCATTGAATCCTTTGCTGTCAGGCGCGCCATCTGCGGTGTTCCAACCAATCAATTGAAACGAATTTTTCTCTCGGCTGCAAAAGACATGCCGCATACTGAAGTATCAGCATGGCTCTCAAAAACCTTGGCTGCCGGGCAAAGCGGCCGTAGATGGCCCAAGGACGAGGAATTCAAAGACGCCCTCCTTCGCTATCGCGCTTACGCGCAGCCCGTCGATCGGTGCAAATTCATTTTGGAAACGATTGAAGAGAGTCACGGGCATAAAGAACCCTCAACCTTTGCGCATGCGACGATCGAACACATAATGCCTCGAACGTTGACTGATGATTGGCGGAACGCGCTCGGAGACGCCGCGGCGGTTACACATGAGCGTTGGCTAGATCTCCTTGGGAATCTGACCCTTACAGGGTACAACCCCGAGCTCTCGAATTTGCCTTTTTCAACAAAGCGACAAGTTCTCGCGGACAGCCATTTCGAGATGAACAAGTGGATCGCCAGTAGAGAAACTTGGACCGAGAAGGAACTAAGAGATCGATCGGAGCTGCTTTTCACCCAGGCAAGCAAAATCTGGCAACGCCCCCCTGAATAGGGCACAACGCGATTTGGCACTCAATCGGGTTGCCAGTTTTCGCCAGTAGCTCCCCTGCCCTACAGCGGATTAGCGAAAGCGTAATGCGCCGCTATGCCGAGCGGCAAATCAAGGCGGCGGGTTACGCCGCTGCGCGGCTAACCCGCCCTACGCTATTGCAGACTCTCCAATCCGATAAGTCGGGATGTTTGTTGGCACGCCTGTCGCGGCGGATTTTTCAGATGGTGCCCTATAGGGCATGCTGGATGTGACGCAGCCACAGCTTGCTGCGATCAAACAGAAATCGCAAAACATCGTTCCAGCGATGGGGATGAGCCGCATCCAATGTCTGAATGTCCTTTGGTGTGAGCATCAGCGACAGCGCAGCGGCATTCTCCTTTACGTGCGCCGGCAAACCGGATTCGGTGATGGCGATGATGCCGCCGCGCTGGATGATCCAGGCAAGTGCAATCGCGCTCCACGAGCACTGGTGCGCTGCGGCGACCTGTGCAAGCGCAGTATCATGAACCAGGCTGCCATCGCCCAGCGGGGAATAGGCCATTACCGGCACGCTGTGCTGGCGGCACCACGGCAGCAGATCGTATTCGATCGCCCGGTCGACGAGACTGTAGCGCACCTGATTGGTCGCACAGCGATGGCCGTCTGGAACGCGGAAAAGATCGTCCATGTCACTGACTTTGAAGTTGGACACTCCCCAGGCGCGAATTTTACCCCGCGCGCGCAGGCTCTCGAAGCCGGCGACCACCTTTGAGAGATCAGTATCCGGGTTCCGCCAATGCAGCAGATAGAGATCAAGATGGTCGGTGCCGAGACGCTTTAGGCTCGCTTCGCACGCACGCGCGATGCCATCATCGGTCACGTGATGGGGCGCCACTTTAGACACCAGGAATATCTGGTCGCGCCGACCAGCGATGACGGCGCCAACCAATTCTTCGGCGTGACCGCCACTATAGATTTCCGCGGTGTCAATCAGTGTCATGCCAAGCGATAGTCCGGTGCGCAGCGCTTCTTCTTCGATCGTCTCCGGATGTCTTCCTTGCGCCAGATGCCAAGTGCCCTGGCCCAATGCCGGCACCACTTTACCGTCGCCGAACGTGACCGTACGGGCTTCCCTCTTCGGGTCGGCGCCGTCAGCAAGAGCCGGCATGCCTGGTACCGATGCAAGCATTGCGCTGACACCCGGAAGCGATAGCCCAAGTCCTGCGCAAAGGCGGTTGAATTCGCGCCGTCGCCATAGCTTTTTATTTGTAGCTGCGGTGTCCATCATCGGTGCAGTCGCAGGAACTGGGCAAGACATAATCCGGCGAAGCGAATTAGCAACGTGCGATCGTGCGCATGCGGCATTCACGCGTCCATGGCGATGACACGGAGGGCACATTTGCAGGCCGCGCCGTCGTCACCAGGACAGAGACTTTGTGCTTGACTCTCGTCACGATTTCAGTTATACGCCATTCCCATCTCGCTCATTCGAGGGGCGTCGCCGGTGACGTACCGATGCTGGAGCGAGTGCGGCGCCCGCGGGCGGGATTCTAACCCCGCACCCGGGCGGCCCTGGACACCGTTGGTCCGGCAAAACGACCGGTCTGCGCGGAGCGCGCTGGACTGGGACAGGCGAAGGCGGGTGACACCCGCCAGAGCCGGGTCCCAGGAAACACGGCCTGGGGCTGAGCCAATGCTGGTTGCGACTGGCGTGGCGAGTGCCGCTGCGGAGCGCCGGGAAGCGAGCGCGCCCGGAAGCAGATGAGGTGCGCGGACTGCGTACAGCAGACTTGCGTACACTTGTCTGCGGCGCGCATCCGCGCCCGAACGCATCGGCCGATGGCGACATCGGCAGGTGTTGCGCGGACATTGGTTGGATGCGCCTCTCGGCGCTCCGCTCCCCCTCGTTGTTGGGGGCAGACTTAAGCTTCGTACACCGCAAAGCTCGGGCGCAGACGCGCCGCGGGAACAATTTGTCATGTGATCATTGCCGGGCAGACGCCACCAGAACGAATTTGTATTCACCTCTGCCGCCGCGCGGTATTCTGCGAACCGCGAGGAACGCTTCATCAGATAAACAGGGGGACACGCAATGCGCTTGCCGATCGTTTTCGCCACATTGGCCGTAAGCTTGCTGCTGGCCGGATGCTTTGAAGGTCCGCAAGGGCCGCAGGGACCAGCCGGTGCACCCGGTGCTGCCGGACCGCGGGGCGAGACCGGCGCCCCCGGCCCGGCTGGGCCGCCGGGTCCGGCCGGTGCAGCCGGCGGCGTCGGTCCAGCCGGCCCGGCAGGACCCGCCGGCGCCCCAGGGCCGGCCGGCATCGCGGGTTTGCAGGCGCTCAGTTCATCCACCTGCCAGACAAAATGCGAACTGATCTGCCCAGCGGGTGAGAAGCTTGTCTCCGTGACCTGTCCCGGCGGCACTATTCACTTCGAAAAAAATGCCGATTCCGACATGGCAACATGCGTCGGCAGCACAGACACGGCATTGGCGCTCTGCATGAGCCGCTAGTGGCGCCGTTGTCGCGCCCTCTCCCTTTCGGGAGAGGGCACACTTGCGGCGCATACTTATTCCTCGAAGTGGAGGTTCGCGGCTTTGACCACGTCTTTGTATTTGACGATATCGGCTTCGATCCTGCGCTTGAAATCGTCCGGCGTACCGCCGCCGGGCTCGACCGCCATGGCGCGCAGCTTCTCGGACACGCCGGGATCGCGGATCGCCTCGCGCAATCCGGTTTCAAGCCTGGCTGACGATGGCGGCGGGCGTCGCCGCCGGCGCGAAGACGCCGCTGAACAGATGAATGTCGACGTCCGGATATCCGGCCTCGGCCATGCTCGGCACCTCGGGCAGTTCGCGCGGAGCGCTCGGCGCCGGTGACGGCGACGGCTTTGACCTTGCCGGCTTTCACCATCGGCACCGCCGGCGGCCCGTCGGCAATCGCCGTCATCGTCTGCCCGCTGACGACGCTCAGGATCATGTCGGTGCTGCTGCGGTAGGGAATGGCAATGCCGGGCATGCCGGTTTTCAATTTCAGAAGTTCGGTCGCGATGGTGAACGCGGGCGACGTGGTCGCGTAATTGGCTTTGTCGGGATGCGCCTTGGCCCATTCGACCACCTCCTTCACGGTCTTGGCCGGGTGGTCGGCGGCGATCACCATGAACAGCGGAAAGCGCGCGATCATGGCCAGCGGAATGAACGTCTCGGCCGGCCGGTAGGGAAGATCGGGATAGATGGCGGCCGCGATCGAGGTGGCGCCGCTCGCGCCAAGAAGCAGCGTGTAGCCGTCAGCGGGCTGGTGCGAGACATATTCGGCAGCAAGCCGGCCCCCTGCCCCGGCGCGGTTCTCGATCACCACCGGCTGACCGATCAGCTGCGACAGTCTCAGGCCGACCAGGCGCGCGAGGATGTCGTTGCCGCCGCCGGCCGCGAAGCCAACGACGATGCGGATCGGCCGGTTCGGATAGTCGCTTTGCGCGCGCGCCGTGGTTGGCGCCGACGCCAACACGATCGCCAGGACCAATGCCAGCAGCGACCAACAAGCGAGGCGGGCGCGCAAGCCGCGTTCTCGATCACGACGCCATCCATTCGGCCAACGCCTTGTTCACGGCCGCCGGCCGTTCGAGCGTGGAGAGGTGGCCGCAGTCCGGAATAACGACGAGCCGCGCGCCGCGGATGCCTGAGGCAATCTCCTGCGCCAGCGCCGGCGGTGTCAGCCCATCGCCGTCGCCGACGAGGACCAGCGTCGGGCAAGCAATGGTCGAGAGCGTCGGGCGCGAATCCGCCCGGCCCATGATCGCTTTGGTCTCGCGCAAAAACACCTCGGCGCCGGTCTCTTCTGCCATCGTCACGCACGACGCTTCGGAGCGCGGCATCGCCGTGCCGATCGCGATGGACGAGCAGCGGGAACAGCCCCTCTTCGACCTCGGCAAAGCGCCCGGCCTTTGCCAGCTCGATCCGCGGCCGGCGGCCTTCGGTCTGTTGCGGCGTTTCGGCCCCCGGCCCGGTATCCAGCAGCGCGAGCTTCGCCACCCGTTGCGGCGCCTGCCGCATGATCTCGAAGGCGATGTAGCCGCCCATCGACAGGCCTGCGAGCGCAAAGCGCGGCGGCGCGGCGGCAAGGATGCGGCGGGCGATCGCGGCAATGGAGTCGTCGCGGGTGTGATCGGCGACCGTCACCGGACCGAACCGCCACAGCGCCGGAATCTGCTCGGCATAAAGCCGTGCCGAGCAGTTGAGCCCAGGAACCAGAATGACGGGCAAATCGTCCAACGAGGTGTCAGGCATCGGCTTTTTGCTCCCGCACTTCGAGAAAAGCGAAGCAATCCTTTTACTTACACGGCGATGTTAGGTTGACTTTCGCAGGTTCGATCCTATGTTCCGGGCACCGAAAGCACGGCGGATTCGGCCCTGCAACCGCGTTTCCTCCGTTTATTCCAGTGGTTCCCGCGCCCCGCGCGGGCCCTGATTTGAGGGTTTATGTCCTTTTCACATCTCGGCTTGTCCGAAAAAGTTCTCGCCGCCGTTGCGGCGGCCGGTTACCAAACTCCCACCCCGATCCAAGATCAAGCCATCCCCCACGTGCTCGCGCGGCGCGACGTCCTGGGCATCGCCCAGACCGGCACCGGCAAGACGGCGGCCTTCACGCTGCCGATGCTGACCATGCTGGAGCAAGGCCGCGCCCGCGCGCGCATGCCGCGCACGCTCATCGTCGAGCCGACCCGGGAACTTGCGGCGCAGGTGCAGGAAAACTTCATCAAATACGGCGCCAACAGCAAACTCAACGTCGCGCTTCTGATCGGCGGCGTCTCGTTCGACGATCAGGACGTCAAGCTGACGCGCGGCGTCGACGTGCTGATCGCCACACCGGGCCGCCTGCTCGACCACTTCGAGCGCGGCCGGCTTCTGCTCACCGGCGTCGAGCTTCTCGTCATCGACGAGGCCGATCGCATGCTCGACATGGGTTTCATTCCCGACATCGAGCGCATCTGCAAGCTCGTGCCGTTCACGCGCCAGACCCTGTTCTTCACGGCGACCATGCCGCCGGAAATCCGGCGCATCACCGAGCAGTTCCTCAGCAATCCGGTCCGCGTCGAAGTCTCGCGCCCCGCCACCACTGTCGCCACCACGACGCAGCTTCTGGTCAAAGCCGGCCATGAGCCGCACGACAAGCGCGACGTGTTGCGCCGCCTGATCCGCTCGGCCGAAGGTTTGAAGAACGCGATCATTTTCTGCAACCGCAAGCGCGAAGTGGCGACGCTGCATCGCTCGCTGCTGCGGCACGGCTTTTCCGTGCTGGCGCTGCACGGCGATATGGATCAGTCCGCGCGCACGGCTGCGCTCGAGCAGTTCCGCAAGGGCGACGTGGCGCTGCTTGTCGCGTCCGATGTCGCGGCGCGCGGTCTCGATATTCCCGACGTCAGCCACATCTACAATTTCGACGTCCCGCATCATGCCGACGATTACGTGCACCGGATCGGCCGCACCGGCCGCGCCGGCAGAACCGGCACGGCGATCACGCATCGTCGCGGGATCCAACGATCAGAAGGCGGTGGCGGCGATCGAAAAGTTGATCGGGCAGCCGATCCCGTGGATGAATGGCGCGCCAGCGGGAGCCGCTTCGAGCGCCGCAGCGGGAGCCTGCGGCGCCGGCTGCGCATTCCCCGCCGGCGCAAAGAGAGCGGCAACAGTCGCGCCGCGGACGCGCGCGACGGTCATCGCCAGCCGCACCGGTCTGCCTCGATCGCACGTATCCCGCAACGCCCGCCGCAGCCCCCAAGCATCGTAATGAAATCGCAACGAGGATGGCGACGCGTCTCACCTGCCGGCCTTCCTGCTGCGCCCGGTGACGCTGAAGGCTTAAGCCTTCAACTTTCAGCTGTATAAACCGCGCCCCGCCGCGCCCGCTTTTGGGGACGAAAGTTCCCGTTTACCGGTCCTTCACCGCTTTCTCCTAGGTTTTACTACGTATTCGCGGCTGAAGACGTTTTCGCGGCCGCGCAGCCGAATTAGCTCAGGTTTTTCAGCGCGATCGGAGCGATTTTTGATGGCCGTGCCCAGCGACGAGCACGAACGCACCCTGGCATTCGCCGAGATCGCATTGCAACAGATTCGGGCGCTGCGCCAACCGGCTTTGCCGCGAAATTTCGAAGTCTGGTACCATTACGCGACCGGCTACAACCAGGACCTGAACCACGCCATCAACAAAACGCTGGCGCAAAAGGGCACGCTCGACGACGCCGATATGGAGCAGATTTATGCGACCTACCTGTCATCGAAGCGCGCAAGCGAGCGCATAGAAACCGTCGGCACGCGCGTCCTCGATGAAATCGGCCAAGTGCTGGACATGATCGATGCCGCCGCCGGCTCGGCGACCAGCTATTCCGAGAGCCTCGCCGACGCCAGCCAGCAGCTGCAGGGAACCAATGACGGCGCCACGATGCGAACCATCATTGCGCAGCTGCTTCAGGGCGCCAAGGAGATGGAGATCAACAATAAGAAGCTCGAAGCACGCCTGTCGGCATCCAGGCAGGAGATCGAAGAGCTGCAACGGGATCTTGAAGCGGTGCGTACCGAGAGCCTCACCGATCCGCTGACGACGCTGGCAAACCGCAAATCTTTCGATCTCCAGCTCGGCCGGGTGATGGCCGAGGCCAAACAAAAAAATGAACCGCTGTCGCTGTTGATGACCGACGTCGATAACTTCAAGACATTCAACGACAAGTATGGGCATTTGACCGGTGACCAGGTATTGCGGCTGGTCGCCATTTCGGTGAAACAAAACGTCAAGGCCGGCGATATCGCCGCACGCTACGGCGGTGAGGAGTTCATGGTTGCGTTGCCGAGCACGCCGCTGCAACACGCGATCACGATCGCCGACCAAATTCGCAACGCGGTCATGACCAAGGAATTGATGAAACGCTCAAGCGGCGAACGTCTCGGCCGGGTGACGATTTCCATCGGTGTGGCGGCGCTGCGGCCGAACGATACGCCGCAGTCCCTGCTGGAGCGCGCCGACGCCTGCCTTTACGCCGCCAAGCGTAACGGCCGCAATTGCGTGATCGGCGAGAACGAAGCCGACGTCGATCCTGACACCCCCTCTCGGGCGCGCGTGGCATAGTTGTCCGGCGGGGTTAACCGCCGCGGCCGCCGCGCGCCGACCCTTTTGACCCCATAGTCGAGCCGCCCAGCTAGGAATAGTGGATCGCCTCAAACGGGCTATCGAGCGCGATATTCGGCGCGGGTTGATTGTAGACCACGTTGAGGTCGTACTTGAACTTGTCGCCCTTCTTCCACTGCCCGCCGACCAGTGGCGTTGAGCAGGCATTCGGCACCGGATTGGTCGGCCCGCCCTTCCAGGCGACAGGACCGACCAACGAGACATAATCGGTCGCAACGATGGCGTCGCGAATGGCGGCAGGTTCCAGTTTCCTGGTGCGCTTGAGAACGTCAATCGCGACTTCGAGGTTGGCGTGCTTGAAACCGATCGGCTGCGTCCACTGCTTTCCGGTTGCCGCGGTATAGCCGTCACAGAATTGCAGCGCGGTCTCGCCGGTCAGACCAGACTTAAATGGATGATGATGCGACCACCACACTTCCGTTGATAGGCCGCCGCCGCGGTCGCCCAGAGCCTCGACCGCAGCCGGGAACAACAATGCCTTGGCCGGCGTCACAACCTTGGGCCGGTATCCCTGTTGGGCGCATTGCGTCCAGAAAATTCCGAATTCCGGTGGTGTGAACACGCCCGACAGAATTTCGCAATTCGCCTTCTTCAATTCGGTGATTTGCGCAGTGAAGTCGTCGGCGTTGTTCGGATAAAGTCCAAGATTATGCACCTCAAAGCCCTTCGACTTGAAGAAACCCGGGAGATGCTCATTGGCATTGATGCCATCCCCATCGTTGCTCCACAAAGTGCCGAGGACCTTATTGGTCGGCAGCGACAGCCACATATCCGCGAAGATGTTGCCGAGCTGATCGACACCCCAGAAGAAGTGATAAGTCCATTCGAAGCCCTTCTTCGGATCACCTTTGCGGCCAAAAAACCAAACCTGCCAAGGATCATCCGATGTCACGCAAGGAACACCTGCCAGCTCGCATTGGTCGGACACCGGGATGACGGTATCGGACGTTGACGAACCGATGACGATGTCGACCTTGTCGTTATTGATCAGCTGAGCCGTCACTTCGGCCGCGCAATTCGGATTCGACTGGCTGTCTTTGTAGATGATCTGGATAGGATGTTTTTCGCCGGCAATAACGATGCCGTCCCCCAACGCCTTTCGAACCCCTGCCAGCACATACTGATCAGCTTCGCCGAATGCGGCGATCGCTCCGGTTTCCGGACTTACCATTCCGATTTTGACGACGCGCGGAGTTGCCCGCGACGACTGGAACGTCCAAGGTGATGCAATCGCAGCAGCGCCGGCGGCAGCCGCACCCTTGAGAAGTCTGCGGCGCTGCTTGTTGACCTTTATGACGCGATTGGCGTTCGCCCCCGACCACACTTTCATTTCAGCGTCTCCCTAATCCCGTTTTTACAGCTTAAAGCCACGCCAGCATAACCCCACTGGCCGTGAAATAGGAATATTTTGATGTTCACTGGGAAACTGGCCGGAGCAAATCCGCAGCTAGTCGCTCGCGCTTTAACGCCTTGGCCGGAGAGCGCAACTCTACGCCAAGCGGAACGTCAGATCGCTTGGATCAATGCGCCTCGGCGCCGCCGGCTTCTTGGGCCGGCTCGATTTGCACCAATTCCCCGCAGCCACAAGCCGACGTCTGGTTCGGATTGTTGAACACGAACTGGGCCGACAGCTTGTCCACCTTGTAATCCATCTCAGTGCCGAGCAGGAACAGCACCGCTTTCGGGTCGACGAGAAGGCGGACGCCCTTCTCTTCAATGACCTCGTCGAGCGGATTGATCTTTTCCGCATACTCCATGAAGTAGCTCATGCCGGCGCAGCCGCCATTTTTGACGCCGACGCGCACCGCCGCGATCGGTTGTTCGGCTTTCGCCATCACCGCTTTGATGCGTTCGGCGGCAGCTTCAGTGAGCCGCATCACCTGAGGTCTCGGCCGGGGGCTGGCCATCGTCTCATTCTCCTCGCCTCACAGGAGGCGCTTGGCATCTCGACTACGATTCAGAATAACTCAAAAGTACTAAAGACTTCACCATGCTTCGATGTAGTGCGCCGCATAACGGCGCGCAACGCACGCAGCTTCACCACATATTGAGCACGGCGCGAGCCTCATCCGACATCCGACTCGGATCCCACGGCGGATCCCAGACAATAGTGACCTTCGCCTCGCGCACGCCGGGTACACTGGCGACGGCATTCTCAACCATGCCCGGCAGCTCCGCCGCCGACGGACAGTTCGGCGTCGTCAGCGTCATATCGATCTTGACCGCCCGGTCGTCGTCGATATCGACCTTGTAGATCAGCCCGAGCTCATAGATGTCCGCAGGAATTTCCGGATCATAGACCGTCTTGATCGCGCCCACGATCTCATCAGTCATCCGCGCCACTTCGTCTGCCGGCATCGCAGACGGCCGCGTCTGCCGCCTCGGCAGCAACAACGGTACCTGTATCCGGGTTCGGTTGATCATCGATCATGTGAAAAAGCCCTGAGCTTTGACCAGCGCCTGCGCCAGGCAGTCGATCTCTTCCCGCGTATTATACATCGCAAATGAAGCGCGGCAGCTGGCGGTCACACCAAAGCGCGCAAGCAACGGCATCACGCAATGGGTGCCTGCGCGCACCGCGACGCCGGAGCGATCGATGATCGTCGCCACGTCATGGGGATGCGCCCCCTTGATCTCGAACGACACGATCGGGCCCCTTGTCCTCGGCGGTGCCGAAGATGCGCAGCGAATTGATTTCCCGCAGGCGGTCGTGGGCATAACGCAAGAGACCAGCTTCATGGTTGCGAATGCGCGGCTTGCCGACCGACGCGATATAATCGAGCGCCGCGCCAAGCCCGATCGCCTGCACGATCGGCGGCGTGCCGGCCTCGAATTTGTAGGGCGGATCGCCGTAGGTGATGCCGATCCTCGGAGACTTCGCGGATCATCTCGCCGCCGCCATTGAATGGCGGCATGGCGGCGAGATGATCGTACTTGCCGTAGAGCACGCCGATTCCGGTCGGACCGTAAAGCTTGTGTCCGGTGAAGGCGTAGAAATCGCAACCGATGTCCTGTACGTCGACATCGGCATGCACAGCTCCCTGTGCGCCGTCGATCAGCACCGGAACGCCGTGGGCGTGCGCGATCCGCGTGACTTCTTTGACCGGCACCAGCGTGCCCAGCATGTTCGACATGTGGGTGATGGCGACCATCTTGGTGCGGGGACCGAGAAGCTTCTCGAATTCGTCGACGAGAAAATGTCCCTCGTCGTCGACCGGCGCCCACTTGATCACCGCGCCTTGCCGTTCGCGCAGAAAATGCCAAGGCACGATATTGGAATGGTGCTCCATGATCGAGAGCACGATCTCGTCGCCCGGCTTGATCCGCTCGCGCCCGAACGTATAGGCGACGAGGTTGATGGCTTCGGTCGCGTTGCGGGTAAAGATGATCTCTTCCTTGCGTCCGGCGTTGAGGAACGCCGCTACTTTTTCGCGCGCGCCTTCGTAAGCCTCGGTCGCCTCGTTGGCGAGGTAGTGCAGTCCGCGATGCACGTTGGCGTATTGCGTGGTGTAGGCCTGCTCAATCCGGTCGAGAACCGCACGCGGCTTTTGCGCCGACGCAGCGTTGTCGAGATACACCAGCGGTTTGCCGTAGACCTCAAGGCCGAGGATCGGAAAATCCGCGCGGATCCGATTGACGTCATAGGCACCGTTGGTCACTGCCGGATGCATGATGCCTAAGCTCGCGCCTTCACCCATGCGGCGACCTGATCCATCAGCGCCTCACGCAAGCCGGCATGTTCGACGCCTTCGATGGCTTCACCGACGAATGCTTGGATCAACAACGCTTCCGCTTCCGCTGCCGGAATGCCGCGCGCCATCAGGTAGAATTTCAGCTCCTCGTCGATTGCGCCGGCGGTGGCGCCATGCCCGCACTGCACGTCGTCGGCGAAGATTTCCAATTCCGGCTTGTGGTCGGCCTCGGCGCGCTCGGACAAAAGCAGCGCCCGCGTCATCATCTTGGCGTCGGTCTTCTGGGCACCCGGCTGTACGACTATGCGGCCCTGGAACACGCCGTGCGCCTCGTCGTCGAGCACCGACTTGAACACTTCGCGGCTCTGGCAGCCGCGCGCGCGGTGCGTCACAAGGAGCGTGGTATCGGCGTGCTGACGGCCGTTGATCATGGTGGCGCCGCGAATGTTGGCTACGGTGTCTTCGCCGTCGAAGTTGAGAAACAATTGATTGCGCACGATGGCGCCGCCAGTCGTAAACGTAAACGCATTGAGACGCGCTTTGGCCCCGATGGCCGCCGCCAGGGTCGAGACGTGCAATGCGTCCGCGCCTTCGCCGATGATCTTGACGTGATCGACGTGCGCCCGGTCGCCGACAAACAATCTCCAGCGCCGCGTTGACCTGGTAGTCGGTGCCAGCGGGACCTTCATGGCTTTCAATAAACATGGCCCGGGCGCCCGGCTCTACGACGATCAGCGAACGAATAAAGCTTGCCGCCGGTTTTTCAGAAGCAACAAAGAGCAGATGCAGTGGGCGTTCGATGGTCGAGCCGGCAGCGACATGAATGACCGCGCCATCGCCCATCAGCGCGGTATTGAGCGCCACGGCGACATTACCGGCCGGCGCAAGTTTGCCCAGGTGCGCGGCGACCGTTGCGTCGTTGTCGGCGAGCGCGTCGCCGAGCGAAACGATCGAAAGACCTAGCTCCAGCGCAGCGGTGTCCGACAATTCCGCCACGAATGCGCCGTCGACGAAAACCAGCCGGCGCGCGCCGATATCGCCGAGCATTTGCCCCGCACTGCGGCCGCGCGCTCTGGCGGCGGCATCGGGCGGCGCGGCGAGCGGCTTGGCGTCGCGCATCAGCGCACGCAGATCGGTGTACTTCCAGTCCTCGACGCGCCGGTGCGGCAGACCTTCTTTGGCGAAAACGTCGAACGCCACCGCACGACGCTCGGCAATCGCCGCATCCCCGGGAAGATGGGGGCGCGCCTCAGCGTATGCGTCCGCCAGCGCAGTCTCGGCAGCCGTCTTCATCACCTTCACGTCGGCCATTTCACTTCAGTCTTTATTGAATACCTGGCATTCATTCGATGTCGTCCGCGGTGCGCCGTAGCGGCTCACGCAGCAGCTTCCTGATATTCGGCATAACCGCGCGCTTCGAGTTCGAGCGCCAATCCCTTGCCGCCGGTCTTCACGATGCGCCCTTTGGAGAGCACGTGCACCACATCGGGCACGATGTAGTTGAGCAGCCGCTGGTAATGCGTAATGACGATACACGAGGACTGAGGCGAGCGGAGCCGGTTCACGCCGTCGGAGACAATCTTGAGCGCGTCGATGTCGAGGCCGGAATCGGTCTCGTCAAGCACCGCGAGCTTCGGCTCAAGCAGCGCCATTTGCAGGATTTCGTTGCGCTTCTTCTCGCCGCCGGAAAAGCCGACATTGACGGCACGGCGCAGCATGTCCTGATCGATGCCGAGCTTCTTCGCGAGTTCGCGGACTTTTTTCAAAAACTCCGGCGTAGAAAATTCGGCCTCGCCGCGCTTCTTGCGCTGGGCATTGAGTGCCGTGCGCAGGAAGGTCATGGAGGCAACGCCCGGAATTTCCAGCGGATATTGGAAAGCGAGGAACAAGCCGGCCGCGGCCCGCTCGTCGGGCGTCATGGCGAAAATATTCCGGCCATTGAACAAGACCTCGCCCGAAGTCGGCGTGTAGCCGGCCTTGCCGGCAAGCACATAGGCCAGCGTCGATTTGCCCGAACCGTTCGGGCCCATAATCGCATGCACCTCACCGGCGTTGACGGTGAGGTCGAGGCCTTTGAGAATTTCCCTGCCGTCGATCTCGACGTGCAGGTCTTTGATTTCCAGCAACGGCATTCTCAACTTCTCCCGATCGACTCGCGCCACACCACAGCTTTCAAAAACAAAATCCGATAAACAAGACAGAGAATGCCAATTGTCACCCGACCGAGCCCTCCAGCGAGACCGAGATCAACTTTTGCGCCTCGACTGCAAATTCCATCGGCAATTGCTGCAGCACGTCCTTGACGAAGCCGTTAACGACCAGCGCGGTCGCCTCCTCCGCCGAAAGTCCGCGCTGCATGCAGTAGAACAGCGTCTCTTCCGAAATCTTCGACGTCGTCGCCTCGTGCTCGAACACGGTCGAGGCGTTCTTCGTCTCGATGTACGGCACCGTGTGCGCGCCACACTTGTCGCCGATCAAGAGCGAATCGCAATTCGTAAAGTTGCGCGCGCCAGCGGCGCGGCGGTGCGAGGTAACGAGGCCCCGATAGGTATTGTTCGAATGGCCCGCGGCGATGCCCTTGGAGATGATGCGGCTGGTCGTGTTCTTGCCGAGATGCAGCATCTTGGTGCCGGAATCGACCTGCTGGTAGCCATTGGAAATGGCGATCGAATAGAACTCGCCGCGCGAATTGTCGCCGCGCAGGATGCAACTCGGATATTTCCAGGTGATGGCAGAGCCAGTCTCCACCTGGGTCCAGGAAATCTTGGAATTCCTGCCGCGGCAGTCGCCGCGCTTGGTGACGAAATTGTAGATGCCGCCGCGACCGGCAGCGTCGCCCGGATACCAGTTCTGGATGGTCGAATATTTGATCTCGGCATCGTCGAGCGCGACCAGTTCGACCACGGCGGCGTGAAGCTGGTTTTCATCGCGCATCGGCGCGGTGCAGCCTTCGAGATAGCTCACGTACGAGCCCTTGTCGGCGATGATCAGCGTGCGCTCGAACTGGCCGGTGTTCTTCTCATTGATGCGGAAGTAGGTGGACAGCTCCATCGGGCAGCGCACGCCCGGCGGTACATAGACGAACGAGCCATCGGAGAACACCGCCGAGTTGAGCGTGGCGAAGAAATTGTCGCTGACCGGCACCACGGTGCCGAGATATTTCTTCACCAGATCGGGATGCTTGTGCACGGCTTCCGAGATCGGCATGAAGAGGACGCCGGCTTTGGCAAGCTCGGCCTTGAAGGTGGTCGCAACTGATACGGAATCGAATACCGCATCGACGGCGACCCGGCCATAATTGCCCTCGCCCGAGTTGCCCTCCTCGCCGTCTTCGTTCGCCGGCCTTTGAATGCCCAGCAACGCCTCGCGCTCGCGCAGCGGAATGCCGAGTTTCTCGTAGGTGCGCAGAATTTCTGGATCGATCTCGTCGAGCGACTTCGGCGCCTTCTTTGGCGCGGAATAATAATAGATGCCCTGGTAGTCGATCGGGCCGTAGTCGATCTTGGCCCATTTCGGTTCGCGCATGGTCAGCCAGCGCTTGTAGGCATCAAGCCGCCACGCCAGCATCCACTCGGGTTCGTTCTTCTTTGCCGAGATAAACCGGACCGTATCTTCCGAGAGGCCCTTCGGGGCCTTCTCGGATTCGATCAGCGTCTCAAATCCATACTTATACTGATCGACGTCGATACGGCGGACCTGATCGACGGTCTCTTGTACTGCCGGCATTCGTCCCTCCGCTCACGGTTTCAAGGACCGCGGGTTGGATTAAGTCGGTATGGTGATGATCCTACCTGGGTTCGTCCGATCCCCTGGTGAAACCGACAACAGCCGCTTGAATGATTCCAAACGGCCTTAAAATCGTTCGTTCGTGCAGCCGGTTAGGCCGCGATCCCTGGCACCTTAGATAGTGCACTCGCGAGCTTTCTCCAAGCATTAAGGAAGCGCTCGACGTCGCCTTTTGTCGTGGTCCAGCCGAGGCTGACGCGCACCGCGCCGTTCAGGAGCGACGGCGAAACACCCATGGCCGCAAGGACATGCGAGGGTTGCACCTTCCCGGACGAGCACGCGGCGCCGGACGACACCGCAATGCCATCAAGATCAAAAGCAATCACGGCAGTCTCGGCTTTTACACCTGCCAAGGCGAACAGGGTCGTATTCGGCAGCCGGTCGGCTTTATTCCCGAAAATGACCGCCTGCGGCGAGATCGCGGCAAGGCCTGCGTCCAAAAGGTCCCGCAGCGCCTGCATCTGTGCGGCTTCGGCGGCAAGCTGGCGCTGTGCCGCCTCAGCCGCTGCCCCGAAGGCAGCAATCCCGGCCACGTTTTCGGTACCCGCGCGCATACCGCGTTCCTGGCCACCGCCGCGAATGAGCGGGTCGGTGAAATGAATATCTTCGCGTCCCCGGACCAGCGCACCGACGCCTTTCGGACCACCGATCTTGTGCGCCGAGAGCGTCAGCAAATCAGCGCCGAGCAAGTCCATATCGCATGTAACGCGTCCCGCCGCCTGCACCGCATCGACGTGCAGCAAACCGCCGGCCGCTTGCACGATCGCAGCAGCTTCAGCGACTGGCTGCAGCACGCCCGTCTCGTTGTTGGCGAGCATCAGCGAAACGAGCGGGCGCGCTGCCCTGGAAACGGCGTCGTCCAGCGCTGCAAGGTTAATTCGGCCGTCGCTATCGACCGGAATGTCCTCGATGGCGTCGCGTCCGAATCTGCCCCCCGCGCGTACCGAGGAATGCTCAATCGCCGAGATCAATAGCCTGTCGCGCGGCCGCTTCTCCTTGGCAGTCTCGATTGCCGGCGTCAGCGCCAGCATGTTGGCTTCGGTGCCGCTGCTCGTGAAGGTCACATCGGCCGGCCTTGCGCCGACGAGGTGGGCGACCTGTTCGCGAGCCCGTTCAACAAGCCGTCGCGCCGCGCGCCCCTCGGCATGCACGGAGGATGGATTGCCCATCACCGATAGCGCGTCGGCAAACGCCGCCATCGCCTCAGGGCGTAGAGGCGTGGTCGCGTTCCAATCGAAATAGCTGCGTTCACGCATGCCGGTTATGCTTGCTTTTTAGCCCCTGGCCTGTGCTAGAAGTCGCCAGCGCCAATATTTGCTGGCTGAAGGCACGCCGCCAGTTTCAAAACTTAAATGCTTATAATCACTTACGTGTGCCCACTGACGCCGTCAAGCGCAGCCCGCAGGCGTCGCTGAAGCCCGCTTCACACCGATCGAGGTCTTGAGAAAATGCCCGAGGTCATCTTCACCGGCCCAGGAGGCCGCATCGAGGGCCGCTATCATCCGGCGCGGCAGAAAAACGCGCCGATCGGCATCGTGCTGCATCCGCATCCGCAGTTTGGCGGCACGATGAACCATCAGATCGTGTACCAGCTTTACTACGCGTTTGTGCATCGGAACTTTTCCGCGCTGCGGTTCAACTTCCGCGGCGTGGGCAGGAGCCAGGGCGGCTTCGACCACGGCATCGGCGAACTCTCGGACGCCGCGGCTGCGCTCGACTGGGCGCAATCAGTCAATCCGGAAGCGCGCAGCTGCTGGATCGCGGGCTTCTCGTTCGGCGCCTGGATCGGCATGCAGCTCCTGATGCGCCGGCCGGAAATCGAAGGTTTCATCTCGATCGCGCCGCCCGCCAACCTCTACGATTTTTCATTCCTTGCCCCCTGCCCGTCCTCCGGACTGATCATTCACGGCGATAAGGACGCGGTCGTCCCGCACCGCGACGTGACGACACTGGTGGAGAAACTGAAGACGCAAAAGGGCATCGTCATCGAACAGAAGGTCGTGCCCGGCGCCAATCATTTCTTTGACGGCAAGATCGACGTGCTGATGAGTTCGGTCAGCGGGTATCTCGACAAGCGGCTGGGCACCAAGGGAGCCGCGCACGACCAGCGCGGCGTAATACTCTCGTCGCGCCATACCGAATAGGTGGATGGGTTGAGCGCAAGCGAGACCCATCATCCGGTGCGATGCCACGTAGCGATGGGGTTCAACCCGTCCTCCGCGTGTTAAAGTCAAGCCGAGGCGCAACGTCGTTCTCGGCGCTGGGGAGGAAATAGTGCAAAAGGTAGCAGCAGCTTTGCTTGCCGGCGCAGCGCTGTCGTTCTCGTTCATTGCTGTCGCGGAAGCCAAAGGCAAAGTCGTCGGCGTCTCCTGGTCAAACTTCCAGGAGGAGCGTTGGAAGACCGACGAGGCGGCCATGAAAGCCGCCATCGCGGCAGCCGGCGACAAATACATCTCAGCCGACGCACAATCATCCGCGCAAAAGCAGCTGGCCGACATCGAAAGCTTGATCGCGCAAGGCGCCAACGTGCTGATCGTACTGGCGCAGGATTCGTCTGCCATTGCGCCCGCGGTGCAAAAGGCAGTCGATGAAGGAATTCCGGTGATCGGCTACGACCGGCTGATCGAAAATCCCAACGCGTTTTATATTACTTTCGACAACAAGGAAGTTGGCCGCATGCAGGCCCGCGCCGTGTTTGCGATCAAGCCGACCGGCAATTACGCCTTCATCAAGGGATCGTCCGCCGACCCCAATGCCGACTTTTTGTTCTCCGGGCAGATCGAAATTCTGAAAGAAGCAATGGCCGCCGGCAAAATTAAAAATGCCGGCGAGGCGTACACTGACGGGTGGCTTCCGGCCAATGCGCAGAAAAATATGGAGCAGATCCTGACCAAGAACGACAACAAGGTCGATGCGGTGGTCGCATCAAACGACGGCACCGCCGGCGGCGCCATTGCCGCACTCTCTGCGCAAGGCATGGCAGGAGCCGTGCCGGTTTCCGGACAGGACGGCGATCATGCCGCGCTCAACCGCGTGGCGCTCGGTACTCAGACGGTTTCGGTGTGGAAGGACGCCCGCGAGCTTGGCAAAAGAGCTGCCGAAATCGCGATGCTCCTCGCCGACGGCAAGAAGATGCAAGAAGTCTACGGCATGGTGAAGTTCGCCGGCGGTCCGAAGAAAATCGAGATGAATTCATTGTTTCTGAAACCGATTCCGATCACCAAAGACAATCTCGGAATCGTCATCGATGCAGGGTGGATCAAAAAAGACGAAGTTTGCCAGGGCGTGAAGCCGGGCACCGTGAAAGTCTGCGGCTAATCGCGCACCAGGCTCGCAACCCGCCGGCCTCGAATAGGTAATCTTTTCTGGCGTCGACCACTCGAATAAACAAAGAGGCCCGACCCGGGTCTCTTTGCAACTAAGCCAGCACCAAACGACGTACTAGCTGTCGATGATGACCTTCTCCTTGACTGCGGGAGCACGCTCTCTCCCGACCACTTCCGGCGGTACGACGCGCGGTCCTCCCAGCATATCAGCGTCGAGACAATCGGCGTTTGTTAGCGCGAACCCGTTTTCGTAAGCCTCGAAGGACTTTTCCGGCGACCACGGTTTCGCTGCCGCCCGTAACGACGGCTGAAACCGCCGTGGCTTGCGCTTCGACACCCGCCGCGATCTTTTCTGTGACCATCCGGCGAGCTTCATTTTGCCCGCGAACTCCCCCGCTTGCCAATCGCATCATGCGAAGAGCCATGACATTCTGTGCGTCGAAACCAAGCTGCATAGTCTTGATCGTCAACGCGAACCATGGATTTAACAATGGACACCGCTCGTGGGAGGTTGGTGAGTTGTCTCACTCGGGCGCAGACGCTCGGGCCGAGTGGAACGCCTCGCGCGCGTTGCCCGCGAGGCGTTTCCGATCCGGCCCATTAAGCGGCTTCCGCGTGTTGATTTACGACAGCTTCGGCAATTTTCGTTAGCGTTGCATCGGTGTTCTTTTCTTCCTGTAACGTTTGGTCGAGCAACCGCGCCGCGTCTTTCAAGCCGAGTTCCTGAGCCCATGTCTTGAGCGTGCCGTAACGTGACATTTCGTAATGCTCTACGGCCTGCGCCGCCGCCAACAACCCCGCGTCAAGGGCCGGCGAGCCTTTGTATTCCTTCATGATCTCGGCACCCTCAGCCGTAATCCCGACTATGGCGTCGCAGGTCTTGGCTTGTGGCTTCTTTTCAAGAGCGGCGAAGACCTCCTCCAACCGCGTCACGTGATTTTCAGTTTCGCGGTGGTGCTTTTCGAAGGCCCTTTTTAGATCGGCCGATTGCGCGGCCTTTGCCATCTTCGGCAATGTGGCGAGGATTTTCTTTTCCGCAAAATAGATGTCTTTTAACGTATCGTGAAATAGCTCGTCCAAGTGTTTTGGTTGTTTCGCCATGGTGGCCTCCGGTTTTGAGCGATGCTCCCACATAGTCGCTCAGATCGACTGGCCTGTTTGGAGCCATTTGCGCGCTGTGCGGTGCGGGTACCAAGCGCTTACCTGCACATTACGTTCCATTTGACCGCGTCCGCAGCGGGGCGCGACGAAAAATTTCCCCAGCCTCGCATGTCCTACCTGCGTGGAACCTTTCCGCGTTCCAGCCGGTTTTCGTCACAACAAAACAGTCAAGCAAGGATTTGCCATGGATGAAAATCGCCTCGCAGGCACCGCCAAAAATATGGGCGGCAAAGTGGAGGAAGGCTTCGGTCGTGTGACCGGCGACGCCAAGCTCAAGACCGAGGGAATCGCAAACCAGGCCGCCGGAGCCGTGCAAGACCTATACGGCCAAGCCCGTGACACCGCCGCAGACGCGGCCGACGCTGCCCGCGGTTCGGCAGCGTCGCTGGAAAAGTGGCTTAGACATACGATCGAGACACAGCCGTATACGACTGCATTGGTAGCAGCAGGCCTCGGCTGGTTACTCGGGCGAATGCACCGCCCGCTCTGAACGCAAAAAAGCCCCGGCGCTCACGCCGGGGCCCGGATTGTTTCGCCAAAGGACGTTTACGACCATTCGGCGAGATGCGCGCCAAGGGACCATAGCGCAGGTCATTCTTCAACGTTGAAGTGCGGGGTTTGACGACCACCGCGGCGGGCCGTTAATTCAGTGTTCTCCGGCGCGCGGCGAGCGCCCGGGGGCGGGAGGACGCTGATGACGCAAGCGCCGGTGCCGGCTGCGCATGCCCAGTCTAGCCCTTTTTATCAGATCACTCGCTTCCTCAAAGCCACTGAACTCGACACAAGGTTGCTCGGCCTCGTCGGCGCGCTACTGCTGATCTGGATTGTTTTTCATGTGCTGTCCGGCGGGCTGTTTCTCACGCCGCGCAATCTATGGAATCTTTCGGTGCAATCATCGTCGGTCGCGATCATGGCCACCGGCATGGTGCTCATCATCGTCACCCGCAACATCGATCTATCGATTGGTTCGATGCTCGGCTTCATTGGCATGGTCATGGGCGTCATTCAGACCATGCTCCTTCCGCAGTTTCTCGGCTTCGAACATCCGGCAACCTGGATAATAACGCTGGCGGCCGGGCTTCTCCTCGGCATCATCCTTGGCGCCTTGCAGGGCTTTGTCATCGCCTATCTCGGCATTCCGGCCTTCATCGTTACCCTCGGCGGCTTGCTGGTGTGGCGCGGCGCGGCGTGGTGGGTGACACACGGACAGACGGTCGCGCCGCTTGACGCCACATTCAGGCTGATGGGCGGGGGAACCGAGGGCTCGATCGGCGCGGCCTGGAGCTGGGCGGTCGGCATCATCGCATGCGCTGCCGTCATGTTGATGCTGGCGCTGGGCCGCGTCCGGCGCACGAAGTTTCACTTCCCGCTTCGGCCACTGGCGGCTGACATTTTTCTCGCCGGTATCGCCTGCGCGCTGATCCTCGCGGCCATCGCAATTTTCAACGCTTATCCCTGGCCTGCCGGCAGCGTCCGCCGCTACGCGCAGGCGAACCATATCGCGCTTCCCGCAGGGCGGCCTGTTCATCGCCCACGGCATTGCCGTTCCGGTCCTCATTGCGATCGGCGTCGGCGTGGTGATGACGTTCCTTGCGACGCGAACGCGCTTTGGCCGCTACGTCTACGCCATCGGCGGCAACCCCGAAGCAGCCGAACTCGCCGGCGTGAATACGCGCTGGGTGATCATGAAGGTGTTCATGCTGATGGGGCTCCTGACCGCCGTCAGCGCCGCGATATCGATCGCCCGCCTCGATGCGGCAACCAACTCGGAAGGCACGCTGGCCGAACTCCTGGTCATCGCCGCCGCCGTGATCGGCGGAACGTCGCTCTCCGGCGGCGTCGGCACGGTCGCCGGCGCGATGCTCGGCGCGGTGCTGATGCAATCGCTGCAATCGGGCATGGTGCTGCTTGGCGTCGACACGCCACTGCAGAATATCGTCGTTGGCGCCATTCTCGTCCTCGCCGTGGGACTAGACACCGTCTATCGGCGGCAAACCAAATAACCACAGCGAGAGACCGCGATGGATAGCGCCCGGATCCCTCTCGTCGAAATGCGCGACGTTTCGGTTTCGTTCGGCGGCATTCGCGCCGTCGAAGGCGCGTCGATCGATCTCTACGAAGGCGAGGTCATGGCGCTCGTCGGTCATAACGGAGCCGGCAAATCGACGCTGATCAAGGTTCTGTCCGGCGCCTGCCAGCGCGACGCCGGAACGATCTTCATTCGCGGCAAGGAGGCGACCATCGCTAATCCGCGCGACGCCAAGAATTACAGCATCGAGACGATCTACCAAACGCTGGCGCTCGCCGACAATGTCGATACCGCCGCCAATCTGTTTCTCGGCCGCGAACTGCGAACGAGTTGGGGGACGCTCGACGACATCGCGATGGAAGCCGAAGCGCGCAACGTCATGAGCCGCCTTAATCCGCACTTCCAGCGGTTCAAAGATCCGGTCAAGGCATTATCCGGCGGCCAGCGGCAGTCGGTGGCGATCGCACGCGCGATCCTGTTCAACGCGCAAATTCTGATCATGGACGAGCCGACCGCCGCGCTCGGTCCGCAGGAGACCGCGCAGGTCTCCGATCTCGTCCGCAAGCTCAAGGCCGACGGCCTCGGCATCTTTCTGATCAGCCACGATATTCACGATGTCTTCGATCTGGCCGACCGGATTTGCGTGATGAAAAATGGCCGCGTCGTCGGCACGGCCCGCGTCTCCGACGTCACAAAGGATGAAGTTCTTGGCATGATTATCGCCGGCAAATGCCCGCCGGGCGGCGGTTCCGGGCCCGGGCGCTATGCGCGCCGCCTGACAGGAACGGCGCTAAACTCTTGCCCACTGTCTGATTCGAAAAATGCGTTTCTGACGATCCGTCGGCTCATGCCAAGTTTCGGGCATGTAAGCCGTTCTGTGCAAGTTCGCGTGTGTCGTTTTTTTAAAAGCCAGGCACGCGACACTTCGATGAATGAGGCGACGGGGCGGGAAAAGATTCACAGCGGCCGCCGCTCGCGTGGCTTAGCGCGACATCTTCAGTTGCTAATGACCGGCGCGCTTGCGGTCGTGACTGCAAGTGTTGGATCGCCAGCGGCCTGGGCCCAGCAATCGGGCATTTCGACCGCACCTGCTCCGCCTTTGGTAGTCAAGGCTCCGCCTGCAGCAGAGACTCCAGTGATGGACCCGGCAGCGACGGTGCCAGCAACCGCGCTCCCGGCGTCCGCATTCGATGTCAAATTCGTCACAGCTGTCACCAGCGACTACAATTATCGCGGCTATACGCTGTCAGATCACTTGCCGAGCGTCTCGGGCAATGTCGAAGCCACCTACAACATCTTCTTTGCCAGCGTAAATACGGCGTCGGTGCAAATGCCGGATCTCTCGCATTTTCAGATGACCGATACGATCGGTCTGCGTCCGGCGGTCGGACCGGTTACGGTCGAAACCGGATTGGCGATACTACAGCTATCCGGGAGGAGCGAACGATCCGGCTTATCCTGAGCTTTACGCCTCGCCCACATACGCCGTCACGTCCAAGCTCGCGATCGCACTCAATGTTTATTACGCGCCCGACTACTATCGCATGGGCTTCTGGGAGAATTACAATTCGATCACGGCGAAGTATGACATCGGTTGGGGCCTGTCGTTCTCCGGCGAGCTCGGCCACCAAATCTTCGGCGCCCCGAGAGCCGGCATCCCCCATCGTCGCGCTGCCGGATTACACCTATGGCAACGCCGGATTTTCCTACACATATAAATCTCTGACGTTTGATCTGCGCTACCACGCCACCACGCTCTCCAAACAAAGATGCTTTCTGATCACCGGAACAGGAACCCCGACCGGCGGATCAAACGGCTGCGATCCTGCGGTCATCGCGACATTGTCCTGGAACGCAGGCCTGTCGGACGTGCAAATCGAGTTTGGCCGGCCTAAAATAAGATCGCTCTGGTTGTGCTAATCCGTTTCGGACAGCCGCACGGTTTTGCCCAAAGCCGATTTTCCAAGCGAGAACGAAAGCACGATGTCATCGGGCGTCTGCTTGAATCGATTGCCAACAGCGTGCCGCACGGTTTCGGCGAATTCGGGCAATGGCTTCGCCTAGTATAGCCGCGGAAACAGCACAGTCACGCTTTCAAGCCGTCCGTTTCTCCAGTGAAAGCCGACTTCGGGCTTCATGCCGGTTGATGCTTCCAGATCAGTTTCCACGGCCTGCGCGTATTTCCAGCCGTCGATCAGCGTGCCGAACACATCGCATGCCGCCAAGCCGGCTGCGAAAACGAGCAATGCCGCCATTCTGAACGTCGCGTGCTTCTTCATGCCGATGCCTCGTTCAGGGTTTAGCCGGCGCGCCGCCTGAGGGCCGGCGCCGGCCGGCGATTCCGGGAAGTTTAAATCAGTCGCCGGACCTGATACACCAGCGCCGCCGCCGCGACGAGGCGCGGCAAGAGCACCTTGTGCCGGCCGGTTGTTCCGGCGCGATCATGCTCCAAAAAGTGACCGGAACGCGATGAGCACCTACAAATCCGATTTTCTCAACGTCCTCGCCAGCCGGGGCTTTATCCATCAGGTCTCGGAGCCCGAGGCGCTGGATGCGCTGGCGGCTTCGTCGACGATCACCGCCTATATCGGTTTCGATTGCACGGCTGCGTCCCTGCATGTCGGTTCGCTGTTGCCGATCATGCTATTGTATTGGCTGCAGCAGACCGGCCATCGGCCGATCGCGCTGATGGGCGGCGGCACCACGCGCGTTGGCGATCCGTCCGGCAAGGACGAAAGCCGCCGGTTGCTGACCGACGAGGCGATCAACGAAAACCTGGCAGGTATTCGCGCAATCTTCGCCAAGTTCCTGAAATTCGAAGGCGGCGGCGGCAACGCCGTCATGGCCAACAACGCCGATTGGCTCAACACGCTCAACTACATCGATTTCCTGCGCGACGTCGGCCGGCATTTTTCCATCAACCGGATGCTCGCGTTCAACTCGGTAAAGCTGCGGCTCGAGCGCCAGCAGGAATTGTCGTTTCTGGAATTCAATTACATGATCCTGCAGGCCTACGATTTCGTCGAGCTGCACCGGCGTTACGGCTGCGTGCTGCAGATGGGCGGCTCCGATCAGTGGGGCAATATCGTCAACGGCATCGATCTCGGCCGCAGGCTGCACAACGCGCAATTGTTCGCGCTGACCTCGCCGCTTATCACCACGTCGTCGGGCGCGAAGATGGGAAAGACCGCGGCCGGCGCGGTGTGGCTCAACGCCGACCTGGTGAGCCCCTACGAGTATTGGCAATATTGGCGCAACACCGAGGACGCCGACGTCGCGCGCTTTCTGAAATTGTTCACGGTGTTGCCGCTCGACGAGATCGAACGCCTTGCGGCGCTTAAGGGCGCGGACATCAACGAGGCGAAAAAGATTCTCGCGACCGAGGCGACAGCGCTGGTGCACGGCCGCACCGCCGCCGACGAAGCGGCGGCGACGGCGCGAACGACATTCGAAGAAGGCGGCCTCGCCGCCAACCTGCCGACGGTGCAATTGGCTCGGACCGAGCTTGCCAGCCGGAGTTGGCGTGCTTGCGGCCTTTGTCAAAGCCGGCCTTGCCGCCTCAAACGGCGAAGCTCGTCGCGCCATCGCCAATAACGGCGGCCTCATGGTCAACGATGTACGTCGTCACCAGCGACAAAGCCGCGATCGGCAAATCGGACCTTACGGCGGAAGGCGTCGTGAAACTTTCGCTTGGCCGCAAGCGTCACGTTTTGCTGAAGCCGGTATGACGGCGGCTTAGTGCAGCCGTTCGACGCCGCCGTGCCGCCGTCGCCAGTTAGCGGGAAATTCGAACACCTTACGCAGAATTCCCGGCGCCAGCGCTGAAATCGGGTTGATCCGCAGCTGCGGACTGCCCGGCGGGCCGATCACTTCGTAGGTGATGCCGACGAGCCCCTCTTTCTCGCCGCCGAGGAACAGCCCGAGCAGCGGCAGCTGCCCGAGCAGATTATTTGGTCCGTAAAGCGGGACCAGCGTGCCATGCGAGGTGCACGTCGTCGCGCGCGTAATCGACGAAGCCATCGATGGTGCCGCCGAGGATCGGTCCGCGCACGACGCCGTCGCGCAGTGCGACCCGTCCGGGCATGCGGGTGAAGTCGACGCGCATGTTGGAGAAATCGATGGCGTTGCCGCCGCGGCGGGCCGGGCCGCCGTTCGAAACGGCGCGCTCAAGCTGCGTCTCGTCGTGAACGGCAAAATTGTGAGCGCTGAGCGCGCCTTGCTGGGCCGCGTTGTCGGCCGACGGGGAGTCCATCGCGATGCGCAACCTGCCCGCCGGTCATGCGCGTGTAAACATCGGTGAAACGAAAGAACGCGCCGGCATCGCTGCTTTCCAGGTAGATCAGCTGCCGGCCGTTGCCGTCGCCCGCGCAGATCGCCGGTAAGCGTGGCGTCGCGCCCGATCTTGGCATTGAGGCCAAAGCTGCGAATTTCGCCGGCCCGGCGCGACATTTTCAGATCGACGCTGCGCAAAGCCTCGCCGTTGAAGCCGACGACAGCGCCAAGCTTCATGTCGACGTCGACATCCACCGCGCGATTTTTGGCATTCGGGTTCGACGAAGCGGTGCCGGCTGCAGTCTTGACGAAGCCGCGCCCGTCGTAGACTTCGCCGCGGATGACGACGCGCAGCGCCCCGTCAGTGGCGCGGTCGATCTTGAGGTTGGCGCGGTCGCCGTCGGAAAAGCCGTAGGTCGGGAAATGCGCCGACTGCACTTCGCCGGAGCCGTCGAGATCGATCGATCCTTTAACGCCGCTGCCGGAGCCTTCGATCAGCAGAGTCCTCGATGTGGATCGATTGCGGCTTGGTCGTCAGCGTGAAGGTTGCCCGTGCCGGTTTGCCGGATGGCTTGGCCCAGCCGGGCAAAAGCCCCTCAATCTTCGCCGCCGTGAGATCGGCATCGACGGCGAAGCGGCCCTCGCGCTCGGACGTCATGGCGACACGACCGGAAAGCCGGATTGGAATGTTGCCGCTGATCGCGTCGCCGACATCGAAGCCCAGGCTGTTCCGCGCCGCCTCGTCGAGCGTGCCGGCAATACGGACTTCAGCGTCGGGATCGCCGCGTGATTTGCGGTATTCGAGACTGACCGGGGTACTGCCAATCCTGCACATCGCCCTTGAGCTGGAAGCCCTGTGGCGTGGCGGTCGCCCGCAACAAAGTGGCGTCGACCTTCTGTCCCATGATCATGCGGTCGGCGGAAAAATTCGTGGCATCGACCGCGATCGCGTAATTGGTCGATCCCGGCGGCAGATCGGACTTCATCGGCATCCCGAGCGTAACCTGCGCGCTGACCGTGCCGCGGATGGTTGACGGGTCGAAGGGTGCGTCGGCAATGTCACGCAAGCGTTCGCTGCGCAGAAGTTCAGCCGCGGCCGGCGCCGGCCCATCAAGCTTGAAACGCACGCGCGCCTGCGGCGGATGCGCGGCCGTATCGGGCACCTCGAACGCGCCGGACGACAGGACAAGCTTGCGCCCGGAGGGCAGATCGGCGGTCGCTTTGTTGACCGCGACGACGGCGTTGCGTCCGACAATATGGACGTTGAGATCGGCATCGCGCAGCGCCGGCAGGCTGTCCACCGGACGCAGCACGCAGCCCGTCGCCAAAGCATCAATCGAGATGTCCATCGTCGGGAACGGGCGGGCCGCCGGCCTTGAGCGTATCGAACGGCGCATTCACGGCAATCACGATGCGCTCGACGGTGCCGCTCAGGAGATGTTCGTTGAACCAGCCGCGCACCTGCGGATTGACGAAAATCGGCCACATCCGTTTCAGGGATTCGACCGGCATGCGCGTGCCGGCGAAACCGGCCGTCAAGCGCGTAGCCCCGCCGGAAAAATCCATGTTGCCGGACATGGCGACGCCGACGGCGGTGTTGCCGATATCGCCTTCCTCCATGACGAAGCGTTGCTTGCCGGCATCATAACGGCCGCTCATGACGATCCGGTTGAGGACCAGGGGCGGATCGCTCGCCGCGCCTGGAGAGGTCAACACGATGGTGCCGCCGCCGACCTTGAACGACCAGATGCCGCCAGCCTCCGGCGGCGCTTCGATTTGTCCCAGGAGCGTGATGCGTGCGCCGCCGGACAAAATCTGGAATGGCACCGACAGCAGGCGCGTGGTGGCGTCCCAGCTCAGTTTGAACTCGGCGCGATCGAATGTGATGCGGCTGTCGTCGTCGTTTGACGTATCCGATCGAGCCGGCCTCGGCGACGATGTGGGCGGTCGCGTTCTGTGGCAGTCCGTCCGGTCCGATCTCGCCGTCGATGCTCGCGGACAACGGCATATCGACCCGCACGTTACCTTCGTCGAGACGCGCGACCAGGAGAAGATCGCTGGCAGCCACGCGGCGAGCTTCGATCTGAATCCGGCGATAGCCCTGGCGGGTCGGCGTCACCGCCGCGACGAGACCCCAAGGCCGCGCCGGATTATCCGAGCCGACGCTGACTTCAACGCCGCCGTGCGCCCTCTCGACGCTGAGGTTGATGTCCTGGAATGTCCAGTGCTTGCCGGTGCGCTCGTCGTCGACTGTCAGGTTGCCGTTCTTGAGCCCGAGCTCGCGCAGGTCATGGCCGTCGAGCCCGCTCTGGCTGATACCGTCGATCCATGACAGCAGGGCCGCGAACACGTCGCGGGCGCGGCGCGAGGTGGCTCGGCTGCACCGCCGCAGAAGCCGTCGGCGACTTGGCCTTTTCCTGCGCCGCCCGCAGCAGCGTCGCCGCGGAACCCGGCACCGATGCCGTGGCGATCGGACGTTTGTCGGCGCCGGCAAAGACCGTGACTTGCCCATCCTGCTCGATGCGCACGGCCATCTCGGCACCGACCAGATTGAGGCTTTCCGCGCGCAGGCGGCCGCTCAAAAGGCCCGCGCCGGAAACGCGGACCTCCGCCTTCGGCGCGCTCGCCACAACCGTTCCGTCGGCGTCGCGCACCACGATGTCACGGATGCGCACCGCAGTGCCGCCGTTTTCCGTGCGCTCGATCTGCGTGCCGCCGACCGCGACGTGATGATTGCTGCCGAAATTTTCCTCGATAGCGGAAGCAAGCCAGGGCGTCGCTATATCGAGCTGAATCGGTCCGCTCGAAAGCCGCCACCAAAGCGCAAGGAAGCCCGCGGCCACGAGAAAACAAAGGACGCCAATTCCGATCGCCGAGCGCCTGATCCATTTCTGGTGACGCGCCAAGAATGCCAACAACAGGCCGGAAGCGGGAAATACGCCGGACATCGCCGGCGCGGAGCGCCTTGTCACTCGCGGCGGAACGCACCGGCCGCCGCGGGTGAACGACCGATCTCCATCGCGGAAGCGCCGCGCGCTGCCTGTCCTGGCTGGTCATGCCCCCTCGGGCGGCCCCTTATCCGCGGTGATTTCAGAACGACCCCGGCGCCATCGACCCCGTTCACGCGCATGCGTATTCTGACTCGGCACGAATGCCATGTCGAAAGCGTCGAAAGGAAGGCGTATGTCCAGCAAGCTTGACCCCGGCACGAAGGCTCCCCCGTTCACTTTGCCCCGGGACGGCGGCGGAACCGTCTCGCTCAGCGACTTCGCCGGGCGCAAGCTCGTGCTCTATTTCTATCCAAAGGCGGACACGCCCGGATGTACCAAAGAGGCGATCGACTTCTCCCGCCTCAAGACCGCTTTCGCGAAAGTCGATACCGACATCCTCGGCGTCTCTGCCGACCCGGTGCCGGCGCAAGACAAGTTCAAATCCAAGCACAAGCTCGCCATCGCGCTGGCCTCGGACGAAAAGCACCGCATGCTTGAGGCGTATGGCGTCTGGCAGGAGAAGTCGATGTACGGGCGTAAGTTCATGGGCGTCGTGCGGACCACAGTCCTGATCGGGCCCGACCAGCGCATTGCCAGGGTCTGGCCGAAAGTCTCGGTCGCAGGACATGCCGAAGAGGTGCTCGCGGCCGCCAAGGCGTTATGAAGTACAGGCCTGTGTAGCCGAAATTTCGGCACGCGAGGGCCTGCTTTTCCGCGGTCAGCGCGAATTGCCGAAGCATTTACCCAAGGCCACAAAATGCTGGCGGCAGTTTGCGGAATATTAACCATACTAGCGCTCAAATCGCTCTCCGGGCGAGCCGGACCAAACAACCGGCCTCGGTGGGAGCGTCAATGTCGGGTCGGGACGGCGGCTCAGTCGCGAGAAATCGCGCGCTATCACGGGCACGGCATGTCGCGCGGGCGGAGCGTCGGCTCCGCGGGCACCGGTTATACGATTGCGCACGCCGGACGGCAGATTCGGTTTGGGCCGGTCGCGTTCTGGATCGCCGTCGGCACCGTCGTCATCATGGCCGGCTGGTCGCTGACCGCCGCCACTTATTTCGCATTCCGCGACGACGTTCTTCGAGGCCTGCTCGCCCGACAGGCCGAGCAGCAATACGCCTACGAAGACCGCATCGCCGAACTGCGGGCCCGGCTCGATCGGACTACCAGCCGGCAACTCCTCGATCAGGAGCAATTCGAGCAAAAACTCGAGGACTTGCTGCGCCGTCAAGGAACGCTGGAGTCGCGGGCGGCGGCTTTGATCGGCATCGCTCGATCCGGCGACAACCGGTTCGATCAGGCCGTCAGCGCGCGGCGGTTCGGAGCCGACGACGAATACCTGGTTCGGTCGCGACCGCCAGTCGTTCCTCGACCCCAATTGGATGCAGACCAATCGTAAAGCCGGCAAAGGCGGCGACATCGCCGCGAAACTCGCGCGCGCAGAGACCTCTCTGGAGCGCATCGAACGACACCAATCGCTGGCGCTTGCGCAAATTCAGGAACGCTATGAAGGCAAAGCCCGCAAACTGCGGAACGTGTTCGCCGATCTTGGACTGAAGGTCAGCGCGCCGCCCGGACCGGCGAGCGGCGGGCCATTCGTGCCGGTCAAGCTGCCCGGAGAAGGCAACAGCTTCGAGCGGGAATTGACGCGGCTTGCTATCGCTCGCGCACAAACCGAACAGCTCAGTCGCGCGCTGGTCTTCGTTCCCGTGCGCAAGCCGGTAAGCGGCGAGATCGACCTCTCCTCCCAGTTCGGCGTGCGTGTCGATCCCTTCCTGCGCATCCCGGCAATGCACACCGGCCTCGATTTCCGCGGCGAAGTCGGCGACCCAATCCACGCCACCGCGGCGGGCACAGTGACTGCGGCGGGCTGGACCGGCGGTTACGGCAAGATGGTGGAGATCGATCACGGCAACGGTCTTTCGACCCGCTACGGCCATCTCTCCCAGATCGACGTCAATGTCGGCGACAAGATTCGCATTGGCCAGGTCGTCGGCCGCCTTGGCTCGACCGGACGCTCGACCGGCCCGCATGTGCATTACGAGACCCGCATCGACGGCGAGCCGGTCGATCCGCAGAAGTTCCTCACCGCCGGCGCCAGGCTCGAGGGCGCGAGCACGCAATAGCGATTGGCGTTCAGCGAGTCGCGTTTTCCAATTGGAAATGGCGAACGCTCGTCTGGCTATTCCGATCGCTCTATTCCACACTGCGCTTGCTGCCATTTGCCACCTGCCCCGCTTAGCCGCGTAGCGTTGACAACATGATCCGCGTCCATCATCTGAACAATTCGCGCAGCCAGCGCGTTCTGTGGCTGCTTGAAGAAACCGGAACGCCCTATGAAATCGTGCGCTATGAGCGCGACAAGCGGACGATGCTGGCGCCCAAAGAATTGCGCCAAGTACATCCGCTGGGCAAATCGCCGATCATCGAGGACAATGACAAGAAATTCGCCGAGACCGGATTGATCGTAGAATATCTGGTCGAGCGCTACGGATCCAATCTGGCGCCGTCCCGCGATTCAGAACTTTATTGGCGTTACAAATACTGGCTGCATTACGCGGAAGGTTCTTTGATGCCGCCGTTGCTGCTCAAGCTTGTCATTGACCGGCTGGGGCTGTTGGCGTTCCCGGCAAGAGGTTTTGTGAAATCGCAGCTAAAGCTTCATCTCGACTATCTGAACGCCGAGTTGACCGTAGCACCATGGTTCGTCGGTGATCACTTCTCTGCAGCCGACATCATGCTGAGTTTTCCGCTCGAAGTCGCCACCGAGCGCGCCGGTCTCGACGAAACGCGTCCGAAACTCATGAGTTTCCTTCAGCGCATCCACGCCCGACCCGCTTACAAACGCGCGCTCGAAAAAGGCGGCGCCTACCGGTACGCGATGTAAAGCGCCGTGCGTTGCCGGCTAGCGCATGCACCGGCCTGATGGCGATAACCGATTGAAGGAAGCGGCTTGGACGGTGATCCGCTTTAATTGCTCACCGCGCGCGTCATCGTCCGGCTTGCGTTCAAGCCGACTTTTTGAGCCCGGTTACGGCAGCCCTCGTTCGGCCAGCCAGTCCCCGGCGGGCCGTTGATTCCGGCACCGTCCCCGGGGTCGGTAAATTATTGGCCTCGATTTCACCTCGCGGAAAATGCCGCTTGTACAGGTTGAACGCCCAACCGGCGCGTCCGGGCAAGAAACCAAGGATCGCTTCGGGATCCTTTGCCAACGCTTCGACGAGCTGCAGGTTATGCTCGTAGCCGAGATACTCCTTGCGCATATCGACCACCAGATCGTGGACGTTCCGCTCCTGATAGACAGAGGCTTTATTGAATACGACGCTAAAGCCTCTGGCCTGAAGGTAGTAACCGGCCCAGATGTCGTCCATGCGGCCGATATGCGGGAAAAGAAAATACTCTTGAAGCGCCCGGCGCGATAAGAACGTGTTTTGTGAATTAAAGGGCGCCGGCTTGTTCGACGAAATTGGAAAACACGCGTCGTCGAATTTACAGTTCGGCGCATGTTCCATTCGACAAATTGCATCAATATCCGGGTCGCCGTTCCAGAAGTCAGCCTGCACATCGGCCGTCACACGCCTGCGAGTCTTGGCCTTGTAGTCTCGCTTCGGAACAAGCTGGAGCGGATAGCCGCGGTGCCAGAGATGGCGATGATTGGTCGCCCCGACAGGATCAAAAACCGGCAGCGTCGTCTCGTAGTGGTTGACCTCGACCTCTCGGCCGATCATCAAATCCTCGCCCCATCCGGGCAAGGGAATGTTATCGTCGTCAATTACAGCAACAATCTCAGCACCCATATCGTAGGCAATAAGCAGGCCGATGTTGCGTCGCTGAATGCAATTCCAGCCGATCGCATCGGACAGGGCCTGGTCGTATTTGGTCTGGCTGTCAGGGTCGACATACGTTCCACGCTCGAGGCGGTAGTCAGGCGGCGTTTTGAGATCGCCAATGACGACGAGCTCCCAGTCCTTCATGGCGTCGAACAACTGGATCGCCTTGGTCGGCGGATTGATCGTTGTCGTTACAATGACTTTCTTCATCGTTCTTCACCGATCAAATGTGCCCTGGAATAGTTGGATTCACCGACGATAGACGGAGCGTCAACGATCGACGGCCCATCAGCTTCTATTGGGAGATGTTTGATAATGCCCAGCCTCTCCAGCCGGTCTCGCCAATTTGCCAGGCCGCCGAACCAGGGCTGCGGTTCGGCGAACACGATGGCGCCTACGTTCACGCCGGGATCAGTTTGGACCTCAATAGCTATCGATTCTCTGCCGGCGGCGGGAAGATGAACAGAAAAAGTTCCCGTGCGGGGCTGGACGAAATCATTAAGTGCCCCATTGGCGATGATGCGAACGCGTCTGTTCTCATCAGTCGCGCGAAAAACCACATCGCAGTTGCCATTCATAAGCCGCCAATGTAGCGCGTCCCCAGCGCCGGTCGCCCGCAGCTCAAAGGGACCAAAACACTGCTTCCATTTGACCTGCCATTCTCCAACGTATGCCGTCGATGCGAGCTGATGTGGGAAGACGAAGAAGCGGTCCAGCCTTGTGTCAAAACAGTAGCCAACCGCATCCGCGGTTTGCGCTGCCAACCACAAATTGCGCTGATAAATCCGAAACAAACCTGGATCGAGGCCGGCCGCGGGCTGCGCTTCGGACGCCGGCCGAAGTCCCAACGTCACCGAGTGGTCGGCATCGATGTTTCGCGCCATTGCCGGCAACGCGCCGACCGAAGCAAAACCCATTTGCATCAAGGCGCAATCGAAAAACCAATCGGCACTATAGAGAAATTCCTCCTGCAAGCCCGGCTCGCAAATTCGGCTGATTTCTCCCTGCGTCATCTTCCTGCATACAGCACTGATCTCCCTCGCCGAGGTCGATCGGTATGTCGCGAGCAGCGCCTCCGCCGCCTCCCGAGTAAGCACGATCATGCCGGCGCCGATGTTAAACATCACGGCGTAGCCTGGCCGCACGAACAGGATTCTCCGGTCAAAAGTCCGCACGGTGGCAGCGCCGACGCGCAGTCCGTCTGCGGATGCCCGCTGCATTGCGCTGATCGCAGTTGGCAGCCATTCAGGAGTAAGGAGAACGTCGTTTTCGACAAGAGCGAGATATTTGTATCCGCGCGCGAGAAGATAGCTCAGGCCGTAGATGATCGCGCGATCGGGCCCGCCATCAACGCCGCGGTGAATTCGCGCAGGGCCGGCAAGCGGTCGGCAACGGAAAAAGGAAATTCCCGCCCCTCAGTCGTATCGCTTCCATCAACCCAAAATCCGTCGCAATCGGACTCTGAAAGAGCGCATGGCGCGGTTTGCGCAGAGAGCCCGCATCGATTCTTTGTGGAATAGATGATTCCAGTTGTCGCGGCAGTGGTCTCGGAAATGATCGAGATATCAATTTCCATCAGAATCGCCCTTTCGGAATATTCGCGAGTGACAATTGTTCATGTCCGTAAGGGCCGGGAAGAAAAAATCGGAGGTCGAGTTTGGCCCCTGTTTCATTCAACAGGGCTACTCGCTTCACGCCGTTTGCGTATGGATTAACGTGCACCGCATGGATCATGCAGCGGTTATTTGGGGCGCACGCCCCTGCTGCACCTGCGCTTCAATCCACTCATACGTTTTTTCAAGACCGACGCGGAGCGGCTTGGACGGCGCCCAATTCAGCGATCGTCTGATCAAGTCATTATCCGAACATCGTCCGCGAACCCCGGTGGGGCCGGGTATATGCTTGATCCGGAGCCGCTTTCCCGCAATGTCCATGACCATTGCAGCCAACTCATTGATCGTAACCATTTCCTCCGAGCCGATATTGAATGGCCCATTAAGATTCGAGCGTGCGAGCCTCATTGTTCCTTCGACGCACTCGTCTATGTATAGAAACGAACGGGTCTGCTCGCCGTCTCCCCACACTTCGATTTCATCGCCGGTACGGGCTTCGGCAACTTTGCGGCAAATGGCTGCCGGCGCTTTCTCTTTTCCGCCCGTCCATGTTCCGAGCGGGCCAAAGATATTGTGATATCTCGCGATTCGCGCCTCGATGCCAAAGTTGCGGTTGTACGCCAAATACAGCCGCTCGCTGAAAAGCTTTTCCCAGCCGTACTCGCTGTCCGGCTTCGCCGGGTACGCGCTGCTCTCCTTGGTGACGGGCGCCTTGGGGTCGAGTTGATTGAATTCCGGGTAGATGCAGGCTGATGATGAGTAAAAGACGCGCTTGCACTTTTGTCCGGTCAGGGCGTCAAGCATGTTCAAATTGATGCTCGCCGAATTGTGCATCACGCCGGCGTCGTTCTCTCCGGTAAAGATATATCCGGCCCCGCCCATATCGGCAGCGAGCTGATAGACTTCATCAAACTCTCGATCGACGAGGCCGCGGCACGCATCAGCATCGCGCAAGTCGGCAACGACGAACTCGTCCGCCGCGCTTAAATCGAATTCGTGACGCTTTATGTCGACGCCGCGAACCCAGAACCTCTCGCGCTTAAGGCGCCTTACGATATAGTTTCCAATAAACCCGCCAGCACCACAGACGAGAGCGAACTTCATGATCGTGCTGCCTGCTCATCCTCAACTCGAATGTTGAGAACAATCGGCCTCAAAGCCTAAAAATAAATTAACCATGCCGCACCCGCGCTGCCACTTACATGGCTTGGGCAAGGGTCGAAGCCCCAGAGCAAAAACTGGGTGTTACTCCACGTCCTCGATTGCTTTGGCTTCGCCGCCAAACGCCCGATGCGCCAGCGCCGCTTCCACGAATTGGTCGAGATCGCCGTCGAGCACGCCGCCGGTGTTGGACGTCGAGACGCCGGTGCGCAGGTCTTTCACCATCTGATAAGGCTGCAGAACGTAGGAACGGATCTGATGGCCCCAACCAATGTCGGTCTTGGCGGCTTGATCGGCGGCAGCTTTCTCCTCGCGCTTCTTCAGTTCGGCTTCGTAGAGTTTGGCCCGCAGCATCTGCCAGGCTTGGGCGCGATTACGGTGCTGGGACCGGTCGTTCTGACATACCACCACGATGTTGGTTGGGATGTGGGTTAGACGGATCGCGGATTCGGTCTTGTTGACATGCTGGCCGCCCGCACCGCCGGCGCGCATCGTGTCGACGCGCACGTCGGCTTCATTAATATCGATATTGATCCGATCGTCGACCACCGGATAGACAGTCACGCTGGCGAACGAGGTGTGCCGGCGCGCATTGGAGTCAAACGGCGAGATGCGCACCAGGCGATGCACGCCGTTCTCGGTCTTCAGCCAGCCATAGGCGTTGCGGCCCTTGACCTCGATGGTGGCTGATTTGATGCCGGCCTCTTCACCTTGGGTTTCTTCGATGTAGTCAACCTTGAAACCATGTTGCTCTGCCCAGCGCACATACATGCGCAGCAGCATGCTGGTCCAGTCCTGACTTTCGGTACCGCCGGCGCCGGCGTGCACTTCGAGATAGCAATCGTTAGCGTCGGCCTCGCCGGAAAGCAGCGCTTCAAGCTCGCGCCGGGACACTTCGGCCTTGAGCTTGCGCAGCGCCGCCTCGGCTTCGTCGATAACGTCCCGATCGTTCTCGGTCTCGCCCATCTCGATCAGCATGACCTGATCGTCGAGTTCCTGCTCGATGCGGGACAGCGCGCCGAGTTGGTCATCGAGTGCGGTGCGCTCCTGCATGACCCGGCTGGCGCGCTGCGGGTCGTTCCAAAGATCGGGGTCTTCGGCCTGGCGGTTTAACTCCGCAAGCCGCACGCGGGCCTTGTCGACGTCAAAGATGCCTCCTCAGCAGCCCGACGGACTGCTTGATCTCCGCAACGATGGACGTCATTTCCGCGCGCATAATCTTGCTCCGGCCGGCGATGTAATCGGTTGCAGCGCCGAACGCAACGTTGCCGCCGATCTAGTACAAGCCGCTTGTGCCGGCCGGGACGGCGCGCTCCGCTTCGGGGGGGACCGGCAGCGGCTTTCCATTGAAGGAGTCCGTTCCGATGACCGAATAGGAATCCGGCGGCGCGGTGCCGGGCTTGAAGGCTTCAAGGATCACGCGATTGTCGCCGGCCGTGGCGCGCATGCCGGTTTTGGCATTCACACGGATCAGCTTGATGCCCGGCGGCACACGGAACGGTATCGGCGGCTTGTCGGCAAGCGCCGCTTTGAGGAAATCGCGAACGACCGGCGCCGCCAGATGGCCACCGGTCGCAAGGCGCCCGATGTGGCGCGGCTTGTCGAAACCCATGTAGACGCCGCACACGATGTCGGGCGAAAAGCCGATGAACCACACGTCCTTCTCTTCGTTGGTGGTCCCGGTTTTGCCGGCGATCGGCTTGCCGACGTCGCGCAGCACGGTCGCGGTGCCGCGCTGGACGACACCCTCCATCATCGAGGTGATTTGATAGGCGGTCATCGGATCGATGACCTGCTGGCGCCGATCAACCATCGACGGCTCGGGTAGATTACTGGTCCACTGGTCGGCATCACAGCCGCGGCACTCACGCTGGTCGTGCTTGTAGATGGTGTGGCCGTAGCGGTCCTGGATCCGATCAATCAGCGTCGGCTTCACGCGTTTTCCGCCGTTATCGAGCATCGAATAGGCAGCGACCATTCGGAGCACCGTCGTCTCGCCGGCGCCGAGCGCATAGGAAAGGTAGGGCGGCAGCTCATCATAAACGCCGAACCGCTTGCCGTATTCGGCGATCAACGGCATGCCGATGTCTTGCGCCAGCCGCACCGTCATCACGTTGCGCGATTGTTCCAGGCCGAAGCGCAGTGTCGAGGGACCGTAGAACTTGCCGCCGTAGTTTTCGGGTTTGTAAACACCGCCGCCCGGCCCCATTTCGATTTCAAGTGGCGCATCGAGAACGATGGTCGAGGGCGTGTAGCCATTATCGATCGCGGCGGCATAGACGAGCGGCTTAAACGATGAGCCGGGCTGCCGCAGCGCCTGGGTGGCGCGGTTGAACTGGCTTTGGTCGTAGGAAAAGCCGCCAACCATTGCCAACACCCGGCCGGTGTGCGGATCCATGACCACCATGGCGCCGGAGATTTCCGGTATCTGCCGCAGCCGGAACTGGCCCTGTTGATCCTTCAACGGCTCAACATAGACCACGTCGCCGGGGGTTAGGACCTGCCCGACACGTACAGCCTGCTTTGCCGGCGTACCTGCCGGCCTCGCCCATTTGACGCCTTCGGCCGGCACAATGCCGATCTCACGGGCCTTGACCAGTGCGCCGCCTGGATCGCGCGCCGGCTGCAATCCAATGCGCGCCGATTGATCGTCCACTTGGAGCACCACAGCAAGCCGCCACGGATCGATATCGGACAGCGATTTCACATCGCCGAGTTTGACGCCCCAGTCGCCGTCGATTCCGATCTTGGTGACTGGGCCGCGCCAGCCTTGTGCCTCATCGAAATTGACCAGGCCGTCAGTCATCGTCTTGCGCGCCAGCACCTGCATCTTCGGATCAAGCGTGGTGCGGATCGAAAGGCCGCCCTCGTAGAGCTTCTTCTCTCCGTAGTTCTCGAAAATGTAGCGGCGCACTTCTTCAGCGAAATATTCGGCCGCGAAAGTGTGGGCGCCGGTCGGTCGCACCGCAACGTTGAGAGGCTGCTTCTTCGCCTTGTCGCCGGCTTGCGCCGTGATGTAACCGTCCTCGACCATGCGATCGATCACGTAATTGCGGCGCGCGATCGCTTCATCGCGGTGGCGGAACGGATTGTAATTGTTCGGACCCTTGGGCAGCGCGGCGAGGTAGGCCACCTCGGCGATCGTCAGCTCGTGCACCGACTTATCGAAATAGAGAAGGGACGCGGCAGCGATGCCGTAGGCGCCGAGTCCGAGGTAGATCTGGTTGAGATAGAGTTCGAGGATCTTGTCCTTCGAATAAGTCCGCTCAATGCGCAGAGCGAGCAGCGCTTCCTTGATCTTGCGCGTGATCGACAGCTCATTCGTCAGCAGGAAGTTCTTCGCCACCTGTTGCGTAATAGTCGACGCGCCTTGCGGACGCCGGCTGCTGCCAAAGTTCTGCGCGTAAAGAAGCGCGGCGCGCGCGATGCCGGTAACGTCAACTCCAGGATGCTGGTAAAAGTTTTTATCTTCCGCCGCGATGAATGCGTTGATGACCGTCTTTGGCACCGCCTGGATGGGGAGATAAAGCCGGCGCTCGTTGGCGTATTCCGCCAACAGCGAGCCGTCCGCCGCGTGCACGCGCGTCATCACCGGCGGCTCATAGTTTTGCAGTTGAGAATAATCGGGCAAGTCTTTGGAAAAGTGCCACAATACGCCGGCGACCGCGCCGATACCGACGAGGAACAGGATGGTTCCCGCAGCGAATAGAAAACCGAGAAACCGCAGCAACAGTTTCATGACAAACGCCCCGCCCCGCTGCGGCGTGTGCGCGAACACGGCCAGACGGCGAGCACCCGGTTGGATGCTATAGGCCTTTTTTCCCCGTCAGCCCTGAACGTCATCGTGTCTCGTCGCTCCGTTTTTTGTTCAAACTGAGGCCATTAGCGGCGCCTCGCAGCGCCGATCAAGGGGCTTCAATTGGCGCCGGTGCGAGTTCCGGTCTGGCGAACCGCGAAGAAGGAGTCGATGGTCTGAACCATGCTTGCCGCCGTTCGATCACGCCAAGTTTCGGAAAGCAGGGATTTCAGATCGGCCCGATTTGACACATAGCCAAGCTCCACTAGCACGGACGGTACATCGGGCGCGCGCAAAACGCGGAAGCCGGCCGATTTCAGCGGCTTCTTATGCAGCACGGTCGCGCTCCTCAGATTGCTCACCAGTTTATGGGCAAACTGCAGCGAAAAGCCTTTCGTCTCGCGCTCGGCAAGGTCAAGCAGGATTCCCGCGACGTCATCCGGCTCGGCTTTAAGATCGACGCCAGCAATGATGTCGGCCCGATTCTCTTTCTCGGCCAAACCCGCAGCCTCCGAGTCAGTCGCCGTATCCGACAGCGTGTAGATGCTCGCGCCCTGTGCATCGCCCTCCCGGCGCGGTAGCGAGTCGGCATGAATAGAGACGAACAACGCGGCGCCAGCGCTTCGCGCGATGCGCACCCGGTCGGCAAGCGGCACGAAGGTGTCATCGGTCCGCGTCATGACGACACGATACTTGCCCGCTTTCTCGATACGGTCGCGGAGGTGTTGGGCAAACGCCAGCACGATATCCTTTTCGAGTTCGCCGCTCGGCGCCTTGCTGCCAGTGTCAATGCCGCCATGGCCTGGATCAAGCACGACCACCGGGCGCGGGTCGTCGTCCTTTACCGCCGGACTCCGTTCGGCTGGCGGCTCGGGGCGGGCCTGATTGTCCAAAGCGGCGCGGCGCAGGAAGTTTTCGCGATCCGTCGCCACGAGATCAAGCACCAGACGCGCGGGAGCTTCGACGGTTGCGTCAACCACAAAGGCTTTTTCGATACGGGCCGGCTTGGTGAGGTCAAACACCAACCGCGATCCGCTCTGCATCACCAGGCCGAAGCGGAAGGCCTTGATCAGCCCGCGACCGCTCTCGCCGGTTCTCGGCGGCAACAGAAAGCTCACCTGCGGAATGTCGATAACGACCCGATAGGGATCGGCCAGCGTGAAAGCGCGAAGATCGATCTTGCGGCTGAAGTCCATGACGAACCGGGTCTGCAATTCGTCGCCGCCCAGCCGGGCGTCGGTCGCGACCGGGAACAAATCGCCCTCCGGGGCTGATGCGGCTATTTGCCGTTCCCCGGCCAAAGCGGCCGTCGTGAAGAGTAGACCGAGGAAAGCCCAGCTCGCTGCTCGGACAGCCATCGGTTTTAAGCCCTCCGCGCCCCTCTTACTGCATTAGGCAGGCGTGGTTAAACGAAACTTAAGTACCTAGATCAGGGCGGTACGGACAAGGCATAGACCAGCCCAAAAAGCGGCTGCTTTGGGTAAACGGCACATCCTGCTTGCCAATTCCGTCCCGAGGGCCGTAAGAAGATGTTGCCGACGGTCAAATGTTCCGGTTGTGTCCCGTCTGGGCATCCGGCACGTCCGCCGCGATTGCTTCCAAAAGAGGAAGCTGGGCGGGCGCCGCTTTTTGCTCCGATTCAGTGCCGATAGCGCGCTGATACGGACGAATGAAGAGGCGAGCTGGCGCCCTAAAGGAGCAGGGCAGCTGGGATCTACCCCGGTACCATGGCGGCACGAGATCATGTGCCGATGCGGTAACGGAGGGGCCGTAAGCACTGGCGAGTAATCGCGGCGGTTTTAGACGCCGCCGTCCATCACGGTTTGGAATTCAATGTTCGAGGCGCAACGGGTTCGATCGCAGCGGTGGGGTGGCGTCCGAAGGACGCTCTCCGGCCGGCGGACCGAGTTCCGTTCGGCGTTTTCGGGAATCCCGATCCTTTCCCTTCACCGACAAACAGGCAGTTCACCGTCCTCCCGCGCCGCTGCGGCGCGGAGCGCACGGCATGAGCGCCTTCACGAGATTTGCAATGGCCAACAAAATGCTCATCGACGCGACCCATCCGGAAGAGACCCGGGTGGTCGTTTTGCGCGGCAATCGCGTCGAGGAATTCGACTTCGAGACCGCGCAGCGTAAGCAACTTCGGGGCAACATCTATCTGGCGAAAGTGACGCGCGTCGAGCCGTCGCTGCAAGCCGCCTTCGTCGATTACGGCGGCAACCGTCACGGCTTCCTGGCCTTCAGCGAAATTCACCCCGACTACTATCAAATTCCTGTCGCTGACCGGCAGGCACTGATCGACGAAGAGGGTCGCGCTCAGCGCGCGGCCGAAGATGAGGCCGATCGGCGTCCGCACAGACATCGTGGCAACGGCCGGCCTGCTCCGGCGCGGCGCGACGATGAGGTGAGGCACGCCGAAGCGGCCGAAACCTCTCCAAGCGAAGCCGGCGCGATCGACGTACATGACGACGGAGCGCCGGCCGACGAAATCACGGCCGACGATGAAACGGCGATCGAGGCCGAAGATACCGAAGGGCCGACCGTCCCCGAGTCGGTGGGAGAGATCGAACACGAGCAAAAGGTTGCTGCCGAATCGTCGGCTGAACGTCCCGACTCCCTCTCCTCAAGCGAAAGCGAAGCCGAACCTGTCGTTCCTTCCGTGGCGCTGACGCCGCACGACGACGACCATGGCGGCACCGCGTCGCAAGGCACGCCCGGATCGGTCGAGACGGTCGGCGAACATGCCGGTGAAATTGCCGAGGCATCGACGCAAGCGCCCGACGCGGCCGGCCCGCACGAAGATTCGGAACCGCACAACGGCGCCGAGAATGGCGAAGACGAAGAGATCGTGGAATCGGTCGGCGGTGCCGACGCGCTCGAAGAGGTCCCGGATCGCGCGCCGCGCTATCGTCGCCAATACAAAATCCAGGAAGTCATCAAGCGCCGGCAGGTGATGCTGGTGCAAGTGGTCAAGGAAGAGCGCGGCACCAAAGGCGCGGCGTTGACGACTTATCTGTCACTCGCCGGCCGCTATTCGGTGTTGATGCCCAACACCGCGCGCGGCGGCGGCATCAGCCGCAAGATCACCAGCGGCGAAGACCGCTCGCGGCTCAAGGAAATTGCCCAGGAACTCGAAGTTCCGGAAGGCATGGGCGTGATTCTGCGTACCGCCGGCGCAAGTCGCACCAAACTCGAGATCAAGCGCGATTTCGAATATCTGCTGCGGCTTTGGGAGACGGTACGCGACCTCACGCTGAAATCCACGGCGCCCAAGCTGGTCTACGAGGAAGGTTCGCTGGTCAAACGCTCGATCCGCGATCTGTATTCCAAGGACATCGACGAGGTGATCGTCGCAGGACCGGAAGCCTACACCGAGGCCAAGGACTTCATGCGCATGCTCATGCCGAGTCATGCGAAGAACGTGAAGCTCTATTCGGATACCCAGCCGCTGTTGTCGCGTTACGGCGTCGAGAACCAGCTCGACGGCATGTTCTCGCCGGTGGTGCAGTTGCGCTCCGGCGGCTACATCGTCCTCAACCAGGCCGAAGCGCTGGTCGCCATTGACGTCAATTCGGGCCGCGCCACGCGCGAGCACCATATCGAGGACACCGCGCTCAAAACCAATCTCGAAGCGTCTGACGAAATCGCCCGCCAGCTTCGGCTGCGCGACCTCGCCGGGCTGATCGTCATCGATTTCATCGATATGGACGAAAAGCGCAACAACCGCTCGGTCGAGCGCCGGCTGAAAGAATGCCTCAAACAGGACCGGGCCCGTATCCAGGTTGGCCGCATCTCGCATTTCGGGCTGTTGGAGATGTCGCGACAGCGCATTCGCACCAGCGTGCTCGAAAGCTCGACCGAGAAGTGCCCTTATTGCGGCGGCACCGGCCACGTCCGCTCGGTTTCTTCGCTCGCGTTGCAGGTTCTGCGCGCGCTCGAGGAGCAGATGATGAAAGGCGCGACGCACAATCTGATCGCGCGGACGCGTCCGGACGTCGCTCTGTACGTGCTCAACCAGAAGCGCGCGCATCTGCGGGCGCTGGAAGAGCGGTTTGCCATTACCATCACCGTTACCGCCGATGCGACGATCGCCGCGCCTCAGGCTTTCGCGATTGATCGCGGGGAGCAGGTCCACACGCCCGACGCAGCCAGAGCGATCGCCGAGCAGAACCAAACCATCGCGGCCCCGCTTGAGGAGGACGACGACCTTGAAGATGCCGCCGCCTTGGAAAGTGATGAGGCCGACGCGGAGGATGAGGGCGAGGTAGAAGCGACAGCGCCGGAGGTTTCCGCCGAGCAGCCGGAAAATGGCGGACGCCGGAGGCGGCGCCGGCGACGGCGCGGACGTAATGGCGGCGCTGCTCACCCACAAGCCGGTGATCATGAAGAGACGGCCGATGCCACTGGCGAGGCTGCCGCCGACGAAAGCGGCGAGCTGTTGGCGGACGATCTCGCCGAAGAGGGAGGCGAGACCGACGTCGTCGCCCGAAACGAGCAACAGCGCGACGGTGAACGGCGGCGACGGCGACGCGGCCGGCGCGGAGGCCGGCGCAATCGTCCGGAACAGACGAGTGAAAGTGCGCCAACGACGCGCGGGCCCAACGACTACGAGCCGAACGACACGCTGCCGTCGCCAGAAGAGGTAACCGGAGCCCCGCCGACCGAGGCTGAACTCAAGGAAGCCGTCGCCGACCTTGATGCCGCGCCGCCATTTGCTGCTCCGGCAACATCAAGTGCACCGGCCATTGCAGAAGCGCCACGCGCGTTGGCCCCAGCGCAACAAACCGAGCCGCCCCGCAAGCGCTCGACTGTGCGCGAGCCGGCTCCGACCGCGATCGCTGCGGACGCAGCGCAGCCAACGCCGGCGCAACCGTCATCGCCTCCTCCTCAACCAGTCATCACCGAAGTTGGCGACAGCGAAAACACTGACAAGCCGCGGCGCAGCGGCTGGTGGTCCCGCCGCTTCGCCGGCGGCTGAATGAAGCAGGCTCGCCAGGAATGACTATTGTCATCCCATCATCATCTGCAGAAATCATGGCAAACCCCGCGCGGTTTATTGATGATATCCGCGCGGGCCGGGTCGTTTATCTCTCTGATCTGGGCGGGACACTCGCGCTCGAGGAAGCCGATGAAGAGGCTGCAGACATGGTCTCCCTTCGCTCGGAAAAGACTGGCGTTGACAATACCATCTTTGTTTCGACGAAGGGCTATGGCCAGCACGCGCCGCGCATCAAGATCGCTGTAGACCCACCACACACGTTCAATGCTGCCTCTAAGTCAGCCTCGATGGCAATCCATGACTACAGTGTTAGGGGCGAGTACCTTCCGCCGCACATCGCCGAACGGGCCAAACAGTTCATCGATCTCAACCGTGAGGCATTGCTCGATTATTGGGAATGCAAGATCGATACTGCGCAGCTTATCGAAAGGCTGAAGCCGGGGTGAGATTGGTCCAAGGCTGCAGGTCATGGTCGATCTGTCACCGCACGCCGGATGACAGTGAGGTAGTGATTCAGTCACGAGTGGCCGCTGTGGCCACAGACGGCACATGAGGATCGATTTCGTCAAGGTGTGGCCGGCCAATGGCCGGCACTATTGGTAATCGGCAGACAAGCAATGCGCGCGCCTATAAGCAAAGCAATGCTTGCGAACGCGGCGGCGTTATCATTGGCTCTGATCTCCGTACTTTTCACGCCATCTTCTGGTGCTGCAGATACAATTTTATTTCCCGCGATTTGCTCTGATTCCAATGTCAGGCAAGGAACTGTAGAGGGGCACCTACAAGACAGGCCAGCTTCGCCAATCATATGCGGCACAGTTAGGCTCACGATGCAGCCCGACGGCCACAGCGCCGCCGTCCAGTTCCTGAAGCTGCGGGGCGAAAGTGCGGGTGACCCGCAAGTCAGCTTCGTGGGCGATAGCTCAGTCGACGCTCATACCAAATTAATTACGGTATCGATACGACACGTGTATGAGCGAATTTCTCCAGACTGGCCGCCTATCATCGACGCCGAAGGATCGTGTTATTTCAGCGGTGCGGCTAAAGTGTCCCAGGTCAAATGTGGAGTCACGGGACGCTGGTGGGGGCACGTGCGCGAGTACGACATCTTCGCGGATCTTAAACCGGGCCAACTAATGCCGAACGTACAAGGGAACCATGCCGACTAGGACACAGCGCAACGGGTCGCAGGGGAACAATGAAGAGCGCTTGGCTCGACGGTGACGCCGAGGCAATGGTGGCGCAAGGCGCCAAAGCAGGCATCCATCGTGATTTTGCGCTCCGCGTCTACACGACCCGGCTGCTCGGCCGCGATCCAAAGCTTGTGCTCCACGGCGGCGGCAACACCTCGCTGAAGACCCGCGCGCGCGACCTGCTCGGCGACGACATCGAAGTGTTGCGGATCAAAGCTTCCGGCGCCGATATGGCGGCGGCGGAGCCGGAAGGGCTTCCGGCGGTACGCCTTGCGCCGTTGCGACGACTGCGCGCGATCGAGGCGATCGGCGACCAGGATCTGGTCGCCATTGAGCGCGCCAACCTGATCGATCCGGCAGCGCCAAATCCTTCCGTCGAGATCATGCTGCACGCGTTCCTGCCCCACAAATTCGTCGATCACACCCATGCGACGGCGGTGCTGAGCGTGATCGATCAGCCCGACGGCGAAGAAAAGTGTGCCGACGCTTTTCGCGGCCGGCTTGCCTTCGTGCCTTACATCATGCCGGGTTTCGGCCTCGCCAAGAAGTCGATCGAAGTCTTTGAACGTGAACAGCCGAGCGACGGGCTCATTCTCAGCAAGCACGGCATCGTGACCTTCGGCGAAAGTGCCCGCGAAGCCTATGAGCGCATGATTGAGATGGTTTCTCTGGCTGAAGATTTCATCGCGCGCAACGCCAAGTCATGCATTATCGCGACACTGTGGCGCGAGCCGGCGTCGATCGCCGAAGTCGCGCCGATCGTGCGCGGTGCGTGCGGCCAACGGGACGAAAAAGTCGAAGGCGAATGGCGACGGCTGGTACTGGACTTTCGTGGCGGCAGCTCGGTTATAAGTCTCCTGCAGTCAGACTTGTCCCGGTTAGCTGAAGGCGGTGTGGTTACGCCAGATCATACTATTCGCACCAAGAACTGGCCGCTGGTTTTGCCGCATGCGGACAAAGGCAAACTCGAACAGTTCGCTCGCGCCACCCGGGATGCCGCCGCCACTTTCGCCACGGATTATCGGAGTTATTTCGAGCGTCACAACAAGCGCGTCGGCGGCGGCAAGCGCGAGCTCGATCCCCTTCCCCGCGTTGCTTTGGTGCCTGGCTTGGGGCTGTTCGGCCTGGGCAGAACCAAGCGGGATGCGGTCATCGCCGCAGACCTCGCCGAAGAGTGGATGACGGTGGTCGCCGATGCGGAACGGATCGGCAGCTTCGAGTCGATCTCCGAGGCCGACATGTTCGATGTCGAGTACTGGCCACTGGAGCAGGCCAAGCTCGGCGCGCGCAAGGAACCGCCGCTGGCTGGACAGATTGCCGTCGTCACCGGCGCCGCCGGCGCAATCGGCGCCGCAACAGCGAAGGCGTTCGCCGCGGCCGGCGCGGAAGTCGCGCTGCTCGACCTGGATATTGCCGTCGCGCGCGAGCAAGCCGGGTCGATCGCGGCAACGGCGCTCGCGGTGCAATGCGACGTGACTGACCCAGCTTCCGTGCGCGCCGCGTTCGATCAGGTCGCGCAAAATTTCGGCGGCGTCGATATCCTGGTCGCCAATGCCGGCGCCGCCTGGCAAGGCCGCATCGGCGATGTCGACGAAGACGTCTTGCGCAAAAGCTTTGAGCTGAACTTCTACGGTCAGCAGCGCGTCGCGCAGGCGGCGATCAAAATCATGCTGGCTCAGAAAACCGGGGGTTGTTTGTTGTTCAACGTTTCCAAGCAGGCGGTCAATCCGGGACCGAATTTCGGGCCATACGGAATCCCCAAAGCGGCGCTGCTCGCGCTGATGCGCCAATACGCGCTCGATTATGGCTGCAGACGGCATCCGCGCCAATGCGGTCAACGCCGACCGTATCCGCTCCGGCCTACTCACGCCCGAGATGATCGCCTCGCGTCCCAAGCGCGCGGCCTGAGCGAAAAAGACTACATGAGCGGCAATCTGCTCGGCCGCGAAGTCACGGCGGAAGACGTCGCGCAGGCGTTCTTGCACCAGGCGCTGGAGCTGAAAACCACCGCAGATGTCACCACCGTCGACGGCGGTAATATCGCAGCCGCGATGCGGTGACCTCCCGAGTAAGCAGTTTGGACTCTGGGTAGCCCCCGGGGCTCAGCGCCTCTGGCGGTGAGCCCGACCGGTCACCCTGTCAAAGGCGGCCGAACGATCTTTCTTGCCAGCCACGAACAAACGAATGCCGGCAACGCGCCGACGAACCCGAACACAGAATAAAGGGTCCGTGAATGAACCCGGCCGCGAACGAAGAAGCCAGCGGTAAGAAGCAGACCGCAAATCCGAACATGCTGGTCCAGAGCGGGCCACAGCGAACGCCCCGTCGAGCAAGAAGGCCATCAAACAGTCCGGCAAGGCAGGCCGGTACTGTTCCCAACATGTAGGAAAATGGCACCAAAACGATTTGGTGATAGTCAAACACACTTTTGTCGCCGAGCCCCCAATTTAATATTGGAAGCATGATCCATAGACCGGTGAACAAGCCCAACGGCGGTCCAAGGAGAGCGAAAATCAAGAGACGCTTCATTCGTCAAAAGAAGCGGGTGCAGCACGGAGGCGAAGATCCACGAAACTCTGTTTTAGGCAGGCGGGGAAAAGGCAACGCCCGTGCCCAATTCATTTATTTTTCTACCGCGCCGCCTGAAGTCGGCCCAATCCTTGAAGCCGCCGAGGTTGACGACCCGATCGTAGCCCAAATCCTTGAGCATCTTGCCGGCAAGCGCTGCGCGCCCGCCCGAGCCGCAATAGAGAATGACGGTCTTGTCCTTGCTGAAATTCTTATCGTGTGAGGGCAGATCCGGATCGGCGCGGAACTCCAGCATGCCGCGGGAGACATGAACGGCGCCCGCAACCTTGCCACTCGCCTGCACTTCCGGCCCGTCGCGTACATCGACAATGAGTGTGTTGCCTTTGGCGATCAGCTCCTTCGCCTGCGCCGGCGTGACTTTCGGCACCACAGCGTTCGCCGCTTCCAGCATTTGTTTAACGCTCGTGACCATGATCACTCTCCCGATTTTGCGCGCCAATGCAACGCGCAAACCAAGGTACTAAAGGTGCGGCGTCGCGTCTAATCGCTCGACAGGATCACGTTCTTGACGATCGGGTAAACCTGGCTCTCCCAGCGCTTGCCTGAGAACACGCCGTAATGGCCGACGCCGGCCTGCATGTGGTGACGCTTGAGATATGGGCGCAGCTTGGCGCAGAGATCGTGCGCGGCCACGGTCTGGCCGACGGCGCAGATGTCGTCGCGTTCGCCTTCGACCGTAAGCAGCATGGTGCGGCGGATCGCGCGCGGATCGACGCGAGTGCCGCGCCATTCGAGTTTGCCGAGCGGCAGCGCGTATTCCTGAAAGATCAGCCGCACCGTTTCCAGATAAAACTCGGCGGGGAGGTCGAGCACGGCGAAATATTCGTCGTAGAACGCTTTGGTAACAGCGGCCTTCTCGTGCTCGCCGTTGGCGAGATTATCGTAAAGCTCCTTGTGCGCTTTCACGTGCCGCTCGATGTTCATGCTCATGAAGGCCGTAAGCTGAACAAAACCCGGATAGACCCGGCGGAATGCGCCGGGATAACGGATCGGCACCGATGCGGTGAGCATCCGCTCGAACCAGGCCATGTCGCGCTTGTTGGCGAGGTCGTTGACCTTGGTCGGGTTGACACGGCAGTCGATCGGTCCGGCCATCAGCGTCATCGAGCGCGGCTGCGCCGGATTGCTCTGTTGCGCCATCACCGCCACCGCCGAGAGCACGGCGACGCAGGGCTGGCAGACCGCGAGCACATGCGCGCCCGGCCCCATCACTTCCAGGAATTTGATCAAATGGTCGACATACTCATCGACGCCGAAACGGCCGCAGATCAGCGGCACATCACGGGCATTGTGCCAGTCGGTGATGTACACGTCGTGATCGGGCAGCATGGTGCGCACCGTTGCCCGCAACAGCGTGGCGAAATGGCCGGACAGCGGCGCCACCACCAGAACGCGCGGCTGCGGCGTCGACACATCTTTCTTGAAGTGAAGGAGCGTGCCGAATGGCGTCTTGTGCGCAGCCTCCTCCCTCACCTCCACTTCGCGGTTGCCGACGTTGACGGAGCGGATGTCGAACGGCGGACGGGTATGGGTGAGGCCCATCCGCGAGACCAGTTCATAGGCCGCGGTCAGATTGCGGATCGCTGAATTCTCGGCGACAAGGGGCTGGTGACCGGCGGCAAGCGCCATGGTCGCCCACGCTTTCATCGGCGCTATAATGTCGGCGTGGGTCTGATAAGCGAAGTACAGCATCCGTTACTCACGGGCGCCGTAGGCCGTCTGACGACGGCTCACCTGCGACCCCCCAAGAGGCAGGAAATTAGTGCATTTTTTGTTGCGCTGCGACAAAATTGTGAACATCCTGCACAGAGGGAGCGGGACGCGGGAATCAGTGTGCGGCAGCAAGCATAACCGAATCCCGTTAATTAGCCGTAAGGGATTGAAGTAACATAATTTTCCCGGCACGCGAGCGCTCAATGTCCAAGGCCACTCTGACCATCGCAAGTAAAAACTACGGCTCTTGGTCGCTGCGCGGCTGGTTGCTTTGCAAAATGGCCGGCCTCGATTTCGACGAGCAGCATGTCGGCAGCGATGACCCTTCCACACGCGCGGAATTGCTGTTGCTGTCGCCGTCCTTCCTGGTGCCTTGCCTCATCAACGACGGTCTGAAGGTCTGGGACTCGCTGGCGATTGTTGAATATCTGCACGAGATCAAACCCGAAGCGGGCCTGCTGCCGGCCGACCAAGCCCAACGCGCGCATTGCCGCGCGATCTGCGGCGAAATGCATTCAGGCTTCGCCAATCTGCGCTCGGCGCTGCCGATGAATCTCAAGGCGCATTTTCCCGGCTTCAAATCCTGGGCCGGCGCGCGCGGCGACATCGAGCGCATCACCACGATCTGGCGCGAATGCCTCGACAAATACGGTGGTCCGTTTCTGTTCGGCAAAAAGCCCTGTGCCGCCGATGCGATGTACGCACCGGTTTGCGCGCGCTTTATCACCTACGACGTCGCGCTTGATCCGGCATCGGCGCAATATTGCAAAACCATCATGGCGCTGCCGCTGATGCAGGAATGGATCGCCGCCGCCAAGGTCGAGCCGGACGAGCTCGAAGAGCTCGACGTCGAGTTCTGAGGCCGGCCATTCTGGTTGCTTCACAACTTCGCGGACCATCGAAAAGCTCGCGGTCTTGATGCAGGTCAACACGCACCTTTGACGTTTCGTGCAGTTTGCGCTGCCGGCTGATCAGCCTTGGAGAGCTAAAATGGCGCAAAGAATTCTGATTGCTTTCTATTCGCGCTCCGGAATGACGCGGAAAATCGCCGAAGCGCTTGCTGCGCAACTCAAATGCGATGTCGAAGAGATCGTTGCGCGTGAAGGCCATGCCGGCTTTGCCGGTATCCTGCGTTCGCTAATCGGAGCGATGCGGCATCGCCCGGCGCAGATTGCACCGACAAGCCGCGATCCGTCGTCCTACGATCTTGTCGTCATCGGCACGCCGGTTTGGGCCTGGTCGGTTTCATCGCCCATTCGCGCCTATCTGATGCAGCACGCCGACAAGCTTCCGCAAGTCGCTTTCTTCTGCACGATGGGTGGTCGCGGCGACAAAGGCACTTTCGTGCAAATGCAGGCCCTGGCCGGCAAGATACCGCGCGCCCAAGCCGCGTTTACGACGCAAGAGGTGGTCGAAGCACGTTTTGCGCCGAAGCTCGCGGCATTCGTTCAAGCTTTAGGATCGCCAGGCTCGTCAACGAACGACCGGCGGGCGGCGTAAGGCTGAGGCGAGATAATCACGATGCCCAGAACGGTCCGGCTTGCTTCGAGCAGCAGCCGGTTGAGCAAAGGCTTGTGCTCGTAGAGGGCGAGCATCGCCTTCACAAATTCGTCACGCGCGAACGCGAAGCGCGGATGGGCAAGAACTTCTTCGGTGGAATGAAAAGCGGGTCGCTTGGTGAAGTCGATTTCGACCATAACCGCCATGCTGAAAACGCGTCTGCCACGCAAACCTCACGATAGCGGCCAATGCGGTGCTGGCAAAACAATCAGCGGCGCGATCACACGCTCATGTCCGCGCCAGCGCCGCAATCGACGCCATCTCGGAATCGCTCAGCGAAAAATCAAATATCGCAGCGTTCTCGGACAAGCGCTCAACTTTGCTGGTCCGCGGAATGACGACCATGTGCTGCTGCACCAAAAAACGCAGACAGACCTGGGTAGCGCTCTTCTTGTGCGCCGCGCCGATCCGCGACAACACCTCATTGTCACGGACGCGACCGCGCGCGATCGGACTGTAGGCGACGACCGCCATGCCCTGCTTCCGGCAAGCCGCGATCAACGCCGACTGATCGAGGAACGGATGACACTCAAACTGATTGCATACCAAAGGTTCGGTGCTGATCCGCACCGCGTCTTCAACCTGCGGCACGGTGAAGTTGGAAACGCCGACGTGGCGGGCTAATCCGTCGCGCTTGGCCTTGCACAGGACCCCGATCGTTTCCTCAAGCGGGATCCGCTGGTTCGGCCAGTGCAGCAACAGCAGGTCGACCTCGGCCAGGCGCAACCGCGCCAGACACTCGCGCGTGGCGCGATCGAACTCGCGCGGCGCGAAATGGGTCGGCCAGATTTTCGTGGTAACAAAGACATCGTCGCGCCTGACACCGGAACCGCGCAGGCCCTCGCCGACCTCCTTCTCGTTGTCGTACATTTCCGCGGTGTCGATGTGCCGGTAGCCGAGCCGCAAGGCCTGCTCGACCACGCGCGCGCAAACGCGACCGCGCAAATCCCAGGTGCCGAGCCCCAGCATGGGAATCCTTGCGCCCTTGGCCTCAACGACCGGAATGCCCGCATTCTTGGTGGTTATGTCGGTCATATCCAGCGCGGCAAGACGGGGATCACGACGATTTGGCGCCCAACACCGCGAAGGCGGCTTCCGGCGCCCGTTCGATCACCTTGAGCAAGGCGCGAGCCGGTCCGCGCGGCGAACGTTTGCCCTGTTCCCAGTTGCGCACCGTTTCGACCGGCACGCCGATCCGTGCCGCGAACGCGGTTTGCGTCAACCCCGTCTGACCGCGCACATTGCGTGCGTAGGCCGCATCCAGGAAGCGGCCATGCGTTGCGTGCGCGGCATTGTTGACGTGTGGCGCGCGAACGCCGTTTGAAATGGAAATCGGTCCCTCGCTGCCATCGGGCAGGACTTCCACCAAGCGACCATCAGCCTTCAACCGAACGCGCAGCATGGCTCTTAGCTCCAGCGTCTCCGGCTGCCCGATAGCATAGCTGATTCGCTCTGGATTCAATGAGTTAGTGGCCCATTTCCACCGCGGATCAGGTTCTTTGACGTACTCATTCTTTGGCTTAGTAAGCCATTGACCACCTAAAGAACGCTTCGACCGCTTAAGAAATGCTTAGAACCCATAAGAAACGCCTGGCGCCTTCGATGGCCCGGCGGCAATCGTCAAAGGCGCGAGCAACCAAGCACGCCGGACCGACGCACGATGAATAGCTCCGACCGCAAGATTCAAGTTTGGGACGCCCCTGTCCGGCTGTTTCATTGGTTGACGGCCGCGCTGGTTCTCGCCGCCTACATCACCTGGCGGCTGGATTGGATGGATTGGCACGCCAAGGCCGGCTACGCCGTTCTCGCGCTTGTTATTTTTCGGCTGCTGTGGGGACTGGCCGGCAGCGACACCGCGCGGTTCTCCCGCTTTGTTGCTTCTCCGCGGCTCGCGATCAGCCACCTCAAACACGCACTCCGCCGTGAACCCGATCGTCAAGTCGGACACAATCCGGCCGGCGCCTGGATGGTGCTACTTTTGCTCGCGCTGCTGCTCGGCGAAACGCTGAGTGGACTCTACGTCGCCAACGATGTCGCCGACCAGGGACCGCTCACTGAGCTCGTTCCCGCGCGGATCGCCAACGCGATCACGGCGCTGCACTGGATTTTCTGGGATCTGCTGCTCGCGGCAATCGCGCTGCACATTGTTGCCATCGCGATCTACGCCATCGCCAAGGGCCACAATCTGCTCACCCCGATGATCACCGGACGAAAGCAATTGCCGCCCGACGTGCCGCGCCCCTGTATCCGCAGCCTCGTGCGCGCAAGCCTTCTGCTCGGCGTCAGCGCGCTTGCCGTCGTCGTCCTCGTCAACGTGCTGTGAGTGCGATCAGCCGGCGGAATCAGCTTTTGGGCGGCACCACCTGGCCGCGAATTTCGCCGCCCGGATGGGCCTGGGTGTGGACATTGATGTACCAGTCGCCGGCGGTGAACTGCGCCGCCTGTTCGGGCGTCAGCGTCGCTTCGCCCTTGATCGGGCTTGCGGGCGGGCTTCCCTGTTTGCTCAGCCAGATCGCGACCGGGCCGTTCTTGCCTGCGGCCGCCGGCCCGTGGAAATGCGCCATGGTGGCCGGTGCTGACAGTCCGTCGTAGCTGATGCTCCAGGTCACCATCCGCGTTGCCGGATCGTAGGTCAGATCGGCGGTTCCCTTCCCCGGCGTTTCGACCGCCGGCACCTGCTGCGACCCGGAAAGCGCGACCGTGAAGGATTCCGGCGCGGCATCCGATGCCGCGGCCCAAACCGCAACGCCGGCCGTGCAGGCCGCCAGCACCAGGATGCGACGTGAGATCGAAGTGTTCATGGCTCTACTCCCTACGACGTGGTTGCTCCGACAGGTGCAGGGGTCGGCACTTCGGAGATAAGAAACAGATTGGCTGGCAGTTCCGAACACGGACGACATTGCGCCTGCTCGAACAGTCGGGTTTGTCGGAAATGACGGCGAGATTGTAGTCAGCTTGCCGCGCCGATCACAGCCGATCGGGATGACGGCCAGTTCACAAACGGGTGAAGAATTTCAGCAGCAGCGCGCGGCGCGCCGTTTCGCGGGCGATGCAAGCCGCGCCCATCGGGAGCGCCATGCTGCCCTGGATTTTGACGTCATAGAACGCGCAGGTGGCATCGCGCGATGCGATCCAGGCCCGCTGCATGTCGCGGAGCTTTGCTGCTTGGCCGGCATCGATGACATCGCGCAGGCTTTTGTAATTCTCGTTAAGCAAATCATCCCAGATTTTGGTTTCGAGACGAAAGCAATCGGCCATCCCGACGTTGGATTGGCCTGCGGGCGTTTTCTGGCACGGCTCCGCCACAAGCTCGAACAGACATTGCCGTTCCGCCTCGGTGACATCGTCCTGGTTTTTGTCGGCGCAGGCGCGAATAGCAGCGGTCTGCCGCGCCGTCGGTTTTTCGTCTTGAGCGTGCGCGGCGCTCGCCCCGCACAAGGCCAGGACCAAGGCCGCAAGGCACGCACCGGCAATCCGCATGGACCGTATCGACATTGACCACCCCTTCAGGACCCGCTTTGACGTACCGGCGGCAACATACAAAAATGCATTCCACACCGACGCAAAGCCGGGACACCAGAGCAGGACAGGACATCCTCATGCTGAAACTCATCCGCGGCGGCACCGTCGTCAACCACGACGCGTCACGGCGCGCCGACGTTCTCGTCCGCGACGGCACCATCGCCGCGATCGGCGCCAATCTCGAAGCCCCGGCCGGCGCCGAAGTGATCGATGCCGGCGGCTGTTTTGTCATGCCCGGCGGCATCGATCCGCACACTCATCTTGAATTTGAGTTCATGGGCACGGTGACGGCTGACGATTTCGAATGGGGCACCAAAGCCGCGCTCTCCGGCGGCACCACCATGGTGGTCGACATGTGCATCCCGGTTCCCGGCCAGTCGCTCCTTGCCGCCTACCAGGACTGGCGGCGCAAAGCCGAAGGCGCGGCATCCGATTACGGCTTCCACATGGCGATCAGCTGGTGGGACAAGCAGGTCTTCGACGAGATGGAGACGACCGTCAAAACCTACGGCATCAACACGTTCAAGCATTTCATGGCGTACAAGGGCGCGCTGATGGTCAATGACGACCAGATGTACAACTCGTTTCAGCGCTGTGCCTCGCTCGGCGCGATGCCGATCGTGCACGCCGAGAACGGCGACGTGGTCTGGCACCTGCAGCAATATCATCTCGGCAACGGTATGACCGGCCCGGAGGCGCATGCCTATTCGCGGCCGCCCGCGGTCGAGGGCGAAGCCACCAACCGCGCCATCATGATCGCCGACATGGCTGGCTGCCCGGTCTATATCGTGCATACGTCGAGCCGCGACGCCCATGAAGCCATCGCGCGGGCCCGCGCTGCGGGCCAGCGCGTTTACGGCGAGCCCATCATCCAGCACCTTGTCCTCGACGAAAGCGAATATCGCAACACGGACTGGGAATATGCGGCGCAGCGCGTGATGTCGCCGCCGTTTCGCACCCAAGAACATCGGGCGAGCCTCTGGGCCGGCCTGCAATCGGGCTCGCTGCAGGTCGTCGCCACCGATCACTGCGCCTTCACCACCGCGCAGAAACGGCTCGGCCGCGACGACTTCACCAAAATCCCGAACGGCACCGGCGGGCTCGAGGACCGGCTGCCGGTGCTGTGGACGACCGGCGTCAATACCGGCCGCATTACCAAAGAAGAATTCGTCGCGGTAACCTCGGCGAACATCGCGCGCATCCTCAATGTCTATCCAAAGAAGGGCGCGGCCGCGGTCGGCTCCGACGCCGATCTCGTCATCTGGGATCCGAGGCGCCAGCAAAACCATCTCGGCGAAAAAGCAAGTGAGCCGGATCGACTACAATGTGTTCGAAGGCTTCACATGCACCGGCCTGCCGCGCGCAACCTTGTCGCGCGGCACACTCACCTGGCTCGACGGCGACCTGCGCGCCACCGCAGGCGCCGGCCAATACGTGCCGCGAGATCCCTTCCCCGCCATCCATGTCGCCAATGCCACCTGGCGAGAACTCAACGCGCCGCGCCCGGTGCAACGCATGGATGTCACGCCGTAAGTCAGTCCCTTATGCCCGCACACTGGGAGAGGGAGAAGCGATGAGTGAGGAGCAAGATGCAGAACCAGCAGATCGATGCGCTAACGGCTATCGCGGCAAGGTTCACGGGAGCAGCTTTCATTGCAGCTTTGATTTGCTCCACCGCGGCCGTTGCCGGCGCCATAAAGCTTGATGCGGATACGGTCGAGGAGTTCGTGAATGCCGCACACCAGCGATTCGGCGGCAAGTTGCTCGGTAAAACCAAAGTGACCCCGAAGGACAGCTGGAAGTTCGACAAGGCTAAAGGAATGCTCATCGAGGTTTCCTTTGCCTGCCCGGTGGTCAGCACGGATTTCGCCGCGTTCGGCAACGGAAAGACTGCTGGGAAACCCGACAAAAACAACGCGGACGCCATCGCCAAGATTGCCCAACTCGCGGAAAACCATGAGGGAAAACACAAGGATGGGTATCAAGCGGTCTGCAAAGACTGGAAACCCGACGACGTGGCCAAAGCCCTCATGCTTCTAAAGTTCAAGGACGTAACGGAAGCCCACGCCGCAGTTCTCGAAAAGAAGAAAGACCTCACTGATAAACTGAAAAACGCCTGTCTTGATCTGCACAAACAAGAGGGGTTGCTGGAGGCGAAGGCGCGATCCGACGGTTCGTTCGATGTCAGCATGAAGCCCGCCGGGGCAATCGGCTGCGAAGTGCAATAAGATCCCGCCTCTGTGAGACAGGGCTGAAGGATCATGTCCCGGCGCGTCACGTCAGTTCGCTGCCGCACCACCACGCAGTCGTTTTTTGGACGAAAGCGGACATCGACCGCGAGCGTGAACGAGAAATGATGATTGAGGAGCAAAATGCAAAACCTGCAGATCGACGCGCAGCGGCTTTGGGATACGCTGATGGAGACGGCGAAGTTCGGCGCCACCGCCAAAGGCGGCATTTGCCGGCTGACGCTGACCGATCTCGATCGGCAGGTGCGCGACTGGTTCAAGGCGCGCTGCGAGGCGCTCGGCTGCACCGTCGCGGTCGACGAAGTCGGCAATATGTTCGCGCGCCGGCCGGGCAAGAACGATCGACTGCCGCCGATCGCGATGGGCTCGCATCTCGACACCCAGCCGACCGGCGGCAAGTTCGACGGCGTGCTCGGCGTGCTTGGCGCGCTCGAAGCGCTGCGCACGCTGCATGAGACCGGCTACGAAACCAACGCAGCCATAGAGATCGTCAACTGGACCAACGAGGAAGGCTCGCGCTACGCGCCGGCGATGCTGGCGTCGGGCGTATTCGCCGGCGTGTTCACGCCCGACTACGCCTATTCGCGCGCCGACCGCGACGGCAAGACCTTCGGCGAGGAGCTCGCCCGCATCGGCTACAGGGGCAGTGAGAAAGCCGGCGCGCGCAAGTTCGGCGCCATGTTCGAACTCCACATCGAGCAAGGCCCGATCCTCGAAGACGAAGGCAAGATGATCGGCATCGTCCAGGGCGTGCAGGGCATGCGCTGGTACGAGGTCACGGTGACCGGCCAGGAGGCCCACACCGGCGCGACGCCGATGCGGCTGCGCAAGAATGCGCTCGTCGGCGCCGCCCGTATGATCGAGCGCATCGAGGCGATTGCGCTGGAGCACGCGCCCGATGCCGTGGGTGCAGTCGGCCTGATCGAGAACAAGCCGAACAGCCGCAACGTCGTGCCGGGCGAAGTATTTTTCACCGTCGATTTCCGCCATCCGGACGAAAAAGTGCTCGACGCCATGGAAGAAAAATTGCGCGCTTCGCTCGCCGCGATCCTCGAGCCGATGAAGCTCACCTACCAGGAAGCCCGCATCTGGAATTCGCCCGCCGTGAAATTCGCACCGGAACTGATCGAGTGCGTGCGCATCGGCACGCAGAAGGCCGGCTTCAAATCCCGCGACATGATCTCCGGCGCCGGCCACGACGCCGCCTACATCGCCCGCGTCGCACCGACGACGATGATCTTCGTCCCCTGCGCCGGCGGCATTTCCCACAACGAAGCCGAGTCGACAAGCTTCGACGAATGCGCCGCCGGCGCCCAGGTGTTGCTCAATGCTGTGCTGGAATACGATCGAAGGTTGGGGTGAAGCTCGCGCCTCCCTCTCTCCGCACGCGGGGAGAGGGAATCGCCAAGCCGAACTTCGGACTAAAAACTCTCTTCCGCCTTGCTACCTCCCCCACGTCCGCCCCAAGACGCGCAGCCAATTTCCAAAACACAATTTCTCGATCAGCTCATCGTTGAAGCCGCGCTTGCGCATCGCCTGCACCAGATTTTGCAGCGCGGCCGCGTTGCCGAGTGCCGTGGGGATCATGGCGCCGTCGAAATCGGAGCCAAGTCCGACGCAGTCTTCGCCGGCATGTTCGAGCATGTGCTCGATGTGCGCGATCATCAGGTCGAGCGGCGTGTCCCGATCGTGACGGCCGTCCGGACGCAGGAAGCTCGTGGCGAAGTTGAGACCGGCGAGGCCGCCGGTTTCGCCGATCGCCGCCAGTTGCTTGTCGGTCAGATTGCGCGAGTGCGGGCTGACCGCGTGGGCGTTGGAGTGCGTCGCGACCAGCGGCGCGTTAGAGATCTCGGCAACGTCCCAAAAGCCGCGCTCATTGAGGTGCGACAGATCGACCAGAATCCGCAACCGGTTGCAGGCGCCGATCAGCGCCTTGCCGAGATCGGTCAAACCGGGGCCGGTATCGGGCGAGGACGGACAGCGGAACGGCACGCCGTGGCCGAACACATTCGGCCGGCTCCACACCGGCCCAAGCGAGCGCAGCCCCGCTGCGTACAGCACGTCAAGCAGTTCGAAATTCGCATCGATTGCTTCGGCGCCTTCGATATGCAGCACCGCCGCCAGCGCGCCGTCGGCGAGGCAGCTTTCGATATCGGCAACAGTCCGGCAAACGCGAACGCGCCCGTTCAACTCCCGCTCGATCCGGAACAACAGCGACGCCATGGCGAACACCACGCGCTGCGCTTCAGCGGTATCGACGGCAGGCGGCGCCGGATCGTTGCCGACGACGCTGCCGGTCTCCTGCGGAGCCGCTTCGCCGTTGGCGCGATCTTTCCGTTTCGGCGACGGCACGAAGATCGCGAACAGGCCGCCGGCAAATCCTCCCTTGAGCGCCTTGGGAAGATCCAGATGGCCCTTCTCCTCGCCTTGCAGAAACGCCGTCACCGCATCCGCACCGCCGCGCATGTGCAGCCGGAGCAGGACGTCGTTGTGGCCGTCGAAGATCGGAATGGGCTTGGGTGGGGGCACCTACGTCCTTTTGTTGCGCAAATCAGCGGGCCGAGTTAGCCGACCCGTCCGCCGCAGTGCGAAGGCGAAAGGCGTAGCCGCCATCCGCCACGTCGGCAAGCTCGCTGCGCATTTGGCTCGTTATGTCCGGCCACAGCCGTCCCGAGGACGGCGTCGCTTCGCTCCCTAGGTGCCGGATATCAATGCCTTAACGAGAGCGAACAAGAAGACGTGGATGGCCAGGACGAGTCCGGTCGCACTGTCACCGTAATCCTGCTAACTAATTAGCCCGTAGAGGCGGCGGATTAGCCGAAGGCGTAATCCGCCGTCCTCGCGACAGATCGAATGGCGGATTACGCTACGCTAATCCGCCCTACGTGCTTGCCGCGTCCGCCGAGATCACTCCGCCGCACTGACCGGCGGCAGCGCTATCGTCTCAATTCGTGATAGATCGAGCTTGCGAGAAGCGTGGTCGATATCGAGACCGACGACGTTGCCATTAGCGTCAAAATCGACGACCAGGCCTTCGACAATTTCTCGTGCCTCGGCGCCGGGCGCACTCGTCAATTCGATGTAAAGGCTGTCTGCTTCGCGGATAGTAATGGCTTCATCGCTCATCCTCGCGGAAGTTGCGGTCGAAGAACGCGTTATGGACCGTCTCTCCGTCATTCAGTGTTACAACCCGTAGATATTGGGGTCGAGCTTCGCGCCAATGTTCGAATGACCGCGAGGCAGCTACGATGCGCCCAGTTACATCCGCGTCACGCTTCTGTTGACTTTCGTCGCTACTTCAGGTACGCTCTCAGAGAATCTCGCTCGATCGCACTGACCGGCGGCAGCGCTATCGTCTCAATTCGTGATAGATCGAGCTTGCGAGAGGCGTGGTCGATATCGAGACCGACGACGTTGCCATTAGCGTCAAAATCGACGACCAGGCCTTCGACAATTTCTCGTGCCTCGGCGCCGGGCGCGCTCGTCAATTCGATGTAAAGGCTGTCTGTTTCGGGATAGTAATGCAGCTTCATCGCTCATCCTCGCGGAAGTTGCGGTCGAAGAACGCGTTATGGACCGTCTCTCCGTCGCTCAGTGTTACAACCCGCAGATATCGCGGTCGAGTTTCGCCCGGCACAACAATTTTACCCCAGAAGCGAACGCGGCCGTCCATCTGAAGCGTGCGCCGGATTGGCGCGTCGAGCACGGGTTGGCACCATTCGCGCCGTATATACGGGCGTTTGCGCAGCACCTGCTCTTCGAAATAACGCGTGGTCTTCAAGCGAACCCGCCGGCTCCACTTTGATCGGCGCACGACACGTCACCAACGCTATCATATGTTGCGCCGATGTTCGAATGGCCGCGAGTTACCACCATGCGCTTGTCGCGTCACGTTTCTATTGACTTTCGTCTCCATTTCAGGTACATATTAGACGAATCTCGCTCGCCAAGGACGCCTGTCGCGAAGGTATTCCGGGAGGTGGAGCGAGTGCGGTGCCCGCGCGCGGAACGATACACTCCGCACCCGGGCAGCTTCGGGAACACGCCCGGCCGGCATTATGACCGGTCTGCGAGGAGCTCGCTGGACTGGGACAGGAAGGAGCGGGTAACGCCCGCTGAACCGTGCATGATCTTTCGAACCCGGTTGTTCGAAGCTTTGCGATCGTGCGCCCCGACCGAGTCCCAGGAAGCGCGTGTCTGAAGCTGAGCAGTGGCGTTCGGTCGCCTAAGCTAGAGCCGCGGTGGAACGCCGATAGGCGAGCGCGTCCCGCAGGACGCGCGCCGCGCCAGCAGATGGTTTGCGCAGACTGCGTGAACTTGTCGCGAAGGTGCGGAGGTTGGATACACACGTCTGTCGGCGTTCCGCTTCCTTTTTTCTTTTTGTTCGTCATTGCGAGCCGAAGGCGAAGCAATCCAGCGCTGCGGTTTCGTTATTTAGGTCAACGAAGCGAGCGTTCATTGCCCCGCTGGATTGCTTCGCTTCGCTCGCAATGACGAGGCATAACTCCGGCGCATTCGCGTCGCGGGAACGATTTCGCGTGTTCACTTCTCCCCGCACGCGGGGAGAAGTCGAGCGAAGCGAGGATGAGGGGGCCTCTCAGCGAGTCTGAGCGTTGCCGTTCTGAGCCCGGCGGAGAGGCCCCCTTACCCCACCCTCTCCCCGCGTGCGGGGAGAGGGAGTCGCAAGCGTGCCGTCATCAACGGGTCTTCTCGAAAATTTCGCGGCCGATCAGCATGCGGCGGATTTCGGACGTGCCGGCGCCGATTTCGTAGAGCTTGGCGTCGCGCAACAGCCGCCCGGCCGGGAAGTCGTTGATGTAGCCGTTGCCGCCGAGACACTGGATGGTTTCCAGCGCCATCCAGGTCGCGCGTTCGGCGGCGTAAAGGATCGCGCCGGCGGCATCCTCACGCGTGGTCGCGCCGCGATCGCAGGCCTTCGCCACGGCGTAGACGTAAGCCTTGCTGGCGTTGAGCGTGACATACATGTCGGCGAGCTTGGCCTGAATGAGCTGGAAGCGGCCGATCGGCTGGCCGAACTGGGTGCGCTGGTGGACGTAAGGCAGCACCAGATCGAGGCACGCCTGCATCACGCCGATCGGGCCCGCCGCCAGCACCGCGCGTTCGTAGTCGAGACCGGACATCAGGACGTTGACGCCGTTGCCAACGACGCCAAGCACATTTTCGGCCGGCACCTCGCAATCCTGAAAGACGAGTTCGCCGGTATCGGAGCCGCGCATGCCGAGCTTGTCGAGTTTTTGGCCGGTAGAAAATCCCTTGAACGCCTTCTCGACGATGAAGGCGGTGATGCCGCGGGAGCCCGCGGTGGGATCGGTCTTGGCGTACACCACCATGGTGTCGGCAAGCGGCCCGTTGGTGATCCACATTTTCGAGCCGTTGAGAATGTAGCGGTCGCCGCTCTTGTCGGCGCGCGTGCGCATGGAAACGACGTCCGACCCGGCATTGGGCTCCGACATCGCCAAGGCGCCGACATGCTCGCCGGAAATCAGCTTCGGCAGATAGCGCTTCTTCTGCTCGTCACTGCCGTTGCGCCGAAGCTGATTGACGCAAAGGTTCGAATGCGCGCCGTACGACAGACCGATCGCCGCCGAGGCGCGCGAAATCTCCTCCATCGCCACGCAATGGGCGAGGTAGCCCATCCCTGCCCCGCCCCATTCCTCTTCGACCGTGATGCCGAGAAGTCCGAGCTCGCCGAGCTGCGGCCACAACTCGCGCGGAAATTTGTTGGAGCGATCGATCTCGGCGGCGTTCGGCGCGATCTTGGCCTGCGCAAACGAGCCGACGGTGTCGCGCAGCATCTCGATATCTTGACCGAGATCGAAATCGAGGCCGGGAAGGCTGTTGGCGATCATCGTTGGCTCTGCGGCAGGCGCACGCTCGCGCCGGGCTCCGCGGCGACGATAGCGGTTGGATCGCGGCCGTGTCAGCGTGGCGGGGCCTTTAGCCGACCGCCGAGCGCGCAACCTGGTTCTGGAGCTTGTCGATTTCGGCGGCCGGCCCGGGCCTGGCGAACAGGTAGCCTTGCATCTCGTCACAGCCGGCAAGCCGCAGCAACACCCGCTGTTCGTCGGTCTCAACGCCCTCCGCCAGCACTTTCATGCCAAGCGCGTGGCCCAACGTGACGATCGCCTGGATGATGGCGCCGGTCGAGCCGGCGGAGCCGAGCGAAGCCACAAAGGCGCGATCGATCTTGAGCTGGTCGAAGGGAAATTTTTGCAGATAGCTCAGGCTCGAAAAGCCGGTGCCAAAATCGTCGAGCGCGATGCTGACGCCCAGCGCGCGCAAAGCGTCGAGCCGCTCCAGCGCTTCCTGCGGGTTATCGATCAGGACGCCTTCGGTGACTTCGAGGACGACGCGCGACGACGCGATGCCGGCGTCGGCCATCGCAACGCTGACCAGATCGACCAGCCAGCGGTCGCGAATTTGCACCGGGGAAAGATTGACCGCGACCGACAAGGCCGGCCAGCGGGCGCCGTCGGCCAGCGCCCGCCGCAGCACGATCTCGCCAAGCTGGGACATCAGGCCGCTTTGTTCGGCGAGCGGAATGAATACCGAGGGCGGGATCGACACCTCGGCTCGGGTGGTTCCAGCGCAGCAACGCTTCGACGCCGACGATGGCGCCGCCGTCGGCGGCAACGATCGGCTGATAATGGACGTCGAAAGTTTGCAGCGAGATCGCCGATTGCAATTCGCGCAACAGCGAACGCCGCTCGGCATATTCGGTTTCGATTTGCGGTTCGAAAAATCGCGCCCTGCTTCGGCCTTCGCGTTTAGCCGCGCGCAGCGCGAGACCGGCGCGGCGGGCGACTTCATCGGCAGTCGTTCCGTCCTCCGGGGCTTCAGCAACGCCGATACCGGCAGTGATCTGCCACATCCGGTCAACAAAGATCGGCCGCTGCAGCGCGGTCCTCACCGCGTCGACCAGCAAATTACGGCGACTTTGTTCTCGCTGCTGATAATGACCGCGAATTCATCCTCCTCGAAGCGTCCCAACAGCGCATCATTCGGCAATCCGGTGCGCAGATGTTCGGCAACATTTACAATCACGGCGTCGCCGCCGGCCCGCCCGAGCGTATCGTTGACCTCGTGCAGGCCGTCGATGTCGATAACAACAAACCCGACGATGCCGGAGCGACGCTTCGCAACCGCCTCGGCGAGATGGCTCGATCATGGCGCGCTGATTGGGAAGTCCGGTCAGAGCGTCTTGCCCGACCAGCTTGCGCGCCGCCTCGGCACTTCGGTCGAGCGAACGAAGGAGATGCCGCGAGGCGCGCACGGCCAAAAATCCGACCACGCCGAGTGCAAAACCCACCGCGCCCAAAAGACCCCAAAGCCGGTTCATGGCGCGGACCAGAGCGTTATCGGTCACCCAGCTGAACCATCCAATGATCCGACCGCGCGCGTCGTGCAGAGATTGCATCTCACGCCCGCTGTCCTCCGGCGGGTCGGCATCGAACCTCAATTCTTTAAGGCCTGCGCGCCGCTCGACCAGCCGGACAAGCGCGCCATCCACATCTTCAACGCTGCCCATGTGTGCGCGCACCTTTCAAGCGCCCGCCGCAAGGCGGCATGCTGTTGAGCTTCGAGACGACTTTCGCCGAACTGGGTAACGGCAAAACCGATCGCGGCACAAAGGATCATCCCCGCGGCAAAAAACGCCGGCAGGAAAAGCATAAGGCGAGCCGCCCTGGTGTCCCGGCTTCAGTTCCGGCTTCCGTTCCTGCCTGGCTCTCACCGGCCGGAGAACGCAGCGACGAGCCCCCAAGCAACCGGTATGCGGCCCACCATCTCCGGCCTGCCGCGGCGACCGTCATAGTTCACGTCCCGTTCAGGAAATCTGGTGCAGGTCTAAATGTCCTGGATTTCTAAATGTCCTGGATTAACGACAAGGAAAGACAATCGGCCGCCGCTCTTTTCAACAGATGCGCGGACTGTGGCTTGATTGTAAACATGACATTAATCCAGCCATCCGGTATGGGGGTTTTAGAAGGCGGTAACGGCTCGTTGCAGAGCCGGCGACCGAAAAAGGGCATGCAGAGCAGTCGCGCGTCATTTCCGAACGTTTTTGCGCTCGCGCTGGTTGCGTCGGCGATCCTGACCACCGCATTCTCGACCGGTTCACCGGCGCTGGCGGAAGAATGTCCCGGCAACCCGGATGCGCTCGGCACGAGCCGCGTGCTGGTGGTTCAGCCGGGCGAACTGACGCTGGTCGGCTCGATGCAGTATCCGCAGACCTTGCCGCTCGCGGATAAAGAGGTCGTCATCACATTCGATGATGGGCCGCTGCCGCCCTATTCGAACCAGGTCCTCGACATTTTGGCCGCGCAATGCGTCAAGGCGACGTATTTCCTGGTCGGACAGATGGCGCACACATTCCCTCGATGTCGTGCAGCGGATTTATCAGGAAGGCCACACGATCGGCACCCACACCGAAGATCATCCCTTGCGGATGCAGAAATTGCCGATCGAGAAGGTGCGTTGGGAAATCGACCAGGGCATCGCCGACGTGACGGAAGCGCTGGGCGATCCGAACAAGGTCGCGCCGTTCATCCGCATTCCGGGCTTGGCCCGATCGCCGGTGATCGAGCAAGAAGCTGCCGCGCGTTCACTGATCGTTTTCAGCTCCGACACGGTCGCCGATGATTGGCACCGCCACATCAAACCGCACGATATCGTTTCTCGGGCGATGACCCGCCTCGAGAAACGCGGCAGCGGCATTCTGCTCTTGCACGACATTCACAAGTCAACCGTTGCGGCGTTGCCGGAACTGTTGAAGGAGCTGAAAGAGAAGGGCTTCCGCGTCGTCCACGTGGTGCCCAGCACGGTCCCGGGACGAATCGAAACGGTCAGTGGGCCGGAATCTTCATCTCCGGCGCCAATCGGACCGGTTGATCTGGCGGATCGGACGGGCGCGGCTTATTCGGCCGGGACTGCGGCGGTCCAATGGCCGCAGCCACCTGGTCCATCCACGCAGACGGACGTAACCGAACTACCGGCACCCGATCTGCAGAACATGGATCTGAAAGACTTCAGCGCAGCCGAAACGCGTATCGGGTGGCCGCGATCGCGGGCGCTGGCGCTCAGCTTTAGAAGCCATGCGCATCGGACTTTGGCGGCCAACCATTCCGCTCACGTCCGAACAGCCCTCAGAAAAGTAAGAAAATCCGGCAGCGGCAAGCACGCTGAGACTTTATAGGGACAGCGACCAAGGCGCCGAAGCTCGTGGCGCCTTGGTGTCAGCTCATCGGTGCACTTACGAAGGCGGCGGCCCGCCCGGGGCGGCGCAGACGCGGGCGGAGGCGGATACCCTCCGGGCGGCGGAGGCGGTGGGGCATATCCGGGTGCGCCAGGCGGCGGCAGGTAGCCGGGCGGCGGCGGATAGGGTCCGACATCGGGGCGGCATCTGCGGCCGTACGGCCCCGGGTGCCAGCCCGGCGGACACGGGTTTGGCGCAGCGCAGCCGCTCAATTCGATCGCAGCCAAAAGCAACGCAATCAGAACTCGCTATGCGGATAGTCATGCAGAAATTCCCCATCCCGTCGCCGGTCGGTTATGACGCTATCGCGGCCAAATTTGGACGCCGGGCCTGGGATAAATCACAGCAGCGCGCCGCTTGGCCGCGTATGCTGAATGAAATCTTACAGACACTTCTGGGCGGCGCGGTGTCGAGACGACACGCCACGCGCCTTGCGTTGATCACGATGGTGCGGCCGAGAGGACTCGAACCTCCACGGGTTGCCCCGCTAGCACCTCAAGCTAGTGCGTCTACCAATTCCGCCACGGCCGCATGTGGGGTGAACGCAACGTTAAACGATGCGTGGCGCCGATGTAACAGCAAGATTTTGCGCGGACAAGCCCAGACCCACAACCAGCGCGTCGGCCGATGACCCGGCGTCCGGCCGCCGAGGCGCTAGACCGCGTCCGGCATGCGCGGCAGGAGCTCTTTGACCTCAACAGCGATTCGGTTGCCGCTCACGATCACCGTGCCTTTCGCGACCGGCATGTTGTTGGCGAGGATGCGAACCTCATCTTCTTCCGAAGAATCGAGCTCAATGATGGCGCCGCGGCCAAGCCGCAGCACCTGATGGATCGGCATCGAGGTCTTCCCCAATACCACCGCAATATCGATCGAGACTTTGTCGAGTGTCGCCAAGCTGCCCCGCGCGGCTTTTGTCGATCGGCCGTTGCTGCGACAGTCTTGACCCGAACATGGTTACGAGATGGTTAAACTGAGGTGACTTTATTCAGCGTCAATCTCCGCGCCGGATATGATCAGCGGCCTTTTCTCCCATCATCAAAACGCCGGCGTTGATATGAGCGGACAAAAGATCGGGCATGGCTGACGCATCGACCACGCGCAGTGCATCAAGCCCGCGCACCCGCAGCATCGGATCGAGAACGGAGGCTTGATCGGAACCGAGACGGCAAGTGCCCACCGGGTGATAAGCGGTGGTCGCCGTTTGCTTGAGGAAGGCATCGATATCGGCATCGCTCACACAAGCGGCCCCTGGCGATACTTCCTCATCGCGATAAGGCGCCATGGACGGCTTCTCACCCACGTCCCGTGCGAGCCGGAAGCCCTCACGAAGGCGCGGCAGATCCTCCGGTGCGGAGAAAAAATTATAGCGAATGCGGGGATGGTCGCGCGGGTTATCCGAAGCAAGCAGTACCTCGCCGCGGCTGACGGGGTGCAGGAGCGTCGGCCGAATAGCGTAGCCATCGCGATAGGCCGGCCGCAACACAGGAAACCACAATCGTGTCTGCGGCGGCACGGTGTGAAACATAAATTCAATATCCGGAACGTCCAGTTCAGGCCGCGTCTTGACGAAGGCGTGCAAACCGCCCGGCACCACCGTTCCGGGACCGGTGCCAAACAAATAGGCGCGCAGCATGCTCATGGTCATACGGTCGAACCGCATCGCACCGTGAAAAGTGCCAGGGCTTTTGCGCGACCACGTAATCCAGGTGCCGAGGTGATCCTGCAGATTCTTGCCGACGCCGGGCAAGTCATGCAACGGATCGACGCCCACCTGCTTGAGATGGTCAGCGGGACCAACGCCCGACAGCATAAGAATCTGCGGCGTATTAAAGGCGCCGGCGCTCAGGATCACCTCACGCACGGCGTGCACCTTTTTCACCCGGCCGGACACGCAATATTCGATGCCAGTGGCGCGCCGCCCCGCGAACGTCACCTTGTGAACGTGCGCACGCGTCCTCACGGTGAGATTCGGTCGGGCACGCGCAACCCTGAGATAAGCCCGCGCGGAAGACGAGCGGCGACCATCGCGGATCGTGTACTGTCCGCGGCCGAAGCCTTCCTGCTGCTCGGCATTATAGTCCGGCGTGTACGGGAAGCCTGCCGCCTTCCCTGCCTCGATCCACGCACGAAAGAGTGGGTCTGTCGTTTTAGCGAACTGCGTGCCGGTGGGTCCGCGACCGCCACGCCACTCGCTCTCGCCGTCCTCCCATGTTTCGCCTTTGCGAAAGTAAGGCAGAACGTCTTTGTACGACCATCCAGTCGCGCCATTTCGAGCCCACCGTTCGAAATCAAGCGGATGCCCACGCGTGTAAGCCATGACGTTGATCGACGAACTGCCGCCCAAAACCTTGCCGCGCATCGCTCCCATGCGGCGATTGTCCAGGTTCAACTCGGGTTCTGTTTGGTAGCCCCAATCATGCAGCTCCAATTGGTGGATCTTTCCCATACCGAGTGGAATCGAGATCAGTGGGTCGATGTCGCGCCCCCCTGCTTCCAACAGAAGTACACGCACGTTGGCGTCCTCGCTGAGCCTATTTGCGAGTACGCAACCGGCTGAGCCGGCGCCGACGATCACATAGTCATAGCTGTCTTCGCGCAAACGTTCCTCCACAGAGCACTTTTTACTTCGCGCCTGAAGAGCGAAATGACTTCGAAAACAGCGAAAGCAGAGCACGCCATTGGTCGGGCTGAGCGACTTAAGGCACGCTGAGAAGATGCTCGGCCGCGCACCCTTCCCAGCCGCGAAGAGAATCTAATTGTTCTTCTGGATACCCATCATCTTAATCACGCCGGCGAACGTCTCACGCTCATTCTGGAACATCGCTTCGATCTGGTCTCCGCTCATTCCGCCCGGGACAATCCCCAAACCCGCCAGGCGCTGTGCAACCTCATCCTTTTTGACAAACGCCGAGATCTCGGTCCTGATCGCCGTGATGATGGTTTCGGGCGTGCCGGCCGGCGCCAGAAAGCCATTCCACGAAGTCGATTCGAAGCCTGGCACGGTCTCCGCAACCGTCGGAAGCTTGGGTGCAGCGGCGAGTCGCTGCGGCGTACTCACCGCAATCAAGCGTATCCGGTCATTGTTGGCGAGCGGCAACAGCGAGGATGCGTTCCCGAAATAGACGTCTGTGACACCGCCCATAAGATCGGAAATTGCTTGTGGCTCGGCGCGCGCCGGCACGGTGACGAGATCGACACCGGTTATCTTGAACAGCCGCACCGGCGCGAACTCGCTCAGGTTTTGGACGCCGGCAGTGGAAAGGTTCAGCTTGCCGGGGTTTGCTTTCGCATAGGCGAGGAACTCCGGCAGATTGGTCGCCGGCAAGCTCCGCTTGATTGCCATCACCTCCGCGCCGGTGCCGACATTGGTGATCGGCACCAATTGCTTCATCGGATCGAAAGCAATGTTTTGCACCTGTGGCGTCAGCGTGATCATCGACGACGCGCAAAACAGCAACGTGTAGCCATCGGGGTGGGCTTCCACGACTTCTCTGACACCAATGACGCCGCCGGGACTGGGCCGATTTTCGACGATGAAATTTTGGCCGAACTTCTGCGACAAGTCTTTCGCCGCCAGGCGCCCCATCATGTCGGTATTACCGCCAGCGCCAAATGGCACGACTATTGTTACGGTCCGGGTCGGCCATTCATCCGCAGCTGCCGGCAGGCTCAGCAAGCCGACCGTCAGAAGAACCGAACAAAGCGCTTTCAAATGCAGTTTACCTGTCATCGTATCACCTATGAGCCGAACCTCTCCGACAATAGGCAAGATTGATGCCGTTTTATCGCAAAAAGCGCGCCAAACACCGCGAGGCGGACGCTTCTGCAACCAGCGCGCCAGTTCGAAATTGCAGTAATGGGGCAATACTGCCACTAAATCCGACTTCCAGTTTGTTCGCGTCGATCAAATAACGCCGCCAAGCCGCCAGATTACTTGGTTTGCGGCCTGCAAGCCTTCGAACATTGACGTTCGCATGAGAAAGCCGCGTGTCGTCGACGGTCAGCCGCGATCACGCGCATTGCGTCCAGACAGAAGCGACGATGCCACAGGCCGCGCGCGACCTTCTCTCAGACGAAGGGTGAACATCGAAAGGCTACCCGAACGTCAGCCAATTTGCACAGACAGATATCTGAAATTACACTACTTTCTATTGAGAGCTCCTACGAGGCGGTCAACACGCGCAACGATCCGAAGATTGGCCTGCTCCCGATTGCCGGTTCGCCGCCGGTAGAGTGGAGCGTTGCTTCCCGTCGCATCGACTATGAGGCCGCAGTTGAGTTCATGGCCGCGCGCGCCGTATCGATTGCGCAAGGTGAGGCGCGAGAACTCGTCTGGCTGGTCGAGCACCCTCCCCTGTTCACGGCCGGCACGTCAGCGCAACCGCAGGAGCTCATCGAGGCGCGATTTCCCGTTTACACCGCGGGTCGTGGCGGCCAATTCACCTATCATGGGCCCGGTCAGCGGGTCGGCTATCTGATGCTCGACCTCAAGCGCCGCGCACCGGATGTTCGCCGCTTCGTCGCTACTATTGAGCAGTGGATCATCCATACGCTTGCCGCATTCAATGTGCGCGGCGAGCGCCGCGACGATCGCATCGGGGTGTGGGTGCGGCGGCCGGAGAAAGGCCAAGGCGCTGAGGATAAGATCGCCGCCATCGGAATTCGCATACAGCGCTGGGTCACTTTCCACGGATTTGCGCTCAACGTCGCGCCGGACCTGTCACATTTCTCCGGCATCGTGCCCTGTGGGATTTCCGATCGGCGATATGGCATAACCTCACTTGCCGATCTCGGTGCGCCGGTGACGATGAACGACGTCGATGTGACGCTGCGGGTCGAATTCGAAAAGCTGTTCGGCGCAACGGCCGAGACTCAAGCGCTTGCCAGCACTGAGAACAGCTCGCCGGGACGGCGCAATGCCAAGTCTACAGCACCTGCTTCGCGCTGATCGACCGCCGCAACCCTTGCGCCGGGCGGACCATCCCGGCACAGCTCAATCATGGTCAGGACCGCTTCCTCAGAGCCCGCCAAAACCGCTTCGACCGAGCCGTCGCGGGAGTTGCGCACCCAACCCTGAATGCCGAGTTCGAGCGCGGCCACTTCCGCCCAGGCGCGGTAGCCTACGCCCTGCACCCGGCCGCGGATGACGACCTGAAAGATCACGTCCATCCGTATTCCTTAAGACTGCGCCAAGTCGCGCCGCACGAACGCTTCAGCAAAAAACGCCGCAAGTGTGCAATGTACGCGGTTGGCAGCTTCCACTCCACCGCGGCCGCGACGACAAGTTCCATATAGCCAGCTTTCGCCGGTCCCACAGGCCGCGGCCGCGCGATGTAAGTGAGCGCTTTGCAGCGATGACCGGCGTGTTGAACCGGCAACAGCTTTGCCCGATAGAGACCGCCGGCGATGTTCTCCCAGGCATCGAGCCTCACGCGGTCGCGAGGGCCGATGCGCCAGAGCACGCCATAAACGGCTTGAGTGCGCTTAGGGTTTACGGACGCATAACCATCTGCGGTGATCACGAAGCAATGGTTCGCCAACACCCCGATCCCAACCGGCTTCGCAGTCGGAGCGTGCGTCGCCATCACGTCGCGATGCATGTTCGATCCATAGGCAAAATATAAGTTCACGCTGGGCGGCCTACCCCGCTTGGCCGCGTCGCGGCGAACACTGTGACACCAACTGCGAGGATCACCGGCAGAAGCGAGAGCAAAACGAGGACAGCCACGACTAACCAGGTCAAATCGTAAGGAGCGGACCCAAGCAAAACCGCGATAACCGAAATCAGCAGGATCAGGCCCAGCGCACTTGCCGTGTTCGCGTCCGACGTTTGGCCCGCCAGCGGGGCGTAAAACGAAACGGCCAAGATCAACAGCAGAATGATCGACAATGCATAAAGAAGGCTCGCGCCAATCGCCGGGCCGACAGAACGGCCGGCGTCATGCAGCCGCTTCGCGTGCACAACGTACCAGACCCATATCAGAAATGCCTGCACGGCCGCGAACAGCCAAGGTCCGACGTGCACCACGATGGCCGGCATTGTAAGCGCGTGTGACGCAGCCCCGGCGAGATACACGACGACAGCGGCGACGACGAAAGCCTGCGGAGAAAGCCGCCCGGACGGCGAAAGAAGAAACCGTAACGCTTGCATCTGCGATTTCTGTCGCCCTTCGAGGTTCGCGTCTAACGCACCTCCGGATAACGGCAGGGCGTCAGGCGAACTCCATAATGACGGCGTCAACGGCAACGCTGTCGCCGGGCTTTACCGGTATCTTCTTAATGACGCCGTCGCGTTCAGCACGGAGAATGTTTTCCATTTTCATCGCCTCGACGACAGCCAGGGTTTCGCCAGCCTTAACCTCCTGGCCTTCACTGACGGCGATCGAAACGACAAGGCCCGGCATCGGGCAACGGACGGCTTTTTCGCTGCCGGACAGCTTCTTCGCGGGCATCAGCTGCGCGTAGCGCGCTTCGCGCTCCGTATACACGAACGCCTTCACTTCGATGCCGCGATACGCAAGCTCGAACCCGTTCGGGATCGGCCGCACATGCATGGCAACCGCGGCGCCATCGACGGTGCCCATCCAGACCGGCATGCCCGGCGTCCAGTTCGAGGCAAGAACGTGCTGATTGCCGTCCTCGAACAGTACGCTGATGGCATTGCCCTCGTGCGTGACGTCGGCTTGCAGTTCTGCGCCGCTCAACCAGATGGCGCGGCGGCGCTCGCGGGTTACGGCGCTGTTGAGCTGCCCGGAAATGCGGCGCTTGCGCTCACCCAACACATGGTCGATTGCTGCTGCAACGCCGGCAACGGTGCGCGCCGCAGCGCCGGTCGGAGCACTGCGCTCGAAACCGTGTGGGAATTCCTCGGCAATGAAGGCGGTTGAAAGCTTGGCGGCGCGCCAGCGCGGATGCTGCATGATCGCGGCGAGAAACGGAATGTTATGGCGAATGCCTTCGATAGTGAAAGCATCGAGCGCATCGGCCTGCGCATCAATCGCCTCCGCGCGGGTCTTCGCGTGGGTGACGAGCTTGGCAATCATTGGATCGTAATAGACTGAAATCTCACCGCCTTCGCCGACACCGGTATCGTTGCGTACCGTCACGCCGTCGCGCTCGCCCTCGGCGGGTGGCCGATAGCGCACCAGCCGTCCGATCGACGGCGCGAAGTTGCGATAAGGGTCTTCGGCATAGATCCGGCTTTCGACCGCCCAGCCGGAAAGCTTGACGTCGCTCTGCTTCAAGGCCAGCGGCTCGCCCGCAGCGACGCGGATCATTTGCTCGACGAGATCGATGCCGGTGACAAGCTCGGTCACCGGATGCTCGACCTGCAGCCTCGTGTTCATCTCCAGGAAATAAAAGCTGCGATCCTGTCCGGCGACGAATTCGACGGTGCCGGCGCTGTCGTAGCCGACCGCCTTGGCAAGTGCGACCGCCTGCTCGCCCATCTTCGCGCGCGTCTTGGCGTCAAGCAGTGGACTCGGCGATTCCTCGATCACTTTCTGATTGCGGCGCTGGATCGAGCATTCGCGCTCGCCGAGATAAATGACGTTGCCGTGCTTGTCGCCCAAAACCTGAATTTCGACGTGGCGCGGGTCGGTGATGAACTTTTCGATAAAGACGCGGTCGTCGCCGAAGCTTGATTTCGCTTCCGACCGGGCGCGGGCGAAGCTCTCCGCCACCTCGCTTTTGTCAAAAGCGATGCGCATACCCTTGCCGCCGCCGCCGGCGGAGGCCTTGATCATCACCGGATAACCAATCTGCTCGGCGATGGCGATGGCCTGAATATCGTCCTCGATCACCCCGAGATGACCGGGAACGGTCGAGACCTTGGCGTGCGCGGCGGCCTTCTTGGACTCGATCTTGTCCCCCATGGCGGCGATCGCCTTGGGGTTCGGTCCGATAAATACCACACCAGCCTTAGCGAGCGCCTCGGGAAAAGCCGCGCGCTCGGAGAGAAATCCATACCCCGGGTGCACCGCCTCGGCGCCGCTCTCTTTGCAGGCGGCGACGATGCGGTCGATGCGAAGATAGCTCTGCGCAGCAGGCGGTGGTCCGATTGCAATCGCCGTATCGGCCATTTCGACGTGAAGCGCGTCGCGATCGGCCTCGGAATAGACCGCAACGGTTGCAATCCCCATGCGGCGGGCTGTCTTAATGATCCGACAGGCGATCTCGCCGCGGTTGGCAATGAGGATTCGCTTGAACATTCCGGTTATATAAAGCCCGCTAGCCGGTCCTTTTGGCTTTGCGGCGTTGCCGCCAAAATGTCAATGACCGCAGCCGCCTAGCCGACCGCCCGGCGGGGCGCTTTCGGCAGAGTACCAAGCCTTTCATAACCGTCACGTCGTCGTCGCAAGCTATGTTCAAAGAGGTGTGCTTCTCACTTGTAGCGGGAGTTGTCGCAATGCGCGGACCGTTGGTTATAATCACGACGATACTGATGGCCGTCGCGACATCACCGGCTGGCGCGCAAACACCCGCCGCTCAACCTCACAATGTCATTCTATTTGTCGCCGACGGTTTGCGTTTCCGCATGGTGGACGATTTGACCGCGCCCACTATGGCGTCAATCGCGCGTGAAGGCGTAAGCCTGCGCAATAGCCACTCGCTGTTTCCCACCTTCACCACTGCGAATGCATCCGCCATGGCGACCGGGCACATGCTCGGCGACACCGGGGATTTCTCCAACACGATTTACACCGGCTTCGAGGTTCCGGGCGCCGGCAAGAGTGTGACGCCGTTTCTGGAAAGCGATCCGGTGCTTGCCGATGTCGACGAACATTTTTCCGGTAACTACCTCGATGAGGCGACGATTTTGAAGTTCGCCCGCGACAAGGGCTACAGCACCGCGGCTGTCGGCAAGATCGGCCCGACGCTGATCTTCGATCACACCGAGGTAGGCCGCGCACAGACAATCATCGTCGATGACGCGACCGGTAGCGAAAAGGGCGTTCCGCTATCGACCGAAATGGCCGAACGGCTCAAGGCAGCTAATCTCCCGCCGGTCCCACCGTCGCGCGGCGCCAATGCAAATTATGGTAGCTTGCTCACACCCGGTACACACACTCCTAACGTCGTCCAACAGGATTATTTTGCCAACGTCGTAACGCGCGCGATCCTGCCGCTGTTCAAGGAGCGCGCGAAACCGTTTGTACTGGTGTTCTGGTCGCGCGATCCGGACGGCACCCAGCATTACCAAGGCGACAGCCTCAATTCGCTCGTGCCAGGCATCAATGGCCCGACATCGCTAGCAGCAATTCGCAACGCGGACGAAGATCTCGCCCGTATCCGCGCGGCCGTCAACGAACTCAAACTCCTCGACACGACCGATATTATTACGGTTGCGGACCACGGCTTTTCGACGATTTCGAAAGAAAGCCAAACAAGCTCAACCATCAAAACGAAGTTCGCCGACACGCCACCAAGGCGCTTGCCCCTCGGCTTCGTCGCGCTCGATTTAGCGGAAGCGCTGAAGGAGCCGTTGATCGACCCAAACGATAACTACAGAACGATTGCACCGGGCCAGCACACCAGATTTGGCAATGGTCTTATTGGCGGCGACAAGAATAATCCGAAGGTCGTGGTGGCAGCCAACGGTGGCTCCGATCTGATCTATCTGCCCGATGGCGACAAAGACCTGGCGAAGCGGGTGATTGAGACGCTTCTTACGCAAGACTACGTCAGCGGCATTTTCGTCGATCGCAAGCTCGGGACATTTGCCGGCACATTGACGCTCGACGACATCGCCCTTGAAGGCGGCGCGCTGACACCGCACCCGGCGATTGTCATCAGCTTTCGTTCGTTCGACACGGTCTGCGGCGAACCGGTGCGGTGCGCGGCGGAAGTCGCCGATACTGGGCTTCAAGAGGGCCAAGGCATGCATGGCTCGTTTAGCCGTGCCGACACATGGAATTTCATGGCCATGCAGGGGCCAGATTTCAAATCGCATTTCGTCGATCCGGCGCCCGCCAGCAATGCCGACGTTGGCCGCACCATCGCCAACGTCATGCAGTTCGACACGACTGACCAAGGCAAGCTTGTTGGCCGTGTTCTTGCTGAAACGCTGCTCGACGGCGCAACGCCGAACGTGACCGGATGCGTCGTGACATCGGAGCCGGCGCCCAACGGGCTGGTGACGGTATTGGATGTGCAGATGGTCGGAGAGACGCGCTATTTCGATGCCGCAGGCTTCCCCGGAAGGACGGTCGGCCTGTCCAACGCGCCAATAGCCTGCCCGATGCGCTGAACTGGGCAGTTACATCCGAACGAGGCCGCGGCCAACACGCCGTCCCTCGGCAACAATCCAGTCAAGGATGGCAATGTCGGCGGCGTCGAATCCCGCCGGCAGACGCGTCGCCGGGCCGGCCGGCATTTTGAGCATGATCTGCGAATGCGCGATCACCTCAGCTAGCGTTTCCAGCGTGACAAGGTCCTGATCCATCGAGAGCTTCATCGTCGCCTCCCGCGCCTGTTTTCAACTGCGGTGCTCACGTGCGGTTTCCGTCACACCGTTCTTTCCGTAGCCTCAACTCGCCATTTCGCTTGAGTACACTTGGATTGCGAGGCGGGCTGCTAGAAGGCAACGATAAGGCAAACTCTGGGCACTCGATGTGATCTGGGTCACGTGGCAGTGATTAGATGAGGCCGAATGGCCCCTATTCGTATTCTCTAAGTCATCAGAAATTTCTTCCCTGCGGATTGCCCAAACCAGTCAATTCTTCTTAGTTTTACGGCGAATTCCGACATACAATTTTCAGTATAAGCCCTAGATTTGGCGCCACTTGAACGCTATGTCATGGCAGCCAACATTCAAAAAACATCTCGCATCAGCCCAGGCGACGGAGATTCTCTATGGCCCTTGCAATTGGCGACACCGCCCCGGATTTCGTAGCCGAGACGACAGAAGGCAAAATCCATTTCCACGATTGGATCGGCAACAGTTGGGTGGTGCTGTTCTCGCACCCCAAGGATTTCACGCCGGTCTGCACGACCGAGCTTGGCACCATGGCCCGGCTTAAGCCGGAGTTCGACAAGCGCGGTGTGAAGATCATCGGCCTGTCCGTCGATCCGGTCGACAACCACAAAAAGTGGTCACAGGACATCAAGGACGTGGTCGGCTTTGCTCCGAACTATCCGATGATCGGGGACACCGATCTGAATGTCTCGAAGCTTTACGGCATGCTTCCGGCAAGCACCGATGGCTCCTCTGATGGCCGCACGCCGGCGGACAATGCCACTGTGCGCAATGTGTTTGTCATCGGCCCGGACAAGAAAATCAAACTTATCCTGGTCTATCCGATGACAACGGGCCGCAATTTCGATGAAGTGCTGCGGGTCGTTGACTCGCTGCAGCTCACCGCCAAGCATCGGGTCGCCACGCCGGCGAACTGGAAACAGGGCGAGGATGTCATCCTCACCGGAGCGGTGACCAACGAAGAAGCGGAAAAGCTATACCCGCAGGGCTGGAAAACGCCGAAACCCTATATCCGTATCGTGCCGGCGCCGCGCTCATAGTCGCCCCCGGCGGCAAACTTCAGTCCGACGAGAAGAGCGCGGCTTTTTGGGCCGCGCTCTTGCTTTTTGAGCAATTAGCGGTCAATCGCCAGACCGACCTAGGGCACCAAAACGACCTTGCCGATATTGCCGCGATCCTGAATGAAATGATGCGCTTGTGGCGCCTCGTTAAAGCGAAAGGTGCGCGCAATCTTCGGTTTGATGGCGCCTTGCGCCCACAATTCCAATAATTGATCGGTCCACCCCCGCTGACGGTCGATTTCGCCCCACAAATGACCGAGATTGACACCGAACACGCCCTTGTTCGCGTTCATCAGCGACAGCGGGTTGAACTGAAACCAAGGCATGTGCGCGACCGCCGACAACATTGACAGCATATTGCGGTTCTTACCGGTCGCCGCCACGGACAGACCGAACATGCCGAGGCGGCCGGTCGGCGCCAGCACGCGATAGCCTTTCTTCCAGGATTCGCCACCGACCGCGTCCAGAATAAGTTCGACGCCGCGACCGCTGGTGATCTCGCGCGTCCGCGCTTCGAAATCCTCGGTCCGATAGTCGATGAGGTGATCCACCCCAAGCGTGCGCAACTCGGCGTGCTTGCTGGCCGAAGCGGTCCCAATGACCTTGGCGCCGATATGCTTCGCAATCTGGGTCGCGGCGATGCCGACGCCGCCGCCAGCCGAATGGATCAGGACGGTCTCGCCGGCTTTCAGGCTGCCCATGACCACGACGAGTTGCCAGGCGGTGCAATAGTTGACCGGGATCGCTGCGCCTTCCAATGCCGACATGTTTGCGGGACGCGCGAACACCTGGTTGGTCGGAACGCAAACCGTGTCGGCATAGCCACCAAATCGCGTGACGGCGAGAACGTCGCGGCCAGCCCAACTCCCCTCGACGCCGGTACCGACCGCATCGATCCGACCACTGACCTCATAACCGGGCACGACCGGCATCGCAGGCAGGTCCGGATAGATACCCAACCGGCCCATAATGTCGGCAAAATTGACGCCGGCCGCCTCGACACGAATCCGAACCTCGCCCGATTTGGGCTCGGGATCGGGCGCTTCTCTGATTTCGAGAACCTCGGGCGGCCCGGCCTTCGTGATCCAAATCTGACGCATGGCACTAATCTCCGGTTTGGCGCCGCACCCTACGCGTCAATCGTGATCGACTCGTTTGTCCTGGCTAAGCGGGCGCCTTTGCCCGCTCGGCCGTCAGCATCGATTGCAATATCTGATCGGAAATCTCGCGAACTGCCGCGGGCGAATGCGACAGGAACAGGGTATTGGTCTTGTCACTTTCACCGATCGATTTGATCGTATCAAAATATTGCGTGACCATCACGAGCTGCATCACTTCCGACGTTGTGGCATCCTCGACGGCCTTCTTAAACTGGTCGATCGAACCCTGCAGCCCGGCGATAATCGCCTTCCTCTGGTTGGCGATACCCTGGCCTTGGAGGGCCTTACTCTCGGCCTCGGCCTCAGCCTTTTTGACCACCAGAATTTTCTCGGCCTCGCCTCGCGCATTCGCGGCGACCTGTTCACGCTGCGCCGCGTTGATGTCGTTCATCGCGGATTTCACTTTTGCGTCCGGGACGATGTCGGTGACTAGGACATTGACGATTTCGAACCCGAACCCGGCCATGTCTGCGTCCAGTTCCTGCTTCACCGCCGTAGCAATACCTGATTGGCTTGCGAAAACTTCGTCGAGCGTCATCCCGGGAACGTGGCCGAGTATGACCTGTTCGACATAGGACTGAATTTGCTCGATCGGATTCGATAGCTTGTAAAATGCGTCGTAAGCCTTTTCGGGCCGAACCCGATTTTGCACAGAGATTGGAATCGTAACGAATACGTTGTCTTTGGTCTTGGTTTCCATCGTCAGGTTTATCTGATTGACCCGCAGGCTGACCCTGCCGGCTATCGTGTCGATGATCGGCCATTTCCAGTTCAGACCCGGCTCTGCCACGCGCCGGAATTTTCCAAATCTGGTGATCACCGCAACCTGGGCGGTACTCACCGTAAAGAAGCTTCCGAATATGACGACCATGATGATGATAATAAACAGGGCGAATATGACCACGCCAAAAGCTCCCATTGCCGCATCTCCTTTTTGCGCGACTAACTAGCTTAGCCTCCGCAAATCAAAACCCGATGGTAGAGAAGTACAGCACACGCCGAAGTGCGAACGCAGCTTCGCGTCAGTCACTATGTTAATGGACAATGACACTGCAGCAATGTCATCGTCCGTATGACAATAGCAATAGGATTGGAAAACCCATGGATGTTCGCGCCGCCGTTGCTTTCGCGCCCGGCAAACCGCTCGAAGTCACGACAGTGAAGCTGGACGGGCCGCGTGCCGGCGAAGTTCTGGTCGAGATCAAGGCGACCGGGATCTGCCACACCGATGAGTTCACTCTGTCGGGTGCGGACCCTGAAGGTTTATTTCCCGCGATCCTCGGTCACGAAGGCGCCGGCATCGTCGTTGACGTCGGCCCCGGTGTGACATCGGTAAAAAAAGGCGACCACGTCATTCCACTGTACACGCCGGAATGCCGGTCCTGTCCGTCCTGCCTCTCGCGCAAGACCAACCTCTGTACCGCGATCCGCGCCACCCAGGGCCAGGGCGTCATGCCTGATGGCACCTCGCGCTTTTCGATCGAGGGCAAGACTGTGCATCATTACATGGGCTGCTCGACATTCAGTAATTTCACTGTGCTGCCGGAGATCGCGGTAGCGAAAATTCGCGAGGACGCACCCTTCGACAAGGTCTGCTACATCGGCTGCGGCGTTACCACCGGCATCGGCGCGGTGATCAACACCGCGAAAGTCGAGCCCGGATCGAAATGCATCGTCTTCGGCCTCGGCGGCATCGGCCTCAACGTTATTCAGGGGCTGCGCCTGGTTGGCGCCGACATGATCATCGGCGTCGATCTCAACCCGGACAAGAAAGCGTGGGGCGAACGCTTCGGCATGACGCATTTCGTCAATCCGAAGGAAATCGGCGGCGATCTGGTGCCTCACCTCGTTAACATGACCAAGAGCGGCGCCGACCAGATCGGCGGCGCCGACTACACCTTCGAGTGCATCGGCAACGTCAATCTCATGCGCGCGGCGCTGGAGAGCTGCCATCGCGGCTGGGGCGAGAGCATCATCATTGGCGTCGCCGGCTCAGGCCAGGAAATCGCCACCCGGCCATTTCAGCTCGTCACCGGCCGAGTTTGGCGCGGTACCGCCTTCGGCGGCGCGCGTGGCCGTTCCGATGTGCCGAAAATCGTCGATTGGTACATGCAGGGAAAAATCGAAATCGATCCGATGATCACGCACACCATGCCGCTCGGCGACATCAACAAAGCCTTCGATCTGATGCACGAGGGCAAGAGCATCCGCAGCGTCGTGGTCTATTAGGTTTACGGAAGCCGCCATGAGCAGCCTTTCCGATTTTCAGACGCCCTTCGCCGACTGTCTCGGCATCAAGCTCACGCACGTTTCGCCGGAGCGCGTCGAGGCCGAGCTTGCCGTTCGCCACGAACTCGCAACCATCCCGGACATTCTGCACGGCGGCGCAGTGATGGCGCTCGCCGATAACCTCGGTGGCGTCGCCACGGTGGTGAATTTGCCCAAAGGCGCGCGCACCGCGACGATCGAGAGCAAGACCAATTTCTTTGCCGCGATCCCAGTTGGCGAAACCGCGCGCGCCGAGTGCACCGCGCTGCATCGCGGCCGCACCACCATGGTGTGGCAGACCAAGATCACGCGGAACGACGGCCGGCTTTGCGCGCTGGTGATTCAGACGCAGATCGTCATTCCCGCGGAGAAAGCCTAGTTAGTTTCCGACGAGTCCTTCCGAGGCGGCGCCAAGGCGAAGCGCAAGCCTCGGATCGAGCCGCCTCTCGAGCGCGCCGTGCGCTTCGCGCCAGACCGGGATGGCCGCCTGCAGCCGGCGCGCGCCCTCCTCCGTGAGCCATACGGCGCGTCGCCGCTGGTCTTCAGCGGCGATCGCGATCTCCACGAGCCCCGCTGTCTCCAGCGCCCGCAGATTGCGCGACAGCGTCGACTGATCAAGTCCGGTGCGTTCGGCGAGCGCTCCAAGCGTATCGTCTGGCGCCGCGGCTATCTGTGCGATCAATCCAAACTGGGTGATGCTAAGCCCGCTTCCCTGCATGCGTTCTTCAAGGAAGTTGGTAATGCGTCTCGCCGCGAGCCGGCTCGCCCAGCAGGCACACGCGTCCACCGCGGCGCGGGCATCGCTGACGAGGGTTCGCGGCGGGGCTTGCGGTCGTTTGGCCATGGTTGTATGTATCTACATCATTTGTATCTACATGGAAATAGCCCGATGGTTGCAGCTTCATCGTTTGTTTATGGACTGCCGAACCCGGCCGAAGTTGCAGGGATGACCGGCCGCGAGATGCTGCAGGCCATGAAAGACGGGAAAATCCCGGCTCCACCGATTGCGCAGACCTTGAACTTTTGGATCGTCGAAGTCGGCGACGGTTTTTGTGTATTTGAGGGTGAGACCAAGCCTGATTTTCTCAACCCGCTCGGCACCATCCACGGCGGCTGGGCGCTGACGTTGATCGACACCGTCACCGGGGTTGCGGGACACACGCTCCTTCCGGCGGGCGTCGGCTATACAACGGTCGAGACCAAAGCCAATTTCACCCGCGCAATTCGACCCGACACCGGGCGTGTGCGCGCCGAAGGGCGCATCGTCACCCGCGGCCGGCAAATCATGTCGGCGGAGGGCCGCGTCCTCGATACCGGGGGACGCGTGCTTGCTCATGGGACCTCTACGTTGCTGGTGTTCGGTCCCGGCAAAAACGGCGGTGAAAGGCCGACGGGCACGTGACCTCTGCCAAACCAGCATCAAAGGCGGCGCGCGGCTTTCGGATCAAACGGGTCTACGAGCCGGCAGCCAAAGACGATGGACTTCGGGTGCTGGTCGACCGGCTGTGGCCGCGTGGCCTTACCAAAGAAAAAGCGCGAATCGATTTGTGGCTCAAGGAGATTTCGCCGAGCGATGAGCTGCGCCATCTGGTCCATGCGGACCCAACAAAATGGCCTGAGTTTGTTAGGGCGTATGACCGCGAGCTTGGGCAAGAACCGGCAAAGACCGCCGCAGCGGATTTGCGCAAGCGGGCAGGCGCGCAGGCGGTGACGCTCCTCTACGGAGCGCGGAACGAAATCCACAACAACGCGGTCGCGCTGAAAGATTGGCTCGAACGCAAAGAATAGCGCGCATCGCGCCGTTCACAGCACCTGAAAAAATTTGAGCCTGACGCCGGCGGATTCGCGTTCGCCGGTGCAAACGACAATGCTTTTCGTGAGCCAAGAATAGCGCTCGGCGCTGGTCTCGAAGAACGTGGCGCCACGGAAATAGTAGCTCGAAGGATCAACCGGCTGCCCCGCGGCGAGTGCCGCCATTACATCGGCCGGACCGTGGCGAAGGGCGTGGTTGCGCACATAGATCAAGGCGCCGTCATCGGTGCGCAGCGTATAGCGCGCCTCAAGTTCTGCCACGCCGTTGTGCCGTATGACTTGCCAATCGGCGCCGCCCGGCAGCACCGTACCCCGCAGTTTCGGACCGGAAAAATCCCCGCCCACGATCGGGACGATGCGCCGCCGGCCCTTGCCCACATCGCCGAGATCGAGCGCCGGATCGACCTTCGCATGTGCAGCAAAAATAAATCCAAGCTGCGGGAGAGGTTCGGCGTCCGCCATGCTCGTGCTCCCAAGGCGATTGATTATGTCGGGAAACTGTTCCGATAATCGTCCCGACGCAACGGCGTCAAGACGCAAAACCTGCCGGGGGTCTTGCCATGCCACTAAGCAACCACGCGCTGTTTCCGACCACAATCGCCGGGAGTTTGCCGAAACCGTCGTGGCTCGCCGAGCCGACCAAACTCTGGGCGCCGTGGCGTCTTGATGGCGATGAGCTGCAGGCGGCCAAGGACGACGCCACGCTGCTGGCGCTCAAGTTTCAGGAAGACGCCGGCATCGACGTCGTCACCGACGGCGAACAGGCGCGCCAGCATTTCGTGCACGGCTTTCTTGAGGCGGTCGAAGGCATCGACTTCGACCGCCGTGTCGAGATGGGCATCCGCAACAACCGCTATAAGGCGATGTGTCCGACCGTCACCGGCCCGCTGCGGCTGCGCACGCGCGTCCACGCGCGCGAAGCGCGGCTCGCCCGCGCCCACACCCGGCGAAAGCTGAAACTCACCCTGCCCGGCCCGATGACCATCGTCGATACCATTGCCGACGCTCACTACGGCGACCGCGTGACAATGGCGATGGCGTTTGCAGCGCTGCTTAACGAAGAGGCCCGCGGGCTCGCCGCCGACGGCGTCGACGTGATCCAGTTCGATGAGCCGGCTTTCAACGTCTACATGGACGAGGCCGCCGGCTGGGGGATTGAAGCACTCCACCGCGCAATCGAAGGCGTCAGCGCGACAAGCGCAGTCCACATCTGCTACGGCTACGGCATTCCGGCCAACATCGCCTGGAAGGCGACGCTGGGCGACGAATGGCGCCAGTACGAGATGTTCTTCCCGGCGCTTGCGCGCAGTCGCATCGATCAGGTATCGGTCGAGTGCATCAACTCGCACGTGCCGCTGAGCGTGCTGAAATTGCTCGAAGGCAAGGATATCCTCATTGGCGTCATCGACGTTGCGACCGATGCAGTCGAAACAGCGGAACAAGTCGCCGCCGTAATTGCGCAGGTGGCCGACTATGTCCCGAAGGAAAAAATCATCGCCTGCACCAATTGCGGCATGGCGCCAATGCATCGCGACATCGCGGTAAAGAAGCTGGAAGCGCTGGCAAAAGGCGCAGCGCTGGCGCGGGAGAAATTTTCCTAAGCCGTCAACGGTCGCTGCGCGACAGCACGTCGATCAACTCGCCGACTTTGCGCCGTTGCTCGCTCTTGTTGCCCGAAGCGATCGCGTGCTCGACGCAATGCGCGACGTGGTCGGCGAGAATCTCATCCTCGGCGCGGCGCAACGCGGCGCGCGCCGCCGACAGCTGTGTGACGACATCGATGCAATAACGGTCATCCTCGATCATGCGCGCGAGCCCGCGCACCTGGCCCTCAATTCGTTTCAGGCGCTTGAGCACCGACGTCTTGGCATCCGCTTGCATGCCGTCTATATACCCCTACGGGGTAGCCGTTTCAAGGCGATGGTGGTGGAGCATTCGGTTCATTCTCACGACGGAGATTCGGCCGCGATCGATCCAGTTTGCGGGATGAAAGTCAATTCCGCAAAAACGCCGCACCATCACACCCACGACCGCCGCACCTTTTTCTTTTGTAGCGCTGGTTGCCGCCGCAAGTTCATTGCCGATCCTCAGAAATACCTTCACGGAGTGTCCGCGCGGGCGACCACACCCGTAGCGCCAGAAGGCACGATCTATACCTGCCCGATGCACCCGCAAATCCGGCAGGTCGGTCCCGGCAGTTGTCCGATCTGCGGCATGGCGCTCGAACCCGAGGCTGGCGGCGAAAGTGACGGCGCCGAACTCGCTGACATGACGCGCCGGCTTTGGATTTCGGCCGTGCTCGCGCTGCCGGTCGTCGTATCGGAGATGGGCGCGCATTTGTTCGGTTTTGCGCCGCTGTCACACACGGCGTCAGCGTTCACACAGCTTTTGTTCGCGACGCCGGTGGTGATCTGGGGCGGCTGGCCGTTCTTTGTCCGCGGCGCACAATCGCTGCGAACGCACCACCTCAATATGTTTACACTGATCGCGCTCGGTACCGGCGTCGCCTACGTTTACAGCCTGGTCGCGGCATTGGCGCCGCAGCTTTTTCCCCCCGCGTTCCGTGACGCACATGGCGGCGTTGCGCTCTATTTCGAGGCCGCCGCCGTCATCACTGTGCTGGTGCTTCTCGGCCAAGTGCTGGAGCTGCGTGCCCGCGCCTCCACGTCGAGCGCGATCCGAGCCTTGCTCGATCTCGCGCCCAAAACGGCGCGGCGGGTTGCCAACGACGGCGCTGAGACGGAGGTCTCGCTTGCCGACGTCGGTGTCGGCGACCGGCTGCGCGTGCGTCCAGGCGAAAAGGTCCCGGTCGACGGCACCATCGTCGAGGGACACTCGTCGGTTGACGAGTCGCTGGTCACCGGCGAGTCGATGCCGGCAGCCAAGGCGACCGGCGCGCGGGTCGTTGCCGGCACACTCAATCAGACTGGCAGTTTCGTCATGCAGGCGCAGAACGTCGGGCGCGATACGCTGTTGGCGCAGATCGTGCAGCTGGTCGCAACGGCACAGCGCTCGCGCGCACCCATTGCGCGGCTGGCCGATCAGGTGGCGTCATGGTTTGTGCCGCTGGTCATCGCGGCCGCGTTGTTGGCCTTCGCGGCCTGGTCGATTTACGGACCCGAGCCGCGCTTTACATTTGCCCTCGTCGCCGCGGTCAGCGTGCTCATCATTGCCTGTCCGTGCGCGCTTGGTCTTGCCACGCCGATGTCGATCATGGTGGGCGTGGGCCGCGGCGCGCAAGCCGGCATCCTGGTGAAGAGCGCGGAATCGCTCGAACGCATGGAGAAGGTCGACACGCTCGTTGTCGACAAGACCGGCACGCTGACCGAAGGCAAGCCGAAGGTCGTCGCCGTCATAGCGGCCAAGGGCTGCAGTGACAGCGAAGTGCTGCGGCTGGCGGCGAGCGTCGAGCGTGCGAGCGAACATCCGCTGGCAGCGGCGATCGTTGCTGGGGCTGCCGAACGCGGCGTGGCGCTGGCCGAGGTGACCGATTTCAATTCACCGACGGGCAAGGGCGTAGTCGGCACAGTCGAAGGCCGCAAGGTTGCGCTTGGCAGCGACAGGTTTCTCGCCGAACGCCGCGTCGAGGCGGCTTCACTGGCAACCGACGCCGATCGGTTGCGTCGCGACGGCGCGACTGTGATCTTTCTCGCAGTCGACGGCGCCCTTGGCGGCATTCTCGGCGTTGCCGATCCGATCAAGCGGAACGCGCAGCAGGCGTTGCAGGCGCTGCGCGACGACGGTTTGCGCATCGTCATGCTGACCGGCGACAACCGGGCGACCGCGCAGGCGGTAGCGCAGCAGCTTGCGATCGACGACATAGAAGCGGAGGTGTTGCCCGACCAAAAAGGCGCCGTGGTCGACAAGCTGCGCCGTGAAGGCCGCGTGGTGGCCATGGCTGGAGACGGCGTCAATGACGCGCCGGCGCTCGCCGCAGCCGACGTCGGCATTGCCATGGGGACCGGTACCGATGTCGCGATCGAAAGCGCCGGTATCACGCTGCTCAAAGGCGACCTGGCCGGTCTGGTGCGGGCGCGGCACCTGTCGCGCGCGATCATGAACAACATCCGGCAAAATCTGTTCTTCGCGTTCGTCTACAACGGCGCGGCTATCCCGATCGCAGCTGGCATTCTCTACCCCACTTTCGGCATCCTGCTGTCGCCGATCATCGGCGCTGCGGCGATGGCGCTTTCGTCGGTGAGCGTGATCGCGAACGCCCTGCGGCTGCGCTCGGTAAAGCTTTGAACGCCCAAAGATGGCCTAGCCCCAGCTCCGGCGCACGCGGCCGCCGATATCGACCGGGGCGCGTGCCGGCTTTACTGGCGCGCCCTTCGTGGCGGCTCGCGGCCACGCGCCGCACTCGAAATGATCCAGCAACTTGGCCGGAATAAATCGCGTCCGTGACGCATACATGTGGCGGTCGCCGTTGCTGCGTTGCCCGTGCACGAAGAAGCGTTGCGGCACGATCACGTGCAGATGATCGCGCGCCCGCGTCATGGCGACGTAGAGGAGCCGCCGTTCTTCCTCGATCTCGGCACTCGTGCCAGCGGCAAGGTCCGAAGGCAAACAGCCGTCGACTGCGTTTAAGATGTAGACCGACTTCCACTCCTGACCTTTGGCTGAATGGATGGTCGAGAGGATCAGATAATCTTCGTCGAGCAGCGGATCGCCCGCCCGGTCACTCGTTGCATCCGGCGGATCAAGCGTTAGCTCGGTCAAGAACCGCTGGCGGCTCGGATAGGTCGAGGCGATCTGCACGAGTTGCAAAAGATCGGCCTCGCGGAGCAGCGCATCTTCGTGGATGCGATTGAGATGCGGCTCGTACCAGCGGCGGACCAGATCGAGCTCGGCGGGCCAATCCGCCGCGTGGCCACGCACAAGGCGAACTGCCTCAACGAACGCCGGCCAGTGCTCGGCTGCCGCCGCCGGCGGCTTGATGTCGCCCAAGGCATCCGCCGGATCGGCACGCTCGGCGACGCACTCCAACACCCGCGCCGCCGTCGCAGGCCCGGCGCCCGGCAGCAATTGGACTACCCGGAAGCCGGCAACGCGGTCGCGCGGATTTTCCGCCCAGCGCAGGAACGCCAGCACATCCTTGATGTGGGCGGCTTCCAAAAACTTGAGCCCGCCGAATTTGACGAACGGGATGTTACGCCGGGTCAATTCCACTTCCAGCTGACCCGAATGGTGCGAGGCGCGGAACAGCACCGACTGCGTTTTAAGCGCCAGTCCCTGTTCGCGGCTTTCAAGCACCTTCTCCACAACATAGAGCGCCTGATCCGCCTCGTCGCGCACGTTGACCAATTGCGGACGCTCGGCTGATTTTCGCTCTGACCACAAATTTTTGGTGAAACGCTCTTCGGCCAATTCGATGACCGCGTTGGCTGCCGACAAGATCGGCTGGGTAGAACGATAATTCTGTTCCAGCGCGACGATTTCCGCTCTTGGGCTGAAGTGATCGGGAAAATCGAGGATATTGCGCACCGTCGCCGCACGAAACGAATAGATTGATTGCGCGTCGTCCCCAACCACAGTCATGCCTTTGCCATTTGGCCGCAGCGCCAGCAGGACGGAAGCCTGCAGCTTGTTGGTGTCCTGATATTCATCGACCAGGACGTGGTCGAACCGCTCCGAGATTTCGCCGGCGATCGAAGGCTCCAGCATCATATGCGCCCAATAGAGCAAGAGATCGTCGTAATCGAGCACCTGATAGCGTTGTTTGGATTCGACGTATTGCGCGAACAGCGCGCGCAACTCATCCTGCCACATCGCACACCAAGGAAAATACGAGCCGAGAACTTCGTCGAGCGGCAGCTCGCCGTTGACGGCGCGCGAATAGATCGACAAACACGTACCCTTGGTGGGAAAACGCTTGTCGGTTTTTGAAAATCCGAGATCGTGGCGCACCAGATTCATCAGATCGGCGGAATCCTCGCGATCATGAATGGTGAAGGCCGGCGCGAGCCCGATGGTTTCCGCATATTCGCGCAACAATCGAGCGCCAATGGCGTGAAATGTCCCAGCCCAGGCCAGGCCATCGGCCGCGGCGGTTCGCGTGCGGTTGAACTCAACAAGCATCAAATCGACACGGCGCATCATTTCCGCCGCAGCCCGCCGCGAAAAAGTCAAAAGCATGATGCGCCGCGGATCGGCACCCTGCTCTATGAGCCAGGCAACGCGATGCGCCAGGGTTGAGGTCTTGCCCGACCCTGCGCCGGCGATGATCAGCAAGGGGCCGGCTTCGGCCAGCGGCAAACCGCCATGCTCAACGGCGCGGCGTTGCTGAGAATTAAGCTTTTCCAGGCGAGCAGCGGTCATCGTTGCGATCGGTTCGGCACCGAATCATTGATGGAGCGACGCCAGACTGAACCACAATTCCTGTTTTGTTCGAAATGACGCTTGTAAAATAATGACGCTTGCAAAATGAGCGTGGACGCCGGCGCCTCGGACTAGCCTTCCGGTAGTGGGATAAACTCCTTTTCGTCGCCCGGGATCAACGCGAAGCGGCCACTCTTCCACTCTTCCTTCGCCTCCTCGATGCGCTCCTTGCGCGAGGAGACGAAATTCCACCACAGATAGCGTGGACCTTCGAGCGCGGCCCCGCCGAGGAACATCAGCCGCGCCGGCTGCGTAGCCGTCACTGTAATGCGGTCGCCCGGACGGAAAACCAGAAGCTGCGGCGCCGCGAATTTGTCGCCGGCGATGTCGATTTCGCCCTCGGTCACATAGATCGCCCGCTCCTCGTGGTCGGCGTCAAGCGGTGCGCTGGCGCCGGCTTCGAGCAAGACTTCGGCATAAAACCATTCCGACACCATGCCGACCGGGGATTTTTGCCCGAAGGCCGAGCCGGCTATGACCCGGGCGCGCGCGCCGCGATCTTCGAAGGTCGGAAGCACCGTGGCATCGAAGTGTTCGAACAGCGGCGCCATCTCTTCATGATCTTGCGGCAGCGCGATCCAGCTCTGGATACCGAACATCCCGCCGCCCTCCGTACGCATGCTCGCCGGCGTGCGCTCGGAATGGGAAATGCCGCGGCCGGCCGTCATGAGATTCATCGCGCCAGGCGTGATCTCAAGCACGTTGCCTTCACTGTCACGGTGCATGACGCGCCCGTCGAATAGATAGGTGACGGTCGCCAGTCCGATATGCGGATGCGGGCGAACATCCATCCCTTTCCCGGCCATCAGCTGCACCGGCCCCATCTGGTCAAAGAAAATGAAGGGACCAATCATCTGGCGCTTGCCGTGCGGCAGCGCGCGGCGCACCGTAAAGCCGTCGCCGAGATCGCGCACACGCGGAATGATGATCAGCTCGAGCGCATCGCACGAGTGCTTGTCGCCCAATACCGGGTCCTTGTCGGGCATCCAGCTCACGGCTCATTCCCCCATTTTGGCAAACTTCGGTGCGTTACCCTGCGGTGTTAGCCGCTTCGCCCGAGTTTAAGATCGCGCTTCCGAACTATGTATGATACGCGGAATCAAATTGCCACGCTGCACCATTGGTCGATCCTGCAATGATTTCAGCGCCTTCGCTGACAAGCGTCGCCCTGCTTCTCGGCCTAAGCCTGTTTCTCGGGCTGGCATTCGAAGATTTTTTCGCTCGTACCGACACCAAGCGTCCGGGCGGCATTCGCACGTTTCCGATGCTCGCGTTCGGCGGCGGCGTCCTGTACCTGCTCGATCCCGACCATTTGATCCCTTTCACCGGCGGGCTCATTGTCCTGGGCGCTTGGCTGACTGTCTTCTATCGACGGCATGTCCGCGAGGATGACGAAGTAGGCGAACCGAACGTCGGACTGGTCGTACCGGTGCTCAACGTCCACGCTTATCTGCTCGGGGCTATCGCGTTGGCCCTGCCGCCCTGGGTGGCAGTAACATTCACAGTGAGCGCGGTTCTCCTACTCACCGGCCGTGAGAAGCTGCACGCTTTGGCGCGGCGCGTCGAACTGAAAGAGATCGTTACTGCAGGCGAATTTTTGATCCTGACCGGGATCATTCTACCGCTCTTGCCCAACGAGCCGGTGACGACGCTGACGAACATTACCCCGCGGCACGCCTGGCTCGCGCTACTCGTGGTCTGCACCTTGTCCTACGCGAGCTACTTGGCTCAACGATATTGGACCGCGGCAGCGAGCGGATTGTGGATGGCGGCCCTTGGCGGCGCTTACTCGTCCACGGCAACAACGGTCGTGCTGGCACGTCAGGCAAAAACCGGATCGGTAATGCGGCGAAATGCTCAGGCCGGGATCACGCTTGCCACCGCCATCATGTATCTGCGCATTCTCATTGTAGTCGCCGTGTTCAATATGACCCTGGCGCGAACACTGGCACTGCCGCTTTGCAGCCTTTCACTCGCCGGGCTGGTGGTGTGCGCGCTGCAATACTGGCTGCTGCGACCGGCGCCGGAAAACAGCGATGCGCCATTGCCCGCCCTTCAGCCATCCGCCGTCAACCCGCTGGAACTCGGTCCGGCAGTTATCTTTGCAGCTCTTTTCGTCGCAATTTCGCTGGTGTCGAATTGGGCCAAGATGCAATTCGGCGCTGCGGGCATCTACACGCTCGCCGCCATCGTCGGCGTCACGGACATCGATCCCTTCGTGCTCAATCTGGCGCAAGGCGGCACCTCGGGAATGTCGGAAACCGGGCTCGCGGCCGCCATCCTCATTGCGGCGTCATCCAACAATATTCTGAAAGCGCTTTATGCCGCCGTGTTTGCGGGGGGACGCGCGACTGTCGTCAGTGCGGCCGTTCTGATGCTGCTCGCCGTCGCCGGCGTTGCGATTGCCGTCGGCTTAGGCCCACTCTAGTCAACATCATCTTTCCGCTAAATGCCGGCAGATTGTCCGCCTTCCACGAGACAATTTCACCGGCATGACACCTCACCGGATACTCTGGTCGCTTTCGGAGGCGGGCGGCTCCAGCGCACATTTCTTTTCAGCGGCCGTGCGCCGCAAGACTTTCTCGTCGCCCAATTGTTTCTCGTAATCCGGACGATAGGCCAGCGCACCGATCACCGCGCCGCCTCCGCCTTCACTGGCTTTGTTCATGAGCTCGCGCAATTCCGTTTCCCGCGCAGTGATCTCCTTCAGGCGCTGAACAAGATCCTTGCAGTGAAACACTGAAAACCGGCCGGGATCGGAGATGTAGGGACCAACTCCATCGCTCAAGGAACAGCCGGCGAGCACCACAGCCGCAAAAAGACCACCTACGAATCCGGACCCGCGTGGACGGGCACGTCGGTGCCGCAGAGGCCCGGTCGCTTGCTTGCGTCTGGAGTTATGCGCGGATGCGCAACCGCCGGCCGTCATCGAATCATCCACCACGTCACGGCCGGTTTAGCAGCCGCCCAAAGCCGCGTAAGTCCCCGGCTGCCGGTTCGCAGCCTCTTGCGACGCAAATAAGGCGACGATCTTGCGCTTTCGCCTGGGAATGACTTGTGGATTCTCGAACACCAAAACGCCGAAAAGCGCGGAAGATCCGCTCCAAGTCTCAAAATAATGTGATGACAAATTCTGTGCCTCGGCGCGACTGCGGCCGTTGTCGGAAATTCCGTGCAAGTGAATGCCTACGGTGTCGGCGCAAAGGCTAACTTCCGCATTAAGAGACACCAACTGCGATGGGCTATAGGAGCGCAGAATCTCACCGCGATTCCGAAATGAATCTGCGTGATACGTATACAACCGTAACCTGTTCTTTACGATGTTTTGTAACCCTAATGGGTGTGTCGCCGCGCGGGTAAATTGCCCGAGGTGCCGCTTTGGCTCCTGCGGGTGATTAGGGACAACAAACAGCAAGCGGACAAAATGGCTGGCCCGTTCGATACTGGCGCCGCGGCGCGATCACCAACGTGGCGACGAGTACGATTTGGCGTTGCCGCCAAACTGCAGTCCGCCTTCAGTTTTGTCGCCGCCCTGACTGCGATCTCCACTGTGGTCTCGCTGCTGTGTTTCTCGGCCGTCCAGCGCGGACTGGACGATTTCGCGGCCCGGCAGATGCCGGTGGTCGCCGAGGTTATCCAGCTCTCCGCACTTTCGGGAGAGATTTCCGCTGCCGCGGCTCGATTGATCAATGCCAGAACCATGGCCGATCAAAAGAGCATCGCTGCCTCGATTGCGAAAAAGCACGCCGACCTTGGTGAGATCTTGCGGCGCTTGCAAAAGCTCGACAGCGACAACCCGGCGATCGGCAAACTCATCACGCTTTCCAAGCGGCTTGACGCAAATCTCTCGGCGCTTGAAGACATCATGGGCGAGCGAACAAACCTGCGAACTCAGATCGCTAGCCAGGTTGAAATCCTTCACAAAACCAATGCGCGGCTCGCGGAGCAACTGGCCCAGCTACCGGACTCTCGCCCGGCACTCGAAGTCTCCGCCAAAGCCAATCTCTTCGTCAGCCTGATCAGCGAAGCATCTTCGTTGACCGAGCCGACGGAATTCAAGCACATCCAGGATCTCCTCAAAGCTGCGGCCGACGGACTGCGGCACTCCGCCGCGACGATGTCCGATGGCCGTGTCACGACGATCGCCGAACTGCTTCCCCCACTTGGTATCGGCGTTGACAGTATTTTCGCGCGTCACGCTCGCGAAACCTTCGTAGCGGTACGAGCCGACGCAACCATTGACGAAAACGTCGCCATCCAGCGTGACCTTGACGATACGGTTGCAAGCCTGGTCCACACGACGCAGGGCAACGTCGAAGGTGGTACCGGGGCGTTGATCGGCACACTGAATCACAGCCGCATTCTGCTCTTGATCGTCGCTATCGCCAGCATTGCCGCCGCCGTCGGCGTCGGCATCCTTTATGTCCAGCGGCGGCTGGTCGAGCGCTTGATATCGATCAGCACGGCGATACGACAGCTCGCAGCAGGCAACGTTGATAGCCCGCTGCCTTCAATATCGACACGCGATGAAATGGGCGAGATGTCGCGCGCGCTCCAGGTGTTGCGTGCCGGTGAAATCGAGAGGCGAAAGCTTATCGACCGGGAGCGGGCGGAACAGCAGACCCAGCGCCTGCGGGCTTCGTCCGTTGACAATATTATCGACGATTTTCGTGCCGCCGTGAGTTCCGTGGTCACGACGCTCTCGACCAACGCCTCGGCGATGGAAATGACGGCACGCGGCCTTTCCGCCATCGCCGGTGAGGCGGACGCCCAAGCCCGGGCGGTTTCGTCTTCGTCCGAAACGACGTCAAGCAACGTGCGCACCGTCGCTGACGCGACCGAAGAGCTCGGCGCGTCCATCCACGAGATCAACAAGCAAGCGGGTCAGACACGCGGGGTCGTCAAGCGCGCCGCCGAAATCGCACACTCGGCACATGAACTCGGCGAACAGTTGTCTGCGGGCTCAAATCGGATCGGCGACGTCGTCAAGCTCATTCGCGATGTCGCCGAACAGACCAACCTGCTGGCGCTCAATGCCACGATTGAAGCAGCACGCGCCGGGCCGGCGGGGCGCGGCTTTGCCGTTGTTGCCAACGAGATAAAGCAACTGGCCAGCCAGACAGCGAGGGCCACGGAAGACATCACTGCCCAAGTAGCCGGAATACAAAGCTCAACGACTGAAGCGGTCAACGTAATCCAATCGATCAACGCAGTGACCGACGATATCGCCCGCTTCACGTCGGCGGTCGCCGCCTCGGTCGAACAGCAGAACAACGCCGCGCAAACGATAACCCGAAATGTTCAGGGAGCTGCCGCGGGTGTCACTCAGCTCGCCGGCAATATGACCGAAGTAACCAAGGCGATTGGCGACACGAACCGCTTTGCTTCGGAGGTGCTCGAAGTCGCGCATACGCTGTCGGCACAGACCGGCACCATCGACAAGACCGTTGAAGATTTTCTCAAAAGGGTGACAGCGGCTTGACCGCGGTGGGACACCAATGGAAGGAGCCGAATATGTCGAGACGCCGCTCTTCGTCGAACCTGCTGCCTTTTCGCGGCAAGCAACCTCGGCTTGTGGCCGCGCTGGCTTGGGCCATGAGCGCAGGTGCCGGCGTAACACTGCTTCTTGCCGCGATCGCCAACCTCCAGGCGATCAGCCGAACGGCGGAGGACGATACGCAGATTGCAAAGAGCCTCGCGACCATGCTGCGGGCCGGCCGCACCGTGATTTCGCGAAACCAGGACCGGATCAACGATCCAAACGTTGGCAACAAGGGCGTCGATGGCAAAATGGTCCTGGCCGAGGCCAGCAAACTCTACCAGCAAGCGACTGAAATCGACCCTTCGGCCATCCATCCGAGTTCGCTGCAGGGCAAGCTCATCCGTATGCAGATGGACGCCATCGAGGAGGTGATGGACGTTCACCAGGAGACCATCAATCGCCAGGGCGTCGGGTTTAAGGAATTCATTCCGGCGGTTTTCGGACGACTGGTCAATGAGGCCTTCGGCCGCCGCGCTGCCGGAATGGCCGAAATGAAAGTGACCGCCCCGCCCAAGCTGATCCGCAACCCGAAAGTCCGGCCGGACGAGTGGGAGCTTGCGGCGATCCAGACACGGCTGACGGCGTCATCGTGGCCCAAGGATCAGCCCTATACCGCCATCGTCGCCAAGGACGGAGTGAAAGCCCAACGTACGCTGTTTCCGGAGTATTACGGCAGTAGCTGTCTGTCCTGCCATGGCTCGCCTGCGGGAGAAATCGACATCACCGGCTTCCCGAAAGAAGGAGCCAGCGAAGGTGATCTCGGCGGCATTATCAGCATCACTCTGTACCAATAGGCGGTCGGCGCGGCGTTTGTTGATCCAAACGCGATCGAGCGCGACCTGATTATCAGCAGCGGGATCGCGCCGGCCGAGCCGAGGGCAGAGCCAAAAGCGCTTTAGCTGCCGGACGCGCCCTGCTACCGTTCTCACGCATTCATTACGCGGCGCTGCCTCGTCGGAATTCGCGTTTGCATCCACGACGAGCCGACCAAGGGAGACGCACATGGAGTTCGAACGCGCCAGCCTGGAACGCAACGGCGACGTCGCCGTCTTACGCATGAACCATCCGGACGTGCTCAACGCGGTGTCACCGGAGATGCTCAAGGGCATGACGGAAGCACTCGATGCACTGGCATCGTCGAGCGAACGCACCCGATGTCTCGTGCTTACCGGTGTGGGCCGCGCGTTCTCGACCGGCGCCAACCTGCAAGGACGCGGCGACGATGGACTGGCCAAGCGCGGCGCCGGCCGCACGCTGGAGACCCTCTTCCACCCTTTCATCCGGCGGCTGCGCGATCTGCCTTACCCGATCGTAACCGCGGTCAACGGACCTGCCGCCGGCGCCGGCATGAGTCTCGCGCTGTTAGGCGACCTCATTTTGTGCGCGCGCTCCGCCTACTTCCTGCAAGCCTTTCGGCGCATCGGCCTGGTGCCCGATTGCGGCTCCACCTGGCTCTTGCCGCGGCTGGTCGGACGGGCGCGCGCAATCGAACTGTCGCTCCTCGGCGAGCGCCTGCCGGCAGAAACTGCGCTGGCCTGGGGCCTCGTCAACCGCGTCTTCGATGACGAGGCCTTGATGGGCGAAGCGATGCGTCTCGCGCGCGAACTCGCCGCCGGTCCTACCGTGGCGCTGGGGATGATCCGCCGGCTCTATTGGGAAAGCCAGCAAAACTCCTTCGAGCAGCAACTTGACCTCGAGTGCCGCAGCCAGCGCCTCGCCGGCGCGTCGGATGATTTTCGCGAAGGCGTAAAGGCGTTCCTGGAGAAGCGTCCAGCTAACTTCACCGGCGCCTGACGAGCCGCCTTTGCTGGAACCCATGCCATAAAGGGAGGATCATAATCGGCGGCGCTGGGCTGTGGCCCTCCCCCCAAATCGTGGGGGCTGCTCCTGTACAAAACAGAACAGACAAACCCGACAATCCGCCGCTAAGCGTCGTCTCTATCATCGGGACTGATCCACTCTCACAGGCCACCGATGACTGAGAGTTCGGTAGCGCTTCCGCCTGAGAAAAGGAGAGGAGTGCGTTGTGTTTTATTTTCATATCGAGAATGGCTCTGCGATCCTGGATACGGATGGGATCGACCTTCCCGACGTTGAAGCCGCACGCGCCGAGGCAGTTGCCGTAATCGCTGACGTACTTCGCGACGGTGAGGCTCGTGACCTCTGGAGCAATCATCCCTTACAGCTATGGGTTACCGACGAGCCCGACGGCGCAGGCAGAACATTGTTAAGGCTTCACGTCATTGGGCAGGGTTAGAAACCGACCGGATTACGTAATAGGCGAACGGGTCGCATTGGCCGACAAACTTGCTTGTACTGGTGCGGACGGCCGGACTCGAACCGGCACAGGAGTTTCCTCCCGAGGGATTTTAAGTCCCTTGCGTCTACCATTTCGCCACGTCCGCCGGAGCGGATTCGCAAAAGCAAATCCGCGTGGCCGCCCTTGTAGCACCGGGCGCGCGTGCGCCGGAAGCGCCGACCAAAGCTGGGAGCGCCTATTGCGGCTGCCGGTTCTTGGCCGTCGTCGGCGCGCCCGGCCGAACATTGCCCCACGGATCGGTGGACGAGGCTTTGTCGGGTATCTTCTTCATTGCCGCTTTGTAGGCTTCATCTGAAGCCTTCTGCTTGTCGATTTCTTCTTGGGTCATAGCCCTTCTGGGGTTGAGCGGAATGCCAACCGTGTCCTGGGCGGCCGCGGTTCCCGTGACCAGAACAACGAATGCGCCGGCCTGGATGAGTTTCCGCAACATGGGCTGCTCCTACTCCTTAAAAACGTGCCCCCATAAACTGTCCCAATCAGCGCCTGAAATGTCGGTGACGCTGCCGTCGTGCTCGAAGAATTTGTTCGGCACCTGGAACATAGCGAGCATCAGGCCCCCCTCGGGCGTCCAGGCGACGTGACGGCTGCCGGCTTCGCGCCACACGAATTCGCCGGCGCCGACTGCCAGGCCGGCCGCCGGGCCTTCCTTGTCGACCAGTTTGCCCTCGAGCATGTAGGTCTGCTCGATTTTCACGTGCTCGTGGTCGGGCAGCACGGCGCCGGGCGCAAGCCGCATCAGCGCCGTGACCAGGCCAGTGTCCTTGTCGAGCAAAAGGCCCTTCACTTCGCAGCCCGGAAAGCGCGTCTTCTTCCATTCCATGTCGGCGGGGCGCACGACGTGCGAATGGGTTTCAGGCGTGTCGTGTCGGGCTTTCGGCGTGATCGCGTCCATTGGCCGTACTCCTATAATCCCGCTTCATTGATGGGCGGCTGGAAGGCAAGTCCGGTATCCCAGGGAAAGTAGATCCAGGTGTCCTGCGACACCTCGGTGATGAAGGTATCGACCAGCGGCCGCCCCATCGGCTTGGCATAGACCGTGGCAAGGTGCGCGCGCGGAACGATTTCACGGACGACCTTTGCCGTCTTGCCGGTATCGACCAGATCGTCAACCAGCAGAACACGCACCCCCTGCCCGCCGCCGAGCGCAATAATCGGAGCCGCGACGTTCTTGAGCACCGTCAAGTCGCCCTGGCTGGTACCGGTGTAGCTCGATACGCACACTGTCTCGATCAGCTTGATGCCAAGCTCGCGTGCAACGATCGCCGCCGGCACAAGCCCGCCCCGGGTGATGCAGACAATGGCCTCGAACGGTCCGGCCCCGCTTAATCGCCACGCTAGCGCGCGCGAGTCGCGATGAAACTGGTCCCACGAGACCGGAAAGATTTTCGCGGGATCGCGCTGCGCCGGCTTGGCGGCTTGCTCTGCTTCGACCTGGGTCACGCGAAGGTCCTTGAGGCGCCAGTAAACGAGGCTTCAGCCGATATCAGACCGGGCACACCGCTGGCAATCAGGGAATCTCATACACGGTCGTCTCATCGGCTATGCCGCGCAGCGCGGCGCGTTGCATCACCGGCTGAAGGCCGGAGCTTGCAAGAATCTTTGCCGAATTCGGGTCCTCGACGACCGGCTGGGTGACGAAGATCGCGCGCGATGAGGCAAGGCCCTGAACGCGGGCGGCCATATTCACCGTCTGGCCGAAATAGTCCTGGCTATCATTGAGCGTGACAGCAAGACACGGCCCTTCGTGAATGCCGATCTTGAGCAACAAATCCTCGTTTTGCCTTTCGGCGTTGATCCGCGTCATTTCCTCGCGCATGCGCAACGCCGCCGCCAGCGCTCGGTCAGGCGTTGGAAATGTCGCCATCACCGCGTCGCCGATCGTCTTCACCACCGCTCCGGTTTCCGCCGCTACGACGTCGTGCAGAACGTGGAAGTGCTGGCGGACCAGGTCGTAAGCCACGAGATCGCCGACCCGCTCGTAAAGCGCAGTCGAGCCCTTAAGATCGGTAAACAGGAACGTCAGGCTCGTGATCTTGAGCCGCTGATCGACGTCGAGCGTGTCGGTGCGATAAATGTTGCGGAACGTCTGATTGGTGAGAAGGCGCTTGGCGGTCAAGAACGGGCGGCGCTTGCCCAGCAACTGATGCAGCTGATCTCCGGCAATCCACAATGCCGGGAGGACTCGCCGGTCGGTGCGGTTCTCGAGCAAAATGCGCAACGGCCCCGGCCGCATCTCGATCGTGCCGACTGGCGCCTTCACATCATTGAAGACCACCGTGAGCGTTTGTCGCTCGCGCGTCGCTTCACCCTTGACGTCGATGAATTGCGTTCCGTGCGTCACCGGATCGAAAACGATGATAAAATCATTGGGCAATTGAACCGAGAGGACCGCCTTCTCGCCGGGCGGCAACTCTATCAAATCGACCGTGAACTCCGCGAGACTGCTGTCCAGCGTGTCCGGCAAATCGACGCCGGAACTCCAGAAAATTTGCCGGTAATATTCGGCCTCAGAGAGGGTATCGGGAGTGTGGGCGGCGATGTGACGTACCCGCGGATTGACCGTAAAGGTTACCTCGACCATCTCGTCGAGCGTCGGTTCGTAACCGCAGGCGCATAATCCGCAGTCATATTCGTCGCGATTGATATTCTTTAGCGTCGTACCCTCACCCAGCACGCCGCCGCAGCCGGGACAAAGCACATTCCAGGACAATTCAAACAAGCCAAGACGGGCGGCGTGCAGAAACGCGGCAATGGTCCGCTCTTCGTCGAGCCCGTGTTTGGTGGCGAAGGCAATCGCATTGACGCGGCAAAGGTCGCGGTCGAGTCCATCCCCAACCAATCGCTCGATGGCGGCAACGCATTCGGGGTCGGCCGACTGCCGGAGTACACCGAAAAGGGCTTCGGTTTCGCTCATCGGCGGATTCCTTCACAGCCTAACGCGCGCCGAACCTAACTATCAGCGTGTGTCGACACAAGGCGGATGGCCGTAGCGTCCGCGACGCCAGCCATCACAGCTATTTGGGGAACGCTGCTGCCTCAGCACCAGACCTCGCGCCCTACCCGGCCGCAAGCTGGGCGTGCACGCGCTTGAGCATCGCCTCGACCGCCGCCTTGGCGGCGGCGAGCTTTTCCGGGTCACGCGAACGCATGACGATGTGAGCGTTGGCGCGCCGCTCTTCATCGATGAACGGATATGAGCCGATGATGACGTCCGGATTTGCTTTCGCCACGGCGCCAAGCTCGGTGCCGATGTCGCCTTCGCGGCAGTCGGCGCGTACGGTGTCCGACAGCATCTTCACGCCGGTCTTGAGCTGCGGCGCAACATAGTCGAGCATGGCCTGCATGACCTGCGGAATACCGGCCATGACGATGACATTGTCGATCCGAAAGCCGGGCGCGCCCGAGATTTTGTTGAGCACCAGTTCCGCGCCGGCCGGCATCCGCGTCATGCGCATGCGCGCCTCGTTCATGGTGCCGCCGGTCTCCGCAAGGCGCGTGCGCAGGATTTCAACCGCGCCCGGATGATAATCGATCGGCACGCCGAACGCCTTGGCAATGGCGTCAGCGGTTATGTCGTCGTGGGTGGGACCGATGCCACCGGTGGTGAACACGTAAGTGTAACGCGCCCGAAGGGCGTTCAGCGCCGCCACGATCTCCGGCTCCTCGTCGGGCACGACGCGGACTTCCTTGAGATCGATGCCGATCGCGGTCAGAAAATCGGCCGTATAGCCGATGTTCTTGTCCTTAGTCCGGCCGGAAAAAATCTCGTCGCCGATGACGAGTAGCGCAGCCGTGACAAGCACACTCTTGCTGTCAGCCGTGCCGGTCGTAGAGCCGCTCATTTGGCAAATCTCCGCGCCTTACTGTTTCCTCTAGCGCGCCAGCCTTGACGGCTCAAGCATGGCGCCGCTGCCACCCCGCTGATATGGTCGCGCAACGTTAGGGAGAGACACGCCATGGATTTTTCGGTTTCGGAGCGACAAAAGCTCTGGCGCGATCGCGTGGTCGCTTTCATGGACGCTCACGTTTATCCGGCGGTCGAAACCTACGACCGACAGGACCACGAAGGCGAGCGCTGGAAAGTCATCCCGGTCCTCGAACAGCTCAAGGCCAAGGCCAAAGCCGAGGGCCTGTGGAATCTCTTCCTGCCGCCATCCTCCACGCATGACGAAGGCGACTATCACGGCGCCGGATTGACGAACCTCGACTACGCACTCTGCGCCGAGCAAATGGGTCGGGTGTCGTGGGCTTCGGAGGTCTTCAATTGCTCCGCGCCGGATACCGGCAATATGGAAGTGCTGCATCGTTACGGATCGCCGGAGCAAAAGGCCAAGTGGCTCAGGCCGCTGCTCAACGGCGAAATCCGCTCGGCGTTCCTGATGACCGAACCGGCTGTAGCGTCGTCGGACGCCACCAATATCGAAACCTCGATCGTCAAAGATGGCAGCAACTATGTGATCAACGGCCGCAAATGGTGGTCGTCGGGCCTTGGCGACCCGCGCTGCAAGATCGCGATTGTCATGGGAAAGACCGACCCCAGCCGGGCCAGGCACGAACAACAGTCGCAGATCCTGGTTCCGCTCGATACACCGGGCATGAAAGTACTGCGCATGCTGCCGGTGTTCGGCTATGACGACGCGCCGCACGGTCACGCTGAAGTCTTGCTCGAAAATGTTCGCGTACCGGCCAGCAATCTCCTTCTCGGCGAAGGCCGCGGTTTCGAGATCGCGCAGGGGCGCCTTGGTCCGGGGCGCATCCATCACTGCATGCGGACGATCGGGGCAGCCGAAGTGGCGCTGGAAAAGATGACCAAGCGGCTGCTGTCGCGCTCCGCTTTCGGCAAAAAGCTCGCCGAGCAGTCGGTATGGGAGCAACGTATCGCCGAGGCGCGCATCGATATCGAGATGACCCGCCTGCTTTGCCTGAAGGCCGCGGACATCATGGACAAGCTCGGCAACAAGACGGCGCAACTCGAAATCGCCATGATTAAAGTCGCCGCGCCGCGCATCGCACTGCGCATCATCGACGACGCCATCCAGGCGCATGGGGGCATGGGGGTGACGACCGACGCCGGCCTCGCAAAATCTTATGCCCATATCCGCACGCTCCGACTTGCCGACGGACCGGACGAGGTGCATTGCCGCGCGATCTCGCGGCTGGAAATGCGCAAATATACCAACACGCGGGTGTGAAGAAGCCGGACGGGCGCGCGTAGCTCGCCGATCAGGCGATCGTGACGCCGCCATCAACAACGATGGTCTGCCCGGTCATGAAGCTTCCCGCCTGCGACGCGAGCATAATTGCGGCTCCTGCGATCTCGTCGGGTTCCCCGATGCGGCGGAGCGGCGTTTGCGCGTTGCGCTGTTTCAGCATGTCCGGATTTTCCCACAGCGCGCGCGCGAAGTCGGTACGGATCAGTCCCGGGGCGATGCAATTGATCCGTACATTGTGCGGTCCGAGCTCGACGGCGAGGTTACGGGCGAGCTGCAAATCCGCCGCCTTGGAAATGCAATAGCTGCCGATCACCGGGCTGCCGCGCAGACCGCCGATGGAAGAGACGATGATGATCACGCCATCCTTGCGGGCGATCATCTGCGGCGCCACCATCGTGATCAGCCAGTGATTGGACACGATGTTGTTGTCGAGAATTTTGCGCAATTGCTCGTCGGAGATGGTGTGCATCGGCCCGAAGTGGGGATTGGAGGCAGCGTTGCAGACCAGTACGTGGATTTCGCCAAACTCGCGCGTCGCTTCGGTGATGAGGCGCTGAAGGTCTTCTTTTGAGGAGATGTTCGCCGATACGGCAAGCGCACGGCCCTTGCCGTATTTCGCATTGATCGCTGCCGCCACCTCCTGGCAGGCATCGAGTTTGCGGGAGGAAACGACAACCTTCGCACCCTGCTCAGCCATCCGTTCGACGATGGCGCGGCCGATACCGCGCGACGAACCGGTCACGACTGCTACTTTTTCACTGAGGTCGAATAGCGACACAGGCGTTCCTTCCTGCTGCATATGATGTATTTTGCGCACCAGCTTATTTGCAGCAAAGCATGCCGGCAAGTTGAAGAGGAAACGACAATGAGCGCCATCAATGCCGTCACCGATCTGACCCGTGAAGGCGACGTCGCCGTCATCACCATCAATTCGCCGCCGGTCAACGCGCTTTCGGCGGACGTTCGCAACGGCATCCGCGACGGGGTCCAACAGGCCGGCGCCGACAACGCCGTTAAAGCCATCGTCGTGATTTGTGCCGGGCGCACCTTTATCGCCGGAGCCGACATTTCGGACTTCGGCAAGCCGGCCAAAGGAGCGACGCTGCCGGAACTCCAGGCCGCGCTGGAGGGCGGTCCAAAGCCGGTGATTGCCGCGATGCACGGCACAGCGCTCGGCGGCGGTTTTGAGCTGGCACTGATGTGCCACTACCGCGTCGCGGTACCGTCAGCAAAATTCGGCCTTCCGGAGATCAAACTTGGTCTTATTCCCGGCGCCGGCGGCACCCAGCGGCTGCCGCGTTTGAGCGGTGTTGAGGCGGCGCTGGAAGCGATCCTGTCAGGAACGCCATTCGACGCCAAGCAGGCGCTCGAGTGGAGCGTTGTCGATACGCTGGCGGAGGAGGGAAAATTGCGCGAAGGCGCGCTCGCATTCGCGCGCAAAGTCATCGACACGCACATGCCGTTGCGCAAGATCCGCGACCTCAATGAGAAGATCGAAGCAGCGCGTGGCCATCCCGAGATCTTAGAGAAGGTTCGCCGCGAATATGCCCGCAAGTATCGCGGCTTCGAGGCTTGGCAGGTCGCTATGCGCTCCGTTCAGAACGCCATCGACCTGCCGTTCGACGAAGGCATGAAGCTCGAGCGTCAGGCATTTGTTGATCTCATTCCCACCGCGCAATCGCAGGCGCAGCGCTACGTGTTCTTCGCGGAACGCAAGGTATGGAAGATCGCCGACGTGCCCGATGACACGCCGACTTTGCCGATCAAAAAAGTCGGCATCATTGGCGCGGGCACGATGGGCGGCGGCATATCGATGAATTTCCTCAACGCCGGAATTCCGGTGACAATCGTCGAAACGGCGCAAGCCGCACTCGATCGCGGCGTCGGCACCATTCGCCGCAACTACGACAACACCGCCAAGAAGGGCCGGCTCACGGCGGCCGACGTCGACACCCGCATGGGACTTCTTACTCCCGGCTTGAACCTTGAGGCCCTGTCCGATTGCGATCTCGTCATCGAAGCGGTGTTCGAGAATATGGACATCAAGAAAGACGTCTTCCGCAAGCTCGACAAAATCGCCAAACCGGGAGCGATCCTCGCGTCCAACACGTCCTACCTCAACATCGACGAGATCGCCTCAGTCACGAGCCGTCCAGACTACGTGCTCGGTATGCACTTCTTCTCACCGGCAAATGTCATGCGGCTTCTCGAAGTCGTGCGCGGCGCCAAGACCGCAAAGCCGGTGATCGCCACCGTCATGCAGCTCGCCCGGAAGATCGGCAAGATTGGCGTACTGGTCGGCGTTTGCCACGGCTTCGTCGGCAATCGCATGCTGGCACAACGCCAGCGCGAAGCTCAGAAGCTCATCCTTGAAGGCGCCATGCCCTGGGACGTCGATCGCGTGATCTACGATTTCGGCCTTCCCATGGGGCCGTTTGCGATGAGCGACCTCGCCGGGCTCGACATCGGCTGGTCGAAAGAAACCAGCAAGTCGTCGACTATTCGGGAAATCCTCTGCGAAATGGATCGGCGCGGACAAAAGACCGGCGCCGGTTTCTACGATTACGACGAACAGCGCAACGCCAAGCCCTCGCCCGTGGTCGAGAAGATCATTCTCGACTTCGCCGCGAAGAAGGGAATCAACCGCCGCAGCATCTCAAACGAGGAGATTCTGGAACGCTGCATCTACCCGATGATCAACGAAGGCGCCAAGATCATTGAAGAAGGCAAGGCGCAGCGCGCCTCGGATATCGATATCGTCTGGATCAACGGTTATGGCTGGCCGGTCTATCGCGGCGGTCCAATGTTCTATGCCGATCTGGTCGGTCCCGGCAAAGTGCTGGCGAAACTGAAAGAGTTCGAAGCAACGATGGGGCCGGATTTCACCCCGGCTCCGCTGCTTGAAAGTCTCGCTGCGGAGAACAAGCGCTTCCAGGAATTGTAGGGTTAATGCGGCTGACTGCGGCCGGAACGTCTGAGAAGCTGGCTGCGAGGACCGGCTGCCTAAGGTGTTTTCCTTAGTTGTTTGACTGACATCCACCGGCATAAAAATTTTCCGCAAGGCAATATTGCTGGATAGTCCCGGGTCCGCCTCGAGCGGGAGAAAACAGGTCCACGATGGCGGGGCCACAGAATAGTGCTAGTGCGCGGATTTCAGGTCGGGTCACTGCTGTCCATGGCTCGGTTGTCGATGTGCGCTTTCCTCCCAGAATCTTGCCCGCTGTCGATGAAGGCATCGAAATCGAGCGCAACGACGGCCGCTCGCTTATAGCCGAAGTTCATCAGCACCTTGACCCCTCGACCGTTCGGGCGGTGGCTTTGGCCAGCACCGCCGGACTAAGTCGTGGGGCCAAAGTGCGAGCTATGGGCGCATCCATTTGCGTGCCTGTGGGGGATGCTGTGCTCGGGCGCCTACTTAACGCCGTTGGCGAGCCGGCTGATCTTGGACCGCCCCTTCCCCTCGATACCGAATACCGGCCGATCCACGCGCCAGCACCCGTCCTTGACCGCCTTGGAGCCGGTCTCGAAATTTTTCACACCGGTATCAAGGTGATCGATCTGCTGGCCCCTCTGGTGAAGGGTGGCAAAGCCGCCATGTTCGGCGGCGCCGGCGTCGGCAAGACCGTGCTGATCATGGAACTGATCCGCACCACCGTCGAGCAGCATTCGGGAATCTCAGTGTTTGCCGGCATCGGCGAGCGCTCGCGCGAAGGCCATGAGCTCTTGCTCGAACTGACGCAGTCCGGCGTCCTGGCGCGCACCGCGCTTGTTTTCGGTCAAATGAACGAGCCGCCGGGTGCTCGCTGGCGCGCCGGGTTGACTGCGCTCGCCATCGCCGAATACTTCCGCGATGCGGCGCGCGAGAACGTGCTGCTGCTTATCGATAACGTCTACCGCTTGGTGCAAGCCGGCAGCGAGGTTTCGGGCTTGCTCGGCCGACTGCCCTCACGCGTCGGCTACCAGCCCACACTTGCGAGCGAGATCGCCGAGCTGGAGGAGCGCATCGCGTCGGTTGCCGGCGCCGCCATCACCTCAATTCAGGCGGTTTACGTTCCCGCGGACGATTTTACCGATCCCGCCGTCGCCGAGATCTTCAGTCATCTCGATTCGTCGATCGTGCTCTCGCGCGACATGGCGAGCGAAGGCATGTATCCCGCAATAGATCCCCTCGCGTCGACTTCGAGCTTGCTCGATCCGCGCCTGGTCGGCGAGGCGCACTACCGCACTGCGCAAGATGTCCGCAAAACGATCGCCCATTACCGCGACCTTCAGGAAATTATCGCCCTTCTCGGTATCGAAGAGTTGAGCGCAATCGACCGTCAGGCGGTCACGCGTGCCCGGCATCTCATGCGATTCCTGACGCAGCCTTTCATGGTGACCGTCGCTTTCACTGGCAAGCCCGGGCGAGCCGTCGAACTCGATGACACAATAGCCGGCTGTCGCGCGATTCTGGAGGGCGAAGCCGATCATTGGGCCGAGAGTTCGCTCTACATGGTCGGTAGTCTGGATGAGGCGCGAGAGCGTGAAGCCGTGGCCACGAAGGTGCCGCGATGAAGCTCACGGTGACAACGCCGCTTGCGATCGTCACCGAAGCTGACGACGTCGCGCATCTCCGTGCCGAAGACGACAGCGGCGCTTTCGGCATCCTGCCGGGCCATGCCGATTTCCTAACTGCGCTTTCGTTTTCCGTAGTGAGCTGGCGCGACCGGCGCGGCACCGAACATCATCTCGCGGTCCGCGGCGGCATGCTCGAAGTGCGCGGCGGCAAGTCGATCACGATCGCCACCCGCGAAGCGGTTGCCGGTGACGATCTGCACCGCCTCGAGACCGACGTGCTCGCAACATTTAAGCACCGTGCCGAAGAAGACCTTACGGCGCGCACCGATGCCCAACGCCTTTATCTCGCCGCCATCCGCCAGATTTACCGTTTTCTCAAATCGGAACGCGCACCTTCCATGCCGGGCGGGCCTGACGCTGCTTTGCAAGACGGCCTCGAACAATGACCCAGCCGCACGAGAACCCTGAACCATTGGAAGACGCCGTCAAAACACGCCAGGAACGACGCGACCGATGGCAGCGCGAGGGCGAGCGGTCACTCGGTCAGAACCTTGCCATGATTGGTGCGCTCGGCTGGACCATCGTCCTCCCGATCTTGATTGGCATCTTGGCCGGCCGCTGGCTTGACCGACACTTCTACACCGGAATCTTCTGGACTCTGGGTCTACTGGCGGCCGGTCTCGCCATCGGCTGCACACTTGCCTGGCAAAGGATATACCGCGAATGACCCTCGCAACCTTGATCCCCAGCCCGGGGCTCACGCTGATGTTTGGGTTTGCCGGATTGGTCTTCGGCCTCGTCTATTTCGCAGCACTGAGGCGGACCATTGCGCTATTTGCCGAGGGCAGAAGCTGGTTTGGTCCCCTCGCCCTCACGCTGGGACGCGTCGTCGCCGCAGTAATCTTTCTCGGCGTTGCCGCACATCTCGGTGTAGCTTCGCTGCTCGCAGCCTTCATAGGATTTTTGTTGGCGCGGACGATCGCGTTACGCGCGGCGCGGAGGACCGCCTGATGCAGGGGTCGCCGCTCACCAGCACCGTTCTCTTTCATCTGGGTCCGATCGCCATCACGCGCCCGGTGGTCACAACCTGGGCCATCATTCTGGCCTTAGCCGTTATCTGTTGGCTGGCGACCCGCCGGCTCAAAATAAAGCCCGAAGGCCGCCAGACCGTGCTTGAGATCGTTGTCACAGGGATCGCGCAGCAGATCGAGGAGGTAATCCGCAAGGACCCAAGACCCTTTTTGCCGATGCTCGGGACGCTCTTCATCTTTCTGGTGGTGGCCAATCTCAGCGGCGTTTTGCCGGGTGTCCAAGCCCCGACCGCCAAGATTGAGACGCCGGCCGCTTTAGCGCTTATCGTGTTTTTCTCCGTGCATTACTTCGGCATTCGTTCGCGCGGGCTTCGCGGCTATCTCGCCAGTTTTGCCGAACCAAAACTCATCATGTTGCCGCTCAATATTCTGTCGGAGATCACGCGAACGTTCTCGCTCATGGTGCGCCTGTTCGGCAATGTCATGAGCGGCGAGTTCATCATCGCTCTGGTCGTTGCTCTGGCCGGCCTGTTTGTCCCGATCCCGCTCATGGTCCTCGAAATTCTGGTCGGCATCGTACAAGCCTACATCTTCACCGTGCTCGCAACCGTATTCATCGGCGCTGCGGTCGGCAGCGGCAAGGAAGGATAAAGGAAGTTCCATGGACGCCAAAACCATTTCGATTATCTGCGCGACTATCGCCGTTTCGATCGGTTCAATTGGTCCGGCATTGGCGGAGGGCCGTTCGGTCGCAGCAGCTATGGACGCCATCGCACGTCAGCCCGAGGCAAGTGGCACCATCTCGCGAACGCTGTTTGTCGGGTTGGCGATGATCGAAACGATGGCGATCTACTGTCTGGTGGTGGCCCTATTGCTGCTGTTCGCCAATCCGTATGCAGGCTGAGCGATGCATCTCGACTGGTGGACCATAGGTCTCCAGACCGTCAATTTTGCCGTCCTGGTCTGGCTGCTACACCGCTTTCTGTACAAGCCAGTGCTCGGTGTCATCGATGCTCGCAAGGCCGAGCTCCAGCGTCAATATGATGATGCCAGAGCAACGAAAGACGCGGCAACGGCATATCTGGCAGGCATTGAAGCCGCGCGCGCCGGGATAGAAGCAGAGCGGGAGGCCGCGCTTAAAGCCGCAGCGAGCCAGGCACAGGAGATGGCGGAAGCCCGCAGCAATCGGGCCAAACGCGATGCGCAGGAGCTGTTGGACGGCGCGCGCAAGACTCTGGCGTCAGAGCGCGAACGGGCGCTTGCGGAAGCGCAGCAGATTGCTCTCGACCTCGGCGCTGAATTCGCCCAACGGCTGCTGGCGGACGTACCGATGGAGTTGCGCGCCGAAGCCTGGATCGAGCGCATCGAGCAATACGTCGACGCGCTTTCGAAGCCGGAACGCGATGCGCTCAGCCAGCAGCTCGCGGACGGCAATTCTCTGAAAGTTATCTTGGCAGCGGCCCTCTCTGTGCCAACGGCGGACAAATGGCGGGAGCGCCTGCGCCTCCTCCTGGGTAAGCACATCGCCATCGTGTTCGAAGTCAATCCGAAGCTCATCGCCGGCGCCGAACTTCATTTCCCCACCGCCGTGTTGCGCTTCACTTGGCAGAATGCGCTCGCCGCCGCGCGAGCGGAAATCGGTGCTCATGCCAACACTCACTGACGAACTTCACGAATGGCTGCAGGGCAGCCGCCAACGTCTCGGCACTCTGGCCCTCGAACCGCAACTCGAACAAATCGGTCGGGTGGTTCAGATCGGTGACGGCGTGGCAACGGTGCGAGGTTTGCCTGAAACCCGCCTTGATGAATTGCTCATTTTCGAAGGCGATGTGCGTGGTCTCGCGGTCGATCTCGATGAAGAGACCATCGGTTGCGTGTTGCTGGGTGAAACCAGCGGCATTTCGGCCGGTAGTGTCGTGCGCCGCAGCGGAGAGGTCGCACGTGTGCCGGTCGGCGACTCATTGTTGGGTCGCGTCGTAGATGCGCTCGGCGCACCACTTGACGGTAAGGGGCCGCTGGAAACCACGCAGTTTTCCCCGGTCGAGCAACCGGCCCCGGCAATCGTGCAACGGGCGCTGGTCACAAAACCTTTGGACACGGGACTATTGGTTATCGATGCCATGATCCCGCTGGGTAGAGGCCAGCGAGAACTCATCATCGGCGACCGTGAAACCGGCAAAACCGCCATCGCCGTCGATACCATCATCAACCAGAAATCGAGCGATGTGATTTGCGTCTACGCAGCGGTCGGTCAGAAGGCTTCATCCGTCGCGCGCGTGATAGAGGCCGTGCGCCGGTACGGGGCACCCGACCGATGCATTTTCGTCGTTGGCGAAGCCAATGCAGCGCCAGGCCTTCAGTGGCTCACGCCCTATTCTGCTTGCACGATGGCCGAGTATTTTATGACGCGCGGGCGCGACGTGCTTCTGGTGGTCGACGATCTAACCAAACACGCGGCGGCTTACCGGCAAGTCTCACTGCTGCTGCGCCGACCCCCGGGGCGCGAGGCATATCCCGGTGATATTTTCTACATCCATTCGCGTCTGCTCGAACGAGCTGCGAAACTGGCACCCGAGCACGGAGGCGGCTCGTTAACGGCGTTGCCGATCGCCGAAACTCAGGCGGGCAATATCAGCGCCTATATTCCGACCAATCTCATCTCGATCACCGACGGTCAAATATACCTGGATCCGCGGCTTTTTTACGAGGACCAGAAGCCGGCCGTCGACGTTGGCAAGAGCGTGTCGCGCGTCGGCGGCAAGACGCAAGCCCCCGTCCTCAAGTCCGTTTCGAAAAGCCTGCGACTCGAATACGCGCAGTTTTTGGAGCTGGAGGTATTCACCCGCTTCGGCACGATGGTGGACGAACGCACTCGCAAAGTGATTGAGCATGGCAGGCGCATCCGTGCTGTTCTCGGGCAGCGGCAGTTCGCCCCATTATCGCTTGGCGAACAGGTGGCGTTGCTGTGTGCGCTCAGCGACGGCGTGCTCGACGCCGTGCCACTCGATCGGATCGATGTGTTTCGAGCGGAACTGGCACCTTGGCTTGCGGCGCATTGTTCCGGAGTGCTGTCGCTTGATGACCGGGCCGACGCCCTGTCGGACGATCTTCGTGCACGTCTCAAGACGGCGCTCCTTGCTCTGAGCCGCTCCGTCGTGGTGTCCGCAACGACACCGCCGGAGGCGCGGCCATGACGCGTCTGGCCGAACTTCGCGGACAAATCGACAGCATGGACGGACTGCTGGATATTGTCGGGGCAATGCGTTCACTCGCCGGCATGCGATTGCAGGAGGCGCAGCGCGCCCTTCCCGGCGTCCGCCGCTACGCCGAATCGATGGCCGCAGCAATTGGTGCAGCTCTTCTTTTGATGCCGGAGCCGATGCCAAAAAAACGATCTGAGCGTGGGCATGAGGCGCTCATTCTCTGCGCCGCAGAGCATGGATTTGTCGGCGGCTTCAATGAAAAACTCGTGGAGGCGGCCGAAGCTGTCCTGAAGCCTTCCGACCTTCTGTTCGTGCTGGGCACTCGCGGCGCTGAGATTGCGTTTGAGCGAGGCGTAAAAGTCGTCTGGGCAAGCCCGATGGCAAGCCGGCTAGCGGGCGCGCCCGATGTGATCAATCGCCTTACAAGCGAGCTCTACACACGTATCGTACGAGGCGAGATTTCCCGCGTCGAAGTCGTGTTCGGCCGGTATCATCAGGCCGCGCCCGCAACGATCGAGCGATACCTGCTGCTCCCGCTCGACATGCAGGTTTTGGCAACAGCGCGGCCCCGCCAAACACCGCTTCATAATCTGGAGCCGCGACTGCTGATCGAGAAGCTGATGGCGGAATACGTGTTCGCGCTGCTGACCGGCGCGGCCGTCGAATCGATCGCGAGCGAAAACGCAGCCCGGTTTGCAGCAATGGAATCGGCGCGCAACAACGTCACCAAGAAGCTTTCGCAATTGCGCCAAACCGCCCGTCAGGCGCGTCAAAGCGAGATCACATCGGAACTGCTCGATTTGATCGCAGGTGCTGAAGCAAACGCCAAGCGAAACAGATCCGCCGCTCGGTTGGTCATTCCGCCTAAAACGTAAGCAATAGACGGTCGAGAGCTGTCGGCTTAAGCACTCCCAGCCGGTTTAAATTGGCGCAAAGCTTGCTACAAATGAGCTACTGCCATTGATGCGGCAGGCATTTCTCGTGTGAATTTAGGCGGGCTCCGGGGCATGTTTGACGAAATGAGCGGCAGCGAGGGCGCGGTCCGGCCGGCCTACACCGAGCTGTCGCAATGGCTGGGGCAAGTTCCGCCAGACGTCCTCGACTTCCGACGCCGTGAGGCGGAGCTGTTCTTCCGGCGAATCGGCATCACCTTTGCGGTCTACGGCGACCCCGAGGCGCAGGAACGGCTCATCCCGTTCGACGTCATTCCGCGCATCATTTCGGCTGCCGAATGGCAAGTCCTGCAACGCGGCCTGGAGCAGCGCGTCAAGGCCATCAACGCCTACATCAAGGACGTTTATGGCCGGCGCGAGATCCTGAAAGCTGAAATCGTTCCCGAGGATCTGGTGTTTCAGAACCCGGTGTTCCGCCCGGAGATGAATGGGCAAAAGGTGCCACATGACATCTATGTCCATGTCGCCGGCATCGACATCATCCGCGTTGACGCCGACAATTTTTATGTGCTCGAGGACAATGCGCGCACACCCTCGGGCGTGTCGTACATGCTGGAAAATCGCGAGATCATGCTGCGGCTCTTTCCCGAACTGTTCTCGCGTTACCGTGTGGCGCCAGTTGAAAATTATCCGGACGAGCTACTGGCGACGCTAAAATCGATCGCGCCGCCGACCGCTTCCGCCGAACCGACCGTCGTGCTGCTGACGCCGGGCGTCTTCAATTCCGCCTATTACGAACATTCGTTTCTCGCCGACAAGCTTGGCGTCGAATTGGTCGAGGGTCGCGATCTCGTCGCCAAGGGCGACGTCATTTACATGCGCACGACCGAAGGCCTCAAGCGCGTCGACGTGATCTATCGCAGGATCGACGACGACTTCCTCGATCCCCTGGTATTTCGTCCCGATAGCTCGCTCGGCGTGCCCGGCCTGATGTCGGCCTATCAGGCGGGTAATGTCACGCTCGCGAATGCGGTTGGTACCGGGGTTGCGGATGATAAAGCGGTCTACAGCTACATGCCGGAGATCGTGAAATTCTACTTCGGAGAAGAACCGCTGCTGAAGAACGTACCGACCTGGCGCTGCCGCGAGACCGAGCATCTCGCTTATGTGCTCGACCATCTCGAAGAACTGGTGGTGAAGGAAGTACACGGTTCCGGCGGCTACGGCATGTTGATCGGTCCGAAGGCCGACAAGGCCTCGATTGCGGCGTTCCGTGCCAAGCTCAAATCCGATCCAAAAAACTTCATCGGGCAGCCGACGCTTGCGCTTTCGACCTGCCCTACCTGTGTCGAAGAGGGCATTGCACCGCGCCACGTCGATCTCCGGCCCTTCGTGCTCTCGGGCAGCGATCGGGTACGCATTGTGCCGGGTGGACTGACCCGGGTGGCGCTGAAGAAGGGCTCGCTTGTGGTCAATTCCAGCCAGGGCGGCGGCACCAAGGACACCTGGGTGTTGGACGGATAGCCTCAGCGATGCTTTCCCGCACGGCCGATAACCTGTTCTGGCTCGCACGCTACGTCGAGCGCGCGGAATATCTGGCGCGTATTCTCGAGACCACGTACCGGCTTACGGCGTTGCCGCTGAGTTACGTCGGTACCACGAACGAATGGGAGTCCGCGGTCGCCACAGCCGGCTGCGCCAGCGCCTTCTTCGCGACCTATTCGGAAGCGAACGAGGAGACCGTCACCGAGTTTCTTGCGTTCTCGACCAGTAATCCTTCCTCGATTCGCAGCTGCATCGAGACGGCGCGGCTAAACGCGCGTTCGGTGCGGACCGCGCTGACCATCGAGATGTGGGACGTAATCAACAGCGCCTGGCTCGAACTCAAGAAGTGGGGCAATGGCCCGCGCTCGCGCGAAGAGTTCGCACGCTTCCTGCGGTGGGTGCAGGAATCGTCACTCCGGTTCGACGGATCGGCCTACCGCACCATGCTGCGCAATGACGCCTACTGGTTCTCACGGCTCGGCGTCTATATCGAGCGCGCCGATAACACCGCGCGCATCCTCGACGTCAAATACCACTTGCTGCTGCCGGCGCATGAAAGAGTCGGCGGCCCGCTCGACTACCACCAATGGGCGTCCATTCTGCGTTCGGTATCGGCGCTGACGGCGTATCACTGGGTTTATCGCCAGAACGTCAAGCCGTGGCTCGTCGCCGACCTGCTCATGCTCAAGGACGAGATGCCGCGCTCGCTGGCCAGCTGCTATGAGAATCTCGTGCAAAACCTCGACCGTATCGCCCATGCCTACGGCCGCCAGGGCAATGCGCAGCGGCAGGCGCGCGCGGTGCGGGCGCGCCTGCAAAATGCCCGGATCGAGGAGATTTTTCAGACCGGATTGCACGAGTTCATCGACGATTTCGTCGAGGACAATAACCAGCTCGGAACCGCCATAGCGCAGCAATATCTGATGTGACGGGAGCAAGTGGTCGGCAATCGGAAGGCTAAGGACAACGCGGCCCCGCCTCGTCTATTGTCTGATACCTTCTGACCACGGACTCCGAGCACCGATACCTGTCGCATGCGCCTCCACATCGCCCATAGCATCGTCCGTCGCTACGATCCGCCCGCGGCCGGTGCAATCCAGGTGCTGCGGCTGACACCGCGCAACCACGACGGCCAATACGTCATCGACTGGCGCATCGATGTTTCCACCGATGCTCGCCTCAATGCTCACGAGGACGCCTTTGGCAACCTGACGCATGTGTTCACCGCCGACGGTCCGCTTGAGACCTTGAGCATCAGGGTCGATGGCGAGGTCGAGACTCAGAATACCGAAGGAGTGGTGCGCGGTACCGTCGAACGGTTTCCGCCGAGCCTGTTCCTGCGTGATACTCCATTGACGCAGGCCGACGAGCGCATCCGTGAATTCGCCGGCGAAGCCCGTTCCGCAAACGGCAACGGCGTTCTTGCGCACCTTCACGCTCTGATGCACCGGCTGCACGAAGAGCTGCCGAATGACAACGACGAACCGCAAGAAGCTGCGACAGCCGTCGAGGTTTTTACGCGCAAGCGCGGCGTCGCCCGCGACCTCACACACATCTTCATCGGCGCGGCCCACAGCTTTGCGATCCCGGCACGCTACATTGCCGGATATCTCTGCGCCGATAACGCCGCCGAGCAGCACAGTGGCCACGCCTGGGCGGAAGCGTTCGTGCCCAATCTCGGCTGGGTCGGCTTTGATGCGGTCAACTGCGTTTGCCCGACCGAGGCCTATGTTCGCGTTGCGGTTGGGCTGGATGCGCTCGGCGCGATGCCAATTCGCGGAACCCGCTACGGGCCGGGCGACGAAAAACTCGCGGTCGCCATCAAAGTGGATCAGTAAGCGGCCCAAGCCGGGGCGGCATTGCCGCAAGCCGACCGCCGCTATTATAAGGACCGCGTTTGCAGGGCGAGAAAGGCAATGACGTATTGTTGTGGCATTCTGGTGCGCGAAGGCTTGGTGATGTTCGCCGACACGCGCACCAATGCCGGCGTCGACAACATCGCAACCTTCCGCAAGCTCCACGTCTTTAAGGACCCGGGCAGGCGGATCATGGCGATCGCTTCGGCTGGCAACCTTTCAATCAGCCAGTCCGTCGTGAGCATCCTCACCGAAGGCTTTGACAATCCTGAGACCGGCGAACACGAAACGCTGATGAACGCGCCGAGCATGTTCCAGGCCGCCCAGCGTGTTGGCCACGTGATCCGCACCATCCACGCTACCGAAGGCAAGGCGCTGGAATCTTCGGACGTGTCGTTCGACGTTTCGTTCCTGTTTGGCGGCCAGATCGCCGGCGAACGGATGCGGCTGTTTATGATTTATTCGGCAGGCAATTTCATCGAAAGCACCACCGACACGCCATATCTGCAGATTGGCGAACACAAATATGGAAAGCCGGTGCTCGACCGCGCGATTTCGTACGGCATGGACCTTTACGACGCGCTCAAGGTCGGGCTCGTTTCCATCGACTCGACGATGCGCTCCAATCTTAGCGTGGGCCTGCCGATCGATCTTTTGGTCGTCCGGCGAGACACTTGCGAGGCCGAGTTGATCTATCGCATTGAGCCGGGCGAACCTTATTTTACCGATTTGCGCGAGCGCTGGTCCGCGGCATTGCGCGCGGCCCATATCGCAATTCCGCGCCCGCCTTACACCAGTAAGCGATGATCTTGCGCTAAGTCGCGCCGCAAGCTCACGAAAGTTTGGCGCCACGCGCTTGAAATAGCGCCGGACGGCAACGCCCATTGACGACGATTTACGTGACGTTAACCGCCCGACCGAATTCGCCGCTCGCTGCAAAAGCGGCGGCATTCGCGGGCACACCGCAAGCGAATTGCAATCTTTTTCGCGGTATCTTTCCCGGTGGACAAGAGCACCACCAAGGGCGGCAGCGTGACAGCTTCGGCGCAGCCGGTAATCGCCGAGGACGGCATACGGCCGCGTTCCGACCAAACGCGCCTGCGCCTTGTCGCGCCCATCGGCGCGATCGTCGCCGTTGCTATCATTTGCGTCATCGTTGCCGTGCTGACTTCCGCACGACGGGCGGATGAAGTTTCGCTCAATCGCGAACAGGAGCTGATCCAGCGAGCGATCGCCGATCGCGGCGTGCGCATTTTGCGCGAACTGGAAAGCGTGGCCGCAACCCAACGCGCAGCGGACGCCATCGGACGCGATTACGATGCGCAATGGGTAGACCGCCGCGTCGGCAATTGGCTGGAGACTTATTTCGATCACGATCTCGTCGCCGTTGTCGACGCTGCCGACAAGGTCGAATACGCCAGATCCCGCTCCTCCGATGCACCCGGAGCCATCAACTGGCCAATCGAGCTTGCGGCCGCTCTTGACCTTTTGCGCGGACGCGATGGCACTGCATTGAACGGCGTCGTTCCCGTCGTCGTTGGACCGGATCAAGTGCGGCCAAGCCGAATCGCGGCTCTGATCCAGCGTTTCACCGGGCGACCCGCGATAGTGGCGGCGGTTGCCGTCGGCTCCAACGACGATCTTGCTGCCGGCAACGCGCACGCGCCGATCGTCGTCGCCATCAAATACATCGACGACGCGATGCTGCGCGAGATCGGGAGCCGGCTGCAACTTCCCGAACTGGGTCTGCTCGATGACCGCGCGGGCACCGGCGAAATGCCGGTCATAGCCATTACAGACCCGCAAGGCAGCGCCGTTGCGCGCTTTGCCTGGAAACCGACCAGGCTCGGCGGCCAGATTGTCGGGCGGGTGCTGCCTTTCATGCTCGTGGCGCTCGCCGGCTTTGCGGCGCTGATCGGCCTGGTGTTGTACCAGATGCGGCGCACCGCAGAGAAAATCACCGCCGGCGAAACCCAATTGCGTCACCTCGCGCTGCACGATCCGGTATGCGGACTGCCGAATCGTATTTATTTCGGCGAACGGCTGGAAAGCATGATCGACGTGGTGCGTCGGGGCGGCCCTTTGGCCGCCGTGTTCTTCATCGACCTCGACCACTTCAAGGACGTCAATGATACGCTGGGGCACCACGTCGGCGATGAGCTCATTCTCAACGTCACCAGACGCCTCAGCGCCGTCATGCGCGAGACCGATCTCGTCGCCCGTCTCGGCGGCGACGAATTCGCGATCATCACCAACTGCGGCTCCGATTCCTATTCGCTGCAAGCGATTGCCGGGCGCATCCTCGCCGCAGTCTGCGCCCCCTATTCCATCAGCGGACACAACATCGTCATCGGCGCTTCGATCGGCATCGCCGTCATCGACCGCCGCGCCAAGGATGCCGGCGACATTTTGCGCTACGCCGACATGGCGCTCTATCGCGCGAAAAATGAAGGCCGCAATCGCGCCTGCATCTATGACGCGGCCATGGATGCCGACCTGTCGCAGCGCAAGCTCCTGGAAGGCGATCTCCTGTACGCGATCCGAAACGACGGGCTTAATGCCGCCTACCAGCCGATCGTCAACGCCAGCGGCGACAAGATGATCGGTGTCGAGGCGCTGGCGCGTTGGACACATCCGACCGCGGGCGTCATCCCGCCCTCCGAATTCATTCCAATCGCGGAGAACTCCGGTCTAATCTTCGAGCTCGGCGAGTGGATGCTGCGCCGCGCCTGCCTCGATGGCAGGGACTGGCCTGGATTGACAATCGCGGTAAACGTCTCGCCGCTGCAATTCCGCCGCCCCGACTTCGTCGATCTGGTCGAACGCATCCTCAAGGAAACCGCCTTTGATCCGAACCGCCTCGAGCTTGAGCTTACCGAGAGCACGCTGCTTGGCAATCTGGAAATGGCGGAACTCTCGATGCTCCGCCTCAAAGCCATCGGTGTGCGCTTCGCGCTCGACGATTTCGGCACCGGCTATTCGAGCCTGCAATATCTGCGGCGTTTCCCGTTCGATAAACTCAAGATCAACTCGAGCTTTGTGCGCAGCATCGAAACCGCACCTGACGCCGCGTCGATCGTGCACGCTGTCGTCAGCCTTGGCCGCGGCCTCAGCATGAAGGTGACGGCCGAGGGCGTCGAAACCGCGGAACAACATCTGTTCCTGCGCGCCGCCGGTGTGCACTCGATGCAAGGCTACCGCTTCGGCCGACCCGGCCCGGCCGCTGACGTCGGCGCACGGCTCGCAGCTCCCGAAGATTACCGCGTCATCAATCCCGATCAGGAAATCGCGCTGGCGAGTTGAGCCGCTCGTGAGGAAGCGGTGCCCCGTTGGCGCGCCCTGGGCTCTTCCGAAACAACCTAATCCGTGGTTATGGATTTCCGGCGGCTGCTGACGCGGCTTCCGGGACAACAATTGCACGAATGAATGGAGGCGCCGATGGCCGCGCAGAGGATCGCATTGGTAACCGGGGCAGGCAGCGGCATTGGCAGAAGCGCAGCGCTCGCGCTTTCGCGGGAAGGATATGCGGTCGTGCTCGCCGGGCGACGCGCGGACAAGCTTGAAGAGGTGGCGAAAGAAGCGAACGGAGCCACGCTGGTCGTGACAACCGACGTTTGCGAGCCGGCCTCGATCCTGGCGCTTTTTGCCAAGACCAAGGAAACCTTCGGCCGGCTCGATCTTTTGTTCAATAACGCCGGGGTCAGCATGCGCGGCATGCCGCTCGAAGACATTCCGCTTGAGCGCTGGCAGTCGGTCGTCGCCACCAATCTCACAGGGCCGTTTATCTGCACACAGGAAGCCATCAAGATCATGAAAGCGCAGGATCCGCGCGGCGGCCGCATTATCAATAACGGTTCGATTTCGGCGCACACGCCGCGTCCAGGCACGGCCGCTTACACGGCAACCAAGCACGCCATCACCGGGCTCACCAAACAGACGGCGCTCGATTGCCGCGCGTACGACATCTGCTGCGGTCAGATCGACATCGGCAACGCTGCAACGCCGCTCACGGAAAAAATGGCCGAGGGCATGTTGCAGGCGGATGGCCGCACGACGCCGGAGGCGCGCATGAACGTCGATGACGTCGGTCGCGCGGTGGTCTACATGGCGAGCCTGCCGCTCGAGGCCAATGTGCTGTTCATGACGGTGATGGCCAACAAGATGCCGTTCGTCGGCCGCGGGTAGACGACACGCATGCTCGCGGGCTGGCACGAATTTTACGGTCTGATTGGTACGGCGGCAGCCGCGCTGGTGGCGCTTTTGTTCGTCGCGGCGTCGATTGGCGCCGGTTATCTCAGCGCCAAACGGGGCAGTCCGACGCGCACGTTCACCAGCCCGATCGTACTCCATTACACCTACGTTTTGTTCGTCAGCCTCGTGGCGCTCGTTCCCGTGAACACCGACGCGTCACTCGCCATGATCATCGGTATCACCGCAGCAGGTGGCTTGATCTATTCGATCTTCATCCTTGTCGGGGTAATGCGCAGTTCGGCGTCCGACGTCGACGACCGACTTGCCTACGGTGCGAGCCCTCCGGCGGGTTACGCCGCAGCCCTCGCCGCCTCGGTATTCATCTTCGAACGCTCTGCAATCGGCCCTCCCCTTTTGGCCGGCGCACTCATTCTTTTGCTTCTGGTCAACATCCGTAACGCGTGGGACTTGACGGTGTTTTTTGCGCAGCGGCGAGAAGAAGGAAATCAGCCGCCGCCTTCGACCGGGCCTAGTCCGCCGCCGTCATCTTAATCTTCGCGCCGGCCTTCACTTTCGAAAGCTCCTTTACGTCGCCGAGCGCGTTTGCCCAGATATTGCAAGGGCTCGCGAGCCGTGTCTCGTCACCCTGTGAGATCGGCGTGCGGCCGAAGCCGATGGCGATCGCGTGACCCTCGGGCCAATACGCGATCTCTCCGGGGGTGATGACCGCGTGGGCATCATTCTCGCGCGGGACCTTTACCGGAATTTCGAAGTACACCTCCTCGCCCCACGTCAGCGCCGATGCCGTCAGCGGCAGCGCCGCTGCAATCGCCTTTGCGGTCGGCGTATCAAGCACTTCAGCGTCGAGCGTGATCGAGCCAAAATCGAACCGGATGCGCATCCTTAACTCCCGACCGACGGCCTACCTGAGCAGTACTCGCTGACGCGGGGACGGACAAGCAACGATGGACAAGCACCCTCGTTCCCGCGACGCGCTGTGCGCCCGGGTTTTGCCTCGTCATTGCGAGGAGCGGGTCCGGCCCGAAGTGGCCGGCCCGATGACAGGCTCCGCGACGAAAGCAATCCAGCCGGCGCTGCCGAATATCTCGAGAGCTGAGACTACCGGACCGCCCGACTGGATTGCTTCGCTTCGCTCGCAATGACGACGCGGAAAAAAGGAAGCGGAACGTCGACAGACATCATTCCTGCCCGGCTTGTGATCGACGAAAAACCTTGGCCGAGATCGGATACCGCGCGCTCAGGTCAAACGACATCCGCTCGAAAGTCGAGGCGGTTAACGTTCCGTTAGCACGTCGCGCCGAATACTGACTATCCCTCATCAGCCGTGGATATTCGCAATGCTGCCAGAACGTCCGGTGCTTTCAGAGGAAACCTGCCCGGTAAGCGAGGAGCTGCTCGGCGCTCTTTACCGCAGCAGTCAGCATGGCTTATCGGAATTGGTTACGAGTGTGGGCCCGGAGACAAGAGCCATGCTTGCCCTGTACTGCTATCGTCGGGCCCATCTGCAAAATATTGGACTTGCCATCGCCGCGACGTGTGAAGAAGAGGAATTAGATTTTCTCGGCGCTGCAGGCGCGGTACTGTTTTCGCGATCTCGCGAAGCGCCGGCAAAGTCGATTACTACCCATCATGAAGCGCGCCGGACCATAACCCTGGCGACTGGCCCATTGCAAAATTCGCCTCAGGATTTTCCTCAAGACCTCGCGGATTGAGCGATCGGCGGCGACCTATCGGCTTTCGCCCTGCAAATCTGCTTTCATTCGCCGCTATTCTCGCGCCGCGTCATCAGCAACAGGCGTCACCGAAAACCGGCGGGATTGTGCCGCTTATCTCATCGCCACGCTAGATCACGCGCAATCAGCAAGCCGATCTGGTAGATCACGTCGCAATAATCTTCAAAAATACCGCGTCGCAATGAAAGGCCAACGGGCCTTGAAAAGGGATCGAAATTTCCGCCTCGCTCCCCTCTTTTCTGACGGTCATGACCAGGCTAGCCTCGTCGTAATCGTTCGGCCTTGTGCGCGACAACTCGTTTCGCCTCAATCCAACCGCGCTACCACGGCGAGGCGCTTGATCTCGCCGGCCATGTAGGCGCGCAGGAACGCGGCGTAATTGCGGAACGACACGCAGCCGTTCGACTGGCCGTTGGAGCCGAGCATGTAGCTGTGGGCAAGAAGACCGGTCCGGCCGAACACCTTGTCGTTCTCAACCGGAATAAGCCGCAGCGCCTGCACGCCGTGGAACAGGCTTTCGCGCGGTTGCAGATCGTAGATCGTAGCTGGCGTAGCGCCGCGCATTCTTTCGTCGGTGTGGCGAGGGTCGTCGAGCCAGGCGCCGAGCCCTGAATGCGCTTCCAGTCGCGTGCCGTCCGGCAGGTAAACCACATGCGCGGAGATATCGTAGACGGCGGTATAGTGGTCATACCGGCCCGATGCGCCCTGCCCTACGCCCAGGCCTTCGTCATCAGGTGCAGCGTAAGCCAATACGGTGGTAGCCGGCTTGCCGAAAAGCTTCTCGAAGAACGACGGCCGCTCCACCGGCGCGCTGACAACGTTGCGGCTTGCAGAGGCGCCGTCGGGCGAAGCGGTTCGCGAACGCGCCACCGCAATCTGCTGCGCTTGAGCCGTAACGTGACTGCTGCGCGAAACATCAGCCGATTTGGCGTTTGTTGATCGCAATGGCGGCGCGGCGTCGGCCTCGGCAGCATCTTCGGCCTCGTCCGTTTCCTCCAATGCGGTCCTCGTAAACGTTTCCGTCGCAAATCCCAGCGGGCGAGGCTCGAGCAACGAGGCGAAAATGTGTGATGCCGTCGATCGCCGCGTGCTGTTCAGTGCCGCCGCAAGCTTGGCATACGCTACCGCGCGCAATGAAAGCTTCACGTGCGTTGACGCGGCCATATCCGGCGACGGCTGAGTGGCTACGATTTGATCTACGCGCCCGCCGCCCAAATTGGTCCACAACGTCCAGCCGCACGCCAATGCGATGCCGACGAGACCCATGCCGGCAAATCGCCTCAGCCGCGCATTCCCCGATTTATTGTGATGATCGTATTCCGCGTAACCGTAACGCCACCCGAGACTGATCGTCATTCCCCCTGATCATCCCCATTTCAGATCGAGATCGCCCGTCCAAAGCGATCCCGACCGCCGCAGAGCGGCGCATCGTACAGACCAGTGCGCGACCCCATCCCCGACCAGGTGCGACGTCGCGCGCACCAGAAAACTCACAAACGGTGCAACATTAAGGCGGCATTTTCGTTAATGCCGCCTGAAGATTTGGCTGTAGCAAAATGGGACGGACGGCTCCGCCAATTCCCACGCTCCAGCGGCGCCGACAAGCGAATCAATCGGGCGTCCGAGCGGCTGCCGTGATTGCTTCGCCGCTATGCAGAGATCAGCGCCAGTAATAGCGGCGCGCGGGTGCGTAGCGATACCCATAACGCGGGCCGTATCCGCGCCAATAGGGTCCGCGTCCGTACCGATAGGGACCATAATAGCGCGGTCGCGGATACGCGTAGCCAACCGGAGGCGGACCATAGGCGGCCGGGGGCGGCGGATAGGCGTAGCCTACTGGCGGCGGACCGTAATCGGGCGGAGGCGGCTGCATCTCGGCTTGGGGCATCGGCATATCGGCCGCACTTGCCCCGCGCAGTCCAACCGCACCGAGCGCGCATGCGCCGATGGCCGCGGCCAAACACAGCTTCACGAGCGATAACTTCACAAAGGGCCGCTTCACAAACGTTCGCATCAGCTTTTGCCTTTCAATCGATATCAGAAACGAAGGCATCATGAGATGAAAGCGTAACGGCGGAATTAAAGCTGTGCCGAGGCGGATTTACGCTATTCCGGCAACAAATATTCAGGCGGCGCCGCACTCGGATTAAAAGTCGATCGCGTTTCGGGAACGCTGACGCCATGACTGCTTGGCGCTATGATTGAAGCGCTGAGTTACCACGCGCTGGCGGCAACGGCCGTCCTGCACCAAACGAGGCACCGGGAAATGAAAGCAAAATCGTATGTTGCCGAAGCGATCGGCACTTTTTGGTTGACCTTCGGAGGATGCGGCAGTGCGGTGATTGCCGCTGGTTTCCCCCAGGTTGGAATCGGGCTCCTTGGCGTCGCGTTGGCGTTTGGTCTTACCGTCGTGACCATGGCCTATGCCATCGGCCATGTATCAGGATGTCATCTCAATCCGGCGATTTCCGTTGGCCTCATGGCCGGCGGCCGCTTCCCCGCGGGTCAAGTCATTCCGTATGTGATCGCGCAACTCATCGGCGCAATCGTTGCCGCGGCGCTGCTTTATCTGATTGCTAGCGGAGCGCCCGGTTTCGATCTCGCCAAAGGCTTTGCCACAAACGGCTACGGTGACCACTCACCCGGTCATTACGGGCTGCTTTCTGCATTCGTGACTGAAGTGGTGATGACGATGATGTTTTTGTTCATCATCATGGGCTCGACTCACGGCAAGGCACCGGCGGGTTTCGCGCCTCTGGCCATTGGCCTCGCGCTGACGCTGATCCATCTTGTGAGCATTCCGGTCACCAATACCTCAGTCAATCCGGCGCGCAGCACGGGACCGGCCTTATTCGTCGGCGGCGCGGCACTCACACAACTTTGGCTGTTCTGGGTTGCCCCTTTGATCGGCGGAGTGCTTGGCGGCATCATTTATCGCTGGCTCAGCGGCGAGCCCGCCGGCGAGATAACGGGCATCGCGCCAAGAGCGTAACCGCAACACGCGGCGCTGCCGCCCTGCGTTCGAGGCACGCTGACGGCGTGCCCCTCGCAAGTCTATTGTGCCCGCCCCGACCAGGCCCGACCGGCGCCGATGAAATGATCGATCAGCTGCAACGTCTCTTGCCCGGCATCGCTCTGTGCGTCGCGATCACCGTCGGCGCCACCGCGTTACAGACGGCGGAAGTCGGGCTGGTCGGCCAGCCCTATCTTGAAGCACTGGTGCTCGCGATTCTGCTCGGCGTGGCGATCCGCACCGCCTGGCTGCCCGGGCCGCGCTGGAGGCCGGGCATCGATTTTTCCGCAAAGCTTCTGCTTGAAGTGGCGATCGTCATGCTGGGCGCTTCAGTGAGCGCGGGCACGATCATAGCGCTCGGCCCGATCCTGATCATCGGCATTGCCTGCGTCGTCGCGGTGGCGATCGTCTGCAGCTACCTCGTTTGCCGCGCATTCAACTTGCCGCAACGGATGGGCATTCTGATCGCGTGCGGCAATTCGATCTGCGGCAACTCGGCGATCGCGGCGGTCGCGCCGGTGATCGGCGCCGACAGCGACGATATCGCGTCGTCAATTTCTTTCACCGCTGTCCTCGGCGTCTTGGTCGTGCTCGGCCTGCCACTGTTGGTGCCGGTTCTGCAATTGTCGCTGACGCAATATGGCGTGCTGGCCGGCTTGACCGTCTATGCGGTGCCGCAGGTGCTGGCCGCGACCCTGCCGATCGGCGAACTCAGCAATCAGGTCGGAACGGTCATCAAGCTCGTGCGTGTTCTGATGCTTGGGCCGGTGGTGCTGTGTTTCTCGTTGCTGGCGGGAAAATTGCGGACAGCTTCCGCCGCCCCACTCCCGACGGGAAGACGCCGACCGCGGCTGCGCGAACTGGTGCCGTGGTTCATCATAGGCTTTCTGGTCGTGTTGATGGTGCGCTCGCTTGGCCTCATTCCGCAGCCGTTGTTGCCGCCGATCACGCGCACGGCCGCAATTCTGACCACGATCGCCATGGCGGCGCTCGGCCTGGGTGTCGATGTTCGCGCGGTGGCGCACACCGGTGTGCGCGTGACGCTCGCCGTAACGGCGTCGCTCATTGTGCTTGGAATCATGAGCTACGCGCTGATCCGTCTGACCGGCATCAGTTGATCGCCGACGGACGCACGCCGTTGCTCAGTGCAGCCTGAACTCGCCGTCAACCGCGCGGATTTCCGCCGGCTTGATCAGGCGGGCGTGAGCCACCGTGACGGAGTGCAGCGGTCCCTCAAGCTTCTCCAGCCAGAAATTGAGGAATTTGTTCAGCTGCGGAAAGTTTGGGCAAAGGTCGTAGTCCTGCCAGACATAAGTCTGGAGAAGCCAAGGGTGATCCGGCCGCCGGTAGAGGATGTTGGCGGTGGTCAATCCGTAACCCTGAAGTTGCTGGCGAAAGTCTTCCGAAACCATAGTGCCCTCCGTCCATCTGTGCCGATGTTTCGAGACTCGCGTCTTTATTACAAGCCTCAAAATTGAATAAGTTGTTTATTATCAAGGCACTAGCAGCATTCATACGGGCCTGCTAACAGCTCGATTTCAACGCGGTCAACGAGATTCAACGGAGCTTGCTAGGAGGAGTTTGCTCCCGCTGGGCCGCTATATTTTTGGGCGGGCGCGGAACTTTCGCCAAGCACGGAACAGGCATTAACCACGCGCCAAACGATAAAACTGCCCTTCGGCAAAGATTTATTGGCAATCCGCCGAAGTGAGTGCTAATAAATTTCCAGGCGCCTCTTGCGGGCCAAAAGCCACCTCCTTATGTCGCCGCCATGCGGTCACCGAGGGACCAAAGGGGGCCGCCGCAAAATCGCAATTCTTCGTAGTTTCAACATCCTAGGAGGACACCATGAAGTTTCGTCCGCTTCACGACCGCGTCGTCGTTAAGCGCATCGATGCCGAAGCAAAATCGGCCGGTGGCATCATCATTCCGGACACCGCCCAAGAGAAGCCCTCGCAGGGTGAGGTGATCGCCGTCGGCCCGGGTGGCCGCGACGAAGCCGGCAAGCTCATTCCGATCGACATCAAGACGGGCGATCGCGTGCTGTTCGGCAAGTGGTCGGGCACCGAGGTCAAGATCGATGGGCAGGACCTTCTGATCATGAAGGAGTCCGACATCATGGGCGTGCTCGACGAGCCGCTGGCCAAGAAGAAGGCCGCGTAACCAACACGAACATTCGTTCAGGAGAGAAATAACATGGCTGCCAAGGAAGTCAGATTTTCGGTCGATGCGCGCGACAAGATGTTGCGCGGCGTCGATATTCTCGCCAATGCGGTGAAAGTGACGCTCGGCCCGAAGGGTCGCAACGTCGTGCTCGACAAGTCGTTCGGCGCTCCCCGCATCACCAAGGACGGCGTCACCGTCGCCAAGGAGATCGAGCTTGAAGACAAGTTCGAGAACATGGGCGCACAGATGGTCCGCGAGGTCGCCTCAAAGACCTCCGACATCGCTGGTGACGGCACCACGACCGCGACCGTGCTCGCCGCGGCGATCGTCAAGGAAGGTTCGAAGGCGGTTGCCGCCGGCATGAACCCGATGGACCTCAAGCGCGGCATCGACCTCGCGGTCGAGACCGTGGTCGAGGAGCTGAAGAAGAACTCCAAGAAGGTCACCTCCAACGCCGAGATCGCTCAGGTCGGCACCATCTCCGCCAACGGCGACAAAGAGATCGGCGACTACCTCGCCAAGGCCATGGAAAAGGTCGGCAACGAGGGTGTCATCACGGTCGAAGAAGCCAAGAGTCTCGAGACCGAGCTCGACGTGGTCGAGGGCATGCAGTTCGACCGCGGCTACATCTCGCCCTACTTCATCACCAACGCCGACAAGATGCGCGTGGAGATGGAAGATCCCTACATCCTCATCAACGAGAAGAAGCTTTCGGCACTGAATGAACTGCTTCCGCTGCTGGAAGCCGTCGTGCAGACCGGCAAGCCGCTTCTGATCGTCGCCGAGGACGTCGAAGGCGAGGCGCTGGCCACGCTCGTGGTCAACAAGCTCCGCGGCGGCCTCAAGGTCGCGGCCGTGAAGGCGCCGGGCTTCGGCGATCGTCGCAAGGCCATGCTGCAGGACATCGCAGTCCTGACCGGCGGTCAGGCGATCAGCGAAGATCTCGGCATCAAGCTCGAGAACGTCACGCTCGCCATGCTCGGCAAGGCCAAGAAGGTGATGATCGACAAGGAGAACACCACGATCGTCAACGGCGCAGGCAAGAAGGCCGACATCGAAGGCCGCATTGCCCAGATCAAGGCGCAGATCGAGGAGACCACCTCCGACTACGACCGCGAGAAGCTGCAGGAGCGGCTGGCCAAGCTCGCCGGCGGCGTCGCGGTGATCCGTGTCGGCGGCGCCACCGAGGTCGAGGTGAAGGAGCGCAAGGATCGCGTCGATGACGCGATGCATGCAACCCGCGCCGCGGTCGAGGAAGGCGTTCTGCCCGGCGGCGGCGTCGCATTGTTGCGCGCTTCCGAAGCGCTGAAGAAAGTGCGCACCCATAACGAGGACCAGAAGCACGGCGTCGAAATCGTGCGCAAGGCGCTCTCGGCGCCGGCCCGCCAGATCGCCGTCAATGCCGGGGAGGACGGTTCCGTCATCGTCGGCAAGATCCTCGAAAACTCGACCTATGGGTATGGCTTCGACGCCCAGGGCGGGGACTACGTCGACATGGTCAAGAAGGGCATCATCGATCCGACCAAGGTTGTGCGCCAAGCTCTGCAGGGCGCTTCCTCGGTCGCCGGCCTGCTCATCACCACCGAAGCGATGGTCGCCGAACTGCCGAAGAAGAAAGACTCCATGCCGGCCATGCCGCCCGGCGGCGGCGGAATGGACTTCTAATCTCTAATAAGTCTATTCCGGCAAGTCTGAATTGGGGCGCAGCGCGAGCTGCGCCCTTTTTTCATACGGTGGATAGAGTTACATTTGTTGGCGAGCCGAGACCCTTCGAAATGAACGTTCAATTTCCAGCGCATATGGACCAGAACGCATTTCTTGCGTGGGCGCAGGGGCGCGAGGAACGCTACGAACTTGATCGGGGGCGTGTGATCATGATGACCGGCGGCTCGCGGGCGCACTGGCAGATCGCCGTCAACCTTTTGAAAGCGCTCGATGCCCGTCTCGATCCTGACCGTTTCACCGTTCTTCCCGAATTCGGCGTCGACGTCGGACCAAAGTCTATTCGATTCCCGGACATTGTCGTGGACGTGGCCGGACAAACTCCCGGCGATCTGACGGCCACCGCGCCCGTGCTCATTGTGGAAATACTTTCGCCTGCGTCGGAACGCGTTGACCTCGGCGACAAGGCCGCCGAATACCTTCGGATTCCAAGCCTGCAGGCATATCTCGTTTTCGCCCAGGACGAGATTAAGGCTTGGGTCTGGACCCGCAGCGCGCGCGATTTCGGGGCAAGCGCCGATGTGCTGGAAGGTGGGGAGGCTGTCATCAACATCGAACGGCTCGGGATCGCTTTGGCTTTTGCGGACGCTTATGCCCGCGTTCGCTTGAAATGATTTTTTGCCACTCGCACTGCAAACGGAAAATTAACCAGCCCCACCCGATCATGATTCTGGACGCAGAATTGGGGTCGGATCGTGGACGTACGGGGTTATCTGGTTCGCGTCAGTGACGGCGTCACTGATCGCCACACTGTGCTTCTTGCGCCAGATATCGAGTTCGCGCAGCAGAAGGCCGCCTCGTGGTTTGCCGGCACCAAATGGCGCGTGCGCGCGGTCGCCGAGATCGGCAAATAACGTAAGCCGACGCGGCGGCGTTACGGCGGATCAAGCGGCGGGCCGATCGGACCGGATAAACGGTAAATATCGTAGCCCTGGATCGGCACGCCATGCCGCTCCCGCGTCAGGCTCGTCACTTTCTCCACACTGGTGAAGCGCCGGCGGATCAGCGGCATCTCGTTGCACTCGACCATGCACACATACATGATTGCGCCGCCGAACAGCGCCGGGTCGGGCTCCGGCGCGTTGACGTAACGCATGCGCAGATTGATCTGCTCGACCGGCGGATGCGACGGCAGATAGAACGCAAGCCAGCCGGTAAGCCCGTAATTCATGGTCAAAACCACCGGCGCGCCAAGCTGCATGCGCACCGCGTCCATCTTTGGCGCCAAATCCTTCCAGCCCGCGCCCAAGGCACGTGCCGTCGAATCCGCAGGGCCGAGCGGCAACACGCCGAACGCCGCTTGCACGTAAAGGCCGGCCGCGATGATGAGACCAAGAGGCACGGCCAGCCGCTGTGACCACCGCTCCACACCGGCCCATACCCCAGCCCATTTGATCTTTTCCACCGCGACTGCGGCGGCGATGACAAACGCGACATGCACCGGCTCCGGCCAATTGCCTTCGACACGGCCGTGAAAAGTGTGCCAGGCAAAGTAGACCACGATGGGCCAGATCATCGCGTTGATCAGCACGCGCGCGGCGTACGATCCGCCCTCGCCGCGCAGCAAGGCGGCCAGCCCCATGCAGCCGAGAATGAAAACCGGCGGCGTCACCAGGCCTGCCTGGGTGACAAAAAATTCGCCGAAATAGCGCAGCGACCATTCGTGTACGACCAGCCGGTTGTACTGATAGAGCACCGACGCCCAGTGATGCTCGGCATTCCAGATCAAGGTCGGCGAGAACACGATAAGCGCAATCACGCCGGCGACCCAGGGCCACGGCGTGAACAGCCATTTGCGCTGTTCCCTCACCAGCAATAGCCACGCGAGAATACTGACGGCAAAGAAAATCGTAGTGTATTTCGACAGCATGCCGACGCCGAACGCGACGCCGATCGCGAGCCACCATTTTCCGCGTCCGGTTTCGTACAGCTTCGCCAAAGCGAGCAACAACAATGCCGTCGTCGTCACCACCGCATTGTCAGGCGTCGACAACAGTGAACCCGCGGCCATGACCAGCGTCATGTTGAAATAAAGCGCCGCGGTCGCCCCTACCCTGTCGTCGTCGAACAAAATCGCGCCCGACCGCCAGATCGCCCAGCTCGCCGGCAATGCGAGCAGCACGTTGAAAACACGCACGCCGAATTCGGTGTTGCCAAATATTTCGGTGCCGAGCCGGATCAGAATGGGATTGACCGGCGGGTGATCGTAGTAGCCCCCGGCAATATGTTGCGACCAAAGCCAATAGAGGGCTTCGTCAAAGCTCAGCGGCGTCAGCGCCGCAACCACGAGACGCACCGCAACGAGCGCAAGGATCGCTGCGGCGACCGCGACTTCGTAACGCCGGTCCGGCAAAGTGGCGGCGTCTAACGCGACCAATTCGATGTCCTTCGTGTCAGTGACGGATGTTCGGCCGGGCTCAGCCGACGTGCGGGCTTCATAGCAGGACGGAAATGGCCGCGCTATCACCACCATGGTGATTGTCTGCTATTCGTTTGCAAATCGCAGCGATGAGAAGGATCATTGCTCACCACTTCGCGCTTGCCTCGCTCAACCCCATGCCGGTACAATCGGCTCTTCTGAAACTTGGCCATTGCGACACAGATACGCCCGATGCGTTGGCTTCGTTACGATAGAAGGATTGGTAGTTGGCTGGCGCTGGTCGCGCTGGTCATTCAATTTGGCCTTTCCTTTGGGCACTTTCATCCCGACACGATCCAACGCACCGATGCCGCCGGCGCAACGCTGAGCCGACAAGCCCACGCTGCGAAATCTTTTCCCACGCAGCAACCAAGCCAGGACGGCGACGATTATTGTGCTATTTGCGCCAGTATCTACCTGGCGGCTAATTCGTTCATACCGGTCGCGCCGCAATTGCCGGTGCCGTCCGCGTCACACATTGTCGAACGCTTCGAACGCGGTGTAGCGGTCTGCGTCGCCCGGCAGCGAGCGCCATTCCAGTCGCGCGCTCCACCGCTGGCCTGACTTCGGTCGTCGCCGATCTTCAGCGTCGCCGCTTGTTACCGCCTGCGACGGCCTGAAGACGTAAACGCAGCATCTCATGTGCACTACGACGTGTCGCGTCGGCTCGATCGCCAGCAAAACGCCGTGCGTTTGACGATGCCATCCGATTTCGTGCCTTCGGCTTTCAGGGGCGAGTGTCATGCATGTTCGTGCCTATCGTGTCCATCCTGGTTACATCCTCGGTTGTTCTGCGCTTGCGTTGGTGAGTTTTGGTGAGACTGTTGGCGCGCAAACGCCACTTCCAGAGGTCGTCGTCAGCGCGCCGAAACAAAAGCCGAAGCCGCGTCCCAGGAACGTGCAAGCTGCGCCACCAACGGCGGCGCCGGTTACGCCGGCCGCGCAGCTCAACGCCAAGGCTAACGCTTTCGACGCGGCGCGCAGCAATCTCTACACGACCACCGGCACCACCTCCGACACCATCACCAACGCGACTATCGACGCGCTGCCAGGAGGCACCAATCAAACGCCCGAGAAGATTTTGCTGCAAGCGCCCGGCGTGTCGCAGGATTCCGCCGCCAGCGGGCTCCTTCATGTCCGCAACGATCACGCTAACGTGCAATACCGCTTCAACGGCGTGATGCTACCGGACGGCGTTACCGGCTTCGGCAGTGTTATTGATGCTCAGTATATCGGCAGCATCGCCTTGATCACCGGCGCGCTTCCCGCCGAATTCGGCATGCGTACGGTGGGCCTGGTCGACATCACGACCCGCGCCGACGTTTTCAACAACAGCGGCACCGTCGGCGTCTACGGCGGCAGTCAGGGAACGATTACGCCATATTTCCAATATGGCGGCACGTTCGGCAGCAATTGTCCGACCGCTGTGCCCGCTCCCGGAACGCGCACCTTGCCAGGCGCCGACTGCTTTGCCGGCGTCCAGTATTTCTTCACCGGCCGCTACCTGCAAACCAATGAGGGTATCGAGAATTCGACACCCTCCTATTCTCCGATCCACGATTTCTCCCAGCAGGAGAAAGGCTTCGCGTACATGTCGACGTTCGCCGATCCGACGCTGCGTGTCAGCTTGATCTCCGGGACCTCGTACAACGCGTTCCAAATTCCCAACACGCCCGGCCAGCCGGTCGGCTTTGCTGGCAATCCGCCGGTGACGAGCGCCTTCGGTATTACCAACTTCAATTCGGCAAATCTCAATGAAAACCAGACCGAATTTACTCAGTACGCGGTCCTTGCCGTGCAGAAATCGCAGAACGGCTTCGATGGGCAACTTTCCTATTTCACCCGCTACAACGAATTGCGCTTCACGCCGGATCCGGTCGGCGACTTGCTCATCAACGGGATCGCTTCGACTGTTGAGCGCCGGTCCTATACCAACGGCATGCAGGGCGACGGCTCGTATCAGATCAATGCGGCCAATACGGTCCGTGCCGGCTTCACCGTCAGTGGCGAACAAACCTTTGTCGGCAACTCATCGCTGGTCGAACCGGCGCCGGGCGGCGTAGCAGTCGACGCGCCCGAGACGATTACCGACAACGTCAGCAAGCTCGGCTGGCTCGCCGGCGTCTACGCCCAGGACGAGTGGAAGGTCACCAACAATTTCACCGTCAATGCCGGCCTGCGCTTTGACCAGATGTGGCAATATGTCAGCGCCAACCAGCTCAGCCCGCGCATCAATTTCACCTACAAGCCGTTCGAATACACCACCTTCCATGCCGGCTACGCGCGCTACTTCACGCCGCCGGTGCTGGTGGAAGCCGCTCCCGCCAATATCGCCTTGTTCAACGGTACTACGGGAGCCTCGACCACTCCCGGAAACAGCCCGGTGCTGCCGGAGCGGTCGCATTATTTCGACGCCGGGGTTGACCAGAGGATTCCACTCGGGTGCACCAACCCCGCGGCGAAGGACTGTACCACTCTCGACCTTGGGGTCGACGCTTACTACAAAATTGCGACCGACTTGATCGATAACGGCGTTTTCGGCCAGGCGCTGGTGCTGAGCGCATTCAATTACGCCCAGGGCGTCGTTGAGGGCGTTGAATTGAGCGGCAAATTCCACAGCGGCAATTTCCAGGCCTATGCCAACCTGGCGCTCGGCTTCGAGAAGGCCACCGACGTGGTGTCGAACCAATATTTGTTTGACAATACCACGCCGCTCGCCGATCTCGGCGGTTTGACGTTGCAACAATATGTAGATTCCCACTGGATCTACACCGATCACACTCAGCTGGTGACCGGCTCGGCCGGCGCCGCCTATCAGTTCTGCGGCCGGCCGGCCTATGCGGGAGAAACGTTCGACAATGCGGCCGGAGGCACCGGAATGTGGTGGTGCGGCACCAGGCTCAGCGGCGACATGATCTACGGCAGCGGTCTGCGCAGCGGCGATGCCAATATCTCTACGGTGCCGCCATACGCGCAGTTCAATGTCGGGATCGCGCGCGAATTCCTGCTGCCCAATGATCCGGGGCCGGTGACCATCCGCTTTGACGTCGTCAATTTGCTCGACACCGTCTACCTCATTCGCGGTAGTAGCGTGGCCTGCCCCTCCGGCAACAGCGCCTGCGGCATCGGCGTGTTCGCGCCGCAATACGGGCCGCGCCGCGGCTTCTTCGTCGGGGTGTCGAAGAAGATCTGAAAGGCGACCTCGGTCACGCCGCGCGGAAAAATTTGCCACGCCAATGAAGATGAACAGGGTTAGTTGTAGAAGGAACTGACAACATGCGGCACAAATGGGGAAGCAATCGCGGCCGCGACGCCGGCGGCGCCAAACTGAATAGGCTGGACAGGACGGACAACCGCATCCGGCAATTTGTCGCGTTGGCGCTCGCTCTGTGCGCCAGCGCTCCATCGGCGGCGTTGGCTGCCGATCTTCCGGCACCAAGCCTACCGTCCGTCTACAAGGAGCCTCCGGTCCTCTATACTTGGACCGGCTTCTATATCGGCGGAAATATTGGTGCCGCTTGGCAAGGGCTCAGCGGAACAAATTTTTCCGACACGATCGGCAGTGCCTTTACGGCGCCAACCAACGTTCAGTTTATGGGCGGCGGCCAAGTCGGCGTGAACTACCAGTTCTGGGGCGGAGTTGTGATCGGAGCCGAGGCGATGTTCGACTGGCTTCCCAACACCGCGAATACCTCCATCACAGCAGTTGCTCCCGATGGCACTGCCGCCTTCCTTGGCACTATCAACAATCGATGGTTGACCACCGCGACCGGCCGCCTCGGCTATGCGTGGGACCGCGTTCTTTTATACGGCAAGGGCGGCGCGGCCTGGGTGGGGGCGAGCAATCCTGGGATTTCAATCGGCGGAGTGCCGACCGCCCTCACTGGCGGCAACAACTCCAATTTCGGCTGGACCGCCGGTTTCGGGCTTGAGTGGGCTTTCTGGAACAACTGGTCACTGCGCGCCGAGTACGATTTTATAGGGCTTGGCAATCATACCTACACGGTCGCGCCAGGGCCGACGATTTTCAGCGGTGATGTCATCACATATAACTATCCAAGCTTTTCCATCATGACTTCTAGGCGTCAACTACAAATTCGGCTGGTGAGGATGCGCGACTCGCCTCGTCGAATTGTTCGCCGCCGTTATTTCATCAGCGACGGCATCGGCGTGTTTGCTCCGCAATACGGTCCGCGCCGCGGCTACTTCATCGGCATATCGAAGAAAATCTGACCAAGAGCCGGCGCGAACAAACGGAGTTTGATATGACTACAATCGCGACCTTCCCAAGAAACGCCGCAAATCCGCCGCCTGTTCGCGAACGAGTCGTCATAGGTGGCCTTCTGTTCGGATGTCGTGGCGCCGCGCCGGCCGGGCTGCGCTGTTGCGAAGCAGGAAACGCCGTGCGATCAAAAAACGGAAAGGCCGGCATGTCGATCAAGATTGGAATTAGAACAAGTCTAACAAAGTCTCCTGAGGCCAGCGCCCTGCCGCGCTCTGGCCGACCGCTCCGCGTATCCGCGGCGATCACGTTGCGCGCCATAATCCTGGCAATGATCGTGGCGCTGCCGATGACGCCGGGAATACCGCGCGCAGCGTTGGCTCAAAGTTCTACAGCGCCTGTTGGCCAGCCACCGGCACCAACCGCGGCGCCGCAGATGCCGGCAACCGCGCCGGACTCATCTGCAACGACTGACCAGGCCGCCAAACCTGCCGAGCTGGAACCGAGCGGGCAGACCATCGGCGGCGCTCTCCTACCCCACGATCTTTCCCCGTGGGGCATGTTTTTGCATGCGGACGTTGTCGTGAAGGCCGTCATCATCGGACTTGCCTTTGCGTCTTTTGTCACTTGGACCGTATTTGTCGCCAAGAGCTTTGAATTACGCAGCGCCCGCGGCCACGTGCGCCGGGCACTCAGGATTCTTTCCGGATCAACGACGCTCGTACAAGCAGCCGAGCAGTTGCGGAATGGCACGAATGCGGCCTCGCAGCTCATGCACGCGGCTACACAGGAAATCCGGCTTTCGGCCAACCTGGACGGGGACGGCCTCAAAGAGCGCGTCGCCCTGTTGCTTGAGCGCATTGAACTGGCGAACAGCCGCAAAATATCACGCGGCACCGGCGTACTCGCGACGATCGGATCCACCGCGCCCTTCGTCGGACTGTTTGGCACGGTGTGGGGGATCATGAACAGCTTTATCGGCATCTCCAACGCCCACACCACCAATCTTGCGGTGGTCGCTCCGGGAATTGCCGAGGCCCTGCTCGCCACCGCGCTCGGGTTAGTCGCGGCCATCCCGGCGGTTGTGATCTACAACGTCTTGGCGCGTTCGACTGCGCATTATCGCGCGCTCCTTGGCGACGTTTCGGCGCAAGTGATGCGCCTCGTGAGCCGCGATCTCGACCGCGGCAAGCTGCGACTGAGCCTGGCTGCCGAGTAAAGCCGGGCGATTCATACGACAACCGATATGGCAATTCATCTCGATCACGGCGCCGACGAACTCGACGAGGTGCACGACATCAACGTCACGCCGTTCATCGACGTGATTCTCGTATTGTTGATCATCTTCATGGTGGCCGCGCCGCTTGCCACCGTGGATGTGCCGGTCGACTTACCGGCCTCGGCGGCGCAACCGCACCAGCGACCTGCCAAGCCCGTGTACCTCACCATAAAGGCCGACCTCAGCCTTGCTATCGGCGACGATCCGGTAACCGCGGCTTCCCTGCCGTCGGCGCTCGACGCTGCAACCGGCGCCAACAAAGACGAGCGCGTCTTTTTGCGCGCCGACCGCACAGTACCTTATGGCTCGGTCATGCAGGTCATGAATGACCTGCGGGCCGCAGGCTATCTTAAAGTTGCTTTGGTGGGCCTCGAAGCGCGGGAGGCAAAATGACGGCGCTGCCGTGGTTGGAAGACGATCCGCGGGATCTCTTGCGCTGGTCGATAGCCGGCGCTGCAGTCGTCTGCGTTCACGCCACGCTGGTGGCCGGTTATCTGCTGTGGCACCAGCCAGACCAGGAAATCGGCGACAATTCATCGATTGTCAGCGTCGAACTGGCGCCGATCGACAGTACCGCCGACGCCAATCAGCGCGATGTCGCTCCTGCCCCGGAGGACATGATCGAGCAAAAGGCCGTGCCAAAGGTTGAGAAGCAGCCCGACCAACCAAAAGTCGACGAGCCCCCGCCGCCGCCGGCCGTGACCGCGCCCGACGTGACGCTGCCCGAGCAGAAGCCGCCGGAGCAGGCGGAAGAGGAACGGCCGCCTGCGCCGCGCACGACGGCACGTGTACAGGGCGGAGCCCCGCACATTGAGCCGACTTGGCAGACCGTTTTGCTCAAGCGCCTGCAGCAATACAAGCGCTACCCCCAGTCGGCGCAGACGCAAGGTGAACAGGGCGTGGTGTTGCTTGGATTCAGCGTCGACCGTAACGGCCGCGTGCTGGCGCACCACATTGTCCGGAGCTCGGGCCATGCCGACCTCGATAATGAAGTGATGTCGATGATTGAACGCGCCCAGCCGCTGCCCGCTTTCCCGACTAGCATGACGCAGTCGAAACTCGACCTTACCGTCCCAATTCGCTTTTCACTCCGTTAGGCCGGTCGCGAAGACGCCCCGGCTCGGGCGGCCAACAGACGTCACACAGGACTGTGACAGCCGGCTAATTCGCCCGTAACCATTGTCACATCGCCCGTGAAACATTCGTCCAGCCTGTGACAAAGCTCAAAAGCCCTGCCGCTGCCGTGACTTGGCACGTGGACTTTTTGTGAATTTTTAATGTCCCTGCTTGTGGAGAACCTGTGCGGTTTTTGACGCCGTCGTTCTCTTGCAGCAACGGCGTAGCGCCAGCCGCTTGACGATCTCCTCGTCCGCGGCGAACGTCGTATTCGGCAAGGCGGAAACCCCAAGCGAGGCGATGGCGTCGCAACGCTTGGGGTCCAAGGCAGGCGTTTACTACGCAGAACAAAGACGCACTGCCCCGGCCGGAAGCCGGAGCACGTGCCTTACCAACAATCCACCGCGCTTTGAGATTAACGTTACGGCGGCGCGGGCTGGTGCTGGCCACGCTCCAGTTTCCGCGCACCGGTCAAAGTATCCTCAATCCGGCCCATGCCGAGCGACGCGCATTTTTTCTCGGTCGCCAGCCGTTGACGGCCCACCGGTCTTCCAAACCATGCCCTAGACACGTTGTTTGACCTCGACGACAATTCGCGCCGGGCGGAATTAATGCGCCTCGTACTTTCGATACGGCTCCCAAAAAGCGAGCGGCGCTACCGCCGACCCGCGATGGATCGCCAACGCTTCGGCATGAGGCGCAGGAGGAAACCCAGTGGCACAGTTCGATCGGAAATCGCGGACCACGCGGCGCGAAATCTTGAAAACCGGTGCGGCCGCGTCAGTGGCGCTTGCCAGTGCGGTGTCAGCACCAGCGATCCTCGCCGCTTCGCGCGCGGCACTTAAGATCGGTGTGTTGAATACGTTTAGTGGCCCAGCGGCGTCGACCGGCGACTGGAACTGGTCCGGCATAAACGTGTACCTCGACGAGGTGAAAAGCACATTCGCGGGCCGCAAGGTTGAGCTCGTGAAAGAGGATGACCAATTCAATCCACAGATCGGTCTCGAGAAAGTGCGGAAATTCGTCCAGAACGACGGCGTCGACCTGATCGTCGGTCCCCAGGGCAGCAATGTGGCGCTCGCGGTCCTGAACTACGTCAAGCAGAACAAGATTTTCCTTCTGATCTCCGGGGCCGGGACCGATGCCATCACTTGGGAGCGAGTGCCGCACATGTTCCGCTCCTCGCTTGCGGCGTGGCAGCTCTGCCACCCTTTAGCGGAGTGGATTTACGACAACCTCGCCAGGGAAATGGTGGTGATCAGCGAAGACTACGCCGCAGGGCATGATATCGCAGCCGAGGTCATGACGCCCTTTATCGCCAAGGGCGGCAAGATCATCAAGGAGATGTACGTTCCAACAACCGTCACCGACTACAGCCCCTACCTGACTGACATTCGCTCTCTCAATCCTCCGGTCGTCTACAATTTCTCAACCGGCGGCGCGCACGCCATCCGTTTCGTACAACAATGGGCACAGTCCGGCATCAAAGCTCGGCTTGCCGGTTTCGCCGGCTTCGTCGATGCGACGACGATCGAACAACAGGGCCGCGCCGCGCTCGGCGTATTGTCCTCGACCATCTACACGGAGGCGCTAGATAATCCCGTCAACCAAAAATTCGCCGCCGCGTATCGCGAGAAGACGAAAGAATATCCGAACCTCTTTTCCGATTACGGCTATGTGTCGATGCAGGTCATTGACGCGGCCTTGCGAGCGACGGACGGCGACGCTTCCGACAAGGACAAGTTCGCCGAAGCGATGGCGAAGGTGCAGTTCGACGCACCTCGCGGGCCCTTCCGCTTCGATCCGGTGACACACAACCCCATCCAGAACGTCTATATCTGCGAGGAAAAAGAAGAGAACGGGCGCCTGGTCACTGCGATTATCGACACCAAGAAGGACGTAAAAGCGCCGCCTACGAAAAATGGATGAAAGAATGGCCGCCCAGGCTTTGTGACAGTTGTGCGACATTAAAATAGACGGGTTGTTCATCTTCTAATTTGAAACTGCATGAGCACAAAGCTGCCGCGAATCGTCGCGGCTCGTCTCAGCGCCCCATCCCGCGGATCGGATTGCCTCCGATGAATGTACTCGCGTTTGCGTCGCGCAAAGGAGGGGCCGGCAAGACGACCTTGGCTGCGCATCTTGCGCTCTACGTCCATGCGCCGACACGGCCTTGTCTGCTCATTGACGACGATCCGCAAGGCTCGCTCGCGCTTTGGAATGAGCTGCGCGCCAAGCCTGCGCTGCCGCTCAAGACTGTCAAACGCGGCATCGCCCATACCGTCAAAAAAGCCAGGCAACACGGCGGCGTGGAATGGATCTTCATTGATACGCCGGCGAACAGTTCTGCGAGCACCATCGAAGCCATCGAAGCGGCAACGCTGGTCATCATTCCCTGCCGGCCCGGATTGTTTGATATCGACGCCGTGCAAGAAACCATCGCATTCGCGCGGCAGGCGCGCACGCCTTTCGCAGTCGTTTTCAACGCCGCGCCGCCAAAACGTCAGGACGTCAAATCACCGGCGGTAACATTGGCTCGTAAGTGCCTGGCCGAGCTCGAAGTCCCGGTTTGGGGCGGTCAGATTACCCATCGGGTAAGCTTGTCACTTCCATTGACCGAGGGCGAAGGTGCGAGAGGGCATAAGTCAGATCCCGAAATCAGGAGCTTGTGGTCGGCCATCGAAAAGTCGGTCAAAGTCATTCACGGTGCCCGTGAAAAGGCTGCCGTGCATCGCGTTGCCGCCTAGTTTAAAGCTTCTGCCAGGAGCGGCCTGCGCAGACATCTGCAAAGCCAGACGCCTACCGTCCACGGACCCGGGCGCTCAGCGCGAGCAGAAATTCGAGACCCGCTGCGGACAGGCCGGGTGGCAGTTCGTTGATCGCGCCGGCGAGCGCGAAGGACTCCATGATCTCCTGGATGGCGGTATCCGCGGTGCGCCGGCCAGCCGGCGTTAGTCGCACGCGGAAGCTCTTGCGGGTGTCGGGATCCGGGCAGCGTTTGACCAGTCCACGGGCGATCAAGCGATCGACTTGTTTGGTCACGGCGCTCGACGTGATCAGCAGAGAGCGAAACAGCTCGGTCGGCCGCAGGCCGCCGTTGTCGCGGGAGCGCCGCAACGCAAACAAGATACGCAAGTCCCCCACCCGCAGCGAAAAGCGCGACCGCGCCAGGTCACGAAACTCGTTCTCCATCTGCTGCGACAGACTGTAGATGAGGACGATGGCCCGGATAATCGAAGTGTCGAGATGCGGCTTGCGCACCAGCCATTCGTCGGGGATGGCGGACTCGATCCTTCTGGACGTATCCGACCGCTGGGCGATGGACGGCGCCATGCCGCGGTTACGATTTATAGCGCGGCCCCTCATGGCTGGACTGCCGCTTCAGTGGCGCCCTCGATGCCGATGATGGAAGACAGCATCCAGTCCTGCCCTGCCAGCCTCGCGCTCGGCGCGTCGGCGACAATCTGGCCGCGATCCATGACCAGACAGCGATCGGTCAGTTCGAGAGCCAGGTCGACGCGCTGCTCGACGATTAGCACGGTGAGTTTGGCGCCGCGCGTGATCTGCCGGATCGTGTCGGTCAGTTGCTCGACAACAACGGGAGCGAGCCCTTCGGTCGGCTCGTCCATCAGCAACAGTTTGGGATTGCCGCACAGGGCCCGCGCGATCGACAGCATTTGTTGTTCGCCGCCGGAGAGCCGCCCGCTCAAACTCGAAGCGCGTTCAGCGAGCGCCGGAAACAGCGCGAACAAGCGTTCCTCCGTCCAGACCCCGGGCCGTCGCGCCACCGCAAGATTCTCCCGCACGGTCAGGCTGCCGAACACCTCGCGTTCCTGCGGCACGTAACCGATGCCGGCGCGCGAACGCGCGAACGTGCGCGCCGCGGAAAGATCTTCGCCATCGAGACGGATGCTGCCGGAATGGCGCTGAGCGCGGCCCGTGATCAATTCGAGCGTCGTGGTCTTGCCGACGCCGTTTCGTCCGATCAGGGCCACGGCCTCCCCTTCGGGAATGGTGAGATCGAGATTCTCGACCACCGTATTCTCGCCCCAGCCGCCGTTAAGTCCGCGCACCTCAAGCATGCGCGCCGCCGTGGAAGCGGGCGTGACCGGTGCGGCCGAGATAAACCGAGCGCACGGCGTCGGCTGCCATGACGTCCGACGGCGAGCCGGTCATCAGAACGGCCCCCCTGACCATCACGGTGACGCGCGAGGCGAAGCGTTTCACCACCTGCATGTCATGCTCGACCATGATCATCGCCATGTCGGCCGGTAAGCGGCCGATCACATCGAGCATCCGGGCAACGTCCTCCGCGCGCAGCCCCGCGGCCGGTTCGTCGAGAATCAGAACCTTGGGGCGCAAGCTCAGCGCAATACCGATCTCGAGCAGCCTCCGTTTGCCGTATGGAAGTTCGGTGACGGTGCGGTCGCGATCCTCCAACAAGCCTAGCCGGTCGAGAATAACGCCGATCTCGTCGACGATTGCGCTTTCTGCTGAGGCTGGCGACCAGATCGCACGGCTCGTTCCCGTGCGCTCGCTGATCGGCAGATAGAGATTTTGCCGCACAGTGAGATTGTTGAAGAGGCTCGTGATCTGAAAGGTGCGAACGAGCCCGGCCTTGACTCTTTGATCTTTGCGCAGTCGCGTGATGTCTTGCCCGGCCAGATGCACTTCGCCGGCATCGGGGCGAAGCGTCCCGGAAACAAGACCGATAAAGCTCGTCTTGCCGGCGCCGTTTGGTCCGATCAAAGCCCGGCGCTCACCGGCACGAAGCTCGAAGTCGATATCGTCGGCAACGACGACCGGGCCAAAGCGCTTGGCCAGCGCGCGCGTCGATAGCACGGGTTCTACGCTCATCGTGCGCCTCGGGCGCGGCCAACGGACACGGCGATTGCTTCGGCGAGGCCCAATAGCCCTCCCCGCGCGTACATCACCACCGCGACCAGCAGAGCGCCGATCACGAACATCCAATGATACGGATTGATCTGCGCGGCGACGTGGTGAACCAGCATATAGGCGACCGTGCCGATCAGCGCGCCGTAAAGCCGTCCGACGCCGCCGACCACGAGCATCACCAGCGCAGCGATCGAGGTCTCGACGCTCAGCACCGACAGCCCGACGAATTGCGCTGTTTCGGTGGCCAACGCACCGGCGAGCGCCGCCATTGCGCCACCGATCACGTAGATGCGGAGCAGATGGCTTTGCACGGGCGCGCCCAGAAGCGCCATACGCCGGAAGTTCTCGCGCACGCCGACCACAGCCAACCCGAACGGCGAGTTCACGATGCGGCGGGCGAGATAGAGACAGCCGCAAAGCCAGAACAGGGCGTAGAAATAGGCTGTATCGGACGACAGCGTCCATTCGAAGAAGCCGAGCACCGGCTTGAACTGGATACCGACGAGACCGTCGTCACCGCCGGTCAGCCAGGTGGCTTTGTTGGCGGCCTCAAAGGCGATCACGCCGAGCGCGAGCGTCACCATCAGGAGAGGCAGTTCACGCAAGCGCAGTACTAAGGGTCCCGTCGCTAGCGCTACGATGGCTCCGACCACTGCCGCCGCGATTACGACCGATATGGGCTCATTCCAGCCGTAGATTGAAATCAATCCCGCGGCGTAGGCACCGAAGCCGAAAAACAGCGCATGCCCGAGCGTCACCACGCCGGCGTAGCCGAGCACCAGATCTAGTGACATCACAAAGATCGCCGTTAACAGCACGGACGTGCCAAAGGATAGATAGTCGGGGAACAACAGAAAGCAGAGAACAGCCAGCAAAGCGATCCACAGTTCGGGAAGGCGGCCGAACTTGAGCACCAGCAAGTTAGTCGCGTTGACAGTCATTCGTCGGCCACCGGCGCAGGCATTTAAGTATGTTTTGACATTCAAGGTTCGGCCGTCCGTATGTTCTGCCAGACCATCATCCCGATCAGGAAGATATAGACGACGAAGCCGCCATAACTGGGCGCGAGAAAGCGTCCGGCGGTGTCGACAAGGCCGACCGCGGCGGCGATGAAGGCTGCCGACTTGATGTTGCCGAACCCGGTCAGGGCGACGACGATCAGAATGATGACCAGATACTTGAAAGGATACATCGGCTCCGGCGGCAGCATGGCGTAGCCGACCGCGCCGCCGAGCGCCGCGAGACAGCAGCCGATCGCAAAGGTGACGGCGAACAGCCGATCGACGTCGATACCGACTGCCTCGGCCATCCGCCTGTTGTCGACTGCCGCACGGATGCGTGCGCCGAAGTCGGTTTTATCAAACAGCCACCACAGTCCGAGCATGAGGCAGGCTCCGAGCGCCACCACGAACAAGCGGTAAATCTGGATGGTTCGGATGCCGAGGTCGAAATTGGCGGCAAGCGAAGGCGGCAGCGCGCTCGGCTGCGGGTCGGGGCCAAACAACAAATTGAGAAACGCGGCGCCCAGGAACGCCAATCCGATTGTCAGCAGTACCTGGTCAAGCTGCCCGGCGGTGTAAAGCCGGCGGATCAGCGTGCGTTCAATCAAAACGCTCAGTACCGTCACGACGACACAGGCCGCCGCGACCGACAGCCACATCGGGGCACCTTGCTGGAACATCAGCCATACCGTGACGTAGGCGCCGAGCGCGGCGAAGAAGCCATGCGCCATGTTCACCACCCGCATCAGGCCCATTGTGATGACAAGGCCGATGGAAATGGCGAACAGCACCATGCCGAATGACAGGCCGTATAAGACAATAAAGATCAGGGACGCCGCGATGCCGCTCAACGGTCCTCCCACTCGGCCGCAACAGAGCTGGCCCCAACAAGGCTGATGCGCCTCTGCGCGGGCGCTGTGGCGAGAATGTTACTTAGGGCCGTCAGAAGGCAAGCAATTTCTTCCACGGAAGATATCTTGCCAACGCCTGCTGCCCCGATATGATCGCCGGAAAATCACGGCCGCCGAAATGCAGCGGCCGGTTGGCTGCTGCCAACAGGGAGGAGATCATGCGCCGCGGCCACGTCCTGGGCGGAATTCTTGCGATCGCAGCGGTGATCGCCGGCAACGCCGCCGGTGCCCAAGAAAAAAACGACAAAATCAAAATCGGGATGATCGCCGATTTCACCGGCCCGTTCGCGCTATCCGGCACGATGCTGCGCCAGGGCATGGAAACTTACCTGGCGGCTACCGGCACAAGGATCGGCGACAAAGAAATCGAGATCATCTGGCGCGACATCGGCAACCAAAACCCGGTGGTTGCCAAACAGGCAGCCGAAGAACTGATCGTCCACGACAAGGTGTCGATCCTTACCGGCTTCGATCTGACGCCCCAGGTGGCCGCGGTTGCCGCGGTCGCCAACCAGGCCAAAATTCCGACCATCATCCAAATCCCATCGACGCCGGCGCTGATGAAGATGTCGCCGTACTTCGTGCGGGTCTCAAACAATATGCAGTCGACGGTCTGGCCGGGCGCCGACTGGGCAGCAAAAAACGGCAAGAAGCGCGCTTATATCGCGGTGTCCGACTACGCGCCGGGGCATCAGGTGCAAGCCGCGTTCAAGCGTAAATTCACCGAGCTCGGCGGCACGATCGTCGGCGAGGACCGCATCCCGCTCAACACCGTCGACTATGCGCCCTTCGCTGAACGCGTGGCGCGATCCGACGCCGACGTGGTGCAGGTCTTTATTCCGCCGGGGCCGGCCGCGGTGTCGTTTACCCGCGGCTTGGTGACACAAGGGGTGCGTAAGAAAGGCATCCTCATCATCGGCGTTGGCGAGACCGATGAAGCATTCCTCGCGAGCTACGACGATGCCGTCGTCGGCATCTACTCGTCTTTCCATTATTCGCGGATGCTCGACAACAAAGAGAACGAGCAATTCAAACAGCAGCTGGCGGCGAAGTTCGGCGACAACGTGGCCGCCGACGCCTTCGTGGTTCAGGGCTACGACGGCATGCACGCCGTCCGGCACCTGATCGAGACGCAGGCGGGCAAGCCGTTCGATCCCGCCGCCGCAATTGACGCCATGAAGGGCTACAAATGGAACGGCCCGCGTGGCGCCATGCGCATCGACCCGGACAGCCGCGACATCATCGAAAATATGTACATCCGCCGCGTCGAGCGCGTGAACGGCAAGCTCGAGAACGTCATCATCGACACCTATCCGGCGGTGAAACCCTTGTTCGCCGAGTGACAGCTGGCGGCGATGACTGCTGGCGCCAAGCGAAGCCCTATTTTTCAACCAGCACCGCCTGGCAAAGCGGGAAAGGGAGACAGCCATGATCAGCGCGCAAGAAAATGAACTTCTGACCCGCGTCGGGCCCGGCACGCCGATGGGACGCATGATGCGGCGCTACTGGCTTCCGGTCTGCACTTCGGGGCAGTTGCCGAAGCCCGATGGCGATCCGCTACGCGTCCGGCTGTTGGGCGAACGCTTCGTCGCCTTTCGCGACACTTCGGGCCGGCCCGGATTGCTCGAGGAATACTGCATGCACCGCCGCGCTTCGCTTGCGATGGGACGCGTCGAGGACAATGGAATTCGCTGCCTTTATCACGGCTGGAAATTCGGCGTCGACGGGACCATCCAGGAAACTCCGAACCATTGCGATGAGCGTTTTCGCAAGCGCGTCAAAGCGCCGGCCTTCCCGGTGCGCGAGGCCGGCGGCATGGTATGGGCCTATATTGGGCCAGCCGACAAAGAGCCGCCGTTTCAGAAATACGAATTTTTCGACGGCCCGCCGGAGAACCGGCTGGTGTTTCGTATCAACACGCCGGCCAATTACCTGCAGCTGTTCGAAGGCGGCACCGATTCCTCGCACGTCGGAATTCTGCACTGCAATCTCGCCAATCCGGGGTGGAAGACGAAGCCCGACCACGTACCGGAAGCGTCCGACTACACCTCCGTCGCGCTCGCGGTCGACGACAACGCTCCTGATCTTGACATCGAGAACACGGAATACGGCTACCACTATGCCGCCAAGCGTGCCGGACCGCGCGCCGCCGACGGCAGCGCGACCAGCAGCGTTCGCGTCACTGCGGTGATCTTTCCAGTGTGCCGCATCATTCCGCTCACGCGCTACCAGTTCTTCGTTTTCGAGGTGCCGCAGGATGACGTGCGCACCAGCACCTACGTCGTCGCCCACGGGCCGCAATCGTTCGACCGCAAGAAAATGTTCGGCGTGCTCGGGCTCGACAACGACCGGCTGTGGAACGAGAAAGACTGTGAGTATCGCGTCAGCGAAGAAAATCTGTTCGGCCAGGACCGCTCGAAGATGGACGTAGCCTGGTCGGGCTTGAGCGGGCTGGTACCGGAGGACGCCAGCATCGGCGTCTCGATGGGGCCGATTGTCGAACGGGACAAGGAGATGCTGGTGGCGGCCGACGCCGCTGTCGTTCGCCTGCGGCACCGCCTGCTCGAGTCAGTGCGCCGTCATGAAGCGGGACAGGAACCTTTCGGCCTCAACATCGCGGACTATTCGAAAGTGCGCAGCCTCGCCGACACCAATGTAGCGGCGAGCCAGCGGTGGCAGGACCTCCTGCCCCACAACATGTCGCTGGCAACCAAGAAGCGCGAGCTCTCGCCGGCCTGACCGGGCGTGCCCGACCGCAGATGTGAAATGGACGCTGGCGCAATGCAATGCGCTGGCGACGGCGCGTCGTGGCCGCACGAATATCTGACCGAAGTCGGGCGGCGCGTGACGGCGTAAAACCAGTTAAATTAAGCCTTGATTAAATGTATGGTTAGGTAGACAATTAAATAAATGAGCAAGCAATGAGTGAAACGGCTGTAAGTCCGAACCCGCCTGATGCGGCTTGGGCGAATCCGCCGTTGGATCGGACTTCGCCGCTGCCGCTCTACGCTCAAATCAAACAGCGGCTGATCGGCCTGATTTTGCGGTGGGACCAACCCGACCGTCGTTTTTATTCCGATGAACAGCTTTGCGCGGTCTTCTGTGTCAGCCGCGAAACCGTTCGCCAAGCGCTTGCAGAACTGGTGCAGGAAGGACTGCTGCGGCGTGGTCGCGGCGTGGGCACGTTTGTTTCGATGCGCAAGCTTGAAGAGCGTTTTGGACCGGGCATGGACTTCCTGCGGCAATGGGAATCCAGCGGTGTGCCGATGCAATCGACGCTGCTCGCTTTCGAACGCCGTCCCGCCGGCGAAACCATCGCGGCCGCGTTGGGGCTCGACGCCGACGCCATCGTGTTGTTCATCAAACGCGTGCGCGCTGCCGCGCGTGTACCGGTCGCGATCGATTATCGCTACATTCCCGACGACCTCGTTGCCGATTGGGATGAAACGTCCGCCCGCGGATCGCCGCTTCACCTGCTTTGGCAGCGAGTCGAACTCTGCAAGGGTGACTTCGCGATCGAAGCGGGCATAGCCGGCCCCGAGGAAATCGAATATTTGCATCTCGGTGCCAACGCGCCGGTCTTGATCCGCAATTTGCGATACTGCGATGCCAACGGCCGCCACGTCATGGCGGGCCACACCGTGCACCGTGGTGACCTAGTTCGGTATTCGTTGCAGGTGCCCTTGGCCCGCGAAGGCGCGCGCGCCGAGAACGATCTAGGATGCGGGGGTGTTCACGACGACTAAGTGCGCCAAACCTCTCGCAAGCGTGAGACGACAAGGCGCCGAAAAGCGATGTGCTGATAGTAAAGCAAAGGAGTTCATCGTGCGGCTCGGACGGCGACAGTTTTTTCAGCTTATTCCCGGCGCCCTTGCGGCGGCAAAAGTGAGCGCGGCACGCGCAGCCGAAGAACCATTGCGGATCGGATCAATTCTCTCCGTCACCGGCCCGGCGGCCTTTCTCGGCGAAGACATGAAGGCCGGGCTCCAGCTCGCCGTTGACGAGATCAACGCGTCCGACGGGATCAACGGGCGGAAAATCGCCTGGACGTTTTACGATGCGGAAAGTCAGACGCAGAAGGCCATCACCGCAACCCGCCGCCTGATCAGCCAGGACCAGGTTCAGCTCATCGTCAGCGGCGGCAACATGAGCGGCATCGCGCTCGCGATAGCGCCGATGACGGAGGCCGCCAAGATCCCGTTCATCTCCAGTGAAGGCGCGCTCGCCATCGTCACCCCGGTTGCCGAACGGCATTGGGTATTCAAGAGTACGGTGGACGACGAAGACGTGCTCGAGCGGATCGCCGACTATCTGGAAAAGAAAAAGATCACCAAGGTGGCGCTGATCGCCGACACCAGCGGCTTCGGTCAGGGCGCCGTGACCCAGATGCACAAGGTCGGTCCGCGCCGGAAGCTTGACGTCGTATACGAGACTTTCGGCCCTGCCGACACCGACATGATGCCTCAGCTCACGCGCATTCGCGACAGCGGCGTTGGCGCCGTGATTTGCTGGACCGTCACCCCGGCCGGCGTGATCTTCATCAAGCAGGCCCGCGAACTTGGTCTGGACAGCCGCACGTTGATCCACAGCTACGGATTTGTTTCGTCGCATTACATGACGCTCGCCGGCGATGCCGCCAGTTCGATCCTGCTTGCAAGCCTCAAGTTGCCTGTCGGGGATCAATTGCCCGATTCCGATCCTCTCAAGTCCGGCATACTCAAGCTCTTCAACAACTATCAGGCGCGCTTCGGCCGGGCCGCGAGTTTTTACGCCGCCGAATCCTATGACGCAGCCATGCTGGCGCGACAGGGGCTCCTCAATGTCGGCGGCGATCCGTCGAAACTGCCGGAGGGGCTGGAGAAAATCCGAAACTTCGCCGGCATCAGCGGCGTCTTCAACTTTTCGCCGGAGCGTCATTCCGGCTTGTCGAAGCAGGACATCGTGCTCATCAACTGGCGCGACGGAAGGTTCAATCTCGTCGACTACGCCTAAACGGGACGGTTTTTTGAAAGGAACACGCCATGGCACTTTCGCGCGAAATGTCGGCGGAGCAGGCGTTCGAGGTGGTGCAAACGTTGCTCGATCAGCCTGAGAACCGGTTCCCGCTCACGTTCAATTCCGATTTGCCGCGAATCCGGGAATTGTTTCACACCGCCACACGAAGCCAGTGGGATCCAAAGAGCGACGTGCAATGGGACTTGCTTGATCCGGAGGCCTACACCGAAGATCAGCGCTACGCAGCGCGCCTGTATTGGAGCAGGCGGGCCTGGAGCGAATACGGAGCGATCTCGGAGAGCCCCGCCCTGCAAGTGCGCTTTGGCGTCGAGCAACGTCCCTCCGACATGCAGCTGTTCTTTACGATTCGGTCGCAGGAAGAAGCGCGCCATGCCGAAGTGTGCCACACCATGGCGGAGAAACTCGGTGGCTACATCGAAAAGCCGGTGCAGCAGCTGTTCGAAGGATCGGTCGCCACCCACGGCGTCCGGCGCGCGGCCCTCAGCGCCAGCACCCCGCTCGAAGGCATTATCGCCGCGCTGGTTTGCACCGCCGAGGAAATCGCGTTCGACGTGTTCCGCCATCTCGACGACGTCACCCGCGACCCGGTCGCCAAGCAGATCGTCCGCTTTATCATGCGCGACGAATCCCGGCACTGCGCGTTCGGCTGGTATTTCCTTGAGGCAATCTGCGAGACGCTGACGCCCGAACAAAAGCAGATGATCGAGAATTCCGTCGTCGCCATGGTCGAGAAAGTTGAGCTCAACGGTTATCACAGTTCCTGGCTGGCACCCGACAGCCCGGCATCGCGGACTGAGGTCGAAGCCGATCGTGTCACTTACGAGGCCGGCCTCGGCTCTACTATCGAGGAAGTCGAGAAGCCGATCTTCATCAGCACGGTCAAGCGCATTCGCGAGCAAATGCGGCCGCTCGGCATCAATCTGCCGCTATTCACGCATCCGAAGCTCGGCACCATCTAAAGATGCACGGCCCCGCACCGCAGACAGCGCCGGCGCTGCCGCCGCTTCGTCTCCTGGTCGAACGGCGCTTTCCGCTGGAAATGAACGTCACGCTCCCGCAGATCCGGGAGCTTTACGACACCGGCAAAGCCGGCCGCTGGAATCCGCATCGCGACATCGACTGGGCCGCATTGCGCCCCGAGCGATACGATGCACGCACCCGCGAAGCGGCAAGGCGGACGTGGAGCCGGCGGCTATGGATGGAGGTCACCGGCCTCACCGAGACCCCTGCCCTTCTGGTCCGTTTCTGCATGGAATCCGGCCGCGAAATCGATCCGAAGTTTTTTCTCACGGTGCGCAACACCGAAGAAGCCTGGCACGTCGAATGTTTCGAGTATGTCACGGAAGCCTTTGGCGGCCGTCTGACCGGGCCGGCCGATCGCGGCTACGAAACGGCATTCAACCGAAATCTGCATCGCCGCGTGCTCGATGCCGGGCAACATCTCGACAGTTACGTTGCGTGCTTTTCCGCATTCGAGGACGGGCTGGAACTCGAACTCTGCCGTGCCTGGCGCGCCAACGCAAAAAATTCGGCCATCGCTGCGATGCTTGATCGCATCATTGCCGACAAGGAACGACACGCGGCCTTCGGGTGGCTCTACCTCGGCACCAGAGCGCCCCACTGGGACGCGTCGGAGCGCGAACTCATCGCGGAACAAGTCGCGGCACACATCCGCGATACGGAATTCAAAGGCTATCACTGCCCCTGGCTCGCGCCGGAGCATGCCGCCGCCGAAGCGGAAGCCGACGCCATAACTGCCGCAGCGGGCCTCGGCGCGGCAAGCCGCGCGGATGAGGAAGACACGATGGCGACCTATGTCGCCAACGCGCGGCAAAAACTCCTCGAAATGGGCGTCGTGCTGCCGATGTTCGAGACCAACCGCATGCGCACGTTCTAATCACTGCGATGCACGCCGCTACGGTTGTTCAGCTGCTGGTCATCGGTGTCGGCACCGGCAGCATTTACGCCCTCATCGCGCTGGGCTTCAACGTCGTGTTCAAAAGCACCGGCGCGATGAATTTCGCCCAGGGCGAATGGGTGGTGATGGCCGGCATGATCGCCGCACTGTCCTTCGCCACGATCAACAGTGTCGTGTTGGCCTGTCTCCTGGCCGTGCTGGTGATGACGATCGTCGGCATCATTTCCGAGCGGCTGGTAATCTGGCCGCTGCGCCACCCGCACCCGCTCTTGATCACACTGATCAGCATCGGGCTTGCCATCTGCACGCGCAGCCTAGTGATGCTGGTTCTCGGTAAAAAGCCGGTCGGTTATCCGGGATTTTCAAAAACCGAAAGCCTCGGACTTTGGGGGATCAGCGTCCAGACGCAAACGCTGTGGATTTTCGGCATTACGCTGGTGTTCCTGTTCGGCATGCATCTGTTTTTCGAGCGCAGCATGTTGGGTAAGGCGCTTCGCGCTGCGGCCGCCGACCGGGAAGCGGCCGCCATCGTCGGAGTCAAAGTCGAGACCACCGTCATGCTGTCGTTTGCCATCGCGGCTTTCGCGGGCGCGCTGGCCGGAGCCATCATCACGCCGCTCACACTGGCCTCCTACGATCAGGGCGCTGCATTCGGGTTCAAGGGTTTTAGCGCAGCCATGTTAGGCGGCGTCGGCAGCTTGCCGGGAGCAGTCGTGGGCGGTCTGGCGCTCGGACTGCTGGAGGCTTTCGGCAGCTTTTATATTTCGTCCGACTTTAAGGATGCGATTGCGTTCGCCGTCCTGCTGCTGATCCTGTTTGTCCGTCCGTCCGGGCTTCTCGGCCGCGCCGAAATAACCAAGGTCTGACGGATGGCTTTGGCTCCGCCGCTAAACGACGCAGGCTTGTCGCCACGTCCGGGGAACGACGGTCGACAGCGCTCAAACGATGATGCAACAGACCGGTCCGCCGCGTTGGTGCTATCCGATCATTGGCGGTTACTGATCGTCTGGATCGCTTTGCTCGCCGTAACGTTAGCCGCGCCAAACAATTATCTGGTCTCGCTCGCAAATCTTTTTTTGATCAACGTCATTCTGATCGCGAGCCTCAATCTCCTGATGGGCTACGGCGGGCAGATTTCGCTGGGGCACGCCGGCTTCTTCGGCCTCGGCGCTTACGTCAGCGGCATTCTCAGCGCCAAGGTTGGACTGACAGCCTGGATCGGGTTGCCCGCAGCCATCCTCGCCACGGGCGCCGCTGCTCTCGTGATCGGGATCCCGGTCCTGCGCCTCCGCGGCCTGTATTTGTCGATGGCCACGCTTGGCTGGAACGCAATCCTCGTCATCCTGTTCAATCGCCTCGTCGAACTCACCGGCGGACCCAACGGACTGCTGGGTGTCGCGCCATTCGCGATCGGTGGATTTCGGCTCGATACTGACCTGCGCGAGTTCCCGCTCGTCTGGCTCGCGTCACTGTTTGTCATGATCGGCATTCTGCATGTCCTGCATTCGCGGTCCGGCCGCGCGCTGCGCGCTGTTGCCACCAACGAACTCGGCGCCGAAGCGCTCGGCATCGACAGCGCGCGCATCAAGCTCCTGATTTTTGTCATCAGCGCCGGCATGGCGGGAATTGCCGGCAGTCTTTACGTCCACATCAACCAATACGCCTCCCCGGAAACATTCAGCATCTCAAATTCCATCCTGTACGTCGTGATGGTAGCGCTTGGCGGTGCCGGCACTTTTTGGGGGCCCGTGCTTGGTGCCCTGGTGTATACCGCAGTACCGCAGCTCTTGCTCGATTACGAAGACGCCGAGCTGATGCTGTTCGGTGTTGGCATGCTGATCGTCCTCATCGCCTTCCCGCGCGGCCTGGCCGGCATTCCGGGAGCCATGCGACATTGGCGCGGCGGCCGCCAGGCGAGGCCGACATGAGCGCGGCGCTACTGAAGATCGAGGGATTGAACTGCTACTTCCAGGGGCTTCGCGCCGTTGCCGATCTCAGCTTCGCCGTGACGGGCGGAGAGATCAAGGCGGTTATCGGGCCGAATGGCGCCGGCAAGAGCACTCTCTTCAATATGATCGCGGGCGTTACCCGACCCACTTCCGGGCATATCTTTTTCGACGGCAAGCGCATCGACACCTTGCCGACATTTGCGCGAGCACGGCTCGGAATCGCTCGTACATTTCAAAATCTGCAGATCTTCCGCGAGATGACCGTTCTGGAAAATATCATCGCCGGATGCCACCTGCGCGGCCGCGCCGGCCTCACGCGCGCCATCCTGCGCGACCGGACGTTTCGCACCGAAGAGCGTGCGCTTGAGGCAGCTTCGTTCGCGTTGCTTGAGCGCTTTAAGCTCGCCGACAAGGCCCATTTGCCGGCCGGCGCGCTAAGCTACGGAGAAATGAAGGTCCTTGAGCTCGCCCGCGCGCTTGCCGGCGAACCGCGACTGCTCTTGCTCGACGAGCCGACAGCCGGACTACCGCGGGCGGAGGCCGAGCACATGGAAGACGTTATAAGAGAGCTGAACAAACAGGGCATGACCGTGCTGCTGGTGGAGCACAACATGCGCATGGTCATGGCGCTTTCTCACGACATTCTTGTTCTCAATCATGGCGCGCGGATCGCGGAAGGGTCAGGCGACGAAATAAGCCGGCATCCCGACGTGCTGACCGCTTATTTGGGCGCGACCGACGATGCTTGAAGTCGAAGCGCTTACTGCCGGTTACGGCAGCATCGAAGTGCTGCACCGAATTTCGCTGCGGGTCGCCCGTGGACAATCGGTCTGTCTGATCGGCGCCAACGGCGCTGGCAAGACCACGTTGCTGCGTTGCCTCGGCGGCCTGTTGCCGCCAAGCGAAGGGCGCATCTGCATCGAGGGCACCGATATCTCCGCCCGCTCGGCTTCGACCCGGCTCGAGTTCGGCGTCACTTTGGTGCCGGAAGGCCGCCGAGTCTTTGCGCCGATGACGGTTCGGGAGAATCTTGAAATGGGCGCATTCCGCCGTTTGTGGCCACGGCGCGATCGCGCGGTGGCGGCGGATATGACGATGGTCTTCGACCTGTTCCCGCGGCTGCGCGAACGCCAGGGTCAGGCTGCCGGACTACTCTCCGGTGGTGAGCAACAGATGCTTGCGATCGGGCGGGCGCTCATGTCGAAGCCGCGGCTTTTGCTGCTCGACGAGCCTTCGATCGGCCTCGCTCCCCGGGTGGTGCAGGAAATTTTCGCGACCATCAGGCAGCTCAATGCGGCCGGCATGTCGATCTTGCTGGCCGAGCAGAATGCAAACATGGCGTTACGCACGGCGGCATACGGCTACGTGCTCGCAGATGGAGAACTCGTGCGCAGCGCGGAGACCCGCGTTCTCATGAACGATCCCGCCGTGAAAGAGGCTTACCTCAAACCCTGACGGACCGAACGGCAAAGTGGCAATGATTGACGACACTCTCGAAGCTGAGTTCGCGCTACGCAAGCGGCATCCCGAACGCGACATGATTTATGACGAGCACAAGCGCCGCAGTGCGACGGTGCGGGCCGAGAGCGTTTGCGTACTGGATCAACGCTATGCGGAGGGCCCGCGTTGCCTGCTCGATATTTTCCCCGCCGGCGATCGGGCGCCGGTTCTGTTTTTCGTCCACGGCGGCTACTGGCGGGCGCTCGACAAGTCTTATGTCTCCTTCATCGCCGAGCCTTTCCGTCAGGCCGGCATAACGGTGGTCATGCCCGGCTATGATCTGGTTCCAAGCGTTCGGATCGGCGGCATCGTCGACCAAATGCGCCTGGCGTTCGACTGGATCGTCAAACGGCTCGCACCAGAGAGGATCGTGGTTTCGGGTCACTCCGCAGGCGGTCAACTGGCCGCCATGCTGGCGCTCGATCAGGCCGTGCGCGGCGAAGGGCCTATCGTCGGGTTGGCGACGATCAGCGGCGCTTTCGACTTACGCCCTCTGTTGCACACATCGATCAATGCCGATCTGAATTTGTCAGCCGAAGAAGCCGCGGAGGCCAGTCCGTTGCTTCGGGTCAGGACTTTGATGGAGAGAGCCCCGCTCGTGCCCCTGCTCGCGATTGTTGGCGGCGACGAAACGAGGGGGTTCAGGCAGTGGACGGCGGATTTAGTCGCCGCATGGGCCGCGCACGGCGCGCCAGCAAAACTATGCGAGGTTGCCGGCCGAAATCACTTTACCATCCTCGATGCGCTCGCGGCGCCTGACGGGAAACTGACCAACCCGATTAGCGAGCTTGCTCTTGGCTCTGCAGCCGCCGGTCTGCCTATAGGCAATGAAAGCGCACGAATGAACAACGCCCGCTAAGCGGGCGCCCAGACAAGAGGACCGCCGGCGTGATCGCGGGCGGTCCTCAGTTTGGTACGGCAGTCCTTTTGTTGCTCGGCACTTTAGTTTTTCTGCGCCGAGGCCGCTTCCTTGGTACAGACATCCGCGAAGGTGACGAGGCCGTCCGGCGTGTAGGATTTGGTCAGGCAGGTGCAAGGAGCCGGGCTGGCGGCAGCTTCCACCGGCGCCACGTCGGGGGCGCCGCCGACCACCGGGTCTACGACGATCCAGCGGCCGCCGCGGAAGATCCAGTGTCCGTGGCCATGAAAGGCCCACTGACCGGGACGACCCGGGTAGCCGTGCCCGGGGTAACCATGCCCGGGATGACCAGGGTTGAGGATCGGAGTCAACCGACCGCCGTTTCCGGCGACGCGACCGCGGCCGGTGCCAACACGACCACCGACACTGAGGTGGCCACCAACACTCGCGTGGCCGCCGACACTGGCGTGCCCCCCGCCGCTGACGCCACGGGCGTAGGAAGCGGTTGATGCAAACGAGGCGACGGCGATCGTGGCCGCGGCTGCGAAGGTAATGATAAGAGTGCGTGACATGGGCGTTCTCCAGAGTATGGGTTTTTCGGTACCCATTGGTCGGAGCTGGCCGATAAAAGGTTCAATGCCATTCGCCCAAATTCCATAGTGCCGCCTCCGCCCCGTTAAGTCGCCCTTGACAACAGCAGTTGCGGACGCCGCTCCGGCGTGGCTCCCCGTCCCGCGGGGTACTAGGTTTGGCCGCTGCCACAAAGAGAGGAACGTTTCATGCGCGCGATGAAGATCATTCTGTCTCTCGCCTGCGCCGTTTTCAGCGCGACTGCGGCCCTCGCCGTGGATCCGAAGCCGCCACAACTCAAGGTGTCTTTCCTGTCGCAGCCGGCGCCAATTGTGCAGTACGGCGCGACGCAACTTGTCTACGAGATGCTGATCGCCAACTTCTCGAAAAGCGCTTACGTTCTCGACGCAATTGATGCCAAGGCAGGTGTGGTTCAGTCAAAATTTTCCGGCAAGCCACTGGCTTCCATGATTGCCCACCTCGGCGCACCGGCGCCGCAGGACAATTCAGCGGATCGCACGATTGAGGGCGGACGCACTGTGATGATATTTTTCATGCTCGATCTTGGCAGCGCCAAAATTCCAGGTGCAATCGAACATTCGCTGCGCGTGCTCGATGACAAAGGCACAGCCCACAACGTCGCGCCCGCGCCGCTGGCGGTTTCCGGCGAAAAGCCCATCGTTGTTGCGACCACCGTTGCGCGGCGAATGGATCGCCGGAGATTCGGTCAACAATCGCCCGGACGCGGCGCATCGCCGGGCCGTCCTGATCGACGATGGACATGCCTGGCTCTCGCAGCGCTATGCAATCGATTGGGTGCAATATCGGACCGTCGACGGCGTGCGCACCACCTGGAAGGGCAAAGAGGACCGGAACGAAAGCTATTTCTGTTACAATCAACCGATCTACAGCGTCGCTGACGGCAAGGTGGTCGACATGTCCGACGGTGCTCCTGAGAATGTCCCCCATTCAGGACAGTACGCGATCCCGATCGACTTCAATAACGCTGCCGGCAACCACGCCGTGGTCGAGATCGCGCCGCACCGCTTCGTGCTTTATGCGCACATGCGCCCAGGCACGGTGCGGGTGAAGGTCGGAGATCGGGTTCATACCGGCGAGATACTCGGCCATGTTGGAAATACCGGCAGCTCAACGGAACCGCATCTGCATATGCATATTGACGATCAGTCATCTTTCCTTGGCGGCAATGGCGTTCCGTATGAATTCAGCAAGGGCGAGGCCAGCGGGCCAGTCGAAGCGAACGTGAGTTCGCCGAACGCCATCAGCTTTGGTCCAATCGGCCGGCAGCGACCATTCACCAAAGACTATCCGGCGCCGAATGCGCTGGTGACGTTCAACTAGCCAAGTTTGATCGCCAAGGGACCGCTCGCGCCATCATGCGAAAAAGCGAGAAGGCCCGGAAAAACCGGGCCTTCCCACACTTCTGGAACTCAAAACAACGACAATCCGCGGTACATCAAAAATACGCCGTACAAACAATACGCCACATTAACCGGCGACCACCAATGAACGATGCGCGTACATCCGGCGTCACCTGATCACCGTAGTCGCAACCAGCATCGGGTCGAAACCGGCCGTCTGCTGCGCTATGACTATCGCAACGGGGCGTGACGACGGTATGACTGGGGCTCGGCAACGAACAGCGCACTGACAGCGAAAATGGCAGCGAAATCGGGTCACATTTACGTCGGCATCGGCGGCTGGAATTACGAGCCTTGGCGCGGCGTGTTTTATCCAAAAGGCCTTGTGCAGGCGAAAGAGCTTGAATACGCCGCGAGCCGGTTGACCTCGATCGAGATCAACTCGACCTTCTACGGATCGCAAAAGCCCGAGAGCTTTCGCAAATGGGCGAGCGCCGTGCCTAACGGCTTCGTGTTTTCAGTCAAGGGACCGCGCTTCGCCACCAACCGGCGCGTCCTTGCCGAAGCCGGCAACTCGATCAAGCGGTTTCTGAATTCCGGCGTGCTCGAGCTTGGCGACCGGCTGGGGCCGTTGCTCTGGCAATTCGCGCCGACGAAAAAATTCGATGCCGCAGACTTCGGAAAATTTCTGCAACTGTTGCCGGCGCAGTTCGACGGAACGCGCCTGCGCCACGTGGTGGAAGTGCGGCACGCAAGCTTTGGCACGCCGGAATTCATCGCGTTGTTGCGTGAGTTCGGCACGCCGGTCGTGTTTACCGATCACGCGACCTATCCGTCGCTCGCCGACCTGCCCGGCGACTTCGTTTACGCGCGCCTGCAAAAGGGTCAAGACACGATCCCGACCGCCTATCCGCCGAAGGACATCGGCGCATGGGCCCGGCGTTTGAAGACCTGGGCGTCAGGTCAAATGCCTGACGACCTCTCCCGCGCCGATCCGGCTTACGTCCCCAAAAAGATCGCACCGCGTGACGTCTTCGCTTACGTCATTCACGAAGGCAAAATCCGCGCGCCGGCAGCGGCGATGGCATTGATCGAGCGGTTGCGGGACAAGCCGATTTAACGAGCACGCAATCAACCCATGTGGGTCGATCCTCGTACTGATCGCACCTTCGGCCAAGACCTCACAGCGCCATGACCACCGACTTGACCTCGGTATAAAGGTCGATGACGTCGCGGCCTTTCTCGCGTCCCCAGCCTGACTGTTTAAAGCCGCCGAACGGCAAAGCGGGATCGATCGAGCTGTGAACGTTGACGCCGACGGTGCCGGCCCTGATCTTGCGGACCATTTGGTGGGCGATGCTCAGGTCGCGCGTCCAAACGCTGCCCGCGAGCCCGTACATGGTCCGATTGGCCTCTTTGGCGATTTCGTCGAGATCGTCATCGTCGAACCTCATGGCGCAGAGCACCGGGCCGAAAATCTCCTCGCGGATGACCGACATTTCGGGCCGCGTGTCGGTCAGAATGGTCGGCTCGATAAAATATCCCTCGTTGCCAAGACGGCCACCGCCAGTGACGACTGTGGCGCCGTCATTTTCGCCTTGCTCGACATAGCCTGAGACCCGCTCAAGCTGATCCTTGGACACCAGCGGTCCCATCTGCGTGCCGTCGCTCAAGGCGTGACCGACGCGAATCTTCTTCGCCTCCTGCGCCACGCCGGCGATGATCCGGTCGAAAACGCGCTTGTGGGCGTAGAGCCGGGAGCCGGCGGCGCAGACCTGGCCGGAATTCGTGAAGATCGCCCGCGCTGCGCCCGGAACCGCCACATCGACATCGGCATCCGGAAAGATGATCACCGGCGACTTGCCGCCCAGTTCGAGCGAGACTTTCTTCAGATTGCCCGTCGCGGCTTTGATGATCAGCCTGCCGACCTCGCCGGAGCCCGTGAACGCGACCTTGTCGACGTCCGGGTGTGCGGCGATGGCCGCGCCGGCAGTGGGGCCGAAGCCCGGAACGATGTTGACCACGCCGTCCGGAATTCCGGCCTCCTGGATCAGTTGGCCGAGGCGAAGTGCGGTCAGTGGCGTCTGCTCGGCCGGCTTCAGCACCGCCGTGCAGCCGGTGGCGAGCACAGGAGCGAGCTTCCAGCACGCCATCATGATCGGCGAATTCCATGGAATGATTTGGCCGACCACGCCGATCGGCTCCTTTACCGTGAAAGCGTGCACTTTCGGCGCGCTCGACAGCGCAATGGTTTCGCCGGTGATCTTGGTTGCCCAGCCCGCGGTATAGCGCAGCGATTCACAGCTGAGCATAAGATCGAAATTGCGCACATTGGGGGCAGGCTTGCCGTTGTTCAGCGCTTCCAATTCAGCGAGTTCTGCGGCGTGCTGTTCGATCAGCTCGGCAAGCTTCCACATCATGCGGGCACGTTCGCTGCCGGTGGTCCGGCTCCAGGGACCTTCGAAGGCCGCCCGCGCGGCGGCGACCGCCTTGTCGACATCGGCGGCGTCACACTCGGCGACTTGAGCGATCACGCGCCCAGTCCCGGGATCGAACGTTTCGAACGTCTTGCCGGACATGGCGTCGACCCACTCGCCGCCGATAAATGCTTGATGTTTGCCGGCCAAAAATCCCGACGTGGCTTCGCTGAGATGAGGGTGGACAAGAGGTATATTCACGATGCGTCCTCCAAATGCTCCAAATCGTTGCCTTTGACCGCTGGATCGTTATATTCAATAGAATATAGCGTACTATGCCCGAAAATCGAAGCGTTGAGAAGAGCGAAAACCATGAGAATTCGCAGCAAAAAACTGACGACATGCAGTGTTGCCCCCGATGGGACCAATGTGGGTCTTGAATTCCTCGACCAGTCCGGCGCGCCCGTCGCAGTAGAGTTGCCGCTGGATCAGGCCGAGGCGGTCGTCATGACGCTGCCGCACCTGCTGACACGTGCGCTGGTGAACTACACGGGAGACGAAGAAGCGCGCTATGTCTTTGACCTTGATGAATGGTCGCTCGAGCGCGCGGCGCACCAGAATTGCCTTATCGTCACGTTGAAAACCAGAAACGGCTTTGAGGTGTGCTTTGGTGTTCCGTTAGAGGCTTGCCAATCTCTGGGGTCGGCTTTGCAGCGTGGCGCCAATGAGGCGGTCGAAGTAGGCGCGGTCAATGCGGAGGCGAGCGTCTCCGGCCGCAGCAAATTCAACTAAGAAGGCAATTTCCCACAGACGGCGCTTCGCGAAAGTCGCTTGCGCCCGTGCGTGCAAAGTGCCTGCGCTATATTCTCTTGTATATAACCTTTTAGATCGGTAGCATTTCCACAAACGCGCACCGCGTTGCGAGTTGCGCGCTTTATAAAACCAGGGAGGAATTCATGTCGACAGCCACCGGCAGTGCGTTTGATCCGCAACAGGCGCTCTCGCAACACGTATTGAAAAATTTTTACATCGGCGGAGAGTGGGTCAAGCCACAGTCCGATCAAAAACTCGAATTGATCTCGCCGGTCACGGAAGAGTGCTTTCTGAGCGTACCCGAAGCGTCGACGGCGGACATCGATCGGGCGGTAAAAGCCGCCCGCCAAGCCTTCGATCACGGGCCGTGGCCGCGAATGACGCCGCAAGAGCGTTCCAAGTTTGTCCTCACGATCGGCGAAGAGATGAAAAAGCGCGCGCCGCTCTTGACCGATGTGTGGACGGCTCAGGTCGGCGCGCCGAAGAGCTTTGCCGGATACATCATCAACTTCGCGCCGCAATTGTTCGAGTTCTACGGCAAGCTCGGCGCCAGCGCCGACTTCGCCGAGACGCGCGACATGATGAACGGCGGCAAAGCCTTGGTCATTCGCGAACCGGTCGGCGTGGTCGCCATCATCACGCCGTGGAACGCGCCGATGGTCTTGACGTCCTACGGCGTGGCGGCAGCACTCACCGCGGGCTGCACCATCGTCGCCAAGGCGGCACCGGAGACGCCGATCGAGGGCCAGCTCCTTGCCGAATGCGCAGAGGCCGTCGGCCTGCCTCCCGGCGTCCTCAACATCGTCCCGGCGGGCCGCGAAGTTGGCGACTATCTGATCAACCGGCCGGAAATCGACAAGGTCAGCTTTACCGGCAGCGTCGCCGGCGGCAAGCGCATTGCCGAAGTCTGCGCCAAACGGCTGGCACGCTACACGCTGGAGCTTGGCGGCAAATCGCCAGCTTTGATCATGGACGATGCCGATCTGGCGAACGCCATTGGCACGATCGTTCCCTTCGCGATGCCGATGACCGGTCAAATCTGCTTCTCCCTGACCCGGGTCCTGGTTTCGAAAAAGCGGCACGACGAAGTCGTCGACGCCTACAGCCAGGCCGTCAAGAAAATCGCGGTCGGCGATCCTTGGAAGGCGGACACGCAAATGGGCCCGCTTTCGATGAAACGGCAACTCGATCGGGTCATGGGCTATATCGAAAAGGGCCGCAAGGAAGGCGCCACGCTCGTCACCGGCGGCGGTCGCCCCAAGGATATGAATCACGGCTACTACGTCGAGCCCACGATTTTCTCCAACGTCGACGCCGATATGACGATCGCCAGAGAAGAGATCTTCGGGCCCGTCGTATCGGTGATGCCTTACGAAAACGAAGAGGATGCCATCCGTATCGCCAACAGCAGCAGCTATGGCCTGAGCGGGGCCGTGTTCACCAACGACCCGGACAAAGGGGTAGCATTGGCCCGGCGTATCCGCACCGGCAACGTCAGCATCAACGGATTGAAGCTGGACAACGCGGTGCCGTTCGGCGGCTACAAGGAATCCGGCGTCGGCCGGGTCGGCGGACCGGAAGGATTGGAAGCTTACCAGGAGATCAAGTCGGTCTATCTGCCAGGCTGACGGAGGGCAAAGCGACGGCGCGGGCAGTCGGCTGGGGCGCGGCTTACGGGCCGCGCCCTAGTAAATCACGGAGTTGGACGTGCGCAGGCGCTGTACCAGCACCTTCATTACGTTGATCGCGAAGTACGGCGTACGGCTCACCAGGAACAGAAACTGTTTCTCGCCGACCGGAACGAGCGTCGCGTCCGTTGCAGCGACGGCCGTTGCGCTGCGGGGGCCGTGATCGATCAAGGCCATTTCGCCGAAAATGCTGCGCTCAGGGAGCGTGTCCAGTAGCCGGTTACCGAGCCGGATTTCGACGCTGCCGGTCTTGACGATGAAGAGTTCCTCAGCCGGATCGCCCTCTTTGAAGATCACGTCGCCGGCTTTGAAGCTTCGTACCGGCGCCCCTGCGCCGGCCAACAGTCCGAAATCGATGTTAGTGTCCGGCATGGCGTCCCCTGCTGTTCGCCCAATTATTTCAATCTCATGACGGTGCTCGATTACGGTTTTATGACATAAAATCGAAGGAGCTTGGAACGCCGGTCCGTTGCGGGCGCGGCAAAAATGCCAACGGCCACGAAACGATCAGGTGCGCGTACATCCGGCGTCACCCGTCGTAACCGTGGCCGTCCCACGACGGAGCCCAAAAGGGCATCAACGCCGCTTGTTGGTAGGTGGGCACGCCATCGCTATTATACAAGGGGTGCTTTTGTGCGAGACTATGGTGTCGCTTCAAGGATGATTCACCACCCACTACTTTAAGAGTTGCGTAACCGGAAAACCCCGCTTTTTTCTCGAACGAGCCGGCGTGGCCCCGGCGTATCCGACTTGGCGCCATCGGCGCTTAGACTGCAAGGGAGAGGATAATGAGCATTAATCAAGCATCGGCCGAGAATATCGGTCGCGCCGTCGCCGGCGCTCTTCACGCGCACTGGGTGATGTTTCTGATCGAAGGCATCATTTTGGTCATCCTCGGCATTGCCGCCATCGTGCTGCCGCCCATCGCGACCATAGCCTTCACCATCATCATCGGCTGGATCTTTTTGGTCAGCGGCATTGTCGGCTTGATCACGACGTTTATGGCCCGCCGCGCGCCGGGCTTCTGGTGGGCGCTCATCTCCGCGCTTATCGCCATCGCTGCCGGTATCGTGCTGCTGCTTTGGCCGATCAGCGGATCGGTTTCGCTGACGCTGGTGCTGATCGCGTTTTTCGTGGTCGAGGGCATCGCCTCGATTCTTTATGCGATCGAGCACCGCAACCAGCTCAGCGGTCGTTGGGGCTGGATGCTGATCAGCGGCATCATCGACCTGATCCTTGCCGGAATCATTTTTGCCGGACTGCCGGGCACGGCGATCTGGGCGCTTGGTCTGTTGGTCGGGATCAATATGGTGTTCGGCGGCATGGCCCTGATCGCCATGGCGATGGCGGCGCGGCACCCTGCGGCTGCCTAAGCAAAGCTGCTGCGACATTACGAGCCGACGGGTAGTCCCCCGTCGGCTTCTTCGATAACTGTCAGTTACTCCGCCGGCACCGCGTGAGGCGCCCTCGACTTTTCGACGTTGGCGGCAATCAGCGCAATCGCCAGCACCGCGATCAAAAAGCCCGCCGCGACGATCGCCGTCGCGCCAAGGATAAGATCGAACCCGCCGCGAGTGTACAAGATTGCGATCATCGATACCGCCGCACCTGAGATCATGAAGGTCAGGAAATAGCGGACGGCGTAGACGCGGCCGCGCCAGGCGTCCGCGGTGTAGCGGGCGATGACGAGATCGTTCACCGTGATCTGTCCGTAAATCGCGGTCATGACGCAGGCCAAAGCGACCAGCAGCATTTTGCCGGTTGCGAGCGCCGCCCACACGACGCTTCCGAACTGGAGCACGGCGAGGATCGGAAACAGGATGTGCAGCCTGACATGCTCGACAATCCGGCCGACCGCCATTTGCGCGACAGCTCCGCAGAGGAACACTGCCGTGGTCAGGCCGCCGATCATCAGGAGTGAAATATCGCCGCCGGCGCGCTCGTCGATGATCTTCGGCAGCGCAATCGAGATGGTGTTGAAAACGAGGCCGGCGCAGAGCGCGACCACGACAAACAGGCCGAAGATCGCAGCCGCCGCAGCCGGCGAAAGCGAGACGTCGGGCGCCGCGCTTCGCGAGGTGCCATGTCGCGCCTCATTCGGTACGAAGCGCAAATAGGCAAAGCCCGTCGCGATGCACACAATGCCCGGCACCAGAAACGCGCCACGCCACGAGAACGCAGCGGTCAACACCGCGGTGATGGCGGCGGCGAGCGAAATGCCGAGATTGCCGCAAACGCCGTTGAACGCAAGCGTGCGGCCACGCTGGGTGGCATTTTCAAGCACCAGCGCGGTCCCGACCGGATGATAGATCGCCGCGAAGATGCCGAGCGCGAATAACGCGCCGGCGAGTACATAAAGCGACGGCGCAAACGCGGCGCCGAGCAGCGACACCCCGCAGCCGATGTAAAACGCCACCATCATGTTGCGGCGGCTCCAGCGGTCCGCGAGCCAACCGGCCGGCAGAGAGAACACCCCGAACGCAACAAATGACGCCGTGCCGAACATGATGAGTTCGGAATAAGACAAATGATAAAAGCCCTGAAGTTCGATGACCACCATGGGGAAGATCAGCATCACGAAATGATCAAGCCCATGGGCGACATTGAGAAAGCCGATCGCAAGCCGCCGTTGCGAAACCTCGGCGGGGCGAGCAAATCGATCTGCGGTGGAAACGTCCATGGTCATGGTGGTGGATTCCGGCTCAGAAAAACACATTTTAGCGCAGTCCGGCGCCGCCACCTATCGCTGTTTCGCAGACCTGCCCGGCGCGGGACTTGTTCGCCGATCCGATTCAGCCGCGCGCACAAAGTGGGGTCTGAAGGCCCACAGGCTTATTGTTCGGGCTCGGTCGTAAAGAACAGCGGAAAGCCATTCTGCTTGCCGAGGTCCGTGGCTTCCTTGGCTTTGGTTTCGGCGACGTCCCTGACATAAACCGCGATGACGCAGGCGCCCTTTTGGTGCGCCGTCATCATGACCTGATAGGCTTGGTCTTCATTCATTCGAAATACCGCCTTGAGGACCTGAACAACGAATTCTCGCGGCGTGTAATCGTCGTTGAGCAGAATCACTTTGTAGAGCGGCGGCCGCTCGGTCTTGTTGCGCACTTTGGTGCGCGGCTTCACAAGAGTCTTAGTCACTGTCGATGCTCCGCCAGCAGCCTTTGGCGAACCAGACCAAGTATAATCCGCGTCGCAGGGTTTTTCTAATGCGTTGCGGTCGCGGCTTTGAATGGATTTTGGCAGCGGATGACGCCTAATGAATTCGCGGAGGGGGTAACTCGCCGCGCTTGTCGACGCTATTTCGTCTTGGAACGGACGCGCATATGTGATGCTCATCGCCGCACCGCACGGAGGCCACTATGCATATTCTCTGGATCATTATCATCGGCTTTGTCGCCGGCATTATTGCCCGGTTTCTGGCGCCCGGCCCAAACAACCCCGCGGGTTTTATCCTCACCACCCTGCTTGGCATTGTCGGCGCTTTTGTTGCGACGTTTATCGGGCAGGCCATCGGCTGGTATGGCCCGAACCAGGGCGCCGGCCTCATCGGCGCCGTGATCGGCGCGCTGGTCGTGCTCTTTGTCTGGCACCGGCTGGTAACAAGCCATGCGATCTCCGATCCCGGCGATCGACGGTATTTGTAGCCTCGGCGGCTTGGCGCAGACTGGGCGCCGCAACGCCGGGCGTCTCGTGTTTATCGTGCCGCTGAACGGCGTTGCAACCCGGCGTAGCGCGAGGTGCGACGTTCAACGACCACAGCGCGAGGAGCACCCACGCGGCTGGTAATCGTCACGCGGTCCACGTCTTTACGCTGCCCCAGGCGCAGCACGACGCCCCTTGCCTCGTCTGCAGAGACCTCCATCAGCGACGCCACGATCTCGATTTGCTCCTTGAAATCGTCGGTAAGCCCCTGGGCTGCGACAACGGCTTCCTCGACCGTCGGCGGATCCCTCCGCACCCGGCGGCGGCCGTCTTTTGTCTCCCATTCGTCGCTCATGTCGGCACCCTTATTTTTTATTTCCCTCTGCAGGCGCCTAATATCACCCTGTGCCGCATTGCAGCAAGGAAATTGTGCAATGCACACACAGAGAGAATTAGGCTGCCTTGGGCGTCCAATTGGGACACCTTTGGGATACGGCCATAAGCAGAAACAGCCATATGACCGGGTGGTGCCGAGTTGTCCCAGGAGCGATGGGTTAACGAGGCGGCATGTCGCTGAACAGGACGCCGCCTTTGCTCTTGGTCGCCTTAGGCTGTTCGACCAGTGAAATAACAACCGCTTCCGGCGGGACGCCGATGTTCTTCACAACCGCGGCGGTAACATCTTTGACCAGAGCGCGCTTATCGTCGAGCGAGCGCCCTTCAAGGAGATAAACGACGATTTCTGGCATGAATTCCTCCGGGTTGTTTGCCGGCCGTAATCCCACATGCTCGCAGGCTCGGGCCGGTATAAGACTTGGGATGAAGATCGGGTTCCGTACTACGGAACCCTGTCAGATGCTACAGCGAAGGGACGACGAAACGCTTGGCTGTTTTGTCGTTTGGAACGTCCGAAGGCTCTGTTGGTTTGTCTAACAACCAGGGAGCGCAGCATGAAACGACTTGGCATTTGCACTTGGTTTGTTAGCGGTGGGATTTATCGCGACAACGCCCGCACAGGCAGATTATGCGGTGGTCCAGTTTGGCGATGGCTTTTGTCGGGTCTGGTGGGACAGCGCCGGTACGCCGTGGGGCATCGGCTGGACCAAACTGGCCGTCGGTTTGCCCGATCCCGAAGCAGCGCACGCCATTCTCGACAGCGCAATCACGCAAGGCGCGTGCCGATAGGCGATCTCAGCGGAGACTGAGCCGTCAGAAGTCATCTTGGGCTCGGTAGCCGCCAGAGTACTGACCTCGCATTGAATAGCTGCCGTTGGGCATAAGCCCGAGCGGCGCTCTGGCATCGCCAAACGCCGATTCACGCCGAGCATCGTATGCGTCGCGTGACGCGCGCCACGCCAAACGTTGTTGCGGCGGCTGCTTTCTAGCGACCTTCCGTTGCGGTGACGTCGTGTTGGCAGCGAGTGCAGCTTCGTGGGTACCAGGCATCAACCTGGCGGCGGCCTCAGAACCGGGAGCAGAAGCTACATCAGCTTCGGATTCGGCGAGCGTCCCCGACGGGGGGTAAGTTACATGATCAGGTGCGGCGGCAATCTCATGTGGCGCTTGCAACTGTGCCGTAGCCGGCGCGGCAACGGATGCAGGCTCACTCCGCTCCGCCAAGGTGCGATCTGCGACCGAAGTTTCTTGGGCGGCCGGACGATCGATCAATGAAAACACCACACCAGCACCCGCGGTTGCGCCGATGGCCCCAGCCACCAATGCAACGCGGGCTGTGCGCATAAAGCTCGGCGCCGGGGCGAGATAACCCCATTCCGGATTGAAGTTGTCGGCGAAACGCATCTGAACCTCCGGCGGCAAGCCGAGCGCCTTCCTTCCCAGCCGCGTGCGAAGCAAACGCGTCGAACGTGAAGCCGGTTCCTATCGCTCGCCGCGAATTGGTTGGTCGTTCACGAACGTTTGTAGGTTGCGAGATTGAAGCCCGTTAATTAGGCAGCTTGCCGGCGCGCGCTTCACGGTCGCTGATATCAGCCTCAGGAGGCGCTAACCAAATTGGCTGGAGGACGAGGACTGACGTCCTCGCCGCCGATCCGGTCGCCGATCGCGCCGATCCAGGTCGGGATGCCGCCAATCGCCGAGACGAACTCGATGGGTTGCGGCAACCACGTGATCCTTGATGCCGATGGTTTTGGCAAGAAGCGAATCCTCGCCGCGCACGACCGATTTGCTGCTTTCACCCTGTTGCAGCTGCGCGATCAGAAGTGGCGGCGCCGTAACACTGGGTCCAACGGATTTGCTACGCGCCGGATTTGCTTTGACCGCAGCCAACGTCACGATGGACGGCCGCGAACCGACGGTGGCCTGCTGCGGCTCGGCCGCGCCGCGCGACGCGCCGTCATCCGCGATGAGCTGCTTCTTTTCGTTAGCCAATCGCGCCTGGAGGAAGCTCACGATCAGGCCGTGTTCGTCGCGAAGAAGCTGCATCATTTCGTCCGAGGCCGGCGTGACCTGCGCCGCTACCGGCTCCGGCCACCGTCCCAACTGGAAATGGGTGAAGAGAAAACCGCCAATCAGACTTGCCAGGGCCGCCGGCAGAACGTCGTGGATGAGCTTGGTCAGAAGTCGCTTCAGCAATGGCGTTTCGTAGCGCATGAACCGTTCTCCCGGCACCGGCATTTTTCAAACGATCGATTGAATTTCAAACACGCGTTATAGGCGGCCGCTGGTCCGGAACAAGGAATTTTTGCGGCAGCGCTGCGGATTTACCGGGAAAAGGTTGGTTAGGCCACGCGGGCCAGGCCGCCAATTGCCCAGCGACTGACGAGCCCGGCGAGCTCCCTGACTGCTGATTCATCAAGCGAAACCGCGACCGGAAGCTCGGCAAGCTGCTCGCGGTTGCGCACAAACACGCTGCATTGACCGATCAGCCAGATCGCCGCGAGCGCGAGCGTGTGCTGATCGGCTTCCGGCATGAAGCGGCGCACCAGGTCGACCGCCAACCCCATGAAAGGGGCCGTTTCTTCGCGCATAAGCTTGCGAAAAACGGCAGTCGGATGCGCGGTTTCCCAGTTGAAAATCCGCATGTAGCGGCTGACCTCATCGCGTGCCGTTATCGGTTGGAGCTGGCGGCGGACGAATTCAACCAGCGCCTCTTCGCGCGGCATCGCCTTGGCTTCTTCGGCGTGGGCCAGTTGGTCCTCGGTAAGGGCGCGAAATGCGGCCCGCAAGACGTCGCGGTACAGCCCCTCTTTACCTGCGAAGTGATAATTGATGGCGGCTTGGTTCACACGCGCCTTGGCCACAATGGCCCGGACGCTGGTCGCGTCGTATCCGCGCTCGGCAAACAGCCGCTCGGCGGCCTTCAGGATCCGCTCGCGGGTGATTTCAGACGGTCGCGTCATGGCTTTAGGCGTTTTGGCTCTGAGCGTTTTTCAAACTCTTGTTCGAATTCCAGATATGGGTTTGGACGGGTATTTGCAACTTGCCGGCAGCCATGACGGTCATGGAACCTCAACCCGGCTGCTAACATGCCACCTCGCCCGCATATCCAGAACGCGACCTTGCTGCCCCAAATGACTCCGTTCCCGGCCCCCGCTATCCTCCCCGCCAAATGATTGGGCCCCTACCGAATCGAAGGCTATGCCATCGTCTCCGCGGACGGCATGATTGCCGACGCGAACAGGGCGATGCCGGACACGATTCGCAACGACGCCGACCAAAGGTTCCTACAGACCGAACTCGACCGGGCTGCCGCCGTTGTGCACGGTCGCCACTCGTATGAAGGCGGGCCACGCGCAGCGCGCCGCAAGCGTTTAGTTGTAACGCGTCAGATTGCTTCAATTAGCGGCAGATCCATCGCGCCCCGCCGCGCTTTTATGGAATCCTGCGGGGGCGAGCCTCGAAGACGCGCTCGCCGGGCTCGATGTCAGCGGCGGGGTCGTCGCGATCATCGGCGGTACCGATGTGTTCGGTATGTTTTTGTCGCGTTACGATGTCTTCCACCTCACGCGGGCCGCTTTTGCGCGAATTCCAGGTGGACGGCCGCTGTTTCCGTCGGTCGGTCCAGATCTCACGCCCGAAGTTGTACTCGCGGAGCACGGCCTCACGCCCGGCCCCCGACGCGACCTCGACGAGGCGGCCGGCATCACACTCACGTCGTGGACGCGTGACCCAACCGGCGGCATCAAACCCGCGTGATTACACGCGCTTCACAACCAACGGTTGGTCGGTTCGCGCGCCGGTTACCTTGATGCTTCCTTAAGCCGCTACGGCGAGATTAGCAGCAAGCCTTTGTTCACCCTTATCGCGGCATTGTCGTCGCTGTTTCAACCGGGCCACGCCCGTAACATGATGCGAACGCTTCCGCTCATTGACGAACTTGAGGCCGCGCTAAGCTCCGGTACCAACACACGCCGGATCGAGATGCTGACGCGCATCACCGATCTCTTCGTCGGCGGCGCTACGCGTTATTCCGAAGACCAGATCGGCGTGTTCGACGACGTCATGGTGCGTCTCACGAGCACGATCGAGGCCAAGGCGCGCGCCAGGCTCGCCAACCGGCTGGCACCGATCGCCAACGCTCCGGCGAGCGTGGTGCACATGCTTGCCTTTGACGACGATATCGATGTCGCGCGTCCCGATTCTCAGGCAATCGGAGCGGCTCGAAGATTCCGCTCTGCTCGCCAACGCCAACACCAAGAGCCAGCAGCACCTGTTCGCCATCTCCCAGCGCCGCAGTTTGAGCGAAGCGGTTACGGAGGTGCTGGTCGAACGGGGCGATCGCGATGTCGTCCATTCGGTGGTGAAGAACGCTGGTGCCCGGTTTTCCGACGCCGGCTTCCGCATGCTGGTCAAGCGCTCCGTCGGCGACGACGATCTTGCGACGATTGTCGGCATGCGCGGCGACATCCCGCGGACGCATTTTCTGGTATTGCTGGAAAAGGCCTCAAGCGCAGTCCGCGCTCGCCTTGCCGTCGAGAATCCGCAAGCCGGCACGGCCATCGACGGAGTGGTGGCGGAAGTGGTCGGCGGTATTCGCAACGATGCCCGCAACGCCTCGCCGGATTTTGCCGCTGCACAGGCGGCCGTAGAGCGACTTAATCGTATTCGCCGGATCGGCGAGGCCGAGGTTTACCACTATGCCCGCGATCGCAAGTTCGAGGAGACCGCGATCGCGCTGTCGATCCTCTGCGAAACGCCAATCGACGTCGTCGAACGAGCTCTGCTCGATCCGGGCGCAGAGATCGTGCTCATTCTCGCCAAGGTCGCCGGTTTGTCGTCGACGACGACCAAAGCGATCTTGCTTTTGCGTGCCGCGGACCGCGGCATGTCAGCGAAAGATTTGGATAACGCACTAGCAAGCTTCAACCGTTTGCAGCCCGACACGGCTCGTCGGGTGCTTGGCTTCTTCCGCACCCGTGTCAAAAAGCCGGCCCAGCCGATGGTCCCGCCTGCGGTGGCCGTCAGCGGATAGACCCGTGACGCCGCCCGGCCTCAAAAACACGCGGCCGAAACCTCCTGACACTGCCGATCGTTTTCCGAACGGAAGCGCGGAGGTTTTCCCAAAATTTCCTTGACTCCGAGGGGTTTGCATTTATTTGGGGCTTTGCTGCTGCAGAGCGTCCCGCGCGGACGCGATCGAGCGGCTTTCGCTTTCCGTGGCGCCGGCTCAGCCGGCATCTCGGGTTCTTACCTCTGGTTGGGGAGGACGGCATGAGCCGGAACGCCCTCTTGCGATCGGGGAAGGGCTTGGGGATCCCAGGCACCACCCGAAAAGACGACAAGCCTACGAAGCTGAAAGTGGCGTCTCCGGCACCGCTCGAGAGTGGCCCTGGACATTTCGCCGTCCGTAACGGCGTACGCTGCGCCGGCGTGCATCTGATCGTCGATCTGCATGACGCGCAGCGGCTCGACGACATCAGTCACATCGAAGCGACGTTGAGGCGCTGCGTTGAGGCGGCACACGCGACGCTTCTGCACATCCACGTGCATCATTTTCAGCCCAATGGCGTCTCCGGCGTGGCGGTTCTGGCAGAGAGCCACATCTCCATCCACACTTGGCCGGATGCCGGCTACGCTGCGCTTGACGTATTCATGTGCGGCTCAGCCGATCCCGACGCGTGCATTCCGGTGTTGCGCGAGGCGTTTTCTGCAAGGCGCGTCGGCGTGAATGAAATTTTACGCGGGCAAGGCGGCTAAGCCGGCCGCATGCTCGCTTGAGCTAGGCGGCCGGAGTTACCGGCCGCTTTTTCTTTCCTAAGCAGCGGGAATGTCATGGCCGAAAAGCGCTGGATCGCCGAGACGCTGTTCGACGAACTCGGCTTTCGCATCAGTTACCGCGTGGACAAACTCCTTTACGAGACCCAGACCGAACACCAGCACCTGGTGCTGTTTGAGCAGCCGTTCTTCGGCAAAATGCTGATGATCGACGGCGCGACGCAGATCTCCGCAAGGGACGAATTCATCTATCAGGAAATGATGTCGCATGTGCCGCTTTTTGCCCACGGCGAAGCGCGCGAAGTTCTCATCATCGGCGGCGGCGATTGCGGCATCGCCGAGGAGGTGCTCAAGCACAGGACTGTCAAACGTCTCACGCAAGTCGAAATCGACGCCAAGGTGGTGGAGTTCGCCCGAGAGCATTTCCCGGAAATCACCAAGCCGGTGTTTGCTGATCCGCGCTTCGAAAGCGTGATCGGCGACGGCGCCAAATACGTCGCGCAAACCGAGCGTCGCTTCGACGTCATCATCGTCGATTCAACCGACCCGCAGGGCCCAGGCAAGGTTCTCTACAGCCAAAAATTCTACCGGTCCTGCAAACGTTGCCTGAACAGCGGCGGTGTCCTGGTGACGCAGAACGGCGTGCCGATGTTTCAGCCACGCGAATTCACATCGAGCATCAAGAAACTCGAACCGGCTGTTTGCGGACACGAGTTGCTACGTCGCCGCCATTCCCACTTATGTCGGCGGACACATGGCGATGGGTTTTGCAACCAACGACAAGCGCCTTCGCCAGACACCGGCGAAAACAATTGCCACGCGCTATCGTAAAGCCGGCCGATTTGCGACGAAATACTGGACGCCCGAGGTACATGCCGCCGCGTTCGCGTCACCTCGCTTCATTGCCGATATGGTCACGCGGGCAAAGCGGGGACGATAAGCCGATAAAAGCATCGGCTACTGCCCAACGTATTGCTTACCTCCGGTGGGCAGAAACTCTGCATTTCACCGGTCGCAAAGATGCTTTATAAGCCTCGCGGATAATATGTCTTGGGAGGAAATTGCCATGAAGCTCTACATGCATCCGGTCTCGATGACGAGCCGGCCGGTACGGCTGTTCATCGCCGAGAACAAAATTCCAGTCGACGAAGTGGTCGTTGATCTGTTCACCGGCGAGCACATGAAGCCGCCATACACGGATATGAATCCGAATGCTCTGGTGCCAATGATCGAAGACGGTGATCTCAAGCTGACCGAAAGCTCTGCGATCCTTAAATATCTCGCCGACAAGATTGGCTCGCCCACTTATCCCAAGGATTTGAAACAGAGGGCGAAGGTCAATGAGATGATGGACTGGCTCAATACCAATTTCTATCGCGATTGGGCCTACAATCTGGCGTATCCGCAGCTGTTCCCGAATCTCAAGCATCGCAGCGACGAGGCGCAAGCCGCCACCATCGAACGCGGGCAGCAGAACGCAAAAAGGTGGTTGACGGTCCTCAACGACTACTGGATTGGTCCGAAGAACCAATACCTCTGCGGCAATCAGATCACCATCGCCGATTATTTCGGCGCCGCGTTGGTGACGCTCGGCGAAGTCATTCGCTGCGATTTTTCGGCCTATCCCAATGTCCAACGGTGGCTCAACAACATGAAGAAGCTGCCAAGTTGGGCGCCGGTCAACGAAGTGTTCCACGGCCTGGTCGCTTCGCTCAAAGAACAGCCGTTCCACGCGATCTGACAACAAAGGACTGAGGACCAACGGCAGACCACAGGAGACGCGGAACCATTTGGTTCCGCGCTCCGTCGTCAGCCGGTGGTCTTCTGATTGACCCATGAGAATGAGCCGCGACCATATTCTGACCAGTCAGGCCGGGAGCCTGCCGCGTCCCGACGATCTGATTGAAGCCAACCGCGCGCGCGAAGCCGGCGAAACGACCGACGAGCGGCGTTATCAGGACACCCTGCAAGCGGCCGTAACCGACGTCGTAAAGAAGCAAAAAGAGATCGGGATCGACGTGCCGGGCGACGGCGAATTCGGCAAATCGATGGGCCACAAGGTGAACTACCGGGCATGGTGGAGCTATTGCTTCAATCGCTTGGGCGGTCTCGATCTGAGCGGTCCAGGTTTGTATGAAGGTGCGCCCAAACGCGCCGAGCCCGGCGAAGTGGTGCTCACAAGCTTCGCCGACCGCCGCGATCGAACAAAATTTCTGCAGGTTTATAAGGACGAGGTGACGACCGGGCCGGCAATGGCCAAATGGCCGGTCTGCACCGGGCCGGTCTCCTACAAAGGCCAGGAAGCAATCAAAGCCGACATCGCCCATTTCAAAGCCGCGCTCAAGGCAAACGGGGTCGAAGAGGGCTTTATGACTTCAGTTGCCCCAGCGAGCGCCGCGCGGTTCAAGAACGTCTACTACAAGAGCGACGAAGAGTTCATGTTCGCCGTCGGCGAAGCCATGCGCGAAGAATACAAAGCCATCGTCGACGCCGGCTTGATCCTCCAGCTGGACGATCCGGCGATCGCCGAAAATTGGGACATGATCAATCCCGAGCCGTCGGTCGAAGGTTATCAGAAGTTCACCATGGTCCGGATCGAGGCGCTCAACCACGCCATCAGGGGGCTGCCCGAAGACCGCATTCGATTCCACTTGTGTTGGGGGAGCTGGCACGGCCCGCATACCACCGATATTCCGATGCGCGACATCGTCGACGTCATGCTGGCGGTGAAATGCCAAGCTTATTCGTTCGAGGCCGGCAACGTCCGCCACGAGCACGAATGGACGGTTTGGGAGGATGTCAAACTCCCCGACGGCAAGATCATTCTGCCCGGCGTGGTCAGCCACGCCACCAACGTGGTGGAGCATCCCGATCTGGTTGCGCAGCGCATTCTGCGCTTCACCAAGAGCGTCGGCAGAGAACGCGTCATCGCCGCGACCGATTGCGGACTTGGCGGCCGGATTCATCCGATGATCGCTTGGGCCAAGCTCGAAGCACTCGCACAAGGGGCGGCACTGGCGAGCCGTGAGCTTTGGCGCTGACCGCGCCGGGCGTACGCGGGCGCCGCCGGTGCGAGAATTGATATTCGTGCCGATCAGCGGCAAAGGCGATTGATTCCTCCCCGCGACCGGCGGGGATGGTGCGCCGAGAATGTCACGCCGCAAATCTTTGCGCGCGTATCCACGCACTGATCTCGCGGTCGGCCTCGGCCTTGCCGAAGCCATATCGTTCCCGGAGCCTGGCAGCCAATTCATCGCGCCTGCCGTTGATGCGCGTGATGTCTTCGTCGGTCAGCTTGATCCAGTTGTGCCGGAGCTCGCCCTTGAAGAGGAGCCAGTTGGCTTCGATCTGATCCCAGTTCATCGTCGTCATCTCCCGTACCGGCGTGGGAAGCGCAACGTTGCATCGCGCACATGGACAGCAGCGATGTCAGCCATGGGATGCGGCCTGAATTCGACCACACCGGGGTGTTTCCAAGATGAATGTTGGCGGCGTTCTGGCGGAGCGCGATTGTCAAATTAAAAACGGCTGTCGGAGATCGCCGGCACGCGTTGTCGAGGAAGCTGGTTGCGAATTGCTAAATGGCGACGACGAAACATCCGCCTCGGAAATAGACTGCGAAAGCCGATTTTTGCGTGAGCATGACTAATAAACAATCGCCACGATCATCCATTTGAGCCGTCGCGCGCGCTTCTGTTCCCAAACTCCATCGACGTCGTGCAGCCAATCCTGACCGACGCGCAGCCGGCGCCTCATGTCGCGCCGCCGTACGCGATGCAGTGCTTGCTTTGGCGGGCGCCACCGTGGCAAGGCCACACTCTGTCGGCGGCCTCGGCGTGAGCATCGCAAACCAGCAGCTTGACGGCTTAAGCGCACTCGCCGAAGAGACACTATGGCCTCCTCCGCCCCACCTTTCGACGTTGGGCGTCTGACCCGCGACATCCGCGCCGGCGATCGCACCGTGCTTTCGCGCGCGATTACGCTAATCGAGAGTAAGCGCGCGGATCATCGCCGGACGGCCGCCGCGCTGACCCAGGCATTGCTCGGAGCGACCGGCAAGGCGGTGCGGGTTGGCATTACCGGCGCGCCGGGGGTCGGCAAGTCGACCACCATCGATGCGCTCGGCAGCATGCTGACGGGACAGGGCCATAAGGTCGCCGTGCTGGCCGTCGATCCGTCGTCGCGGCGCACCGGCGGATCGATCCTCGCCGACAAGACCCGCATGGCGCGGCTCGCCAACGACGCCAATGCCTTCATCCGCCCCTCGCCTGCTTCCGGCACGCTTGGCGGCGTGGCGGCGAAGACGCGCGAGACCATGCTGGTTGTGCGAGGCCGCGGGTTACGACGTCGTGCTGGTCGAGACGGTCGGCGTTGGCCAGTCGGAAATCGCGGTCGCAGACATGACCGATTTCTTCCTCGTGCTGATGTTGCCGGGCGCCGGCGACGAGTTGCAGGGTTTGAAAAAAGGCGTCGTCGAGCTTGCCGACATGATCGCCGTCAATAAGGCCGACGGCGACAACATCGTCCGCGCCAAAGCGGCGGCGGCTGAATATCGCGCGGCGCTGCATATTCTCTCGCCGCGCTCACCAAACTGGTCGCCGCCGGTCGTGACCTATTCGGCAATGACCGGCGAAGGCATTGCCGATCTTTGGGCGAAGGTTCTCGACCATCGTGAACGGCTGACCGCTTCGGGCGAACTTGCCGCCCGCCGCGGCGAGCAGCAGGTGAAATGGATGTGGGCGATGCTTGAAGAGCGGCTTTTTGCGCCGTTGCGCTCGGACCGGACGCTCAAGGCGGCGCTGCCGCGGATCGAGGCCGACGGTCGCGGCAGGCAAGCTCGCGCCGGCGGCCGCAGTCGAGGAAATTGCCGGCATGCTCAAGCTCTGAAATGCGGGTCCTTCTCACCGGTTTCGGCCCCTTCCCGGGCGTGCCGCTCAATCCCAGCGCCTTATTGGTCAAAGCGCTCGCCCGCCGGCGACGGCCAGCGTTCGCCGCGATCACTCGCACGACGCACATATTTGCCACGACCTACGAGGCGGTCGATCGCGATCTGCCGAAGCTGTTCGCGCAAAAGCCCGACATCATTCTCATGTTCGGCCTCGCCGGAAGCAGACGCCACGTCTGCATCGAGACCCGGGCGCGCAATGCGGTTTCGCTGCTGTATCCGGATGCCAGCGGACACCGTCCCCGAGCGCGGCGTTATCGTTCGTGGCGGACGAGCGCTGCAAGGCCGCGCACCGTTCGCCGATTTGCTCGGCGCGCTGCGGAGTAGTGCAATTCCCGCCCGCCTGTCTCGCGACGCCGGACGATATCTTTGCAACTATTCCTATTGGCGCGCACTGGACCGCGCCGGCAACGGTCACCCGCTGGTTCAGTTCGTTCATATTCCGCGCGTCAGATTTGATCCGCGCCGCCGGCGCCAAAGCCGCTCGGTTGCTTTTCGTCCGCTGGTGATCGCCTCCGAAAAGCTGCTGATCGCGCTCATCGCGGCAAAGCGGCGGCAATCGCGTCGCTGACACGCAGCGATCCGACCTCAATTCCGTTCCAGTTGCGCAACGTCGGTCGTGCGAAGCTGGCGAGTACCGCATGCTCTGCATCGTTCAAGCGTACAAATCGCGCGATCAAAGCCGCCATGATCGCTTCGGCGGCGCGGCCGGCACCGTCGTCGCATTTGATCGCGATACCGAACCCGAGCTCCGGCAGCGCGGCGCAAAAAACACCTTCGGCACCCGTCTTCACCAACGCGCGCAGGCCCAGGAGCCGCATGATTTCGGTGCAGAAACGGCCGCTGCCGGCAACGTGCCAAGGCTTCCTGCGCACAGGCTGCTCGAAGCCTTGCGGCGGCGTCGGCGCGGGCAGGCGCAAGACCGCGACCGGTTCCAAACTTGGCAAAGGCATGCGCAAGGTTCCCGACCGGTATGGCCCAGGTCGGAACCGAGCAGCCATCGACCGCGCGGTCGTCATCCGACAGCGCAGCACCGGTCAAATCCTCAAGCACAGCGCGCACTTGGCGTTGCACAGGATGGTCCGGCCGCCAATATCCGAAATGATCCACACCGAGCGTACACGCGACACACAGGAAGCCGGCATGCTTGCCGGAACAGTTGTTGTGCAGGGCCGAGGGTGCAGCGCCTGCGCGCGCAAGAGCGAAAGCTGCTGTCTGCGAACTTGGCCAGTGGGTCCCGCACGCCAGCGCCGACACATCGAGGCCTGCTTTGCTCAACATGCGTGTGACGACTTCAACATGCGCCGGCTCGCCGCTGTGCGAAGCACAAGCCAGCGCAAGCTCTTCATCGCCAAATGCATAACGTTCGGCAGCCCCGGACTCCATCAGCGGCAGCGCCTGTAATGGTTTAACCGCCGAACGCGGAAACACCGGTTTTGCGATGTCGCCTATCGGCAAGCACCACCGTCCCGTCTGCATCGATAACAGCGACCGCGCCGCGATGGCGGCTCTCAACCAGGCCGCTACGAAACACTTCGACGAGAACCGGATTGCTCACTCTGCGGCGTCGGAAAATTGCGGCGCGCGCTTTCTCGAGATTGGCCATGACCGCTTCGGTTTGGTTGGCCGAGCCGATCAGCCGCGCCTGCTCACGCGATTCGGCGAGAAGGCACTGGCTGCGTCGTCCCGCCGCGGCGATATTGAAGAGCCGTTTGGCCGCCCTGACCGCATCAGGATTCTTCTCCGCAATGTTCGCGCGCAAGAGCCAGCGCTTCGGCGCGAGGATCGGCGCATATGCGGGTGGCGAAGCCATAGTCCGCTTGCCTCCTTGGCCGAAAATATCCGGCCGCTATAGGTAAGCTCACGGATCACGTCTTCGCGCGCCAAATGCCGCATCAGGACCGTGCCGCCCATGTCGGGGACGATGCCCCATTTTATCTCCATGATGGACATGCGCGTGTCCTCGGCGATCAGAGCGCACGTCTGCGCCGAGCGCGAGCTGAAAGCCACCGCCGTATGCGATGCCGTGCACGGCGGCGATCACCGGCACGCCGAGTTCGCGCCAGCCCATCACAGCGTATTGAAAGGCGTTGGATATTCCATGCGTCCGCGCTTCGAGATTGCGGAAGCCACCCTCTTTCATCGCGGCGAAACTGTTCAGATCGAGACCGGCGCAGAAGGCCCGCCCCTCGCCGGACAGGACCACCGCACGAAGGCCTCGCTCCTTACCAAGCCGGCCGCAGGTAGCGATGAGCGCATCGAACATCGCCGGGTCCAGCGCATTCATCTTGTCGGCACGCGACAGCCGAACGTCGGCCACGCCGCCGGTCATGGTGACGGTAACTCGGTCGGCCATCGGCTTGCCCCCTCCAAAAGCGAGCGTCAGCGCGGCGTCACGCCGAGGCTGGCGTTGACATACGCAACGTCGCTCCGGGCCAAACCGCAGCCGCGGCGCGCTGGTATTGCGGCGGGTGAGTAGATTTCGCCGCCAAGCGCTTGCGCTGCGTGCCAGCCCCAATGTGGATCGTCAAGAAACGCCCGCGCCAGCGCCACCATGTCGGCCTGGCCGCTGGCCACGATCGCCTCCGCCTGCTTCGGGTTTGCGATCAAGCCGACCACACGCGTCGCAATTCCGGCTTCGCGCCGGATCTGCTCGGCAAGTGGAACATTGTAGCCGGGGTCCCTTGGCACGCTGGCTTGCCCTTGCGTGCTGACGCCTCCGGATGAGACATCGACGTAATCGAGGCCGGCATCCTTCAGCGCCTTCGCGAGCGCGACCGCATCCGCGACGGTGAGCCCGCCGTCGAGCCAATCGCTCCCAGTCAAGCGGGCGCCAAACGGGATGCCGCGCGGAACGACAGCGCGAACCGCGCGCGGCAACTTCGAGCGGAAAACGCATGCGGCCTTCGAGCGAGCCACCCCAGTCGTCATTGCGCGTGTTCGAAATCGGCGACACAAAACCGTGCAACAGGTAGCCGTGCGCCAGGTGCAGTTCGACGGCGTCAAAGCCGATGCGCACCGCGCGCCTTGCCGCATCAACGAAGGCCGTGCGCACGCGCGCCATATCCTCCTCGGCCATAGCGCGCGGCATATGCCAGCCCGGGCCGAACGGAATCGCGGAGGGTGCGATCGTCGGCCACGGATCCTCGGCTAGCGGGAAGCGCTTTGCCGCCTTCCCAAGGCCGTTGCGCCGAAGCCTTGCGCCCAGCGTGAGAAAGCTGAATGCCGAACTTGGCGCTGCCGATACGCCGGCAATGGTCAACGATCCGCTCCAGCGCCGCTTCGCAGGCATCGGAATAGAGACCGAGACAGCCGTGGGTGATGCGGCCGAGACGCTCGACATGGGTTGCTTCGACGACGACCAACCCGGCGCCGGAATTAGCCAGCATGCCGAGGTGTGTCATGTGCCAATCGGAGGCAACGCCGTCATTCGCGCTGTATTGGCACATCGGCGAGACGACAATGCGGTTTGGTAGGTTGAGATCCGCAAGCCGCAGTGACGAAAACAGGGCGCTTGTCATAGCGATCAAATAGCACGCAAGACGCGATTTGGGAAAAAGCAGACGCCAGGCCGGCGGGCAATCGCAAAAAAATCAAATCGCGTTCAGGCGTCGCCCATTTCGATGCCCGCGATCCTGGCCCATTGATCGCGGCTACGGATCGCCTCGCGGATCGCTTCGAGTAACTGTTCGGGCGTGTAGTAGTGCTTCCAGCGGCCGCTGTCACGCAACTCGAAAACATGGGCCCGGCGCCGCTCCGCCAGCGCGAGCCATTTTCGCGCGAGACCGTCGTACGGGCTCGTTTGCCGCGCCGACATGATAAGGCCGGAAATGCCCATCAAGGCAAAGTTCAAAAAAATGGTTGTCGGGAACGCGTGCACGCGGAACACACGCCATACGAGACACCACGATTTTCACGTTGGAACGATCAACGCGGTGAAGGCAATCAAACCGGCTTGACGACGAATCACCGCTCCCGCGTCACCCGAACTCAAGCTCACCGGGAACGCATTATGAGGCAACGGAAATGCGAACGTCTGCGCCTTGGTCTTGTGTACCGGAGCCAACCAATAAACTGATTCTGTTGATAAGTCCGGGGAAAAGTGAGGCCTATAACCGCACGTGCAGCAGCTGCGCCAATTCACCGACAATGCCGCGGCGGAAAATCAACACACAGACCACGAAAATCGCGCCCTGAATCACCAGTACCCATTGGCCAAACGGCGCAAGATAATTTTGCATCGCGATGACGACAAAAGCGCCGACGACCGGGCCAAATACCGTGCCTAGCCCGCCAAGCAAGCGTCATCAGCAAGACGTCGCCCGACATGGTCCAATGCACGTCGGTCAGCGACGCCAGCTGAAATACCAGCGCCTTCAAAGAACCGGCGAGCTCCGGCCAGCGTCGCAGACAAAACGAAGGCGACAAGCTTGTAGCGTTCTGTCTGGTAGCCGAGTGAGATCGCGCGCGGCTCGTTTTCACGTATCGCCTTGAGAACTTCGCCGAACGGCGAGTTGATGATTCGGAAGACAAGGAGAAAGCCGGCAAGAACAACGATGAGAACAAACGAATACATCGTCATTTCGGCGGAGAGATCGAAAACGCCGAACAGGCGGCCGCGCGGCACGCCCTGGATGCCGTCCTCGCCGCCGGTGAACTTTGCCTGCAGCGCGAAGAAGTACAGCATTTGCGACAGCGCCAGCGTGATCATGGCGAAATAGATGCCCTGCCGCCGAATGGCGATGACGCCGGTGATATAGCCCAGGATCGCAGCGGTCACTGCGCCGATCAGGATTGCGATTGCGGGAGACTGTGGTGGAAACCCGATCACAAACCACATCGTGTGGCCGAACCAGTAGGGAATGCTGAGCGAGCCGACTTTGGCGACGTAGGCTGTGAGATAGCTGGCCCAGCCGAAGAACATCGCGTGACCGAACGAAGCCAAACCGACATAACCGATCAGGAGATTGAAAGCACAGGCGAACAACGCAAAGCACAGCGCTTTCATCAGAAAGATCGGATAGACCACGAACGGCGCGACGATCAACAAGGCAACCATTACCCCAAACGCCACGCCAAGGCTGAGCGGCGCATCGCGATGACGCTGCAGAACCGGTGGATCGACGACGCGCTCCATCAGGCGCTCCGCCCAAACAGTCCGGCCGGGCGAAGCAGCAATACGATGGCCATGATGACGAAGATGACCGTGTTGGACGCTTCCGGATAAAAGACCTTGGTCAGTCCTTCGATAATGCCGAGCAAAAAGCCGGTGACGATCGCGCCCATGATCGAGCCCATGCCGCCGATCACAACGACGGCGAACACAACGATGATCAGATCAGAGCCCATTTGCGGCGAAACGTTATAGATCGGCGCCGCCATGACGCCCGCCAGCGCCGCGAGCCCGACACCAAAGCCATAGGTGAGCGTCACCATTCGCGGCACGTTGATGCCGAAGGCGCGCACCAGCACCGGATTTTCCGTGGCGGCGCGCAGGTACGAGCCGAGTCGCGTGCGCTCGATGCCAAACCATGTGGCAAAACAGACGATCACTGAGAGGATGATGACCCAGGCCCGATAGTTGGGCAGGAACATAAAACCGAGATTGCGGCCGCCGCGTAGCGCGTCCGGCACCTGATAAGGCAGTCCCGATGAACCATAATAGTTACGGAACAGCCCCTCGATCACGAGCCCTAACCCGAAGGTGAGAAGCAGGCTATAAAGCGGATCGAGCTTGCGAATGTGCTTTAGAAAAAGCCGCTCGATAACGATACCAGTCACGCCGATCAAAATCGGCGCAATGATCAGTGCTTCCCAATAATTGATGCCGAGGTGCTGGAGCAGCAGATAAGCGGCAAACGCGCCCATCATATACTGCGCACCGTGGGTAAAATTGATGATGTTGAGCATGCCGAAAATGACGGCAAGGCCAAGACTCAACAGCGCGTAGAAAGACCCATTGATCAACCCGAGCAGCAATTGCCCGAACAGTGCTTGCGAAGGAATGCCGAAAATCTCGAACATCCGTCCCCCTACCCTCCCCAGCGCGGGGAGGGTTGACCACCATCAAACAACTCGCGGGTTAGATCGGCCGCGCTTGCAACACGCTTCCCGCCCAACGAGCTTCACCCGCCGCCCAGTGAGCGGCGGGCCAAAGCGCTAACCGCTCACTAGTGGACAACCACCATCCTTCAGCGGACGGAAAGCCTCAGCGGCCGGAATGGTGGCGCGCACCTTGTAGTCATCGCCCGGATATTTCGATTCCGAGGGCTTCTTAACCTCGAACAAATAGGCGTTGTGCAGCTTGCGGCCGTCGACACGGACCGAGCCTTTGCCGAACAGCGGATCATCAGTCGGCATTTCCTTCATCTTGGCAACAACCGCGCGGCCGTCGGCGCCGCTCTTGAGCGCGTCAACCGCCTTCAGATAGTGAATGACCGAAGAGTAGACCCCAGCCGGCACCATGCTCGGGAATTTTCCGGGCCGGCTGACCTGCCAACGTTTGGTGAAGGCGCGATTGGCATCAGTCATGTCCCAATACCAGGTCTCGGTCAGGACCAGACCCTGGGCGACTTTGAGCCCCAGCGCCTGGACGTCATTAATGAACATCAGCAGACCGGCGAAGTGCTGACCGCCGGCGGTAATCCCGAATTCGGCGCCCTGCTTGATCGCGTTGACCGTATCGCCGCCCGCATTGGCAAGCCCGATGATTTTCGCTTTTGAAGACTGCGCCTGCAGCAGGAATGAAGAGAAGTCGCTGGTGTTAAGCGGATGGAGCACTTGACCAAGCACCTTACCGCCGTTCTTCTCGACTACCGCCGCGGTGTCGCGTTCGAGCGCATGGCCGAAAGCGTAGTCGGAGGTCAAAAAGAACCAGGTATCGCCTCCAGTCTTGACCAACGCCTTGCCGGTGCCGTTTGCCAGCATCCAGGTGTCGTAAGTCCACTGGATGGTGTTTGGCGAACATTTCGGTCCGGTCAGATCGGAACTTGCCGGTCCTGAACCGAGGAACACTTTGTTCTTTTCGCGCGTGACCTCGCTGATGGCGAGCGCGACGCTCGACGTCGGCACGTCGACAATGACGTCGACATGGTCAACGTCATACCATTGCCGGGCAATGCCGGCCCCGACATCGGGCTTGTTCTGGTGGTCGGCGGCGACAACCTCGACTTTCATGCCGTGCGCGGCCGGATTGAAATCTTCGACCGCAAGCTTTGCGGCAGCAACCGAACCGGGTCCACCGATATCCGAATAGAGGCTCGACATGTCGGTGAGGACGCCGATTTTGACGGAGACGTCCTCGGCCTTTGCGATCGCTGCAGTGCACATCAGTGCGGCAGCCGCCAATGCCAATCTGGGTCCGAGATTCATTTCGTGACCTCCCCTATCGTGCGGGCTTAAGCCCCACTGTCCTTCTTGATATCAAACTCCAAGATACTCGTGCAGCTTATCCGTATTGGCCTTTAGTTCTGCTGCGACAAAGTGGTCGACGATGCGACCATGTTCCATGACGTAGTAGCGATCCGCCAGAGTAGCGGCGAAGCGAAAGTTCTGTTCAACCAGCAGGATCGTGAAGCCCTGCGCCTTGAGCGAACCGATCGTACGTCCGATCTGCTGGATGATGACCGGAGCAAGACCTTCGGTCGGTTCGTCAAGCAACAAGAGCCGCGCGCCGGTGCGCAGGATGCGGCCGATCGCGAGCATCTGCTGCTCACCGCCGGACAATTTTGTGCCCTGGCTGTTGAGACGTTCGCGGAGGTTGGGAAACAGCTCGAAGATGCGGTCGAGATCAAGGCCGCCGGGACGTACCTGCCGCGGCAGCAGCAGGTTCTCCTTGACATCGAGACTGGAAAAAATGCCGCGCTCTTCCGGGCAGAACGCGATGCCGGCGCGGGCGATTGCGTCGGACGGCCGGTTGATCAACTCGCGGCCCTCGAAACGCACCGACCCGGTGCGGCTTTCGATGATCCCCATGATGGCTTTGAGGGTCGTGGTTTTGCCGACGCCGTTGCGGCCCAACAGCGTCACTACTTCTCCGGCCTGCACGTCGAACGTCACGCCGTGGAGGATGTGCGATTCCCCATACCACGCCTCAAGCTCGTTAACAGTCAAGAGCGGATCGGTCTCAGGCATGGCCGGTTCCAAGATAGGCTTCGCGTACGGCTGGATCGGCCGACACGGTCTTATAGTCCCCTTCGGCGAGCACTTGCCCGCGGGTCAGAACGGTAATGCGGTCGCAAAGATCAGCGACAACACTGAGATTGTGTTCGACCATCAGTACAGTCCGGTCGGCGGCGACCGTTTTGATCAGGGCACTGATGCGCGCGATATCCTCACGCCCCATGCCCGCCATCGGCTCGTCGAGCAAAAGGATTGCCGGCTCAAGCGCCAGGGTCGTCGCGATTTCAAGTGCACGCTTGCGGCCGTAAGGCAGTTCGACCGCGAGCGCATCGACGTAACCGGCCAATCCGACATCGGTAATCAGAGCATTGGCTCGATCATCGAGCAAGCCGAGCACACGCTTCGAGCGCCAGAAGTCGAATGAGTTGCCGCGGCGGCGCTGCAGCGCGATGCGCACATTCTCCAGCACAGTCAGGTGCGGAAAAACCGCCGAGATCTGAAACGAACGACCGATCCCGAGGCGCGCCACATCGGCGGGCTTAAGCGCCGTTATATCGCGGCCATCGAACACGATGCGGCCGCGCGTCGGCGCGAGAAACTTGGTGAGCAGATTGAAGCACGTTGTCTTTCCGGCGCCATTTGGCCCGATCAAGGCGTGAATGCTGCCGCGGTTGACGCGCAGATTGACCGAACGCACCGCCATGAACCCGGCGAATTCCTTGGTCAGGTCTTCGGTCTCGAGAATAGGACTCTCAGACACCACACACCCCTTCGGCCGCATTCTCGGTGGCTTCGGGCCAAGCGTAAAGGCGGGAAATGCAAGACTTAAGCTAATTTTGCAACTGGCTTTCGTGGCTTAGCACGGATTTGGCCCGGCCTCGCAGGTTTGCTACAATTGTTTTTGACCGTTGATGCGCCGTAAGCGCATCTCGATATCCGAAAGGCCCTTTCGGATTCGTCGCTTTCTAACGATCTTTCACGCGCTGGGGCGACTCTTCCGCACAGCGCAGCAGGCGGAGCATTCCCATGAAAATCAGTGCGCGCAATCAGATCAAAGGCAAGATCGTCGACGTCCACAAAGGCGCCACCACGGCGCATGTCCAACTTGAGATCGCCCCCGGCCGGATTATCACCGCTTCGATCACTAATGAGGCAGTGGACGAACTGAAACTGAAGGTCGGCGAAGCGGCCACGGCCGTCGTTAAGGCTTCCGACGTCATGATTGCGATCGACTAGGCGGGTTGCCATGCGAGTCGCATTTGTTGTGATTCTGGGCTGCCTGTTTGCAGCGCCTGTGCATGCACAGGAGCCGGTAGGTTGCGATAAATTCAAGTGGCCGCTGGATCAGGAACGCAGCCTGCTCACCAGCAGTAAGACCGCGACGGTCGCCTCTGGCAGCAGCGTAACATCCCAGCTCCCCGCCGCTGTGACGGTCAATCTCGTGCCATTCGCAGACGCGAAGCTTCCGATGGCGCCGCAGCGGGCGCCGCGCTTGCCAACTTCATTTGCAGGCTTCTTACAGATCGCAGCACCCCCACACGACGGTACGTATAAGATCAGCTTGTCGTCCGAAGCATGGGTCGATGTGGTCCAAACCGGCCAAATGTTGAAATCGGTGGCCTTCAGCGGCGCGACGGGTTGCGAAGGCATTCGCAAGAGCGTCAAATTCGAGCTGAAAGCCGAGCCGTTCACCATTCAGCTCAGCAATGTTCCGGGCAATTCGATCGGCGTTGCGGTTAGCGGCGAATAAAAGACCGCTTTGCCGCGCTGGAAGCTGCCAGTCTGACGCGTTTGCGGGAGCGCCATGAAAAGATGTGCTGTGGTCAGGCTCCCTCAATTCGCTTTGGTGGCGATGCTTGCCTTCGGCTTATTGCCGGCCGGAAATGCGCCGGCGCAAACAGGGTATCCCAATAAGCCGGTCAAGATCATCTCGGATTCGCCGGTCGGCAGCGCCAATGACGTCACCGCCCGCATCGTCGCAGACAAGCTCGGTAAAATCTGGGGTCAGCAAGTCGTCATCGTCAATCAGCCAGGCGCCGGCGGCGGCATTTCGGCGCGCGTAGCGGCGAGCGCGCCGGCTGACGGCTACACGCTTCTACATCGCCGCAGCATCGGTGTTCCTGGCGTTGCGCGGCGGGCCAGGTGTCGCGCCGAATCTGCCGGCCGAAGTACCGCGCGATTTCGCCGTGGTCGGCCGCATCCTTCAGGAGCCGCTGTTCATCGCGGCGTCGCCGAAAGCCGGCATCAATTCAATTCCCGACATGATTGCGCAGGCCAAACAACGGCCGAACGAACTGTCCTATGCCTCGACTGGACGCGGGCGCCTCACTCATCTGGCGATGGAGTTGTTGGAAGCACGCGCGGACGTGAAGTTGCGGCTCGTTCCGTACGCCGGCGGCCCCGCCGAGGCGATGGGCGATATCATCGGCAACCGGGTCAACATCATCCTCGACGGTTACGCGGGCCTAGCCGGCGCCATACAAGGCGGCATCATCAAAACGCTCGCGTCCACCTGGTCGGAGCGGGTGCCGGGAATGGAAAGTTTGCCGACAGTCGCCGAAACGCTACCGGACTTCTTCGTCGCCGGCTGGGGCGTGATGTTGGCGCCGGTCGGCACGCCGGTCCCGATCATCCGCAAGGCCAGTGCCGATTTGCGCACCGCGCTGGAAGACAAAGAGGTGATCGACCGATTGGCGCTGAACGGCTCGTTCGCGCGCTACCAGACTCCCGAACAAGCCACGGACTACATCCACTCCCAGCAATCAAGCTGGCGCCCGATCCAGGAGAAAATCGCGCGCGAGGCGGAGTGAGCCGCAACCACGTGACACTGAGACCCCTGAAAGGGACGTCGCTCAGTGCGTCAGTGTATTGGCGACCTTGTAGCTTGCCTCGGTCTTCGCCTTGACGTCATCGAGCGTCACTCCGGGAGCGATCTCAATGAGCGTCATCCCGCCACCCTTGCGATCGATGCTGAAGACGCCGAGGTCGGTGATTACCATGTCGACGACGCCGGCCCCGGTGAGCGGTAACGTACACTGATGCAGCAGCTTGGCCTCGTTCTTGGCCGAATGCTCCATCACCACCACCACCTTCTTGACGCCGCCAACGAGGTCCATGGCGCCGCCCATGCCTTTCACCACCTTGCCGGGAATCATCCAATTGGCGAGATCGCCGTTTTCCGCCACCTGCATGGCACCAAGAATGGCGATGTCGATGTGGCCGCCGCGGATCATCGCAAACGAATCCGCCGAGCTGAAAAAGCTGGTGGTCGGCAGTTCGGTGACGGTCTGCTTGCCGGCATTGATCAGGTCGGCGTCCTCTTCGCCCTCATAGGGAAACGGACCGAACCCCAGCATGCCGTTCTCGGATTGCAGCTGAACACTCATTCCGTCCGGGATGTAATTCGAAACCAGCGTCGGAATGCCGATTCCCAAATTGACGTAAAAGCCGTCACGCAGTTCTTTGGCGGCGCGTTCCGCCATCTGATCGCGGGTCCAAGGCATTAGACTTCTACTCCTGCTCCGGCCGCAGCATCGGACTTCTCGCGCTTGCGGACCGTACGTTGCTCGATGTGTTTGACTGCGTTGGGTACGTGGACAATACGCTGCACATAGATGCCGGGCGTAATGATGTGGTCCGGATCGATATCGCCGGGCTGAACCAGATGCTCGACCTCGGCGATCGTCACCTTGCCGGCGGTCGCCATGACTGGATTAAAGTTGCGTGCGGTCTTGCGATACACGAGGTTGCCTTCCGTATCGGCCATGAACGCATGGATAATAGAGATGTCGGCAACAAGGCCGCGCTCCATGACGTAACGCTCGCCGTCGAACACGCGTTCGTCCTTGCCTTCCGCGATCAGCGTCCCGGCGCCGGTCTTGGTGAAGAACGCCGGAACGCCGGCGCCGCCGGCGCGAATGCGCTCGGCGAGCGTGCCCTGCGGGTTGAATTCGATCTCCAGTTCGCCCGCCAGATATTGCTGCGCGAACGTCTTGTTCTCCCCCACATAGGAGGCGATCATTTTTTTGATCTGCCGGGTGTCGAGAAGCACGCCGAGGCCCTTGCCGTCGACTCCGCAATTGTTGGAGACGATGGTCAGATTTTTGACCCCGGAATCGCGGATCGCAATAATCAAGGTCTCGGGAATGCCGCACAGGCCGAACCCGCCGGCCATGATCATCATCCCGTCCTTAAGCAGCCCAGCCAACGCGGATTTTGGGTCCGCATAGACCTTGTTCATGTTTACTCCCGTTCTCCCGGCAAATTCTTAAATACGCATAACGCGGCCGGCGCGAAGGTCAACTAACCCGCAATGCCGTCCATTCCAATAGACTTGATAACGGGCATCCCGAAAGCATGCGGATAGTAATTCCAGGCGACGAAGCCCGCGGCGAACAGGATGCCGGCAAGGACGGCCCCGAAGAACCGATTTCTGAACGCGATTAGACTGCCCAGTAAAGCGGCGACGAACGCCAGCAACGACATTAAACCGACGAAAGTCCAATTCACTGTCGACAAATCGAGAGGCATTCTGTGCTCCTGATGTATCGACGGGGCGATACGGGGTGATACAACGCGATCCACCTACAGACTAGCCCAGCATGGCGCGCGGCGCGACGCCTTGCCACCCCTTCGCACAAAAAGATATGGCTCTTTAGCTCCCGCTCACCGGGACGGGCCGAAGCGAGATCGCCGCGGCGAATTGCTATTACCTTGCTGTGACCTGGCGGAAGCACGCCGGAAAGGAACCATATGGAGCAGTTTTCCGAACGGCTGCAGACCCCAATCTCGATGGCCGAGCTTGAACGCCGCTGGGCCGCGGTGCGCGCCGCTATGGAACGCGACAAGATCGACGTGCTCCTGATGCAGAACAACAACGACTACATGGGCGGCTACGTCAAATATTTCACTGACTTGCCGGCAACCAACGGCTATCCGCTCACCGTCGTATTCCCGCGCGATGATCTCATGACCATGGTGAGTCAGGGCCCATTCGGCGGCGGCAATCCGACCGCGAACGGTGACGGCGTAACCCGCGGTGTCAAGCAATGGCTGACCACGCCGAGCTACGCGTCTTGCGTCTACACCGCAAATTACGATCCAGAACTCGCCGCGACGGCGCTGGCGCCGTACGCCGGCGGCACCATCGGCCTTCTCGGCACTTATCAGATGTCGTTTGCACTGGTTGATTATCTGCAGAAGGGCCGCTTCTCCAACTCGCGTTTTGTCGACGCCTCGGATCTCGTCGACCGCATCAAAGTCATCAAGAGCGCCGAGGAGCGCGAACTGGTCCGCCGCGCGGCGGCGATGCAGGACGGCGCCATGCGTGCAGCATTCGCCGCAGTCGAACCGGGAATGCGCGACCGCGACATCGCGGCCATCGCCCAGTGCTACAGCCAGCGTCACGGCAGCGAAAACGGCATCTATCTTTGTGCATCGATGCCGGGCGACAAACCGGCACAATTCAGCCAGCGCCATTTCCAGAACCGCGTCATTGAGAAGGGCGACACCGTCGCTCTCTTGGTCGAAGATTCCGGCCCGGGAGGCATGTACACGGAACTTGGCCGCACCTGCGTGGCCGGCAAAGCCTCACAAGAGCTCAAGGACGAGTTTGCCTTCGCGCTCGAAGCGCGCAAATTCAATCTCGACCTGCTCAAACCCGGCACACCGTGCAAAGAGGTTTTTGCCGCGTACAACGATTTCATGCGTAAGAACGGCCGGCCGGAAGAAAAGCGGCTGCATTGCCACGGGCAGGGTTACGATCTTGTCGAGCGACCGCTGATCCGCAACGACGAACCGATGAATATCGAGAAGGACATGAACATCGTCGTGCACCCGACCTACATTCGCGGCCACGTGCTGTCCTGGGTGTGCGACAATTACCTGATCGAGGCGACCGGACCTTCCGAGCGGCTGCACCATTTCCCGGAGATCATCACCGAATTGGGCTAACCGCCTGCACATAGGGGGTTGGCGCGGCAGAAGGAGTTTCGCACAATGGCGGTTCTTCAGTAGCGGGGGTGGACGCCGACATGCGCGGATTGGATGGGAAAACGGCAATTGTTGCCGGCGGCTCTACTCTCATCGGGCAGGCCGTCGCCGAGATTCTCGCGGGTTACGGCACTAGCGTCGTCATCGCCGATATCAACGTGCCGGACGGCGAAGCGACGGCCAAAAAGCTCGGCGGCAAAGCCCGTTTCATCCGTTGCGATTTGTGCAGTGATGCCGACATTACCGCGCTCGTCAAAGCGTCGATAGACGCGACCGGCAGGCTCGATTATCTGGTCAATGTTGCCTGTACCTATCTCGACAATGGGGCCGAGACGACACGCGCCGACTGGCTGAAAGCTTTCGACGTCAACGTCGTCGGCTCGGTGATGCTGATGCAAGCGGCGCGGCCGCATCTCAAAAAGAACAAAGGCGCCATTGTCAATTTCGGATCAATCTCCGGACGCGTCGCGCAGACCGGCCGCTGGGTCTATCCGGTATCCAAAGCTGCCATTCTGCAATTGACACGCAATCAGGCGATGGACCTTGCGCCTGACGGCATTCGCGTCAACGCTGTTTCGCCAGGCTGGACCTGGAGCAACATCATGATCGAACTAACCAAAAATGATCGGGCCAAAACGGACGGCGTGGCCAAGCCATTCCATCTGCTCGGCCGCACCGGCAATCCAACCGAAGTTGCGGAGGCCGTTGCATTCCTGCTGTCTGATAATGCGAGCTTCATTACCGGTACCGACATCCGCGTCGACGGCGGCTACACCGCCATGGGACCGGAACGCGCCGATCCGGCAATACCACTGCTGATGGAATGAACAGGGGTACGGCGACAAACTCGCCGCTGATACTGGGGAGCGCAAAATGTCGAAAAGAGTGATTACGATTGTCGGCGGCGGCCAATCGGGCCTGCAGCTTGGCAACGGCCTGCTGTCGGCTGGCTATGACGTTCGCCTCGTGCAGGACCGCACGGGCGACGACATCCGCGCCGGGAAAGTCATGTCGAGCCAGTGCATGTTCGACATCGCACTGAGCTACGAGCGGGAGTTGGGCCTGAATTTCTGGGACAAGGAATGCCCGACTGTCGACTCGATCGGCTTGATCGTTGCCGCGCCAGATGGCTCCGGCAACAAGGCCATCGAATGGAACGGCCTGCTCGACAAGCCCGCGCAGGCCGTCGATCAGCGCGTCAAATTTCCCCGCTGGATGCAGGAATTCGAAAAGCGCGGCGGCAAGATCGAATACAAGGCTGCCGGGCCTGCCGATCTCGAAAAATATGCCGCCGAATCCGACCTTGTCATCGTCGCCGCCGGCAAGGGCGACATCGCCAAAATGTTCGAACGCGACGCGCAAAAGTGCCAATACGACAGCTCGCAACGCGCCCTGGCGCTGACCTACGTCAAGGGATTGGCACCGCGTCCGCACCACTCGGCAGTGAACTTCAACATCGCCCCGGGAGTCGGCGAATATTTCGTGTTCCCGTCGCTCACCACGACCGGACCGTGCGAGATCATGGTGTTCGAAGGAATTCCCGGCGGCCCGATGGATTGCTGGGGCGACGTTTCATCGCCCGACCAGCATCTGGCAAAGTCGAAATGGATTCTCGACACGTTCCTGCCCTGGGAAGGTGAACGTGCTAAAAACGTCGAGCTTACCGACGCGAACGGAATACTTGCCGGGCGCGTCATTCCGACGGTGCGCAAGCCGATCGCGCGCCTGCCTTCCGGCAAGGCCGTCCTCGGCATGGCCGACGTAGTCGTGCTCAACGATCCGATCACGGGGCAAGGCTCCAACAATGCCTCGAAGTGCGCCAAGATCTATCTCGATGCGATCATCGCGCATGGCGACAAACCGTTCGATCAGGCTTGGATGCAGGCCGCGTTCGATCGCTTCTGGGATTACGTCCAATACGTGACCGGCTGGACCAATGCGCTGATGCAGCCGCCGCCGCCTCACGTGCTCAACATCTTTGGCGCCGCACAAGGCATTCCCGCTCTCGCCAAGCGGATCGCCAATTGCTTCAATGAGCCCTTAGACCTTTTCCCATGGTTCGTGGTACCCGAGGAAGCTGACAAATATCTCAAATCTTTGGCCGCGTGATTGCAGTTACGCTTTCTTCAGCGTACGCGCGACGTAATCGCGGATATAGCCGAGCGTTTCCGCAGCGGCCCAGATGTCGGTGACGGTCTTGTCGGTCGCCGATCCACTGCGCGCGACGCTCTCGCTGACCTGTTGGCGGAGCTGTTTCTTGGCTTGAGCGAAAGCCGCGGGCGAAAGGCGCGCCAGCTGTTGCGCCGCCGTGATTGCCTCCTCCATCAAGGCTTCAATCGGCACCACTGCATCGACCCAGCCGCGCTGCAACGCCGCATCAGTGTCATAGGTGGCTGCGCCGAACGTGAACTCCGCCAGATGGCGCGACGGCACCGCGAAGCGCACGATCTCATAAGCGAGCGCCGGAAAGGGTACGCCGACCAGCAACTCGGTTATGCCGATACGACCGCTGCCTTGCGCCATGATGCGGCGGTCGGCGCAGCAGGCGAGCACGCAGCCGCCGGCGATGGCATGACCATTGATCGCCGCCACCACGGGTTTCGGATAAAAAAACACCGCATCATAAAGCCTGTGCAACGAGGGCAGGAACGCGCGCACATAGTCTGCGCCCGCCGAACTCAACCGGACGAGATCGACGCCGGCGGAAAACATCCGGCCCTGCCCGGTCACGACAACCGCGCGCGCGTCCGATGAGCGAACGTCTTCGAAGCATTTTGCCAAGTCCTCGCATAGCTCGATGTCGAGCGCGTTGGCCTTGCCGTGCCTGACGGTAACGATTGCAACGTCACCGTCGTTTTCCAGATCGATCATAATTCGCCCCGCGAGCGCGTAAGCCGTCGAACGAATACCGCACCCGGTGCGGACAGTGCTAGTGCAGCCCCTTGGGGAAGAAGGGTTAAGAGCGACAGATTTGGGGCCACGGTTTGCGCGAAAAAATCCCCAATTACGTCACTCTTAGGTCACGGCGGCCTGTCCCGAATGCACCGGACGGTCCGGTCATGGAGGGCGTAATGCCGAGTATTCGTATCGCCGCCAGTGCGGCCCTGCTGGTGCTTTCATGCTTTACCGCCGGCGGAGCGGCAGCGCAGACAACAACCGATCAGGCGCCCGGCGGGCCCTTGCAATTACTCCACTGGTTGCACGCCGGCTCGCAAACCAGCAAACCAGCAACGAAGCCACACGCCAAAACAGCCGAGAGGAAGACCGTACGTTCCGCGGCCGCATTTACAAAACATCGGCGGCATCCAACGGAGACCGCAGCGGCATTACCGCCCGGCCCCATCTCGCCGGCGGCGAATATCGCCGCGCCGACAGAGACGACGACGACCCTGGCCCCTACCCCGCCGGCGGGTTTGATGCCCGGTGTGCCGGTTCCGAGTGAACTCGTTGTCGCCGGCCAAACCGTGCAGCTTGCCGCACCGAACGAAGTCAACGAACTCGACCTCGCCGCCAACAATACGCAGCCGCAGGCCCGCGGCGTCGGCTCAACCGGCACCGCCTCACCGGTCCCGCTAAAGAGTGAGGCCGCAGAGACAACGTCGAAGTCGGACTCTCTGATAGGGGCTCCTCACCAAGCGTCCGCGAGTCAGATTAGCGGCCGGGTTGATAACCACGTCGGCAGCCAAGTAGGTGGCCAAGTCAGCAGCCAAGTCGGCTCCGCTTCGTGGATCGCGAAAGTCCTCGCGGCGCTCGGCGGCGCGGTGGCGGCCGGTTCCGCCGCCTGGTTCCTGATCGGCCTCACCCCGCAGCGAACGTACGGGTAAGCTTCGGATTTCCGCGCGTTACTCTGCAGCGCCGCGGAACGAAGCCCCGGCGATGACGCGCTCAGAATCGGCCTTGAGCGACTTGAACAGGTCGAGGGCCTCTTTCGGCTTCAGGTTCTTGTGCACAACGGCGCCGACCGCCGCGATCATCGCCTTGGGCGCATCCGACTGGAAGATATTGCGGCCCATATCGACGCCCGCGGCGCCTTGCTGAACGGCGTTGTAGGCCATCGTCAGCGCGTCGAGCTCCGGCAGCTTCTTGCCCCCGGCCATCACGATCGGCACCGGACATGACGCCGTGACGGTCTCGAAGCCTTCGTCGACATAATAGGTCTTCACATATTGCGCGCCGAGCTCGGCGATGATGCGGCATGCAAGCCGAAAATATTTGGCGTCGCGTACCATGGCCTTGCCGACGGCGGTGATGCCCATGACCGGTACGCCAGCGCGCAAACCGGCATCGACCAGCTTGGTCATGTTGTGCACTGAGCGCGTTTCGTGCTCGCCGCCGATGAACACCTGGATGCCGACGCCGGCGGCGTTCAATCGCACCGCATCGTCCATATCCATGGCGATCTGCTCGTCCGAGAGTTCCTCGCGCAGAATGCTCGGGCCGCCGCTCGCGCGCAGCACCATCGGCTTCTGACACTCCGCCGGAATGAGCGAGCGCAAAATCCCGCGCGTGCAGAACAGCGCGTCGCACGACGGCAACAACGGAACGATGGAAAGGTCGATGCGCTCGAGCCCGGTGGTCGGCCCCTGGAAATAGCCGTGGTCGATGGCAAGCATCACGGTGCGGCCCGAAGTCGGGTCGAATACCCGCGCCATGCGGTTCTTCATGCCCCAGTCGAGCTGATGCGTTCCTTTAAGAAAAAACCCCGGTGTCTGTTGGGGCCGATCGACCGAATAGCGTTCCCCTTCCTTATCGGCTTCCGGCATGATGCGCTTTTCCCTGCCCGCGTTCTGAGCCCTGATAAGACGTATGCGTCATCGCCTTTGCGCCAGCAAGACGACGGCACCGGGGCCGGGAAGGCCGTCCTCCAATCCCCCTTGGGGTCAATGATAACCACGGCATTGCCGATCGCGATGCGCTGAGGCTTGGCATAGTTCCTGTTTTGTTCTAGTATAGTCAGATTGAGAACATACAGCGAATATCTACCGGTTCCGCCCACCTATGACCGAGCCTGATGCTCCTACCTTGGCACGAAGCCGCGCCGTCGTTATGGCGGAACTCCGCCGCTTGCTACCGGGGGTAGATAATTTACCCACGGCCCTTCCTTTCGATCTTGCCGCCCTTGACTCCCATCTCCCGCAGGGCGGCTTGGCCTGCGGTGGTTTGCATGAGGTCGTGCCGGAAGGAGGCGCCACCCCTGCCGCCTTCGGCTTTATGGTGGCGATCCTTGCCCGCTTGGTGGACACCCAGCCGCTCATCTTGGTCGTGCCCGCCTATGAGGCGCGCGAACTTGGCCGGCTTTACGGTCATGGCCTCAACGGTTTCGGTCTGGATCCGGGCCGCCTGATCCTGGTCGAGACCACACATCGCAAAGACACCCTGTGGGCTCTGGAGGAGGCGTTGCATTCGGGTGCGCCTGCCGCCGTCGCCGGCGTCATCGACCAACTCGAGCTGAAATTGAGCCAAAGGCTGCAACTCGCGGCCACGGCTGCGAGTCTACCGCTATTGCTGCTGCGACCGGCGCGAAATCTGGAATTGAGTGCGGCCGCTACGCGCTGGCGCGTCGGCACCGCTGAAGCTGCGCGCGACCGCTTCGGCCTCATCGCACGCTCACGATGGCATCTGCAACTTGAACGTTGTCGCAACGGACGACCCGGAGAGTGGATGGTGGAGTACGATCATGTCGCGCATCGTTTCAGTCTGGCTGCCGCGCTGGCCGATCCTGCGCTTTCTCACAGCACAGACAAAAAAATCTTCCGGCGAGCCGGTTGATCCTGATCGGCCGTTCGTCCTTGTCATCACCGCTACGGGGGGACCGCGGATCGCCGCTTTGAACGAGGCGGCAGAGGCCGCTGGCCTAGCACATGGTGAGCCATTGGCTGATGCGCGCGCGAAAACCAATGACTTGCAGACCCGCGAGATCGACGAAGCCGCCGATGACGCCGCGTTGCGGCGGCTGGCACTCTGGGCGACCCGCTATACGCCGACCGCTTCGCCATTGTGCAGAGATATTTGGAGCACGGAGAACGGCGCCGACGGTTTTTTCCTCGACATTGAAGGCGCCGCGCATCTGTTCGGCGGCGAAGAGAAATTGCTTGCCGATCTTTCTTGTCGGCTCAAGAGCTTTGGCCTGCCGGCGCGACTTGCCGTCGCTGCTACGCCCGGCACGGCTTGGGCGCTGGCGCGTTTTCACCCTGCATCCACTTTCGTTCTGCCCTCGGGGCGGGAAAGCGAAGCGCTTAAACCCCTGCCCATCGAAGCGTTGAGACTTTCGCCGGAAACCTGCGCGACGCTGCGCCGGCTCGGTCTTAAATCGGTTGGCGCGCTGCTCGACAAACCGCGCGCGCCTTTTGCCGCGCGATTTCCTGCGGAGCTTCTGCGGCGTCTCGATCAGGCGCTCGGCCGCATCGATGAGCCGCTCGTCCCGATCGTCGCACCGCCAGTCTATCACACGCTGCGTTATCTGCTCGAACCGATCATGACGCAGGAAGCCGCCGTGGCGCTGGCAACGCGTCTCATGCGGACGCTTGCGCACGTGCTCACTCGCGACGATGTCGGAGCGCGTTCACTGCGGTTGTCGCTTTATCGAGTCGATGGCGAAATCAGGACGGTCGATATCGCGCTGACGTTGCCGACACGCAACGTCTCCCATGTGGCACGGATGATCGAACTGAAGCTTGAGGCGCAGGCGGCAACGGAAGATGCCGGCTTTGGCTTTGAAGCAATCGGGCTTGCCGTCACGCGCGCCGAAACCATCCCCACGCAACAGCACGAGCTTATTGGCGACGACGGCACCAGCAATGCCGACAAAATGGCGCGTTGCGCGGTCTTGATCGATACGCTGCGGCAACGTCTTGGATCGCAAAGCGTACGACGGCTCGAACCGGTCGCCAGCCACATTCCGGAGCGCGCCGAAGCTTCGCTGCCGGTCTCTCGTGAAGCTCCCGCACATTGGCCGGAACCGGAGCAAAAAGCCCGGCCGCTGCTGCTGTTGTCCTGCGCTGAGCCGGCCGAGGAAGTCATGGCGGTCATCCCTGACGGTCCGCCACGGCGTTTCCGCTGGCGCGGGGTGATTTATGAGGTCGCGGGCTCTCAAGGCCCGGAACGCATCGGTGCCGAATGGTGGCGCCAAAGTGCGCCAAACCCTTCCGCTCATTCGCGCGTAAGCGAGCGGCAACCAGCCTTAACGCGCGACTATTACCTGGTCGAAGACGCCGTGGGCCATCGCTTCTGGCTCTATCGCGAAGGCCTTTATGAGCGCGAGACGGCGGCGGCGCGCTGGTTCGTCCATGGACTATTTGCGTGAGTTTTTTTCGCGTGAGAGCGCAGATGATCGATTATGCCGAACTTGCTGGAACAACTAATTTTTCCTTCTTGCGCGGAGCCTCGCATCCGCAAGAAATAGTTGCGACCGCCGATGAGCTTGGGTGTTTCGCCGTCGGCATTGCCGACCGCAATTCTCTTGCCGGCGTGGTGCGCGCCTATGACGAATGGAAAAAAAGAAAAAGCATCAAGCTTGTTGTCGGCACGCGGCTTGTCACCGTCGATGGTTTTGAGGTTCTCGCCTATCCGACAGATCGCCAGGCCTATGGACGCCTTTGCCAGCTGCTGACCAAAGGCAATCGCAAGGCAAAGAAAGGCGAATGCCATCTGACCTTCGACGAGATTCTCGCCGCGAGCGAAGGCCAGATGCTCATCGCCTTACCGCCGTTGATGCTGTTTTCACATTCCGCTCATTCCCGCGGAAGCGGGAATCCAGAACTGGGTCCCCGCTTCCGCGGGGACGAGCGGAGCACAAATGCTTTCATCGCACGGCTCACGGCCCTGGCCCGCACCGCACCCGGCCGGACCTTCCTTGCCGGGGTCCATTATCATCGCGGCGACGAGCCACGCCGGCTTGGGCTTTTGGCCGAACTCGGCGAGCGTCTCGATGCACCGCTGGTTGCGATCAACGATGTCGTCTATCACGCGCCGGAGCGCCGGCCGCTTGCCGACATCCTCACCTGCGTACGCGAGAAATGCACCATCGCCGAAGCGGGTTTAAGGCTTGCCGTCAATGCCGAACGCCATCTGAAGTCCCCGGCGGAAATGGCGCGGCTGTTTAAAAACTTTCCCGAGGCGATCGCCCGCACTGTCGAAATCGCCAAAACCTGCCGCTTCTCGCTCGGCGAACTGAAATACGAGTATCCCGATGAGCCGGTGCCGGAAAGCAAAACCGCGCAGCAGCATCTCGAAGATCTCACCTGGGCCGGCGCGCAGGATCGCTATCCGGGAGACAAATATCCGCATGGAATTCCTGAAGACGTCGCAAAGCGGCTCCATGACGAACTCGCGCTGATCGCCAAGCTCGACTACGCGCGCTATTTCCTCACCGTCCATGACGTGGTGGCCTTTGCGCGCCGGCAGGAAAAGGAAATCCTCTGCCAAGGCCGCGGTTCTGCGGCGAACAGCGCGGTCTGTTATTGCCTCGGCATCACCTCGGTAAATCCTGAAAAGACCAAACTTCTATTTGCCCGCTTCATTTCCGAGAATCGCGGCGAGCCGCCCGACATCGATGTCGACTTCGAGCACGAGCGGCGCGAGGAGGTGATCCAGTACATCTACCGGCGTTATGGCCGCGACCGCGCAGCGATCTGTTCGACCGTCGTGCATTACCGTTCTCGTCGCGCCATCCGCGAAGTCGGCAAAGTTTTAGGCCTGACCGAAGATGTGACTGCAGCGCTTGCTAAAACGGTATGGGGCTATGGCGATGGATTGCCGGACGATCACATCCGCCAGGCCGGACTTGATCCTTCAAATCCGGCGATCCGGCAGGCGGTTGATCTCGCCGACGAACTGATCGGCTTTCCGCGCCATCTGTCGCAGCATGTCGGCGGTTTCGTGCTTACCCGCGCGCCGCTCGACCAGACGGTGCCGATCGGCAATGCCGCCATGGACGATCGCACCTTCATCGAATGGGACAAGGACGACATCGACACGCTCGGGCTCATGAAGGTCGATGTCCTCGCGCTCGGCATGTTGAGCTGCCTGCGCCGTGGGCTCGATCTCCTGCAGCAGTATTACGGCAAGGCCTATTCGCTCGCCACGCTGCCGCAAGACGATCCTGCGGTCTATGAGATGCTGTCACGTGCCGACTCGGTCGGCGTGTTCCAGGTCGAAAGCCGCGCGCAGATGTCAATGCTACCGCGCCTAAAACCGCAATGCTTCTACGATCTCGTCATCGAGGTCGCGATCGTGCGACCGGGGCCGATCCAGGGCGATATGGTGCATCCTTATCTGCGCCGGCGCGATGGCATCGAGAAGGAGCATTATCCCTCGCCAGATCCGGCACACGGACCCAGAGACGAGCTGAGAGACGTTCTCAAACGCACTCTCGGCGTGCCGCTGTTCCAGGAGCAGGCGATGCAGATCGCCATCACCGCGGCGAAATTCACGCCCGACGAAGCCGATGGGCTTCGCCGCGCCATGGCCACCTTCCGTCATAACGGCACGGTCCATCTGTTCCGCGACAAGTTCATCAACGGCATGACGTCGCGGGGCTATGACCGCGATTTCGCGGAAAATTGTTTCGGCCAGATCGAGGGCTTCGGCGAATACGGTTTTCCCGAAAGCCACGCCGCAAGCTTTGCGCTCCTGGTCTATGCCTCGGCCTGGATCAAATGCCGCTACCCGGAAGTGTTCTGCGCCGCCATCGTCAACAGCCAGCCGATGGGTTTTTATCAGCCGGCACAGCTCGTGCGCGATGCCCGGGCGCACGGCATCGAAATCCGCGCCGCCGATGTCAATTGCAGCGATTGGGATTGCACGCTGGAGCCTGGCGCCAACGGCACACATGCCGTGCGCCTTGGCTTCCGGCTTATCCATGGGCTCAGGGAAGCCGAGATAAAAAATCTCATTGCCGCTCGCGGCAATGGCTTTTCCTCGATCGAGCGGATGGCGGCCATTGCCGGCGTTTCACGTTTCGCCATCGAACGGCTGGCCGAGGCGGACGCGTTCCGCTCGTTGGGGCTCGATCGGCGCGCCGCGTTATGGGCGGCGCGGCGTCTCGATGTGATCGGCGCCCATCCGGGCCACGTCGCTTCCGCCGCGACCGAAGCCGCGCTTCCGCTGCTGACACCGCATTTGAGCGACGAACTTTTCCCGGAGGAAACCGTCGCACTCCCGGCGATGCCGCTCTCCGAGCACGTGGTGGAGGATTACGTGGCGACCGGCCTGTCGCTGAAAGAGCATCCGGTCAGCTTTTTCCGCAATCATCTCACCACGCTCGGCGCCGTGCCCAACGCCAGACTCCGCAACGACGATTTGCGCCAGGATGCAAGAGTAACCGTCGCCGGCCTTGTGCTGGTGCGGCAGCGGCCCGGTACGGCAAAAGGCGTGATCTTCATGACGCTCGAAGACGAAACCGACATCGCCAACATCATCGTCTGGCCGAAAGCATTTGAAAAAAACCGCCGCATCGTGATGACGGCGCGTTTTCTGGCCGTGCGCGGGCGCCTGCAACGGGCCGGCCTCGTCATCCACGTCGTCGCGGAAAGTTTTGTCGATCTTTCCGCCGAATTGCCGTGGTTGCGCGAAGGCGGCGATCTGTTTTCACCCAAATTTGCCGGCGGGCCTCTGCCACAGGAGAAGGATAGTCCGTTTACCGGCAAACCAATCAGCGCTCACCCACTGGACACGCAGCTTCTGCTCAAAAGCCGGGATTTTCACTAAGCTTCATTGCGAGAAGCAGCGCGCCGAACTACGCCCCCTTCCCCACACTCTTTTCCAGCACGCGCGCGAGCCGTTCGGAAAACGACTTCGGATCGCTCGGGCGGTCGCCTTCGAGCACGCGCGCCTCATCAAGCAGCAGATGCGCCGCATCCTCTTTCAAGGTCTGATCGCCGCCGCCGAGCGCCGCCAGCGCGACCACAAGCTGATGGCGGGGATTGACCTCCAGAATCGGCTTAGACGCGGCATTCAACCGCCCGGAGCCGGCGAGGAGCTTTTCCAACGCCCGGTCAGGTCCGCTTTCGCCGGCGACCAGACAGACCGCGCTGTCAGTAAGCCGTTCGGATGCACGCACCTCGGCGACAGCATCGCCAAGCGTACCCTTCATGAAAGCCAGGAAATCCTTGACCGAACCTTCCAGCTCCGCACTCGCCGCTTCCTGTGCATCGAGGCGGGGAATGAGCGCCAGATCGGCGGCTCCTTGCGTCACCGACTTGAATGGCTTGCCATCAAACGACACGCCGGACATGACCCAGAACGTGTCGACCGGATCGGGCAGCAGCAGCACCTCGATGCCGCGCGCGCGGAATCCTTCGAGATGCGGCGACGATGTCAGCCGTTCGATATTGTCACCGGCCAGATAGTAGATCGCCGTCTGGTTGGGTTTCAGCGCCCCGACATAGTCCTTGAGGCTGCGCCAGGTATCGGCCGGACCGGTCGACTTAAAGCGTGCCAACGCGATCATCGCGTCGCGGCGCTCGAAATCTTCGTAGATACCTTCCTTCAGCACGGCGCCGAATAGGTCCCAAATTTTTGTGTAAGTCTCCGGCTCCTTGTCGGCGAGCCGCTCCAACTCACTCAATACGCGGCTGGTCGCGCCCTTTCTGATCGCCGCAAGAAGCGGGCTCTCCTGTATTTTTTCGCGCGAGACGTTCAGCGGCAGGTCGGCGCTGTCGACCAGGCCACGGACAAAGCGAAGATAACGCGGCAGGATGTCGGCATCGTCGGTGATGAACACCCGCTTGACGTAGAGCTTGATGCGGCCCTTCCGGTCAGGATCAAACAGATCGAAGGGTCGCGAACCAGGAACGAAGAACAGCGACGTGTAGTCGTGCCTGCCTTCGGCGTGGAAATGGATCGTCAACGCCGGCTCATCGAACTGTCCGGCAATGCTGCGATAGAAATCCGTGTATTCGGCCGCTGTTATCGAAGATTTTGGCTTCGCCCACAGTGCGGCACCGTCAGTGACCTCGGCAGCCTCGGCGCCAGACTTCTCGATGATCGCAATCGGCACCGGCACATGACCCGATTGCGCCTTGATGAGCCGTTCGACCGTAAAGCGCTCCGTGTACTCTTTGGCGCTTTCCATCAGATGCAGCACCACACGGGTGCCACGGCGCGGCGCCTCAGTGGCTACAGGATCGACCGGCGCCACCGCAAAGCTGCCTTTGCCGTCGGATGACCAGACAAAAGCCACCTCCGAGCCCGCTCGCCGGGAAATCACCTCGACGCGCTCCGCCACCATGAACACCGAATAAAAGCCGACGCCGAACCGCCCGATCAGTGCGGTTTCCTCGTCCGCCTGCGCGGCCTCGATCCGGTCGATAAACGCCTTGGTGCCCGAGCGGGCAATGGTGCCGAGCGCCTCGACCATCTCGTCGCGGCTCATGCCGATGCCATTGTCTTCGACCGTGAGCTGCCGCTTGTCGGCATCGAGCGCGATAGTGATACGGGGTTTCGGATCGTCGCCGAGCAGTGCCGGCACAGCGATGGCTTCGTAACGCAACCGCTCGCAGGCATCGGCGGCATTGGCGATCAGTTCGCGGAGAAAGACGGACTTTTCGGAATAGACCGAGTGCACCATCAGCTGCAGCAGCTTGGCGACGTCGGCCTCGAACGGTCGGCTCTCGGATTGGCTTTCCTCAGTCATGGTCATGATAGCGTCCCGGCAAAATTGTCCGCTCGGAGATGGAGCGAACCGGCCGCCAATTCAAGACCGGCGCTCGCCAATCACCTACGATGTGGCGAGGATATCGGGTGTGTGGATGTGCTCCGGCCGGATGCCGACGCCCAGGAAGCGCCCGGGTATCCGCTGCAACAGCGGAACGAGATCAAACAACTTCAGAAGGAAGGAGGGCTTTGGCCGCTCCGTACCGGAGAGAGTGCGCCTGACGACTTGATTTTGCATGATCAGCTGAAGCCCCTGCGTAAAACGCACCGGGAACGACCGCCGGGCCTGGATCGCGCGAAGATCGTCATCTCCTGCTGTGCCCGCCTTTAGAGGCCCGGCGAGACGGTTTGCAGCGGCGACCGCGTCCTGGATGGCGAGGTTGATGCCGACGCCGCCGATCGGCGACATGGCGTGTGCGGCATCTCCGATGCAGATCAGCCCCGGCCGCCACCACTGTCGCAGCCGATCGACGGTGACTGTCAAAAGCTTGATGTCGTCCCAGCTTTTCAAGCCGGCGACCCGATCGGCAAGAAACGGCGACATCATCAGAACGCGGTTGCGGAACGCTTCCAGCCCCGCGGCCTTCACACGATCAATCCCGCCCTTTGGAATGACAAACGCGGATTGCCAGTAATCGCCACGATTGAGCATGATCATCATCGCGCCGGGTTCGACGTGGCCAAACGTCTCGGTTTCGTCCGTTTCTTTTCGCGGCAGCCGAAACCAGAGCACGTCCATCGGCGCGCCAAAATCGTCCCCGGGAAGACCCGCTTTTTCACGTATCGTCGAGTGTCGGCCGTCGGCGCCAACCACAAGATCGGCGCGGATGGTGAGTTCGCCGTCGGGCGTCAGCGCGCGAACGCCGACGACACGGTCTTCCTCCTCGATCAGGTCCGTCGCTTCCGCGCGCATGCGCAGATCGAAGGACTTGTAGCGCTTGCCGTGGTTGGCGAGAAAATCGAGAAAATCCCACTGCGGCATCAGCGCGACGTATTTGCAATGGGTCGGCACATGGGTCAGATCGATCAGTCGAACCCGTTCGTCGCCGATCTGCGCGGTCAGATGGTCGAGCTTTTGATGCGGCAGTTTCAGAAAATCATCGAGCAAACCCAGCTCGTACATGAGTTCGAGAGTCGATGGATGAATGGTGTCGCCGCGAAAGTCGCGTAAAAAATCGGCGTGCTTCTCCAGCACGACGACATCGACTCCGGCGCGGGCCAGCAGAAACCCAAGCATCATCCCGGCCGGGCCACCGCCGACGACGCAGCACTTGGTTGTAACCACCGCGCTCGGCATGACCACCGCCCGTTTTGCCCGGTGCCGAGAGAAAACGCGTGCTGCCGATTAGGCAGGCTGTGGCGTCTTTTGCGGCGCTACACCGAGCTTCTTCTGGAGACTCGTCGACGATGTGGTGTATTGGAACACCAATCGCTTCTCCGGATAAACGTAGTGATAGGCCTTTTGTGCCATCAGCGCCCCCTCATGGAAGCCTGAAAGAATAAGCTTGAGCTTGCCGGGGTACCAGTTGATATCGCCGATCGCGAAAATGCCCGGCGTGGTGGTTTCAAAGGCCGCGGTTTCGACCGGGATAAACTCGTTGTTTTTGAGTTCAAAGCCCCAGTTTGCGACCGGTCCGAGCTTCATAGTCAGGCCGAAGAATGGCAGCAGCATCTCGCAGGCGAGCTCCATGACCGAGCCATCATTGGTCTTGACTATGGCCTTCGAAAGCTGACCCTCCTCACCTTGCAGCGCGGTCACCTGGCCCAACAAGAAATCGATTTTGCCCTCACCGACCAGCGCCATCATTTTGTTGACGCTATCAGGCGCGGCGCGAAATTCGCTGCGCCGGTGCAGCAGCGTAAGACGCTTGGCGATCGGCGCCAGGTTGAGCGTCCAGTCGAGCGCGCTGTCACCGCCGCCGACGATGAGTACCCGCTTGTCGCGGAATGCCTCCATCTTGCGAACGGAATAGAACAGCGACTTGCCTTCATAGGGTTCCACGCCGGGGATCGGCGGCCGCTTGGGCTGGAATGAGCCGCCGCCGGCGGCGATCACCACGACCTTACATTCAAATTCCTTGCCCTGATCAGTCGTCACGCGAAACAGCGGATCGCCGATCTTCTCGACCTTGTCGACCATCTCGTTAAGATGAAACTGCGGGTTAAAGGGTTTGATTTGCTCCATCAACGCATCAACAAGACCTTGCGCGCTGGTGACGGGAATGCCGGGAATGTCGTAGATCGGCTTTTCCGGATAAAGCTCCGCACACTGCCCGCCGATTTTGTCGAGAATATCGATAAGGTGCGCTTTCATGTCGAGCAGACCCAGCTCGAACACTGCAAAGAGGCCGATCGGGCCCGCGCCGATGATGACAACGTCAGTCTTGATAGGTTCGCCCATGTCTCTAATGCCTATGCCGTACCGTCTCTAATGGCTGGATTGTGTGAGGTGGCGAGTGTCTAGCGTGCCGGAAGCGGCAGGGGAAGAGGAAGACAGCGCCCGCCGCAAGCAAGCCAAGAAGCGAAGTTTATCCTAACTCGGCTTCGATCTATGCCAGCTACGCCTGCCGCTCCGGTGTTTTCACGGTGAGACCGTCGAGTTCTTCGCTCACCTTGATCTGGCATGACAGCCGGGAGTTTGGCTGCACGCCATAGGCGAAATCGAGCATGTCTTCTTCCATCGGCGAAGGTTCGCCAACCTTTTCCCGCCAAGCCTCGTCAATATAAACGTGGCACGTCGAGCAAGCACAGGCACCGCCGCACTCGGCCTCAATTCCGGGCACGCCATGCTTGATCGCGGTCTCCATGAGCGTCGAGCCAGGCTCGCCCTCGACGGTGCGGGCCGTGCCCTGAAAATCGGTGAAAGTGATTTTGACCATGGCGTTGGCGAAGCCGACTTATCCGCCGGCGGCGGGGAAAAGGGAAAGAGCTAGAGGACCGGCGGCCCGTCTTCTATCGGGTCACGCTGCGTAACGCCAGCGCAGTGAAGATCGGCGCAGGATCAATGGTCACGCGATCGTTGGCCGTCGGCGTTGGCCGCGATTTCATCGAAGCAACCGCCTAGCCGTGCCCCGATGGCTTCACGCACCTCGATGCCGGCGGCCTCCAGTCGCGCAACCGCGCTCTCGATCGCCGCATCGACCTTACTGGCCGCGGCTTGTTCCAACATCTCGGCCGCTTGCGCTACACGCCACGCGCCGACGCCGCGCGCCGAGCCTTTGAGCGTATGAGCAACGGCGGCAGCCCGCACCGGCTCGGCGCCCACCAGGCGGTTTAGGCTCAATGTTGTTTGGCGGGCGAAAATCTCCAGAACCTCTCGTTCGAGGCCCCGGTCGCCAAGCGTCATTCGTCCGAGATGGGCATCGTCGAGAACGCTGTCGGCTCCCTCCGGACCCTGTTCAACCAATAGGCTCAATGCGGCCATGACGTCATCCCCAGCGGCCATTTTTTGGCACTTGAAGCGGACCATGCACAGCAGCGCCAAAGATCAAGTAAATCCGCTCTCCGCTAAAGAACTCGCGGGGCGTTCTTTCACGGCGATAGTAAGAGAGTCCTTACCCAGGGTTTGCGCGCGCCGAGCGCCCCCTCGCCAGGTGAAGTCCGTTAAAGGGCTCCTGGTCAGTCCCAATCCGGCCCCAAGCCAGCCGCATTGTTGGCAACAGAATGACTGCGGTATGGGGCCAGATCGAACAATCGAGTTATGGTGACCAAACCGTTAACGATGATTAAAGGGACGTTACCAGTCTTGGTTTCTTTCGATCCGCCAGACCGATAGGATAGCCTATAGTAGTTCGATCTGAGGGGCCGGGGAGCCCTGTGTCGGCAGAATTTGAACGATAACGCGCTCATGGCGCGGTTCGAGCCAGCCTCAAAGCCGGCTTGCGCCGCCTAGTCAAGCGTAAATCGCGAGGCGACAACCGATATGGCCAACAACCCGAAAAAGATTGTGGATCCCACGGAAGCAGCGCTCTCCGCGATCCAGGAAGCCCTCAAAATTCGTGACGAGCCGGACGAGCCGGCGGGCCAGCCCGAGACCATGTCTGCGGACGCGCTATCCGGATCTCTGGGCGGCCTCGCAGACGAGTGGCGCGATGCACCCCAGGCGCCACCCCCTTTGCGGCGCATCTCCGAGCAGGACATCGGCGGCCCAAGCAACGATCCCCGCACCTTCCCTGCGGCTAATGATGATCGGCAATCGATTGGGCAGGTTTTGCAGGCATTGCAGAGCCGCCCCGCCCGTACCTCTTATTTTGTCGCCGTCATCTTCTCTGTGGCCTGGCTGATCGGGTGCTCCGCCCTGTCTTGGGCTTATCTTTCCGATCTGAATGCCGCGCTCGGCCCCGGCCATTCGCCGACCGCTATCGTTATCGGCCTTGGCGCAGCCGCGCTGCTGCCGATCATCTTCTTCTTCGGCGTTGCTCACATGGCCTGGCGCGCGCAAGAATTGCGGCTGATCGCCCAATCGATGGCGACAGTCGCCATGCGGCTCGCCGAGCCAGAGGGCGTGGCTCGAGATTCCATCGTGACCGTCGGTCAGGCTGTTCGCCGCGAAGTCGCGGCCATGGGCGACGGCGTCGAGCGCGCGCTCGCCCGCGCCAGCGAGCTCGAAGCGCTGGTGCATAACGAGGTCGCTTCGCTGGAACGCACCTATAGCGACAACGAAATTCGCATCCGCGGCCTTATTCAGGAACTCACCAATCAACGCGACACCCTGGTCGGCCAGGCCGAGCAGGTCCGTTCCTCAATCAGCAACGTTCAGATTGATCTGACGCAGGATCTTTCGACCATCAGCGATCTGGTGGGCCAGCAGGTCAACGCCGCGGCAGAGCGGATCACCAATTCGCTGGCCGAAAAGGGCGAGCACATAACGCTCGCACTTGGTCAGATCGGCGACAATATGATCGAGCAGTTGAACGAACGCGGCGAGGATCTGCTGGTCCGGCTCGAAACCGTGAGCGTCGATACCGCACGCGCGATCGCCTCAGCCAGCGAACAGCTGACCACCGGCCTCAACTTCAAGACCGAGCACATCGGCGAGGAGTTCGCCGAGATCGCGCGCGGGCTCGAAGACATGATGACATCGCGGCTCGACGGCGTCACCGATGGCTTCTCGGAAAAGTCGCTCGCTATCGTCGATATGATGGTCGGGCGTTCCCAGGAGCTGACAGACGCGATTGTCGATACTTCAAGTCAACTCGCCGAAACGATTGCGACGCGCGCTGAGGAAGTCAATTCAACGCTCAAAGCCTCCGGCAAATCCGTCATCCTCGACCTAAATCTGCGAGGCGGCGATGTCGCCAAGAAGATTGAGCAGGCCGGCGGCCGGATCGCAGAAGACCTTATTTCGCGGAGCGACAAAGTCACGGAGACGCTGCGGGCAAGCGCCGATCATGTTGCAGACGTCGTGGCCTCGCGCGGCGAAGAGATCAAGGAAATGCTGCAGGCGCGGCTTTCCACGTTCGAGCAGATGGTGAACAACTCAGGTACCGAACTCGGCGAGAAGATTTCCAGGGATTCCTCGTCGCTCGGCAATCTGATCACCCGGCATCTCACCGAATTCGATCGCACGGTGAAGACTTACGGTTCCGAACTCGTCGAACGGCTTGGCGCAAGGACTCAAGACGTCTCGGAATCGATGCGCAGCTATGTCGACACGTTTGACAATCGGGTCACCTCCAAGACCACCGAAGTAACCGCCCTGCTCGACCAGCGGCTTTCGCACTTCCAGGAAACACTTGACAGCCGCACCCAGACGCTGACCGACGCACTGTCAAATCGCGTTTTGGACATTGCCAAGACGCTCACCGAAGGCGGCAAGGAAGTGGTCGGCGCCGTCGACAAACGAATTGCCGATGTCGCCAACACCATCGATACGCGCGCAACCAAGCTCGCGGAGACGATCGGCGAGCGCACCGCCGAAATCGAAAAGACGTTGGGCGTGCAGGCGGTGCGCGTCGCCAATACGCTCGACGGCCGCATTGGCCATCTCGAGCAACTCCTCGTCGGACGTGCCGAGGCCGTTGTCCAGCAAATCGAGACCCGCAGCCGCGCAGCCGCCGATCTGCTCAACGGACGGCTTGAGGAACTTTCGGAATCGATCAAGACCAATTCCAGGAACGCCGAGCAATCGCTTGGTCAACTTGCCCTTAAGACGGTTGATGCGCTCGGCAAGAGCACGGCAGCGGGCGCTGCCGCGGCAGATGCTTTAAATCGCAGTGCGGCGGAGGCAACCGCCTCGCTCAATCGCAGCGCAAATGCGTTGAGCAATAGCATCGATAAGAGCGCCGCGATGGCGAACGAAGCGATCAGCCACACGACCACAAAGTCCACCGAAGCGCTGGCACGCAGCGCGGCTGCGACGACTGAGGCCATTAACGCCTCGGCGGCGAACGCCAGCGAAGTGCTCGCGCGCAGCGCAGCTGCGACGGCTGAGGCGATTGACACTTCGACCACGAATGCCACCGAACTCATGGGGCGCACAGCCACGACGACGGCTGAATCGATCGGACGTACCGCCGTCGCGACAACTGAAGCCATCAGCCGCGGTGCCAGTGAGGCGGAGCGAGCGTTGAGTGGCGCCAGCGCCGAGGTTGCACGCAACGTCACCAGCAGAGCCGACGAACTTGCGACCACTGTGACGCGGCGCGTCGGCGAGATGACCGGTCTCCTCGACGAGAAATCGAACACACTGATCGTGGCGCTTTCCGGCAAGGGCCAAGAATTTGCCGGCGAAGTGAGCCGCATCACCGACCAAGCGGTGAAATCGATCGAGGCCAAGGGCTTCGCCTTCACTCAAACCATGATGGATAACAGCGAGGAGATCGCCCGGCTCATTAACGACGCCAGCCAGAATGCCACCTCGGCAATGACCCGTACCCTTGGCCAATTGCAGGAAGGCGCTCGCGGTGTCAGCGACGCGGCCAAAACGTCGCTGACGCGCACGATCGAGGATTTACACAGCTCAACCCGGTTTGCGATCGAGGAATCGAAGCAGACCGCTTCGGCTACGATCGCCGACATGCTGGAAACGCACGGCATGTTGCGTTCCGACACCACCGCGCTGTTTGAGCGCCTGCGCGAAGCCAACATCTTGCTGCAAGAAGTTCTCAGCGGCGCGCATGAGAACATGAGCTCGCTTGAACGGACAATGGTGACACGCGTCTCCGAATTCGTTGCCGCGATGAACGATGTCGGCGGTAAAAGCGACACCGCCGCTGCCGCTGTTGAGAAGCACCTCGGCACTTTTAATGCGGTGACGCGCCAGGTTCTCGGCGATCTCGGCGAACTTGCGGCCGAGTTCAACACCCACGGGCGCTCGCTCGCCGAGGCGGTGGAACTCGTGGAGAAGAGCAATCGCCGCAGCGAGGACTCGACTAACGCCCGCCGCGCCGGCATCGAGACATTGATCGCGACGCTGGACGCGCGGACCGAAGATTTCGGCGACCGGCTGCAGCGCTTCTCCAGCCTGTTGGACGAATCCCTCGACGCGGCGTCATCGCGGGCGAGAGAAATTGCCAGCATCGTCGCCGAGACCAGCAACGACAGCGTGCAGGTCATCGAGCACCAGTACGAACTCGTCCGGACGGCTTCCGAAGAAGAGCGTAAGCGCACCGGCGAGACTCTGCACGCGGTCTACGATGAGGCGACGGCGCAGATACACACGATGTTCACTCAATCCGCCGATCGGTACGCCGAGATCATGCAGGGAATGAAACAAATGGCCGCCGAAATGCAGCAGGAACTGGAGACGACCCGCGCCGAGCTTCGCCGCGGCATCTTCGAACTGCCGCAGGAAACCGCGGAGAGCGCGGCGCAAATGCGTCGTGTCATCGTCGATCAGATTGAGGCGTTGGCCGAGCTCAATCGCATTGTCGCGCGCCACGGACGATCGCTCGACACCGTCGAAGCCGCACGAGCCGAACCGACGCGCCGAGAGGCGGACCCGCTGCGGCGTGAACCGGAGCCGCTGCGGCGCGAACCCGAGCCGATGATGCGGCGCGAACCGGAGCCGATGCGTCGTGAACCTGAGCCCGTGCGGCGCGAACCTGAGCCGGCTTATGCCGCCGCTCCCGCTCGCGCACCAGCACGACCGGCACGCGCCGACATTACCGCAGCGCCACCTCCAGCCATGCGCGGCGATATCACCGGCGCGCCGCCCCGACGCCCCGAGGCGCCGCAAAGCGTCCAGCAGAATGGCGGAAATGGCCGCAACGGAGGTGGTGGCTGGCTCAGCGATCTCCTGACGCGGGCTTCACGCGAGGATAGCCCGCCGATTGCCCCCTCCCCGCGAGAAGGCGGACGCGCCGACGAGCGCACGGCGCGCGACGGCGTCGACTCGCTCGAGTCGCTTGCGGTTGACGTTGCGCGGATGGTTGACCACGACGCCGTTGCTGAATTGTGGGAGCGCTATAAGCGCGGCGAGCGCAATCTGTTCAACCGCCGTCTCTACACACCCCAAGGACAGAAGGCATTCGAAGAAATTCGCCGCAAGTACCGGAGCGATCCTGAATTCCGGCAAACCGTGGAACAATACATCCACGAATTTGAGCGGCTTCTCGAAGAGGTTTCGCGCGGCGACCGCGGACCTGCAGTGGTGCGCAACTACCTGACCTCGGATACCGGCAAGGTCTACACCATGCTGGCGCACGCCGCGGGCCGGTTCGACCAGTAATTTACTGATCGCATAAGGTGCTTGGCGACGCGCACTGCGCGCCAGGCACGGCCATTCCCGATCAGTCACCTGACTGTGGCCGCCGCTTAAATTGGAACAGCCGCCGGTGGTCTTGCTTGTTGAGCAGCCTCGGCGTTACCGTTCAGTCCATGGAAGCCCCGGTTTCCTTGCCCACCGCCGAGGATGTCGACGAAGCCGCCCGTCGACTTGCCGGCATTGCCTTGCGCACGCCGCTTCTGACCTCCGCAGCCCTCGACCTCATGACCGGGGGACGGGTGTTTCTGAAAGCGGAAACGCTCCAGCGCACCGGCTCGTTCAAATTCCGCGGCGCCTATAACCGGCTGGCTGCAATTCCGGCGGAGCAGCGCGGCGGCGGCGTGGTGGCTTTCTCGTCAGGAAATCACGCCCAGGGCGTGGCGGCGGCGGCGCGGCTTCTCGGTATGCGCTGCGTGATCGTTATGCCATCCGATGCCCCTCGCGCCAAACTTGACCGGACAGCGGCGCTTGGTGCCGAAATCGTGCTTTACGATCGCGCCCGGGACGATCGCGAGGCGATCGCCGGCGAAATCGCGGCGCGCCGCGGCGCTGTCCTCGTGCCGCCTTACGATGATGCACTGGTTATCGCCGGACAAGGCACCGCCGGCCTCGAGATCGTCGAGGATTTGCGCGCGCTCGGCCTTGTGCCCGATGTTGTTGTGGTGACTGCGTCCGGCGGCGGCCTCACTGCCGGCATCGCGCTCGCGGTTCGGGCACGCGCACCAAATGCCGCACTCTATACCGCCGAGCCGCAAGGTTTCGACGACCATGCGCGCTCGTTTCGCAGCGGGCAACGCGAGCAAAATACCGCGCTTAGCGGCACGATTTGCGATGCACTGATGGCGCGCATGCCGGGCAGGCTTACCTTTGCGATCAATCAAGAGCTGGTAGGAGCCGGCGTCGTGGCGAACGACGAAGAAGTCGCGGCAGCCGTCGCATTCGCGTTTTCGGAATTGAAGCTCGTGGTCGAGCCAGGCGGAGCTGTTGCCCTAGCCGCGCTGATGACCGGCAAGGTGGACGTCACCGGCAAAGTCGCCGTAGCCGTACTGTCCGGCGGCAACATCGATCCGGAGCTGTTCTCGCGCTTGGTCGCATAGCGCGCTTGATTTGAGTTCCTTTAGAGCGCATTCCGCGCTGGCACATCAGGACCAAGCCGACACCATGCATCTCGTTGCCGCGCGAGCAGCGAGGATTCATTTCAAGTACGCGAACGCTGCCTAAATCTCCGCTGGTGCGAAAATCAGGCGGACCAGCTCTAAGCGCCAGCTCCCGGCAAGAAGCAGCGGATCTGCGTCGCCCCGTCAGAATCCATGTAGGGCCACACCACCGCAGGGCCGAAGCGATTAGGCTCCGTTACCAGAGCGTTTTCAGGGACAATGATCCATTCGCCTTTGAGCCGCACGCGATAGCGGCCATCGCGCGTGTCCCAATCCACATCCTGGACACTAACGCCGTCAGCAAACGAACAGCATAGCCCTTTTCCGCTCGCCAACTGATCGAACCATGCGTGAAGTGGCTCATTGGCGTAGCGACCGTCATCACGCGCAGATACGTTGCCTGTAGCGAACGCACTCATGCACAACGCAACAACCGCCACCGTGGGACAGAAGAGTTTGTGCATCGTGGCCTCCAGATGATCTTGATATGTGCGGACCAACTAAAGACAGGGTCCGGCAGACCTGGAGAACAAATCGCCTGCTCTTGTTGTTGTTCCGCATCGAACACAAAAGAAAGCAACTTCCATGCCGCTTGCCGAATCACGCCATGGGAGACTATTTTGGCTTAACAAAAAATGAACGTAATATGACGTACGCGTTCGTACTGAGTTGAGTTGAATCGCAAATCGTTGAGCGCGGACGACGGAAGACGTCGACAACTAAGTGAAGAGCGCCATGAGTTCTTCCTCGCTCAGAGCAAGTATGGCTCTAAGTGATTCGCTTTGCGGTGCGCGCTGAGTTGCCGGTTCCGCTGGTCGCAAAGTATCAGTCGGCACCACCATTTCCGCTCCGGCGTCATTTTCCGGCTTGTTCGTGATATGAGCGACAGCATCGAACGGTGGCTCGAGCTCGGCGCCTGATTCCTGCTCGGGACTCGCCTGCGCCTCACCCTCGGGCGCCGGCAAAGGCAGCGCCAGTTCATCAAGCTGCGAACCCGCGCGATCCGTGCAGAAGGCGACCGCACCGTCAGCGTCAGCTGGCGATTCGTCCGCGGTATGATCCAACCGCTCGGCGCCGCTATCGCCTCCTGTTTCATCATCTGCAGTTTTTTCAGCCGCGATGCTCAAGAGTGCTTTGGCATCGTTCGCGCTCACGCACTCGTCGATTGTCGCTTCTTCCGTCGGCACGTTCTCGCCGACACGGTCCTCGGCGTCTAGGCTAATGACCGAGTTGTAGAGTGCGACGACGTCGTTGACGCGTACCGACAGGTCGCGCAGCAGCGAAGGGATGCTCGACGCGCCAGCCGCCGCATTGTTTCGGACCATGGCGTCGCCGATTTCGCGCGCCGATGCTTCCAAAGCGTCGCACAAAGCGGGTTCAACGTCCCGCCGGCGTAACGCCATGCAGATATCCTGGATACGTTCGACGGCAAGAAGCTCGTTAGCCGCGGAATCCCCGGCCGCCAAAAAAATAGCCTCCGACCGCTCAATCGTGCGAGCCAACTCCTTAAGGTACTGAAACATTGTGGCCGAGATCTGCGGCACATGCTGGCCGCGGACGGCCGACTTAAGCCGTTCGACTGTGCTCACAAACTTGCGGGTGTCAGGATCCAGGTTGCGGCGCGCGTATTCGGTGACGAAGTTGCGTCCTTGTTCGGTCGCCATCAGCACTGCATGAACCGCCTGGTACGCAGCCTCGCCAGGTGATTCGTCCAAGACATCCGGCGGTAATGACAAAGGATCGTTGGGCATCGTTCCCTCGGCGAGCGATAAGTTAGACAGCACAACGACCTTTGCGCCGCAATCTTCATGCGCAAACGCCGCCGCAAGATACCCACAACCTCGCAACCGCCCGTCCGATCGAACCGGACATGCTCATCCCCACAACGGCGGGTCAGGCGGATAGACGAGACTTCCGTCGTAGCGCAAGCCGTCAGCGCGATCTTTTGCCAGCAGCAACGGACCATCAAGATCGACGAAGTTCGCGCGCTGCGCTACCAGCATGGCCGGCGCCATCGCGAGCGAGGTCGCGACCATGCAACCCACCATGACGGCAAGGCCGCGCCGCTCAGCTTCGGCAGCAAGCGCCAATGCCTCGGTCAGACCGCCCGCCTTGTCGAGCTTGATATTGACGGCGTCGTACTTGCCCGCAAGTGAATCCAGCGAAGTGCGATCATGCACGCTCTCGTCGGCACAGACCGGAATCGACCGCCTGCAGCTCACGAGCGCTTCGTCACGGCCTTCGGGTAGCGGCTGCTCGATAAGAGTTACGCCCGCGTCGGCGCAGGCGGCGAGATTCGACGTCAGATTGTCTGCGCTCCAACCTTCGTTAGCATCGACCACGAGTTCGGCTCGCGGCGCAGCGCGTCGGACACGCGGCGATGCGCTTGCCGTCATCGGGTCCGCCACCGAGTTTAACCTTCAGCAACGGCCGCCAGGAGGCGCGTTCGGCAGCCTCCGCCATTTCGGCCACCGACGCCAGCGAGATCGTGTAGGCGGTTGTGAGCGGCCCCGGGCTGGGAAGCGCGGCCAATTCATGCACACGACGGCCTTCTTGCTTGGCGCTCAAATCCCAACAGGCGCAATCGAGCGCGTTACGCGCGGCGCCGGCCGGCAAAGCGCGAGCAAGCGCTGCACGGTCCAAGCCTCGTTGCACAACCGGACGCAGTGCTTCAATAGCGGCCACGACACCGTCGGGAGTTTCGCCATAACGAGCATAGGGGACCGCCTCGCCGCGGCCGCGGTGGCCTTCGTCGCTGAGCTCCGCCACCACGACCACGGCTTCGGTCTTGCTGCCGCGGCTGATCGCAAAAGTAGCGGCCAGCGGCCAGCGCTCAATCCTCACGGAAAGGTCCATGCCAGGGCAATATGATCGTTTGCTAGTCACCTCAAGGGGCTAGCTTGTGGCCGCTGGCGTTGAAAATCTCGCCGGAATATTGTGGGGCGACGATCCCAGTGGAGACGCCGACCATGAGCATCGAGACGGCCGCGAGAGACGTTCACGCCTGGCCGGAAGGTTTCACGCGCGTCCCCTATTGGACCTTCCAGGACGAAGGCGTCTACCGTGCCGAGCAGCAGCAAATATTCCAAGGAAACACATGGAACTATCTTTGCCTTGAAGCCGAGGTGGCGAAGCCGGGCGATTTTCGCACCAGTTTCGTCGGCGACGCTCCGGTAATTGTTGCGCGTGACGATGACGGCGAAATCTACGCGTTCGAAAACCGCTGCGCGCATCGCGGCGCGCTGATTTGTCTCGATAATTGCGGCGCCAACAAAAAGAACTTCAGCTGCGTCTACCACGCATGGACCTACGACCTGAAGGGCAACCTGATCGGCGTCGCGTTCAAGGACGGCATCAAGGGTGCCGGCGGAATGCCGCCCACCTTCCGCATGGAAGATCACTCACCGCGCAAACTGCGGATCGCGCTGGTGCATGGTCTTGTGTTTGGGAGCTTCTCGGAAGAAGTGCCGCCAATCGAAGAATACATTGGCGATACCATCATGACGCGGATCGAGCGTGTACTTGCAGGCCGCAAGCCGGTGGTGATCGGGCGGTACACGCAGGTGCTGCCGAACAACTGGAAACTCTACATGGAGAACGTGAAGGACTCCTACCATGCGAGCATCCTGCACCTGTTCTTCACCACTTTCGAAATCAACCGGCTTTCGCAGACCGGAGCCATCATCGTCGACGAAAGTGGCGGCAATCACGTAAGCTATTCGCAGATCGATCGCGCGGCCGGACGCGATCAGGAGTATGCGAACCAGCAACTTCGCTCTGACAGCGAGTATCGGCTCGCCGACCCGTCGTTGCTCCAGGGCTTTGACGAATTCCCGGACGGCATCACACTGCAGATTCTTTCCGTGTTCCCGACTTTCGTGTTGCAGCAGATCCAGAACGCCATCGCGGTGCGTCAGATCGTGCCGCGCGGCGTCGGCAGCACCGATCTGAATTGGACCATTCTCGGCTTCGCCGATGACACCCCGGAGCAACGGCTGGCGCGGCTCAAGCAAGCCAACCTGGTGGGCCCGGCAGGCTACGTCTCGATGGAAGACGGCTGCGTCGGAGGTTTCGTCCAGCGCGGTATCGCCGGCTCGCCGAACGAGCAAGCCGTTTTGGAAATGGGTGGCAGCGGCGCTGCGAGCAGTGAAAGCCGCGTTACCGAAGCGTCGGTCCGCGGCTTCTGGAAGGCCTATCGCGCCCACATGGACCTGTGAGCGACGAACCGCGATGATGCCGCCGGACGCTTTTCAGATCATACTGCGCATGCAGGCAGACTATGCACGCTGCATCGATGACGACCGCCTTGAGAGCTGGCCGGATTATTTCAGCGATCCCTGCATCTACAAGATCACGACCGCCGCCAATCATCGTGAAGGCCTGGAGGCCGGAATCGTATTTGCCAATTCGCGCGGCATGTTGATCGACCGGGTATCGGCGCTGCGCGAGGCGAACGTCTACGAGCGGCAGAGCTATCGTCATATTCTCGGCATGCCGTCGATTCTGTCGCAGAGCGTCGGCGGCGTGCGCAGCGAGACGCCGTTTCTGGTCGCGCGCATCATGCGCGGCGGCGAAACCGATGTTTTCGCCACCGGCCGTTACCTCGATCTTTATCTGCTGAATGGCGAAAGCGCCAAGCTCGCGGAGCGTATCGTCGTCTGCGACAGTTCGCGGATCGATACTTTGCTGGCGTTGCCGCTTTGAGCGCTTCGCATACTACGATCGCGCTCGCCATCGGCGATCCCAACGGTATCGGCCCGGAAATCGCCGTCAAAGCTGCCGTAGCACTCGATGGCAGCCCCATCCGTTCCGTTCTCGTCGGTGATCCTTTTGTTGTCAGGCACTACGCGGAGCAGGCGGCGAACGGTTACGCCATTCGTGAAATCGCCGCCGGCGATGCGCCGGTCGCAGGAACGATTGATGTTCTCGCGGTCGACGCCATGTCGCGCGGCGCTTTTGTCCCGGGGCGCATCGAAGCCGCAGCCGGCCGCGCCACCGTCGCCTATGTCGAGGCAGCGCTCGGCTTCGTACGCGCCAACCACGCGCGCGCCGTCGTCGGCTGCCCGCACAATGAGACTGCTGTCAACGCCGCCGGGATTCCGTTTAGCGGCTACCCGAGCCTCATTGCGCGCGTGAGCGGAACCCCGGAAGACCGTGTCTTTCTGATGTTGGTCGGCGATCGTCTACGGATCCTCCATGCTACCCTGCACGAGCGGCTGCAGAACGCGTTGCTGCGCTTGACGCCCGATCTCGTCGAAGCGGCGGGGCAAGTTTGCGCAAGCGCGCTCGTCTCACTTGGAATAAAGCGGCCACGCATCGGGCTGTGCGCCATTAATCCACACGCGGGCGAAGGCGGACTGTTCGGTGATGACGACGAGCGCGTTACGGCGCCGGCGGCAGAACGGCTGCGCCGCGGCGGCATCGCGGTTGAAGGGCCGGTCGGCGCGGACGTGTTGCTCGGCCGCACCGACCTGGACGGGTTTGTCGCCATGTACCATGACCAGGGCCACATCCCGATCAAGCTTATCGCCGGCCGCACCGCGTCAGCTCTGACGGTCGGCGCCGGCATCGTGTTCTCTTCGGTCGGACACGGCAGCGCCTTCGATATTGCCGGGCGCGGCATCGCCGACCCCGCCGGCATCTTGCGAGCCGTCCATCTTGTATCCGGGGCCGGCGCAGGCGTCGAGACGCGTGATGACGTTCGATATTCGCATCGTCAGCGCTGACATCGCGTTCACTTGCGCGGCCGGCGAGACGGTGCTCGATGCCGCCGAGCGCGCCGGCTACTCGATCCCCTATTCCTGCCGCAAAGGCGTCTGCTCGACCTGCGCCGGCTTCTTGTCCGAGGGCACAGTCGCGGTACGCCAGCAGCATGTCAGCGGCCCGCGCGAGGGCGTGTTGCTGTGCCAAGCGAAGCCGCTGAGCGCCCTCACGATCAAACCGGGCCGTATCGAAAAACGCGATCCGCTCACCCGCAAGCGCATTCGAGCGAGCGTCTTTCGTCTGCATCGGCCGGCGCCGGACGTGATCATTCTGCGATTGCGCTTTCCAGCGGGCGTGCGGGCGAAATTTCGCGCCGGGCAGTATTTGCGCGTGATCATGGCCGACGGCAACAGCCGCAATTTCTCCATGGCCAATCCACCGCTGGAGAGTGATGGCGCCGAACTGCATGTTCGCCACGTGCCGGGCGGACGTTTTTCTGAAAGAGTGCTGGCGGCGCTGACAAAGGGCGACAAGCTCGACGTTGAGATTCCGTATGGCGAGTTCTTCTTTCGCGAGGACGCCGCCAAAACTTCCGTATTTGTCGCCACGGGAACCGGGTTCGCCCCAATCAAATCGATCATCCAGGACATGATCAAGCGCGGCATCCGCGGGCCGGCTCGGCTCTACTGGGGAGCGCGCAGCGAGGCGGACATTTATTTGCCGGCGCTGCTCGCCGCGTGGCAGGCGCAAGCCGACTGGCTTAAAATCGTGCCTGTGCTCTCCGAGCCGGATGCGGATTGGCAGGGACGCCGCGGCCTCGTACATTCCGCTGTCCTGCAAGATCTGCCCGATCTCTCACTCTGTCGGGTTTATGCGTGTGGCAATCCGCTGATGATCAATGCCGCGCGCCGTGACTTCACCCGGACCGGTGGACTGCCAGCCGATCAATTTTACGCCGACCCGTTTGTTCCTTCCGGCGACAAGGAAGGCGAAATCTGACGCCCGACCAACGAAAGCGCACAATCGAAGGGAGAGACCGGTGGCAGCACCAAAGATGCACGTGCCGGACGTCATCAATAACGGCAGGATCGGCGCATTTCAGTACATGATCGTGCTGCTTTGCGGGCTCGTTATGCTGATCGACGGCCTGGACACACAGGCCATCAGCTACATGGCTCCCCTTATGGCCAAGGAATGGGGCATATCCCGGCTGTTGCTTGGGCCAATCTTTGCCTCGGCTCTCGTTGGGCTGATGGTCGGCTACCTGGCGCTTGCGCCATTGTCAGACCGCTTTGGTCATCGGCGCATGCTGATCGCCAGCACCATTTTCTTTGCCTTGTTCACCGGCGTGACGATTTTTGCAACCAACGTCACCGAACTCATTGTGCTGCGGTTCTTGACGGGAGCCGGCCTGGGCGCGGCAATACCGAGTGCCGTCGCGCTGACCAGCGAGTACACGCCAAAGCGCCTGCGCGCGACGTTCGTGCTGGCGATCTATTGCGGGTTCTCATTTGGCTTCGTCGTCGCCGGCATCGCCGCTGCGTGGTTGCTGGTCCCGTTCGGCTGGCGATCATTGTTGTGGATTGGCGCGGGCTTTCCCCTTGCCCTCTCCGTCATTCTCTTGGCGCTGTTGCCGGACTCGCTCGATCAGCTGGTGCGCGCCGGCGCAAAACCGGAGCAAATCTGGACAATTCTGCAGCGTATTGATCGGCGCCTTGCCGACGCCCAGATGCCGGCGGGGTTCACAACGGATCAGGAGGAAAAGTTCAGCGCGATCTCGAGCGTTTTCAGGGCCGGTCGAATTGCCGGAACGCTGCTGCTCTGGTTTGTCTTCGCTCTCAACCTCGGCGAATTTTATGCGCTGCAGACTTGGTTGCCCACCATTCTGAGCGACCACTATTACTCGCTCACGACAGTCGCCACAGCAACGAGCCTGACAACGACCGGCGGCATTGTCGCTGCGTTCATTGTCGGCCCGGCGATGGATCGGGCCGGAGCCTACGGATCGCTGTTGTGCCTTTATCTCGCCGGTGTCGTGTTCGTGGCGCTCATTGGCGTCACGCTCGATCGCCCCGAATGGATACTTCTGGGAACCGCATTCTTCGCCGGTTTCTGCGTCAGCGGCGGCCAGAAAAGCGTCATCGCGCTCTCTGCCTTGTTTTATCCGGCACCAATTCGTTCGACTGGTATCGGCTGGGCGCTCGGTGTGGGACGCATCGGTGGCATCGCCGGGCCGGTGTTGTTGGGTATGTTGATCCAGCGGCATTTTGCAGCGACGAATTTGTTCTTCGCCGCGTCAATCCCGATGCTGCTTGGGGCGATTTCGGTGGCGGCTATGGGCTTGATCTACCGGCGCCGCGATGCGGCCGGCGCGGCAGTTACGACGAGCGCGTGAGGTTCAGGCGGCGATTTCGGCTTCTTCGTCCGGGTCGACCACGGTCAGACCGGGAATAACCTGCGCCGCGTCGGTCTCGAACCAGGTGAGAATTTCAAAGCGCCCGTCGCGATGCTCGGCCAGCGCCGTGCAGCTCTCAACCCAGTCGCCGCAATTCATGTAGCGGATACCGAAATTGTCATGGATCACGGCGTGATGGATATGGCCGCAAATGACGCCATCAACATTCCGGCGTTGCGCTTCCGCTGCAAGCGTCTCTTCGAAGGCACCGATATAGTTGACGGCGTTCTTGACCTTGCGCTTTGCCCATTGCGACAGCGACCAATAAGAAAACCCGAGCCGACGGCGGATCGCGTTGAAATAGCGATTAATCAGGATGGCGAGATCGTAAGCGGTATCGCCCAGTAAGGCGAGCCACCGCGCGTGCTTGACCACCATGTCGAAGACATCGCCGTGGACGACCAGATAGCGGCGACCGTCGGCGCCTTCGTGGATCGCCGTTTCCACCACCTCGATGCCGCCGAAATGCGTCCCGTAATAGTCGCGCAGGAATTCGTCGTGGTTGCCGGGTAGATAGATGAAACGAGCACCCTTGCGGGCCTTGCGCAGGAGTTTCTGCACAACGTCGTTGTGCGGCTGCGGCCAGTACCAGCCCTGGCGCAATTGCCAGCCATCTACGATATCGCCTACCAGATAAATCGTATCGGCATCGTGGTATCGCAGAAAATCGAGCAGCCGTTCGGCTTGGCAGCCGCGCGCGCCGAGATGAACATCCGAAATGAACAGAGTACGGAACAGACGCGTGCCGTGCTCAAGTGTCACGATGTTTGATCTCTCGGTCATTCGACATGCTGCGGCGTATAGGTTGATTCGATTGCAGCTAAATGACAGCAAACCTTAAAGCCGCACTTTGCTTCAAACGTTAACGCCGGCCTTAACGCTGGATTCGCAGGAGTCACAGCGCTGTCATGGCGGCTGGCTAAATGTCCCTGTGATGACAGCGCCGATTCTCGCCGCCGCCTGTTTTTGTCTGGCCACTTCCGCCATTCATTTTGTGAGCATTGCGATTGCCGGCGTCCGCCTCCGCAAGAACACGTCGGCAGAACCGCCGCCCCATCAAGAGTACCCTCCGGTAAGCCTGGTGCGCCCGTTGTGCGGCATAGACAATTATGCCGCCGATACGCTGCGCACCACATTCGAGCTCGACTACCCGTGCTGCGAAATCCTGTTCTGTGTTGCTTCGGCCAAGGATCCGGTCATTCCGCTCGTCGAAGCGTTGATAGCGGAGCACCCGAGCGCCGGCGCAAAGCTCTTGATCGGCGAAGAGAGAGCGAGCAGCAACCCGAAGCTTAATAACGTGCTCAAGGGCTGGCGGGCGGCACAGTGCGATTGGATCGTGCTGGCCGATTTAAATGTACTCATGCCGCCCGATTACCTGGGGCGCCTGATGGCAAGTTGGCGGGCGGATACTGGCCTTGTTGCGTCGCCGCCGATCGGATCGAAGCCGCGAGGGGTCTGGGCCGAACTCGAATGTGCGTTTCTTAATACCTATCAGGCGCGCTGGCAGTATGTTGCCGACGCGCTCGGTTTTGGCTTCGCCCAAGGCAAGACCATGCTGTGGCGCCGCGCCGATCTTGAACGGGCCGGCGGCATCGAAACGCTCGCCAAGGAAGTCGCAGAAGATGCGGCCTCGACAAAGATCGTGCGCAACGCCGGTCTCAAGGTGCGGCTGGTCGATCGGCCGTTCCCTCAACCGCTTGGTCATCGGACGGCTGCCGAGGTCTGGAACCGGCAACTTCGCTGGGCGCGACTGCGCCGCGCAAGTTTTTTGGCCTATTTCCTGCCGGAAGCCATTTCGGGCGGCCTGTTGCCGATCATCGCGCTGGCCGTCGCAGCACCGCATTTCGGTCTGCCGGCAACGCTCAGCGTGATGGTGCTTGGCGTTCTCTGGTATGGCAGCGAAACGTTGCTCGCCGCCATTGCCGGCTGGCACCTCTCGGCGTTCTATCCGCTTTACTGCCTGGCGCGTGACCTGACCTTGCCGGTGCTATTCATCAGAGCACTGCGCAGCGATGACTTCGTCTGGCGCGGCAACGAGATGCAGGTCGAACGCATGCGCCCGCGCCGCGTGATGGCGCAGATGCGGCCACGGTTTGCCGAGTTGGCTCCGGTCGCGCGACGACGACTTCGGTCGCTTCGCGAGCGGATGTCGTAATTCGAATCCTGCGCGACGGCATTTTCTCGCGCACACCTAATGAGAGACCGACGCATTTTGCGCGGCGTTGTCGGCAATTGCCTCCAGTTCCGCGCGGTCCGATGGAAAATCTGCCGCGATCCATGCTTTCTCGGCGGCACGCAAAGCGATACCAAGAGACGGCCCGGCGGAAACACCGCGGCCGGTAAAATCGGCGGCTTTCAGCTGAAATACCGGCACGGTCCAACGTTGCGGCAAGCCGGCCAGTTCGCGCCAGGCGTGGTCTGCGGCTCCCGCCTCCGAGCGCGACCACGCGATTAGCACGCGATCCACAAATGATTGCGGACCGAGATCATAAAGTAGCGCACGCGCGGACCGCGCGTCGGACCGCGGCGCCACGCGCCACCAATATTCGAGCGCCAAGAGCCGCTCCGACTCCACATTAGCGAGCCGTAGCCGCTGCGCGAGCCGCTCGGCATCTTCGGCCACCCAAACGCCAAGCGCGCCGAGGCGTCGGACTGCATCCGGCTCAATGCCCAGCGCGGCTTCGGCTTTGATCGTGTTTTCGAAACTGGCGAGGTAGGCCACACCGCCGAGCACCGGGCCGAGAAGACCGCCTTCGGCCATCACCACCAAAGCCGGCGTCGCCCGCTGCGCAACGATCAGCTTCAGCAATTCGAGGCGAATGCGCTCGCGCGACAGCGTCTCAAGGCCGGCGCGCGCTGCGATGCAGGCGGCCAAACCGGCCGCATCAGGCGCTGCCGCCCCGAACAGCGCGTGAAAGCGAAAGAACCGCAGAATACGCAAATAGTCTTCTTCGATCCGCTGCTTCGGATCACCGATAAAACGCACCTGGTGCGCGGCAATGTCGTCGATTCCTCCGACATAGTCGTACACAGTGCCGTCGGCAGTGGCTGACAATGCATTGATGGTGAAGTCGCGCCGCTCGGCGTCCATCTCCCAGTCGCGTCCGAACGCCACGCGCGCCTTGCGTCCAAACGTCTCGACGTCTTCGCGCAGCGTCGTGACCTCGATGGGATGGTGATCGATCACCGCCGTGACGGTGCCATGTTCGATTCCGGTTGGAATAGCTTTGCCGCCCGCCGCCACGACCCGACGCATGACTTCATCGGGCAACGCGGTCGTCGCCACGTCGATTTCGGCGACCGGAAGCTGCAGCAAGGCGTTGCGTACGGCGCCGCCGACCACGCGAGCTTCTTCGCCGTCGCGATTGAGCAGCGCCAGCAGCCGGGCGACTTCGCCTTGTTTGAGCCATGCAGCCTCTCGCAGGTGCGGTGCGTCTCTCACTGCGTTGTCCCCGGGACGAATTTGCCGTTCTCTATGTGTGCGGGCACATAGGTAGAGCCCGGCGACGCGCCGGAGAATTGCGCCAGCACCACGAAGCTTCCGCCCATCAACACCAGCGAGACGATGACAAGAGTGGCAACCCGCCGCAACGTCCACGAATCGGGATGCAGCACCCCGGCACGCGTCGCCAACAGAAACGCGGCGTAGAGAACGAACGGCACAAAGAACAGTCCGATCTCGGTGGCAATGGGACGAATCATGCCCAGACCCGGTCGTAAAGGTTGCGCACGATGCCCGCGGTGATGCCCCAGATGTAATGATCACCGAACGGTATCGCGTAATATTCGCGCATGATGCCTTTCCACTCGCGAGTCCGACGCTGCAAATTGTCCGGAGTCATCAGGAAGGCGAGCGGCACTTCGAACGTCTCGCTGACCTCACGCGGGTTGAGCGACAATGCAAAGTCCGGTTCGACACGAGCCACCGTCGGCAGAATACGGAAGCCGGAAAAAGTCAGATAAAGATCGAGATAACCGAGCGGCTCGATCACCGACGGTGCAAGACCGATCTCTTCTCTTGCCTCGCGCAACGCCGCTGCGACCGGGCTCTCATCCTCGGGGTCGATCTTGCCGCCGGGAAAAGCGACTTGCCCGGCGTGGCTCGCGAGTTGCTGTGTGCGAATCGTGAACAACACGACCGGCTCGCTGCGTTCGATGACCGGTACGAGTACTGCCGCGGGTTTGGTGGCCGCAACGCCAGCTTGCTCCCACATCGACGGATTGAGATCGAGGTCGCCGCGCGCACCTTCCGCCATCGGATCGGTGAGCGCCGGCGGTACCTCAAGCGTAAGCTGCGCCCGCGCACGATCAAAAAAATCTTCCACCGCCACCTTGGGCACCGGCGCCGGTTGTTGATTCACGCGAAATCCCTCACCTGATCGGCCGGCGCCATGGGAAAGAAAGTGCCTTTCGACGTCACCCCGAACATGGCCTTGCCCCCAACCTCGCGCTCCTCGCCGAGTTCGACAAGGTCGAAGAACAACGTGCGCGTGACTTTCGCCCATAGGCCGCGGCGAACGTGAAGATACGGCTTCAAGCCGCCGGTGCCGGCTTCGGGCTGGAAGCGCAACGCATGCTCCGGACCACAGCTAACCCAATCGTCTACATTGGTGCGAAAGTTGAGGATCCGGCCGTCACTTGATTCTTCGATGTTCAGCTCGACGGCGAGGAACGGCGCATCATCGACTTCAATCCCGCACTTTTCCACCGGCGTGACGAGAAAATATTTTTCGCCTTCGCGCTTGAGCACTGACGCGAACAGCTTGACCAGCGCCATACGGCCAATTGGGCTCTTTAAGTAGAACCACGTTCCGTCGGCAGCGATGCGCATATCGAGATCGCCGCAATAGGGCGGATTCCAGCGTTCGACCGGTGGCGGCGCCTTCCCCTTGCCCGCACCCCCTAACGCGCCAGTGATCGTTTCCAGACCGGACTGCCCTTCCTTCGCCATTGTTTGCCTTGAACTTCCCCGCCTGGAGCTTACGTCCGAAGGCGACATCCTCGCGGAATCGTGATCACCGAGATGCAATCACATCCGTGCCAAAGCTAGGGTTTGTTGCCTGTGGATGAAAGAATTGCTGCACGTCCGTTCGAATGGCGCTGGCGCATATATTGCATTGCGTAATGGCGGTGCAAAGCCTGATGCTTTGATTCGTGCCGATGCCGCGAATTTGATTCGATATTCGATGCGGCACTAGACAAGGGGTTAAGCATGGCCGCTGTCAGCGGAGAGGGCCTCGAGAAGCTCGAAGACATGATTGTTCGTGCGGCCGAAGCAAGCGCCGATCATGTGCGCGCGGCCAAGGAAGCGATCGGCGCAGTCATCTTTGGCCAGGATAAGGTCATCGAACAGGCGCTCGTCGCCATCCTGTCCGGCGGGCACGCACTCCTGCTCGGCGTCCCGGGTCTTGCCAAAACCAAGCTCGTCGAAACCATGGGCATCGTGCTTGGGCTCGATGCGCGGCGTATCCAATTCACGCCCGATTTGATGCCTTCGGACATACTCGGCACCGAAGTGCTGGAAGAAAATCAAAGCGGCAAACGCAGCTTTCGCTTTCTCTCCGGCCCGGTGTTCGCCCAGCTTTTGATGGCTGACGAAATCAACCGCGCCAGCCCTCGTACTCAATCGGCGCTGCTGCAAGCCATGCAGGAGCAGCATGTCACCGTTGCCGGCACGCGCCACGATTTGCCGCGTCCATTCCATGTCCTCGCGACCCAGAATCCGTTGGAGCAGGAAGGCACCTATCCACTGCCGGAAGCGCAGCTTGACCGCTTCCTGATGGAGATCGACGTCGACTATCCCGATCGCGCGGCCGAGCGAAGAATTTTGTTTGAAACAACCGGTGCCGAGGAGGTGCGGGCGAAGCCCGTGATGACCGCGGAAGACCTGATGAGCGCTCAGAGATTGGTGCGCCGATTGCCGGTCAGCGAATCCGTCGTCGAAGCGATCCTCGCGCTGGTGCGTTCGGCGCGGCCTGGGCCTGAAGGCGGTGATGCGGCCAAACTCATCGCCTGGGGTCCCTCACCGCGCGCGAGCCAGTCGCTCATGCTTGCGGTGCGCGCGCGGGCTCTGCTCGACCGGCGTCTTGCGCCGTCAATCGACGACGTGCTCGATCTCGCTGAGCCCGTACTCAAGCATCGCATGGCGCTTACCTTCACCGCCCGCGCCGAAGGCGAGAGTATCGAAGCCGTGATCGCCCGCCTGAAAGCGCGGATCGGATAACCGAATGGCGCTCGATGCAAGGCGCGCAGCTAATCACGATCGGCCGGCGGTACAGCGTGCGGTAGGCGAAGGACGGACGCTCGCGGCCGCAATGCCGCGTTTGATCCTCGAAGCCCGCCAGGTCGCGGCGACGGTCCTTCACGGCCTGCACGGACGGCGCCGCGCCGGGTCCGGAGAAAATTTCTGGCAGTACCGCCGTTTCGTATCCGGCGAACCCGCGTCCCGCGTCGATTGGCGTCGCTCAGCGCGCGATGACCATCTCTATGTCCGCGAACAGGAATGGGAAGCGGCACACACGGTGTGGATCTGGCCCGATCGTTCGCCGTCAATGGTGTTTGCCTCGCCGCTCGTACGCGACACCAAACTTTACCGCGCACTTGTTGTTGCCCTGGCGCTCGCCGAAGTTCTGGTCGAAGGCGGCGAGCGCGTCGGCATTCCGGGCTTGATGGTTCCGACGGGCAGCCGCAACGTCGTCGAGCGCATGGCGCAAGCGATCATGCATGACCGCAACGAGCGCACCAGCTTGCCAGCAAACTTTTCCCCCTCCCCGCTGGCCGAGGTCGTGCTGATCTCCGATTTGTGGAGCGACATCGGCGACGTGCGCCGCACCATCACACAGCTCGCCGGCAACGGCGCGCGCGGCCATGTCGTACAAATCGTCGATCCGGCTGAGGAGACTTTCCCATATTGGGGACGCATCGAATTTGTCGAGCCTGAAGGCGGCGGCCGCATAACCGCGGGCCGCGCTCAAATCTGGCGGACCGATTACACGGCGCGGGTCCAGCGGCACCGCGCCGAAATCCGGGCCGAGACCGACCGGCTGGGCTGGAGCTTCATCATCCATCGCACCGATCGCGCGGCCAGCGAGCTTCTGCTGGCCCTGCATGCCCGCATCGGCGCGGCGCTCGCCGACGGCATGCATTCGCACGCCGGGACCGCGCCGAGGGTTTCGGCATGATCGCCGGACTTCCCCTCGGCTTTGCCGAACCGCTGGTGCTGATTGGGCTACTCACGCTGCCCGTGCTGTGGTGGCTGCTGCGATTGATCCCGCCTCGCCCGCGGCGCGTCGATTTTCCACCGACGCGCCTGTTGCTCGAGATTGCACCGAAGGAGGAAACACCTTCGCGCGCGCCGTGGTGGCTTACCGTTATGCGGCTCGCGCTGGCCGCACTCGTGATCATCGCGGCGGCGGGTCCATTGTGGAACCCGCCGCTCGCGGCAATGAAGACCAAGGCGCCAATCGCGATCCTGATCGACGATGGCTGGACGGCGGCCGCCTCTTGGGAGGCACGGATTCGCACGGCTGACGACATCATTTCGCGTGCGGAAAATGATCATCGCGCGATCGCGCTCATTCCGCTCTCGCAAGGACCGCGCGACATTTCCTTCGCCACAGCAGGTTCGGCACGTGTGCGCCTGCAACAGATCAAGCCGGTGCCAAACACGGTCGATCGTGCGGAAACACTCCCCGCCATCAGACGTTTCTTGGCCGACGCGCGCGACGTCGAGGTGGTTTGGCTGTCCGATGCGACTGACGTCGGCCACGGCGCCGAGTTCGTGAAAGACCTCGCGCGGACGATCGAAGACCGGCCGGTCACGATTGTCTCCGGCGGCATTGCGCAACCGCTCGCGCTCTCATCTGCCGAGAACGCCGCCGGCGCACTCAGCATCAAGGTGGTCCGCGCCGCCGCCGGCGCGGCTGCGACCGGGACGGTTCGGGCGCTTGATCTCAAGGGATTGACGCTCGGCGAGACGCCGTTTGCCTTCAAATCTGCGGACACCGAGACCGAGGCGCAGTTCGACCTGCCGGTCGAAATCCGCAATGACATCGCGCGGATCGAGATTGCTGGCGAGCACTCCGCCGGCGCGGTGCAATTACTCGATAAGCGTTGGAGCCGCCGCACGGTTGGCGTGATTTCGGGAGCGACCGCCGATACCTCGCAGCCGCTGCTGTCCTCAAGTTATTACATCGCTCGCGCGCTCGGACCGTTCGCGGACGTGCGGCTTGCCCAAGGCGAGTCGCCGGCCGAAGCGGTGACGCATTTCCTCGATCAGCACCTGCCCATGCTTATTCTCGCCGACGTCGGCAATGTCGCGGGTGAAGCGCATGATCGTCTGGCGCGCTGGATCGAAGATGGCGGTGTACTGGTGCGTTTCGCGGGCCCCAGGCTCGCCGCCTCGGACGACGATCTCGTCCCGGTCCGGCTACGGCGGGGCGGTCGCATTCTCGGCGGCAGCTTAAGCTGGGACAAGCCGCAACCACTCGCCGCCTTTTCACACGACTCGCCATTCAACGGCATGCCCGTGCCCAACGATGTGACGGTCAACCGGCAGGTCCTGGCAGAACCGGATGCGACGGTAACCGAGAATACGTGGGTGACGCTTGCCGACGGCACGCCCCTGGTCACCGCCGCGCGCCGCGGCAAAGGGATGATCGTGCTTTTCCACGTCACCGGCGATACCCGTTGGTCGGACCTGCCGCTTTCCGGCACCTTCGTGGAAATGCTCAAGCGCATCGTTGCGCTTGCAGGCACGACCAACGTTGCTAAGACCGACAGCGCCAAGACCAAGAACGTGCAAGAGGCGGTAGCACCCAATCGCGTGCTCGACGGCTTCGGCTTCTTCGTCTCGCCGCCCTCAACTGCACGCCCGGTGCCGACGGATTTTTCCGCAAGCGCCACTGCCGATCATCCGCCAGGCTTTTACGGCCGGCCGGAGAACCTCCTGGCCGTCAACACGCTCACCGCCGCCGATAGGCTGGCGCCTCTTGATGTCTCCGCGCTCACGAATGCAAGCCACGACATCTACCGCAAGACCGAGCCGCAAGATTTGCGCGGACCGATACTCCTTGCGGCGCTCGGCCTCTTGCTGCTCGACACGCTGCTGGTGCTCTATCTCGGCGGCGGGATTGCCCGACTTATTCCGCGCATAGCCCGCGCCACCGCTGCGACCGTGCTCATCCTCTCGGCACTGGCGCTCAACGTCCCGCACGCTGGCGCCGAAGATTTGCCGAACGGCGATGTGCCGTCTGCCGCGCTCGAAACCAAGCTCGCCTACGTTGTCACGGGCGATCGCGATGTCGATTCCATCAGCAAGGCCGGACTTGGCGGGCTGACGCTGTTTCTCGCTCAGCGCACGGCGCTGGAGGCGGGAGAGCCCGCCGGCCTGGACATTTCCCGCGATGAACTCGCTTTTTATCCGCTGATTTATTGGCCGATCGTCCCGGGCGCGGCCCGCCCGTCCGATCAGACGCTCAAGCGTGTTGACACGTACATGAAACAGGGCGGTACGGTTTTGTTCGACACCCGCGACGCGGTTTCGGCCCCGCCGGGCGCCGGCGGCGATACGCGCAGCCCAGGCATGCTTGAACTGCGCAAAATCCTGTCGTCTCTCGATATCCCCGAGCTCGAGCCGGTGCCGCGCGATCACGTTCTGACAAAAACGTTCTATCTGCTGCGTGAATTCCCCGGCCGCTTCAATTCCGGCCAGCTTTGGGTCGAAGCTTTGCCGGCCGTGAGCGAGGACGCGGCGGCGCGGCCCGCTCGCGGCGGCGACGGCGTGTCGTCGATCATCATTACCTCGAACGACCTCGCCGGCGCCTGGGCGATGCAGCCCGACGGTCAACCCATGCTGCCAATGTTGGAAAACGAGCCGCGCCAGCGTGAGCTCGCGTTTCGAGCTGGCGTCAACATCGTGATGTACACGCTTACCGGCAACTACAAGGCGGACCAGGTCCACGTACCGGCGCTACTTGAGCGGTTGGGGCAGTAGGAGGACGCGTTGAACTTCGGCGTCGCGTTTGCTCCGCTTGTTGGAATGCCGGTGCTGTGGGCTGGCGTCGCCGCGGCTGTCGGCTTGGCGTTGCTATTGTTTGTTTCACGCAGCCATGGGGCCGTTCTGCGTTCCCTGGCGCTGGCGTTTATCGTACTCGCGCTCGCCAATCCCTCGCTCACGCGAGAAGACCGTGAGCCGCTGTCCTCGGTCGCCGTCGTCGTGGTCGACAAAAGTCCGAGCCAGAATTTCGGCCAGCGGGCGCAGCAGACCGAAGCGGCGCGCGCCGCCATCGTCAGCCGTCTGAGCCGCATTCCCGGCCTCGACGTCCGCGTCGTCGAGGCCGGGCAAGCGGATGGAGAGATCGACGGCACGCGGTTATTTACCGCGTTGGGTGCGACACTTGCCGACGTGCCCCCCGATCGTGTCGCTGGCGCCATCATGATCACCGACGGCCGGGTCCACGATGTGCCGGGAGACGCCGGTGCGCTTGGTTTTGCGGCGCCGGTGCACGCGCTTATCACCGGCAACAAGAATGAGCGCGACCGGCGGGTGGCGCTCCTCGCCGCGCCGCGATTTGGCATCGTCGGCCAGTCACAGACCGTGACCTATCAAATCGACGATCAGGGCGCGAAAGAGCGCACCGCCTCGGTGACTATCCGCCGCGACGGCGAGGTCGTGGAGACGAGCACCGTGCGGGTTGGCACCCCGCAGCGTGTCGATATTCCGATCCCGCACGGCGGCCAGAACATCGTCGAGATCGAAGCTGCGCCGCTTCCCGGCGAACTGACAACCGTTAATAACCGCGCCGTGGTCACGATCGACGGGGTGCGCGACAAGCTGCGCGTGTTGCTGGTCTCAGGTGAACCGCACGCTGGCGAGCGCACGTGGCGCAACCTGCTCAAGTCGGATGCCTCCGTCGATCTGGTTCATTTCACCATTTTGCGGCCGCCGGAGAAGCAGGACGGGACGCCGATCAATGAGCTTTCTCTGATCGCCTTTCCGACCCGCGAGCTGTTCCAGCAGAAGATCGGCGAATTCCAGCTCATCATCTTCGACCGTTACGCGCGTCAGGGCGTCCTGCCCCTTATTTATTTTGACAACATCACCCGCTTTGTGCGCGACGGCGGCGCCGTGCTGGTGGCCGCTGGGCCGGATTATGCGAGTCAGACGAGCATTTGGCGCACACCGCTGGACTCGATTTTGCCCGCCGAGCCGACTGGCAATGTCACCGAGCGCGGCTTCCACGCTCGGCTCACCGACCTCGGCAAGCGCCATCCGGTGACGCGCGACCTCGAAGGATCGGACAGCAATCCGCCGCACTGGAGCCAGTGGTTCCGCCTCGTTGACACCAGAAAGCCCACCGGCACAGCGGTCATGGAAGGGCCGGACAACAAGCCGCTCCTCGTCCTCGGCCGCGAAGGTGAAGGCCGCGTCGCGTTGCTGCTCTCCGATCACATCTGGCTGTGGGCCCGCGGCTTCCAAGGCGGCGGCCCGCATCTCGATCTGCTGCGCAGGCTCTCGCACTGGCTGATGAAAGAGCCGGATCTTGAGGAAGAAGCGCTGCGGCTTACCGTTCGCGGGCACGAACTTCTGATCCGGCGGCAGACGATGGCCGACGACGTTGCTCCTGTGACCGTAACCGCACCCTCCGGTGCAACTTCAACGGTGAAATTGGCGCCCGCCGAAGCCGGCGTTTGGTCGGCCAGCGTTGCGGCAAACGAGCTCGGGCTTTGGCGGGCCACTGACGGCAAGCTCAACGCGCTCGTCAATATCGGCCCTGCCAATCCGCGGGAATTCGCCGAAGTGACCTCTACGACCGAGGTTTTGTCGCCGATCGCCGCCGCTACCGGCGGAGATTCGCGCCGGCTCGACAACGGAAATGGGGACGGCGTACCGCGCATCATCGCGGTGCACTCCGGTGATACCTACAAGGGCGATGACTGGATTGGCCTAAAAATGCGCGATTCCAGCGTTATCCGCGGCATCGGCGTGCTGCCGGTGTTCGCCGGTCTGCTCGGCCTGCTGCTCCTGCTCGGCAGTCTTGCCGGCACGTGGGCGCGAGAAGGACGCTGAACGGTAACAGCAGCCTACCACGCGTGGATGCGTCAAACCCGAAAGACGGCGAGGCCCAAGACCAGCAGCACCAGAAAAATCACGACGAAAATGAAAAATAGGATTCGCGCGATGTCGGCGGTCGCGGCCGATATGCCGCTAAATCCGAACAACGCCGCAACCAGCGAAATCAGTAAGAAAATCAGCGCCCATTTCAGCAAAGACATCACCGGTTCCTTTCGCGGGTTGGTAACGGAAAGGCCGGATTTTGGTTCCCTCGCTGGTGTGATGAGCAAATCCGCAGCGCTCGCAGGCGCGTGGAGGCGAAACAATTCAGACGATCGTTGCTCTTATTCGGGGAGCACCGGCCCGGCTACGCCTTCAAACGCACCCTCGATCAGTTCGAGGACAAGGAGCCTTTCCGGATCGACTGGACCGGGCATGATCGCGCGGCCCGGCGGTACCCGTTTGAATCCGCATTTGCCATAGTACGGTTCGTCCCCCACCAGGATGACCAGCCGGTGGCCGCTTGCGCGTGCCGCTTCAAGCGCGCGTGCGATCAGCGCCTGACCAACGCCCCGCTCCCGAAACGGTGGCTCCACGGTGAGCGGGCCGAGCAGCAACGCTTTGGCTTCACCGATGCGAACCGGTGAAAGCCGCACCGAGCCGACCAGCAACGTTCCGATGCGCGCAGTGAACGAAAGATCGAGGCTGTGTGCTACCTGCTCCCGCAACCGGTACGCAGTCTTGGCGTAGCGCCCCGGACCAAACGTGCGCTCATGCAGGCGTTCAATCGCTGCCGCGTCGTGCGCCGTCTCCGGCAGAATAGTGAGCGAAACATCGGTCATGGCGCCGCCGCGTAGCACCTGCGCAAGTCCGGGTCCAGCCGAACACTAACGATCGCCCGCCGCATGCTTACATGCCGGACAGCGAATTTAATGGAGATAACGATGGGGCTGCTCGTCGACGGCGTCTGGCAAGAAGTAGATATGCGCGTCCAGGACGGTCGTTTTGTCCGGAAACCTACGGCATTCCACAACTACATCACGACCGACGGAAGTCCGGGACCAACCGGCAAGGGCGGCTTTGCCGCCGAACCGGACCGTTATCATCTGTACGTTTCCCTCGCCTGTCCGTGGGCGCATCGCACGCTGATTTTCCGCAAACTGAAAAAACTCGAGAGCGTGATTTCGGTCTCGGTAACGGTCGCGCTCCTCGGCAAAAAGGGCTGGGAATTCGGCACCGAGCCCGGCGCGACGCTGGATAGCGTTAACGGCAAATCGGTGCTTGCGGACGTCTACGTGCTCGCCGATCCGCATTACAACGGGCGGGCCAGCGTGCCGGTGCTTTGGGACAAGAAGCAGCGCACCATTGTCAACAATGAATCCTCTGAAATCATCCGGATGCTCAATTCCGCATTCGATGCGTTTACCGATGTGCGCGCTGACTATTATCCGGTTGAGCTGCGGGGCGAGATCGATCGAATCAACGATCTGATCTACGAAACCGTCAACAATGGCGTTTATCGCTCGGGCTTTGCCACGACCCAGGCCGCTTACGAAGAAGCCGCGCGCGCTGTGTTCGCCACGCTCGATCAACTTGAAGAGCGGCTGTCGCGACAGCGTTATCTGGTCGGGCGGCAAATCACTGAAGCCGATTGGCGGCTATTTACGACGCTCGTTCGTTTCGATGCGGTCTACTCCAGTCATTTCAAATGCAACGTCCGGCGCATCATCGACTATCCGAACCTCTGGAATTATCTGCGCGACCTCTATCAGGTGCCTGGCATCGCCGAGACCGTCAGCATGGATCACATCAAGCGGCACTATTACGGCAGCCACCGTAATGTGAATCCAACCGGCATCGTGCCGATTGGCCCAGCGATTGACTTCACCCTGCCCCACGACCGCAGTCGCTTTAGCTAATTTGCTGAACGGCCGTCGCGCCCCAAGGGGGCGAAAGGGCGCGACGTGCCGTGCGCGATGCTCAGATTACCAGCCGTAGTAAGGGCCACAGCTGTAATAGGGATAACCGCAATAGCCGGGATAACCGCCATACGCGTAGAGGCCACCCAGGCCAAGCCCAAGTCCTATGCCAGGTCCCCATCCGTAGCCGCGGTAACCGTAGCCTCGCCCCCAACCTCCGCGCCAATGGCCGCCGGCAAAACGCGCTCCACCAAAATGCGCGCCTCCGTCAAAGTGCGCTCCGCCAAAGTGCGCCCCGCCTCCAATGTGGCCGCCACCGCCGTGCCCCAGTGCAAACGCACCAGTGCTCATCGCCGCGGTACCAAGCGCTGCGGCCGCGGCGAGCGCCAGTATCTTCTTTCGCATCAGAGTCTCTCCTTCTGCGACTTCAAATCGCCCATCCAAAATAACCCGCGCGTGAAGCGATGGTTTCCGGTCGGCGAAGGAGACGATCAAAATGACGCGGCTTGAATTACCAGATCGTAACGTGGGCGTTTCGACCTTCACCAAAACTCGGCAGCAGTGATTTGTTCGAGGACTTCGGCGATCCGCGCCCGCGTCCCGCGCGTTGTGTCGCCCGGAAGAGCATCGGGCGCGAAGAAACCGTGCGCCACGATTTCGCTGTTCGGCTGCGGCGGCGCGCTTTGACGGAAATGGCGAACCACATAGAGTGCAACGTGATCGCGACGCGAAATACGGCGATTGTAATAGATACCAAAGAACGCCGCGGGCCCGGTGAGTTCGATGTTGCCTTCTTCGTGAAGTTCGCGCGCAAGCGCTTTCGCAACCGTTTCGCCGACTTCGACGCCACCGCCCGGTAAATGCCAGCCGGCGACATAGGTGTGTTTAACCAGAAACACGCGGCCCGAGCCGTCGATAACAACCGCGCGGACGCCGATCGTCAGCGCTCGCGCGAAGCGCCAATAGAAATGCAAAAGGCGCTGCAGGACCGGCTCAAACAACCGGCGAATGGTATCAAGTTGCATGTAAGCGAACTCCGGCAACGCATTGATAGGCGAGGCACATTGGCCTTCTTACGACCGACCTCTTTTGCGCACTTCCAATGCCGTCGTCATACCCCTAGCTTTTCAATTTAGAGGCGTTCTAATATTTTATTCCGGCACCGAGGCAACCCCCGTGAAACGCTTTTCCGACTTGAGTGAACAGGAGGTCTTGGCGCTCGCCATCTCCAACGAAGATGAGGATAACCGCATCTATCGCTCCTTTGCAGCCGCCCTGCGCGGCTCCTACCCCGACACCGCGGCTATGTACGACAAGATGGCGGAGGAAGAGATCAGCCACCATGACATGCTGCTCGAACTCTACCGCAAGAAATTCGGCGACTTTCTGCCGCTGATCCGGCGCCAGGACGTAAAAGGCTTCGTCTCGCGTCGGCCGATCTGGCTAAACCGGCCGCTCGGCCTCGATGCTGTGCGCAAATTCGCCGAGGAAATGGAATTTGAGACTGCGCGGTTTTACCGCCGCGCGGCGGAATCGGCCCCTGACCATGCTACTCGCGATCTGCTCACGCAACTTGCCGCTGCCGAGGACAAGCACGAGAAGCTTGCCCAGGAACTCGGCGAGGGAATCACGCCCAGCGCCCGGAAAGCCGAGGATGAGACGGCTCGGCGCATGTTCGTGCTGCAATACGTCCAGCCCGGTCTCGCAGGCCTCATGGACGGCTCCGTGTCTACGCTCGCGCCACTGTTCGCAGCAGCCTTCGCTACCCACAATACCTGGGCGACATTTCTGGTTGGACTCGCGGCGGCCATCGGCGCCGGAATCTCCATGGGCTTCGCCGAGGCGTTATCGGATGACGGCTCGCTTACCGGACGCGGCGCGCCGCTTGTGCGCGGCGCGGTGTGCGGCGTCATGACGGCAGTCGGCGGGCTAGGCCACACGCTGCCCTATATCATTCCGCATTTTTATCTGGCGACCACGCTCGCGTTTGCGGTCGTGGCGATCGAACTTGCCGCCATCTCGTGGATCCGCACCCACTATATGGATACGCCGTTCCTGCAAGCCGCCTTCCAGGTCGTTGTCGGCGGTGTACTGGTTTTTGCCGCCGGCATTCTCATCGGCAGTGCGTGATCGTCACGCTCGTTCGTGATTGTCATTTGGCGCTTATCAGAAAATCTTTTGGTGCCTCCGCGATTCGCACTCATGATGCGGCGATGTTTACGCTCGCCCACCTCTCCGATCTGCATCTTTCAGCGTGGCCGCGGCCCCTCGACCTTCTCGGCAAACGCGGGCTCGGCTTTATCAATTGGCACCGCGGACGGAAACATATTTTCCGCGGCGAAGTGCTGGAGGAGATAACGCACGATCTGAAAAGCCTCGGCGTCGACCACACAGCGGTCACCGGCGATCTCGTCAATTTCTCGGTCCGCGCCGAATACGTGCGAGCCCGCGCGTGGCTCGAAACGCTGGGAGCGCCGGCTGCGGTGACCGTCATTCCAGGCAATCATGATATCTACGTGCCGCAAGCGAAATCTTGGCCGGCCGAATACTGGGGCGATTACATGCGTGGCGACGACGGCGCCGCGCCCGGCAAGTTTCCGTTCTTGCGCCGGCGTGGACCCATTGTGCTGATCGCGCTGTCTTCGGCGCTGCCAACTGCGGCATTTTCGGCGACCGGCCAGCTTGGCGAGCCGCAGCTCTCACGGCTTGCCAAGGCCCTAGAGCAAAACAGAGAGCTGTATCGGGTCGTCCTCGTCCATCATCCGCCGATGAGTCCGCCGAGCCGCTATATGCGGCGGCTCACCGACGCCGCGCAGTTTTGCCAGGTCGTGGCCGACAAAGGCGCTGAACTCATTCTGCACGGCCATGATCATTGTTTCTCCCTGATCTGGCTCGATGGTTCCGGAAAGAGCATTCCCGCCGTTGGTGTGCCCTCGGGATCGGCGCTCGTGCAGCACGGCCACGAAGACGCCGCCGGCTACCATCTCTTTCATATTGATGGCGAACCGGGCGCTTGGCGCTGCGAGATGATCGCGCGGCAGCGCGGCACCGACGGCGTCGTCCGCGAACTGAACCGGCGGAAACTGTCTTAGGACTGGCCTGCCAGCAGCAAGGCGATAAGCACGAGGGTTGCGAGGCCCAGGAAAAAGCCGAACACGAGTGCGCCGAAGATCCGGCGGCGCCGACGTCTCCGCTCACGTGCCACCTCTTGTCGCCCGACACGGCCGATGAAATCGGGATCTTCCTCGAGCGCCCGCTCACGTTCAACCAACCGGCGCGCCACGTACTCGGTGACTGCCTTCACGATCTCGGGAATTTCATGCGACTCAGCGAGCACGTGGCGGCCGACACGCGAGTCCTGGAGCAAACGATAAATGCGCTTGTCGCGGCCCATGGCGACGTGCGCTACCGCATCGATCCACAGCCGTGGGGTCTCGCCGCGGCTCAAGCCGCGATCAAACAATTGGATTTCAGGAGGTATTTCGGCGAACAGCGGATCAAGCGCCTCATTGAGAAGTTCGAGACGCGCGACTTCCGCATCGCGCAGGTCGACCACGACGCTCGAGCGCTCGGCCGCCTCGACGCGCGCCTGATGCACCGCCTGTTTCAGCGTTGAACTCGCTTCACTGTCGGTCGCGGTCGCCGCCGACTTGCGTTTTCGACCCCACATCACCCACACCACCTTATCCCTCGGGGGACGATACCGTCATTGTGGATCGGACAAAAGTCCTGCAGGCGTAGGCGGACTGCCAAAAAGCCACGAAATTATGGGTGATTTGGCGGCAATACTCCGCATTCTGAGCGCCGCTCTAGCCGCGCGGAACAATGCCGTAAGGCCGCGCCCAGCCCAGTCCGTCCTCGGTCCGGCCGCGTGGACGATACTCGCAGCCGACGAAACCTGCGTAGCCCAATCGGTCGAGGGCCGCGAAGATCTCCGGATAATTGACTTCGCCCTCGTCGGGCTCGCGGCGGCTTGGAACGCCAGCGATCTGGACGTGGCCGACGAGCGGCAAATGCGCCTCGAAGCGGCGGATGAGATCCCCGCCGACGATTTGTGCGTGATAAAAATCGAATTGAATGCGCAGATTGGCGCTGCCGACCTTGCTGACAATAGCGGCAGCATGCTCGACGCGACTGAGGAAATAATCCGGCCGATCGCGAGGATTAAGCGGCTCGATCAAGAGGGTGATCCCCGCGCTCGCCGCCGTCTCCGCCGCCCGCGCAAGATTCCTGACGAAAACCATCTCTGCCGCCGGGTGCTGCTCACGCGGGACACAGCCTGCCATGCAATGGACGGTGCGGCCGCCGATCGCTATGGCGTAATCAAGGGCGCGCGTAAATGCGGCTTCCCATTCGCGCTCGCGGCCGGGTATCGCGGCTAGGCCGGCTTCGCCCTCGCGGCCAAACGGCGTGTTGATGCCGAGCTGCGTCAGGCCATGCCGGGCCAACTCTGCCTTCACAGCCGAAGGTGGAACGTCATACGGAAACAGCAGCTCGACGGCACCGAATCCAGCCTCAGCCGCGGCCGCGAAGCGCTCCATCAACGGCTGCTCAGCGAACAAATATGCGAGGTTGGCGGCAAAGCGGGGCATGAGGTCGTATCTTTTGTGTCCCAGAGCGAACGTCAATGGGTTCATTTGCCATCAGCACCTTGGCAGATTTTTATGGCCCACCGCCCTGGCACAAGGCGAGTTTAACGCCCATCATATAACCCACTGCGATAGTGGGCTATTTTGTGGTTGACCTGCTTCTCGTCGGTTGGTTGGCTAACAACCAGAAGCCGTGCGCAAAAAAACAGGCCTGAAACCGGCGCACAGGTCGAGGAAACATCAGGATGGCGTGCCATGAACGCCCAGCAATTACTCCAGCAAATATCGGACTATTGTCGGCAATCCGGGCTCGCCGAGTTCGACGTTTGGCCGCCGAGCGGTCAACGACGGCAAGCTTGCCGCGCGGCTGCGCAATGGCGGCCGCATCACCACCGACACACTCGACCGCATCCATGGTTTCATGGCTGCCCACCCACCTCAGGGGCCTCGTCCTATCGTGATTGAACGATCCCGCGAACACCGCCCAGCAACGGGATTGCCTCCGGCGCCCGTGCCTCCTGCGCCCGTATCTCCCGCACCGGTGCCTGCTGCGCCCGTGCCGGCCAAAGCTGGCGAAACTTCCGACGAACCGCAGCGCAATTTCCGGTTTTTCGACAACCGGCAGAAGTATCTGCTGTTCGTCAACACCTGCAGCGAGAAATGGGAGGTTGCACACCGCATTTCGGAGGAACTCGCCCACATCCATCCGCATCCTCCGGCAGTACGCATCTTCGACGCCGGCGTCGGCGACGGATCGGTGCTCACACGGGTGATGCGCGCCATGCACGACCGCTTCACCCACATGCCGTTTTACGTGGTCGGCAAGGAAATCAGCTTGGAGGACGTGCGGCTGACACTGCAAAAAATGTCCGACCGCTTCTTCGAGCACCCGTCTACGGTGTTGGTGCTGACCAATCTCGCCTACGCGGACGCGCCATGGCTGCACGTGAAATCGATGAACGCCGCGTCCAGCCTCGTCTGGCATGAGCTGCCGCTGGTCGGCAATTCGGCTCACCGCTTTGAAGAGCAAATTATGGATCTCGAGCCGTTCCTGGCTCAGAACTGGAAGGCCGGCGTAAGCCCGCGCACCGGCAATCCCGTTTACGAGCGGCCGATCGTGCTCGTCCTCTATCGCGAAGATCACCGCTTCGTGCTCGATCCGATCATTCCCAGAGCTGGCGGCACCAGCGCGAACTACGATCTCGTCATCGCCTCGCAGCCCTATCGGGCACGCGCCTCGCTCGAATTCAAGGCGTCTCGTGTGGTCGCTCCGCTTGCACGCGCATTGGGGCCGGGCGGACGGCTCATCGGCATTCAGTCGCACGGCAACGATCCCGGCATGGAGATCATTCAGAAGGTTTGGCCCGGCGATCATCCATTCATCCACGATCGCCATCAGATCCTGAAAGCGGCCAAGCATGAGCTTGGACCGGCCGGCCGCGATCTCAACTTCAACGCCTATGCGGATAACAGGTCGCTATTTCGTTACGTGATGCACACGCTGCCATCGGAAATCTCTGAGTTGATCGGCACCTCGACATTGTTTGCGGCATGGAACGCGGCGATTTACGTGGCCCAGGTCGAGGATGACCGTCTTGGCGATGCGGTGGCGGACGGGCGCTATATCGACGCCACACGCTCGGTGCTGCGTGAACGGGGCGGATTGTGGTTCTTCGATGAATTTTACGTGATTTCACGCCGGCGCGCATAAGCCCTTTGCCCTGCGGTGCCGGAGGACAGACGTGGAAATGGTGAGGGCATGATGACCGCACTCCCAATTCCAGATCAGACCGCGACCGATCCAGTCGCGCGCGTCGCGGCATTGATGGCCGGCTTTTCCATCGAGGCGACGCGGCCGTCCGACGCCGACATTGGCGCGCTCTCCGTGCTCAAACGTGGCACGCGCGTGTATCTCAGCGCGGTGCCCAATCGGCCGGCCAAAGAATCTCTCGACGCCGCCATACGGGTGCGCGCGGCGGGCTTCGAGCCGGTGCCGCACGTCGCGGTACGTAACTTCGCCAACGTTGGGGAGTTCGACGAATTTCTCGGGCGTCTCAACGGCGAAGCCGCTGTGGACGCCGTGCTTGTCGTCGCCGGCGACCGGCCTGAGCACGGGCCCTTCCGGTCTGCGCTTGACGCCATTGATTCTGGCGTATTGTGGCGGCGCGGGATTCGCACTATCGGCATCGCCGGCTACCCGGAAGGCCACCCGCGCATCGGCGACGAAGATCTTAACCGCGCGATCGCGGCAAAAATCGCCGCGGCGGAGGCGATTGGTCTAACCGTCGAGATCGTCACTCAGTTCTGCTTCAACGCGGACGCGATCCAGAACTTCATTGCACGGCTACGCGCCTTTGGCTTCGAGCATCGGCTGCGGATCGGACTTGCCGGTCCGACCAGTCTTACCTCGCTGATGCGTTATGCGAGCCGCTGCGGCGTGCGCGCCTCGGCACAGGGTCTCGCACGGCAAGCCGGCCTGATGCGGCAGATGTTCGCCATGACCACTCCGGATGATCTGGTGCGCGCGCTTGCCGAGGCCGCACCTGCCAATGTGGTACCGCATTTCTTTTCATTCGGTGGCATCCCGGCGACCAGCCGCTGGGCGCGGGCCGTTGCCGATGGCCTGATCAAGCTTGAACCCGGCGGCGGCTTCCGCGTCGAACCGCCAAAAGCTCGTGGGTCAAATTAGGCACGCTCAACTGAGCTGACTATCGCGCCGATGTTCTGCTTTTAGGATCAGCGAAGAAGAACTCGAAATCTTCTCGCGTCTCCCTCGCATCGCAGCACGGCATCCACTATTTCTGATCGGCCATGACCCAAAACACCTAAAGCATCGACGTCTTCTCTCCGTACCATCTCGGCCCCCTGCAATTGCCCAACCGCATCGTGATGGCGCCGATGACGCGTAATCGCGCCGGTCCAGGGGAAGTGCCGGTTCCGCTCAACGTTACGTACTATGCACAGCGCGCCAGCGCCGGTCTCATCATCACCGAAGGCACCCAGGTTTCGCAACAGGGCCAGGGCTATCCGGCGACGCCGGGAATTTTTACCGCCGCGCAGGTCGCAGGCTGGAAGCTCGTGACAGAGGCGGTACACGCGACCGGCGGGCGAATTTTTCTCCAGCTCTGGCATGTTGGCCGCATCTCGCATCCATCGCTGCAGCTGAACGACGGGGCGCCGGTCGGTCCGTCCGCGCTGCAACCGCCCGGACAGACCATAACGGCGCAGGGCATGCAGCCCTTCGTCATGCCGCGCGCGCTAGAGACAAACGAGATCGCTGGCGTCGTCGAGGACTTTCGCCGTGGTGCGGCCAATGCGAAGGCTGCGGGCTTCGACGGTGTCGAACTCCACGGCGCCAATGGTTACCTCATCGATCAATTTCTGAAAGACAAGAGCAACCGTCGCACCGACCAGTACGGTGGCAGCGCGCTCAACCGCGCCCGCTTCTTGATTGAAGTGACGGAAGCGGTTGTGGGCGAATAGGGCGCCGAGCGGGTCGGCGTCCGGCTCGCACCAACCAACCCATTCAACGATGTCGCCGACAGTAACCCGGCGGCAACATTTGCGGTCGCCGTCGGCGAACTCAACCGCTTCGGGTTGAGTTACCTGCACATCGTTGAGCCGGGGCCGACTGATCCGATCGCGACCGGCGAAGTTCCCGACATAAAGTTCTTCCGTAGGATCTGGCGTGGCACACTGATGGGCAACAAAGGCAACGACCTCGCCCGCTCCAATGCGGCGTTGCGCGAGGGCACGATCGATCTCGTATCCTTCGCGGCGCTGTTTCTCGCCAATCCGGATTTACCCGAGCGCTTCCGCCGCGGTGCTGCGTTCAATCCGCCCGACCGGCCCACCTTCTACGGCGGATCAGCGAAAGGCTATACCGACTTTCCCGCGCTGAGTTGAAAACTCGCGATTCTGGCGACCGCCGGACGCGGAATGATACTACTCTTGATAGCCACATCCTCTGGGCTATTTTAGCCCCCGCAAAATAATACCCATTTCAATGATTTAGGCACAAAGCAACGGGTTGTGACCGCCGTCACTTCGGGATGGAACGCGATGTCATAGTTTCGCGTTGGAGGCGTAATTGAAGAGGGAACACGCCGATGCTGATTGCCCTGAAGTATTTAGGTCTGGTGACTGAACAATTGTTTGAGTGGCAGATGCGCCGTGCGGCGATCAGGATTACTGCACGCCAACATCTGTTCCGTCATAACTGAGCCCTCATAACTACACCCATGGCGACGAGACCCATGGCGACGAGACCCAATGGCGCAAACCGCTTTCAGGTCACCGGCTGGCTATCAGACCGCCAGTTGATCAGACAAATTCTCCAGATTTTTTGCCGCCAAATCGACCGGCACATTTGGGGCAGATTCGCCCCGTCCCGGCCCAGCCTCATCGGGACGGGCGATATGGGCGGTCCGCAAACCGATCGCCGCCGCGGCGGCGAGGTCGGAGCTATGCGCAGCGACCATCATGCATTCGTGCGCAGGTAGATCGAAAGCCTCAGCTGCGGCGAGATAGACGCGCGGCTTCGGCTTGTAGTCGCCGGCAAACTCGGCGCCCAAGATCGCGTCCCAGGGAAAACTGTTGCGCCGGGCCAAATCGACCATCAGCGAGATATTGCCATTCGACAGTGGCGCCAGCAGATAATTGCGCTTGAGACGCGCCAATCCTGGCGGCACATCCGGCCACGCATCGAGCCGATGCCACGCCATGTTGAGGCGGCGACGATCCTCCTCGCCAAGCGCGCTCGCGCCGAAACGCGGCAGGAACTCGATCGAGATTGCGGCGATGCAGGACATCGAGCTTGCAGAACGGCAGCCGCCCGCTCCGAACCTCTTCCATGGCCCCCTGGTATTCGCCACGCCAGGCATCGGCGAAAGCAAACCAATCGGCCGCGTAGCCGCGCGGCGCCAGTATCGCCGCACACTCTCGCGCAACGCCTGCGCGCCAGTCGACCAGCGTACCGAACACATCGAACAACAGGGCTTTCACCGCAAGCGGCATCCGCTACACTTAGCCGAACGGCGCGAATGGCAAAAGCGCGGGCAAGAAAAGTAGAGGCGCATTCATGTCGGAACTGGAACGGTGGGAGACGCGGTTTCGCCCTCCCGGTTATGTTTTCGGCAAAGAGCCGAACGCGTTTCTAAGGGCGCAGGCAAAACGTCTGCACCGCGGCCAAACGGCGCTTTCGGTGGCCGACGGCGAAGGCCGTAACGGGGTCTGGCTCGCCGAGCAAGGCCTGGACGTTCTGGCGATCGATTTCTCGCCGAACGCCCTGGCCAAAGCGCGCGCGCTGGCGCAGGAGCGCGGGGTTCAGCTCCGCACTGAAGTCGCCGACGTAACCGGGTGGCGCTGGCCGGAAGCCGCGTTCGATGTTGTCGTCGCCATCTTCATGCAGGTCGTTTTCCCTGCGGAGCGAGCCGCACTTTTCACAAATCTCAAGCGCGTGCTTAAGCCCGGCGGGATTTTGCTCATGCAGGGTTACCGCGTGGAACAGCTCACCTATCGTACCGGGGGGCCGCCTGAGGCCGAACGTCTGTACACGCGTGCCGTGTTGGAGGAAGCCTTCGGCGACATGGCCGAGCTGGAAATCCGCGAGCACGACAGCGAAATCAACGAAGGCACCGGGCATGTCGGCATGTCGGCGCTGATCGATCTTGTCGCCAAAAAATAAAGTCACCACAGCAGGACCCGCATGCCCAAGAAGCCGTCAAAGCAGCCGTCAAAGCAGTCGCGCAAGCAGACCCCCCCTCGCCTGCCTGCCATCTCGATGGAGGACCTCAAACCCGAGCAGCAGGCGGTCGTGGACGCGATCAATAACGGACCGCGCGGCCGGTTTATGAACGCCGGTCCGTTCGCGGTTTTTCTACACGCGCCCATTTACGGCATGTTGGCACAGCAACTCGGCGGCCATCTGCGCTTCAATACCAGCGTGCCGCCGCGGCTCTCCGAGTTCGCAATACTTTGCACCGGGCGGTATTGGAAAGCACAGTTTGAGTGGCACGCGCATGCCAAGATTGCTGCCCAGCAGGGCGTGAAAGAAGCGACGATCCGCGATTTGCACGCGGGCCGCGCGCCCAAAGCGGCGCCGCGCGACGAAATGGCGATCTACGCCTTCGTCAAGGAGCTTTATGCGACAAGACGTGTGAGCAACGCCACCTACGCTCGCGTGCAGAAATTGCTCGGCGATAGCGGCGTCGTCGAGCTCGTCGCCATCCTCGGCTATTATGTTCTGATATCGATGACGCTGAACGTCTTTCGGATGCCGGTGCCCGAAGGAACACCGCTGCCATTCCCCGAGCCTGGGAGCAAATAGGGTTCAGGCGACGCGGCCAGCGACTTTCTGCGAGATTTGCATCGCGTCTCTGGGTGAGGCGCCGCGCGGCTTGTTCCGCTGACGAAGAAGTTCGAGAAAGCGTTCCTTCGGCATCGGCGGAGCGATCAGCGGCCCCTGCCCGAAGTCGCAGCCCATCACCATCAAGGTCTGCAGGTCGGTTGTGCGCACGACGCCCTCGGCGACTGCGGCGCTGCCGAAGCGGTGCGCCAGGTCGATAGCAGTCTGGCAGATAGCCGCGTTCGCCGCGTCGGTAGCACAGTCGACCACAAACGACTGGTCGATCTTGAGCTCGGCAAACGGCAGCGCACGAAGGCTCGAGAACGATGAATACCCGGCGCCAAACTCGTCGAGTGCGATGGTAATGCCGCCGACCCGAAGTTGTGTGGCGATTTCGTTGGCAAGTGCGGTATCGCGAACAATCTGATCTTCGGTCACTTCAGAGAATCAATCCGGGCCAGCGTTCGGATTTCGGTTGATACTCGGCTACCAGACGCGGGATCGGCAATTTGAACAGAACCTTGGCCGGCACATTGACGGCGAGATGGAGATTAAAGCCGGCCTCGTCGAACACGGTCCAGTCGAGGAGCGTCGCCAGCAGCGCCTGCTGCGCAAGCTCGGCAATACTGCCCTCGTCGACTTCGGGAAGAAAATCACCCGGTTGCAACACGCCGAACTGCGGGTGACGCATTCGCGCCACGGCTTCTGCGCCGGCAAGACATTTACGCTTGAGATCGATTTTTGGCTGATACCAAATCTCAAACCAATTGTTGCGGAGCGCTTCGGCTATCGCGATGCGCGGCCGCACTGCGCTGTTCGCGGACTCGCTCTGCGAAGCCTGCTGGTCATCGGCGAGGTTCGTGATCGGCCCCGACCAGCCGCGGATGTCCTTTGAATCGGAATCATTCATGCTCGCAGACCCGCGCGTTGCCGTCGTACAGGTATACGTCAACGAGTATTAACCAAAGGTAAGGCGCTTCGATATCAAGCGATCCATTCGGACGCGCTTAAGCGCGACCTATCGTGCCTGCAAAACGTTTGCGCCGGTCCCGGGAGCATTCGATCAGTGCTTGTCCATCTGCATCATGCCGCCGTGGCTGCTGTCCATCATCATGGTGCCGCCGCCACCCGCAGTAACGCCGGGCGCGGGCGCTCCAATGGCCGCGATCGGAAGTTCGATCTCTTTTGTGCCTGCGTGCTCAAACTTCAGAGTCACCTCAACCGTCTTGCCCGGTTCCAGCGGATGTTTGAGGTTGACCAGCATCACATGCAGGCCTGCAGGTTTGAGTGCGACCGTTCCACCCGGAGGAATTTCGAGGCCACCCTCGACGGGCCGCATCTTCATCACGCCACCTTCCAGGCTCATGGTGTGGACTTGGCATTGTGCAGCTGCATCGCTCGAAACGCATGTCAACCGGTCCGGCGTCGTGCCACCGTTGGTAACGGTCATATAGCCCGCTGCCGAGCTTGCGCCTTTCGGCGTTGCGCGCGCCCAAGGTTGGCTGATGTGGATCGGCCCGACATCGTAGTCGGCCGCGCCGGCGGACGCCGCCACAAGATACGCCGCCGCAAACGCGCAGACGCCGGCAAGACCACTGTGGGCGTATTTCCGAGCGAAATGACTCATAGACGTGCTCCCGTGTCGCGACCGGTCAGTGCTTTCACTTAGAGATTTTGCGCCGGATAGCAACCGGCCGGAATGTGGCAAAAACGGCAAAAATGCCCGGGCCGACAAAGCGTTGAACTTGGCGATATCCTTCGCTATACGGGCAGCAACGACCGGAGGGGCCCGCAGCGATCGGGCTTGGAAAGCCTGATGTCTGCCACTTTCGATAAAGTCGCTGATATCATTGCGGAAACTTGCGACATTCCGCGTGATAATATCAAGCCGGAAAGCCACGCGATCAACGACCTTGAAATCGACAGCCTCGATTTCCTCGATATTGCCTTTGCCATCGACAAGACGTTCGGCATCAAGCTTCCGCTTGAGCAGTGGACGCAAGAGGTCAATGACGGCAAGGCGACGACCGACCAGTATTTCGTGCTCAATAATCTGAGCGGGGAAATCGATAAGCTGATCGCGGCGAAAGGCGCCTGAGGCGCCGCGCATGCGTTTCGAATATTTCCAGATGATCGACCGCGTGGTCGCGCTCGACGTCGCCGGGCGCTCGGCTCGAGCCATTTGCACCGTACCGAAAACTTCCACCGTTTTCGAAGGCCACTTTCCGAGTTATCCGCTGATGCCGGGCGCGCTGCTGCTTGAATGCATGGCGCAAACCGTCGGCTGGCTGATGATCGCGAGGAATGATTTTAACGCCATGCCGTTCATGGCCGGCGTGAAAGACGCAAAGTTCCGCACCGCTGTATTTCCCGGAGACGAACTCGAAATCGAAGGTAGCGTCGTGCATGAGGGCTCGGGCTACGCGGTCGGCGAAGGCAAGGGGCGGCGGAACGGAAAGCTCGTCTGCGAAGCGCGGATCATGTACACTATCATGCCGTTTCCGAGCCCCGAATTCCGAACTGCACTGTTCGAATGGGCGGAACGCATCGCGGTACCGATCAAGGAACTCACGAAGTGAGCGGACGCCGCGAGGTGTGGATCACCGGCGTCGGTCTACTCACGTGCCTGGGCGAGGGGCTTGAGACGACGTGGCAACATCTCGAGCGCGGCGATCCCCCACCCTACGATGACAAGAGCTTTGCGCCTTATGTCGTGCACCCGCTTGCGCCGGTCAATTTCGACAAACAAATCCCGAAAAAGAGCGACCAGCGGCAAATGGAGCCGTGGCAGCGCATCGGCGTCTATGCAGCGGGCCTGGCGCTGAGCGATGCCGGTATCGCCGGCAAGCCCGAATTGCTCGATACCACGGACATGATCGTGGCCGCCGGCGGCGGCGAGCGCGATATCGCGGCCAACTCAACAATCCTTACCGGCATGCGCAAGATTACGGAGCGTGGCGCGTATCTCAACGAGCGCCTGATGAGCGATTTGCGGCCGACCTTGTTCTTGGCGCAGCTCCCGAACCTTCTTGCCGGCAACATCTCGATCGTACACGGCGTGGTCGGCTCCTCGCGCACATTTCTTGGCGAAGAAGCAGCCGGCGTCGATGCCGTGCGTATCGCGCATGCCCGCATTGCTTCGGGACAGAGTGAATTGACTCTCGTGGGCGGGGCGTACAACGCCGCGCGCTGGGACATTCTCCTTATCTTCGAGCAGGCGGGAGCGGCATTGAAGGGTGCATTCGCGCCGGTCTGGGACCGCGGTCCGCGCGGCGGGCTCGCCGTCGGCAACATGGGGGCATTCTTGGTGCTGGAAAGCCGCGAGCACGCGGAAGCACGAGGCGCGCGTCCCCGCGCGCGGATTTCAGCGATCCGTTCCGACCGCAATCAACGGCAAGCCGGAGACATCGAAACGATGCTTCGCCGGCAGTGGAACGAAATCGTACCCCAAGTTGACCGGGCACACGCCGGAATTATCTCGGGCGCCGCTGGACTCGAGCCGGCAACGTCGGCCGAGCGGGATGTGCTCAAGGAGATAGGCCTTCCCGTGCGCAATACCGGCACGTATATCGGTCATGGGCTCGAAGCGCAGTTTGAGGCCAACTTGGGAATTGCCTGCGCGGTGCTTGAACATGGCAAGCTCTTCGCGCCCGCGGGCACGGGAGATACGGGATCAAGCCCGGCCGGCATTTCTCAGGTGATCGTGACGTCCGTTGGCAACTGGCGCGGTGAAGGTCTGGCGCTGGTTGAACGGGTTGGTTGAGGGAGCATTTCATGACAGCGCCAAGCCGCGACAAGCACGGGCGTCCGATCGTTGCCGTCACCGGCATCGGCGTGGTCACCTCGCTTGGCGTCGGCAAGTCGGAAAATTGGGCAAAATTGGCGGGCGGCGTGTCCGGCATAACGCGAATTTCGCGCTTCCCTACCCAGGGACTACGCACCACCATCGCCGGCGCCGTCAATGATGTGTACCGGGACTCGATGCCGCCGGCGGAGTTGTCCGAGCGCGTGGCCATGCTGGCGGCCGAAGAGGCGATCTCCGAAGCCGGCATCGGCAGCAAGGGTCACTTTCCGGGGCCGCTTTATCTCGCCCCGCCGCCGCTCGAAATCGAATGGCGCGACCGGATCGGGATGGCGGACATGGCTGCCGCTAACGCTGACACCGGCTATCCCGATCTCATGCGCGTCGCCCATGAATTTGCCGCTAAAAACGGTACATTCAAATTCGGCATCATCGGTGAGCATCTGGCCGAGCATTTCGGCACCGAGGGTTCGCCGGTTTCGCTCAATACCGCCTGCGCTTCCGGCGCCAGCGCGATCCAGCTCGGCATGGAAGCAATACGGCGCGGCGAATGCGAAGCAGCGCTCGCGATCGGCGCTGACGCCTCGTTGACGCCGGAATCACTGGTGCGCTTCTCGCTTTTGTCCGCGCTCTCGACGCAAAACGATCCGCCGGACCGCGCCTCAAAGCCGTTCTCCAAAAACCGTGACGGTTTCGTGCTGGCGGAGGGGGCTGCGGCTTTGGTGCTCGAAAACTACGATCACGCCATCGCGCGCGGCGCTCGTGTACTCGGCATTCTTGAAGGCGTCGGAGAAAAATCCGAACTCGTTCCACCGCACCCGCTCGAGCCCCGACGGCAAGCCGATCGTCGCATGCATGCGCAATGCACTCGCCGACGCGGGCGTCGCGCCGGAGGACATCGACTACATCAACGCCCACGGTACGTCGACGCCGGAGAACGACAAGATGGAGCATCTTGGCGTTTCTACCGTCTTCGGCGAGCGCATCCGCGGCATTCCGATCTCGTCCAACAAATCGATGATCGGTCATACGTTGACGGCGGCCGGCGTGGTCGAGGCGGCGGTCACTTTCCTCACCCTGCAAAATCAGCGTCTGCCGCCCACCATCAATCATCAAATCCCAGACCCGACGATCACGCTCGACGTCGTGCCGAACGTGGCGCGCGACGCGAAAGTCAATCGCGCTATCTCCAACTCGTTCGGCTTCGGCGGACAGAATGTCTGTCTCGTCATGGCACTGGAGCCGGCGTGAGCGTCGCTGCCGGCACAGCTGAGAGCGACCAGCAAAGCGCCATACCCCTATCCACCGGGAGGTCGATGCGGGCGCTCATGCTGGTCGGGGATCGCAAGCTCGAGCTTTGCAACGTTGCAGCGCCGCCCCCGCCGGCATCCGGCGAGGTACAGATCGGCATTAAGGCGATCGGCCTTAATCACATCGACGTCTGGGGCTGGCGCGGCATGGCGTTCGCCAAGCGAAAGCTGCCGCTCGTCGTTGGCGCCGAGGCCGCCGGCGAAATCAAGGCCGTCGGTCCGGATGTAGCCAATTTCACGGTCGGCGACCACGTCGTCGCTTATGGAGGCCTGACGTGCGGGCGATGCAAAGCCTGTCGCGAGGGCCGCGATAATCTCTGCGAAAACGTCGCAGGCATTATGGGCTTTCACGTCGACGGCTTCGCCCGCGACCTGGTCAACATGCCGGCGCGGCTCGTGATCCCAGTGCCGGCGGGTGTGAGCTTTCGCGATGCCGCCTGTGCTCCGATCGCTTTCGCGACCGTTCAGCACATGCTGTTTGACAACGCCAAACTGGAACCCGGCGAGACCATCCTGGTGCAAGCCGGCGGCTCGGGAATCGGCACCACCGCCATCAAAATGGCAAAGGCCATCGGCTGCACCGTCATCACGACCGTCGGCGATGACGAAAAGCTGGCCAAGGCCAAGGCGCTCGGCGCCGATCACGTCATCAACTACAAAACCGATCGTTTCGAGGGCGTCGTCCGTAAGCTCACGGGAAAGAAGGGCGTCGATGTCGCTTTCGAGCATGTCGGCCCCGACACCTTCAACGGCTCGCTCCTCTGCCTCAAGCGCGGCGGCCGGCTTGTCACCTGCGGATCGACCTCGGGTCAGACGACGACGATCAATCTGTTCCAGCTGTTCCAGCAGCAATATCGCATCTTCGGCTCGTTCGGCGCATCCATCCGCAACGTGCGTGAAAGCCTCGCCAAGATGGGCGCCGGCTTGCAGCCGGTAATCGACACCGAAGTCGCGCTCGCCGACTTCGAGCGCGGCCTCGCGCGGCTCGAGAGCCGGCAGGTTTTCGGCAAGATCATCGTTACGTTCTAGCCCTGACCGCGATGGCGAAGCCGCGTTCCAAGCTTATCGACGGGAGCATCGGCGCAATCACGATCGGGCTGTTAAGCGCGATCAAACGCATGGATCGCAAACGCACGGCGAATTTCGCCGGCGCGCTCATGCGCACAATCGGCCCGCTGCTGCCGGAAAATCGCATCGGCCGCGAAAATCTGCGCGCGGCCTTTCCCGCCAAATCCGACGCCGAGATCAACAAAATCCTTGCCGGTGTCTGGGATAATCTCGGGCGCATCGCGGTTGAGTTCGCACATCTCGAGGAGTTTTGCGTCGAAGGCACCGGCCGGCAGACGCCCGATGTCATCACCTATGCACCGGAAGCGGTCGAGCATTACCAGCGCATGTTGGAGAAGGGCAAGCCGATGCTGGGCTTTGCCGCGCATCTCGCCAATTGGGAGTTGCCGGCTGTCGTTGCAAAAGCGCTGGTGCCGCAGTCCGCGGTACTTTATCGCCGGCCAAACATCCGCCCGATCAGCGACGTTATCGTCAAGATGCGCGCGCCGCTGATGGGCGAACTCGTCGCCACCGGCATCGAGGCTCCAGTGAGGCTGGCGCGGCTATTGGATTCCGGAGCGCATGTCGGCATGCTGGTCGACCAGCATTTCAGCAAAGGCGTTGACGTCATCTTCTTCGGCCGCCGCTGCCGCGCCAATCCGCTGATTGCGATGATCGCGCGGCAAACCGAATGTCCAATTCATGGCTTGCGCGTCGTACGCAAGCCCGACGGCAACAGCTTTTGGGTCGAGATCACCGATCCAATCGATCCGTCACGCGACGCTGACGGCCGCGTCGACATCAAGGGCACCATGCAGACGATCACGTCAGTAATCGAAGGCTGGGTGCGCGAGCATCCCGAACAATGGCTGTGGCTGCATCGCCGGTGGCGATGAGCGAACTCAGATGGCGATCTTTTGGATCGGGTTGCACCCGTAACAGCCAAACACAAGGCAAATTTGCCAATTGTGGCGTTCCTCATGGTTGATCCTTTCAGCTCGTCCGTCAATTATTATGCTTTTTGATAGCGGAGCTTGGCGCAGCGTAGCTGTTCCGTGCTAGAAAGGAATCGCTAGTTGCAACTAAAACAGGGCGGGAGGTCACAATGGTTCAGCTCATTCGCGCAGTGAAATTCGGGGCGGCTCTTCTGCTGGCGGCTGTCATGCTGTCCGGCGCCACAACGGCATCGTCGGCGCAGACCGGCATCGTCCACCTTCGGATCGTCAAAGCTGGATTCATCATCGGCGCAGGCGGCGGCAACGGCACCCTCACCTATCACGGCTCGACATATCGGTTGAAAGTCGGCGGTGTCGGCATCGGCACCATCGGCGTAGCAGAGGCGCGCCTGGTTGGGGTCGCCTACCATCTGCATCATGTCACCGACATCGTTGGCACTTATGACATAATAGGCGCGAGCGTAGCGGTCGTCGGCGGCCCGAAGGTTGCCCGCCTGCAAAACGGCAAGGGAGTCGTCCTCGAACTCCGAGGACAACAGGTCGGCTTCGAAGCAACCCTCGGCCTTGGCGGAATGACCATAAGCCTGCAATAGGGCGCCGTTCAATCTACGGGGTCGGAAAGCGAAAGCTCGGCTTTCGCGGTCGCGTATGGCACTTTCCGCGCAATCGCCGCGACGCCGCAGCTTTCTCCGATGTTTTGAGGATTACATCGGATAACGCGTACGGCGCAAGCCGTGGGTGAGCACCGCCGTGACCTTTCGCAAAAGACGCGCACTCACACCATCATCGCCCGAGAGATCGCGGCGCACCGTCAGCGTCGCAAGCGCTCGCCTGCGCCGACGCAACAAATTCAATCCCGATCTCATCGTGACGTCGCCACACGACATTGCAGTTTTGACTGGGTTGGTCGAACCGCGACAACGCCAAAAGAAATCTGTCAGGCAAACATTCGATATCGTCAACGGCAAGCCGCGCGCCACTGTCGGACATATCGACTACGGTGCATCGTTGCAGACGCGCATCGTTCCCGACATCGATCCACGCCGGCGAATTGAGCTGCTTTCGCGGCCTGAGGCGTTTGTCATTGCTCATTGCAATCCCCCTTCGAGCACCGTGCAGTTAATCGACCATGCCGATGACAGTCTAGTTATGGAACCCAAGATGTTTTCATTGGTGCAAACTGAAATGGCTGATATCGATTCGAATTATCCACATGCACCGAGATTTGGCTGCAAAGTCAGGCGGCTACGCCCGTTCTTTCGCAGAAAACAGTCAGCCCAGTGCGTCTATTTTCGCAAACGGCGGAAAGGGCGAAATCTTAGCGAAACTTCTGCACTTATTGTTCAAATGTAATGTGTTTTTCCTTCACGAGAGTGGCCCATTTGGCAATGTCTGTGGCGAGGACTTGGCGCATTTCCGCGGCGGTGCCGCTGCGCACGTCGGCGCCCGTCGACTCGAGGCGCGCGCGCACATCGGGCATCGCTACCGCATCCTTGATAGCCGCTTCGATCGTTTCAACGACATTCTTTGGCGTTCCCGCCGGGAGCGAACACGCCCATCCAGGTGTTGACTTCGTAGCCAGGAACGCCCTCCTCATCGACGGTGCCGAGGTCCGGATACTTCTTTGACCGCCTGAGGCTGGTGACGGCGAGCGGCCTGATGTCGATCCGACTGCAGCCCGGCGGCGCCAGTCGTCAGATCGGCGATGATCATGTTGGTCTCGCCCGCAATCGTGGCCATGACGGCCGGTGCTCCGCCGCGATACGGAATACTCCGGACATCAATGCCGGCCATCGCCTTGAACAGTTCGAGCGAGAGCAGCGTTGCCGAACCGCCGGATGCGTGCGTCAACTGCCCGGGCTCCTTCTTGGCGAGCGCGATCAGTTCGCGGATCGAGTGGGCCGGCGCTGCAACATTGACCATGATCGCCTCCGGAATAGAGGTGACGAGCCCGAGCGCCTCAAAGCTCTTTCTGCGGATCATACGGCAGGTTCGGAAATACCAGCGGATTGATCGCCATCGTGCCGTCGTGAGCGACGAGGAGCGTGTATCCGTCCGGCGCCGCTTTCGCCACCGCCTCGGCACCGACCTGCATGGCCGCGCCCGGCCGGTTTTCGATCACGACCGGTTTTCCCCATTTTTGCTGCATCTTTTCGCCGATCACGCGGGCGGTTGTATCGATCGCCCCGCCGGGAGCCGTCGGCACTATGATCCTGACCACATGGTCCGGAAACGCCTGCGCGCCTGTCGCGGAGCCGGTCGCAAGAAGAGCAGCGAACAGAATGGATGACAGCGGCAATCGCTGCGTGACGAGCTCTCATTTTGATCTCCCGTTGATCCGACGCTCAACGCGCGGCCTTGATGGCTTCCAGATGCTCGTCGAGCACCGACGGTATTTGATCGGGCGGGAGACGGCCGAAGCCGCAATATGCCGCAACTCCGAACGTCGGGAAGATATTTGCGCGCGGCAGCCAAGCGTGCCTCGAAACCCTCCATATGGTGGACAAGGCCGAGGTAGACCCGCGCGTCCCGTGGTCGCAAATCCTTCAAGGGTGCGAAAAAAGATTCGCCCACCCCGTCCAGCACCGGGATGTGAATCCAGTCGACACGGCGACCCGAGGCGACGTTCACCGCATTTGCAAGTTCGACCGTTGCAGATAGATCGGCAGGCGCAAAGCGGGGCCAACCGCCAAGCGTGCCGAAGCAAAAGTGATAACCAAGCAGCACCGTTTCGGGAATCAGCGGGCACAGCCTACGGAATTGATCGAGGTTGCGCTCTATCGCACCATCGGCGGGAAGGCCCGGAATTGCGCCGTAAGCGTCCTGCACTTCCGTCGCGCAGTCCCATTGGATCGCAAGATCGTTCTCCGGAATCTTTTGCACGATGGTGCCGATCTCCGCGGCCATGGCATCGGTAAAGCCCGGCCTGATCCTGGCGATATCGGTCGGGTCGGGAAAAATACGCGGCGGCAGCGCGCTATTGACCGACGGCAGCGATACCTGAAAGCGCAAGTGCTTCGGCAGAACGCCTTTCTCGCGCAGCGTCTTGAAGACGAAAAACGAATTGATCGCGTCGCGCGCATAGCCGAGCCGCCATCCAGGATCGGAGAAGCGTACACGCTCAACGCCATCTTTCACTTTGAAAAGCCAACTGTCGGCCGCGTTTCGCGGATTGAGCCGCTCCACGCCGTTCTCCGGCTGCGGGCGGCGCACCGTTTCAAGCTCTGGATGACCTGATAGAACCTGATAGTGGAGCCTGCTGATCCAGTGCTTGCGCGGGCCAACCTCACCGTCCGGCATCGCCGTCAGCGATTGACCAAGCGGGCCGCCAAAAGCACGGAAAACGTCCTCGGCGGTGTCGAGGGGAACACTACCAACCAGAAGTGCCTCGTCGTTCACAATTCCTCCCATCCGCTAAATGAACTTGCCGCGGTCGCGATAGTTGCACGCTGATCGGCATTTGGCGACAGTCGTTCATTGTCCAAATGTCGAACGAGAAATGCGTGATGGCGACAGTTCGCAAACTTCTGACGAAGGTGGCGGCCGCTAGCGTTCTTTGCGGTAGCTTGTGCGGATCCGGGGCATGGGCGCAGGAAAAATATCCGTCGCGCGCTGTTCAGATCGTAAATCCCTACCAGGCCGGCGGCACAACCGACACTCTTGTCCGCGCCTTGACGGTCGGACTGTCGAAGGATTTGAACCAACAATTTGTGGTTTTGAACAAACCGGGCGCCGGTGGAACGATCGGCACGGCGTTGGCTGCGCGCTCAGAGCCCAACGGATACACGTTGCTGTTCGCACCCGCCCTCGTCATCTCGGTGCTGCCGCAGGTCCGACCGAGATCCGAAGTCGGGTACGACCCGATGGCGCTGGTTCCGATCTGCCAGACATTCGTCAACACCATGGGCCTGCTCGTGCGCGACAATTCGTCAATCAAGGACCTGAAAGACCTTTCGCGTGAGGCACGCAAGCGTCCCGGCCTGCTAAACTACGGCCATCAGGGCCTGTCGACGATTCCGCAGCTCGCCATGGAAGAGTTTCTTTCAAACGCGAAACTGCATATCAACGGCGTGCCGTATCGCGGCGATCCTGAGGTACTGACCGATCTCCTCGGCGGTCGGATCGATGTCGCTGCGGTCGTGCTCGGAGCGGCAGGTATCGTGGGTCACGGCGCACGGATTATCGCCGTGTTCAGCGAGGAGCGGCATCCGAGTTATCCGGACGCAGCGACAGCGGTGGAACAAGGGTTCAACGTCGCGCCGACAAGTTTTGGAGGCCTTTTTGCGCCGCGAGGAACGCCGGCGGCAATCCTCGACACGCTGTCCAGCTCCTGCGCAAAAGCAGCGCAAGACACAGCTTACACCACAGCCGCCGAGCACGCGGCTCAACCGCGAAGCTACTTCGCCGATCGCGACGTATTCCGGACCAAACTGCAGCAAGATACCAGCGCGAAAAGGACGCTTTTGGACGCTCTGGGGCAGTCGGTGCGAGAATAGAACCGCTGTTTCAGTACGGCCCCAGTTAAACGCACAACGCATCGCGGTCGGCCGGGCTTTCAAGTCAATGAAAGCCCGATCGTCCGTTTGACACGTCCGCCAATTCACCAGAGAAAACACGCTACGTGATGGGCGGCAGGTTTACCACGCCACCCAGCGGTGGCCGTGCCAATAGCCGCGGCCCTCGTGCTCGCGCCATGCGAAGTGATCGCGGGGACCCCAGCGCCAGTCGTCCGGATGAACGATCACGCCGGCGGCTGGCGGATATTCGTAGGCTTCGCGAGCATGCCAGCAAGTTCTGCCGCTGCACACAATTGCCGCCGAAGCGTTGAGCGCCGAGAGCGCCAGCATGCCCGCGCCAATTGCCGTAGAAAACAGGGTCTTACCAAGTGTCATGTTTGAAACTCCGTGAGAGGCTACCGAGGGAACAGAACGGAGCATCGGTAACTAAGTTCCACGACACCTGGATGCCAGCCGCTAAAAATAATCCTTTAGATTTCGACCTGCCCACCCAGCTCGATCACGCGATTAGGCGGAATTCGAAAGAACTCGGTCGCGGCAAGCGCATTGCGGTGCATGGCCTCGAACACCCGGCGTCGGATCGCGCCCAGTCGAGAGTGCTTGTCAGCCACAATTGTCACGCGTCCGACAAAGAAGGATGTGTCCATCATGTTGAAGTGGAGGTCCCTAGACGTACACTCTGCTAACGCCTCTGGAATGTCCGGCTGCTCCACAAAGCCGTAGCGCACGACGATTGAGTGGAAATTGTCGCCCAGATGCGCGACCTCGATACGCCGCTCGGGCGGAACGCGTGGAATGTTCGCGGTGGCGACGTGCAGCAACACGATACGCTCATGCAGCACTTTATTGTGCTTGAGATTGTGCAATAGCGGCACCGGCACGACGTCGAGCCGACTCGTCAGATAGATGGCGGTACCGGGCACACGCGTCTTGCTATGAACCTGAGCGATGAAACTCGAGAGCGGCAAGGTATCCCGTTCGAGCGTACGCAGCAGCGCGTCGCGACCCTGCCGCCAGGTAAACATCAGAAAGAACACCAGCGCGGCGACGACGAGCGGGAACCAACCGCCATCGAATACCTTCATCATATTGGCACTGACAAACGCCAGATCAACGATGATGAACAACCCGGCGACGGCAAGACTTACTGCCAGGCTCCAGCCCCAGATTTCGCGCATGGTCAGGAACATCAGTATCGACGTCAGCAGCATGGTGAGCGAGACGGCGATTCCGAATGCAGCAGCGAGACTGTCGGATGATCTGAAACCAAGCGTGAGGCCAAGCGTCAGCGCCATCAAAGTCCAATTTACAAAGCCGATATAGATCTGCCCGTAGCCGGCCGCCGACGTCTGGACAATGTGCAGACGCGGACATAATCCAAGCTGGATCGCCTGCCGCGTCATTGAAAAGGCCCCGCTGATGATCGCCTGGCTGGCAATGATCGTTGCGACGGTGGCCAAAGCTACAAGAGCGACCTGAAACGCTTCAGGGCACAGCGCGAAAAATGGATTGGCACCTGCGTTCGCAGCGCCGTCGACCACGATCGCGGTTTGACCGGCGTAGTTCAGCACCAGCGTAGGCAGCACCAAACCATACCAGGCAAACCGAATCGGCCTGGGCCCGAAATGTCCCATATCGGCATAAAGCGCCTCGGCGCCGGTTGCGCACAGAAATACCGCACCGAGGACCAGAAAGCTGGTGTAGCCGTGCCCGAACAGGTAACTGAGCCCGTAGCGCGGATCGAGTGCGACCAGCACGCCGGGGTGGCTGAGGATACCGCCGAGACCAAGGAGCCCGATTATCACAAACCAGATTGTCATGATGGGGCCGAACAATTTCCCAATCCGCTCGCTCCCCTGAGATTGGAGAGCGAATAAACCAACCAGAACCACCGCTGACATCGCCACGATGTAGGGCGCGATTTGGGGCGCCGGGATTTTTAGTCCCTCGAGCGCGCTCAAAACCGAGATGGCCGGCGTAATGGCGCCGTCGCCATACAATAAAGCCGCCCCCAAAACTCCGATGGCTATCACAACCATCCGCTCGCCGTGCTTGATGCCAAGGAGCGACATCAGCGCCAAAATTCCGCCTTCGCCATCGTTGTCGGCTCGCATGACAACGGTCACGTATTTGAGCGAGGTCGTGATCAACAATGTCCAGACGATCAACGACAGCATGCCAATGGCAACTTCCGCCGTGGCACCGCCAGCCCATTCCAGCGCTGTCTTCAGTGTGTAGAGCGGACTGGTACCGATATCGCCGTAAACGACGCCGAGCGCGCCGAGCATCAAGACGCTGAGTTTTCCTTCCGGTGCACCAGATTTGGCATCGGCGACAGCTGTCACGGTCGTCATGATATGATCATCACAATTCTTCACAGTTCCATTGATCAGCGACCAGTCCGTACCGAATTCACATTAATTTATACGCGACCAGCCCTATTGCCGATCTTGATGTGTATCAAGACCATCGCGAGCCACATAGCCAGCAAGAACGCGGACATGGGGATGACGTACCCAGCTTTTGTCCTGTTGTCATATTTGCGCTAATCTAAGGTTTTCAGTCTTAAAGTGGACGCCTGCGAATGACGTCCTAAAAACAACCGCTCGGGAGGTGACGATGAAGAGATCGGCTGCAATCGCGACCGGCGTTACAATACTTCTAGCGTCCGCATTCGCCGCGCGCGCCCAGGAAAACACTCAGGACAAGATTTCCGACGGTATCGTGAAAATCGGCATGATCGAAGACATGTCGAGCATCTATGCCGACATCACCGGCATCGGCGCGGTAACGGCGGCCAAGATGGCGGCAGAGGATTTCGGCGGCAAAGTGTTAGGTAAGCCGATCGAGATCGTCTCGGCGGATCACCAGAACAAGGCCGATATCGCCGCAGCCACGGCGCGGGAATGGTTTGATACCGGCCACGTTGATGCGCTCATGGATGTTGCAGCGTCAGCGACTGCGCTTGCGGCGATCGACGTCGCCAAGACCAAGAACAAGATTGTCGTTCTCAACGGGCCTGGCTCCGCGCGAATCACTAACGAAGCCTGCACGCCGGTCTCCATCCACTACACTTATGACAATTACGCGCTGTCCCATGGCACGGGCTCCGCAGTGGTAAAGGCAGGTTACGACACCTGGTTCTTCCTGACGGCCGATTATGCTTTCGGCCACGATCTTGAGCAGAACACGGCCGCGGTGGTCAAAGCGAGTGGCGGCAAGGTACTCGGTAGCGTGCGTGTTCCGATCAACACGGCAGATTTCTCCTCGGCGTTACTGCAGGCCCAGACTTCAAAGGCCAAGGCGATCGGGCTCGCCAACGCCGGCGCCGACACAACCAATGCCATCAAACAGGCGGCCGAATTCGGCATCGTGCGCGGCGGCCAGAAGCTTGCGGGCCTGCTCATCTTCATCAACGACGTCAACACGCTCGGTCTCGGCGCCGCACAAGGCATGCTGCTGACCAACGCGTTCTATTGGGACCGCGATGAAGAGACCCGCGCCTGGTCGCAGCGCTACTTTAAGCGTATGAACCGGATGCCGAACATGAGTTAGGCCGGAATTTATTCGGCAACCACGCACTATCTCAAATCCGTGGCGGACGCCGGCACCGATGAAACTCAGGCGGTGATGACGAAGATGCGCTCGACGCCGATCAACGACTTTTTTGTCAAAAACGGAACCATCCGCGACGACGGTCGCATGATCCACCCGATGTATTTGTATGAGGTCAAGAAGCCGTCCGAGTCCAAGGGCGCGTGGGATTACTACAAGCTCGTCGCTACGATACCGGCCGACCAGGCGTTTCAACCGCTGTCGGAGTCGAAATGCCCGCTGGTAAAGAAGACCCAATAAGCCCCGGTTTCCTTGAAGCGCGGACGTCCGTCACTTGACCGATTGCGCCGCCGCTTCGTGTAAAAGCGCCTCGGCCATCTCGCGCAAGCGCACGCGTTGAACCTTGGGACCGTTTGGACTTTCGACGATCGGGAACTGATCCACCACGACGATCCGCTGCGGGACCTTGAATCGGGCCAATTGCTGAAGGCAACGCGCCCGCAAAGTCGCCTCGTCCAGGATCGCGCCGACACGCGGCTGAACGAAAGCCACCGGAACCGCATCGCTGTCGCCGGTTGAGGCGGCCACGACCTGTACGCCGGCAACACCCGGCTCTTTCTGAATCACGACTTCAATCTCCTCGGGACTGACCAGGAATCCGCCGAGCCTCATCGCGTCGCCAAGACGAGCCTCATAGACAAAACCTTCGTCGTCGAGATGGGCAAGATCGCCGGTTCGAAACATGCCGTCCCCATCAATCGCACGCTCGGTTGCCGCGGGATTTTCCAGATACTCGATGAAGCGCGATGGCGCGTCGATCCACAGTTCGCCGGACGCACCTGGCGGCAACGCCGCGCCGGTCTCCGGATCTCGTACCGCGAGGCGCGCCTCACGGCTGACGGGCACGCCGCCGCCAAGGAGCCGGTTCTCGCCTTCCGCGATTGAGAACAGCGCCTGCATCTCTGAACTGCCGTAAAGGCCGCGCGGCTGCAGGCCTGCCGCCTCCGCAGCCGCAATCGAGGCTGCGGCCGTGGAGTGAAACGCCGCAAAACCCGAGAATCGCACCGAGTCAAAACGGCGCCCGTCCGATGCCGCCGCGATGCGGCCGAACATATCGTCTCCGCCTGCCAGATGAGTGATCCGATACTGACGGATGAGCTTCGCGGCGGCCTCTCCGTCAAATTGAGACAGGCACACAATATGCGCGCCGCCGGCAATTGCGGCCATCGCCGCGGCGTTGCCAAAGGTACCGCAGAACGGAACCGCGCCAAGCAGGACGGAGTCCGGCGCATCCAACCCGATGTGGCTGGCAACATCGGCGGCGTGGCCGGCAATGGTTTGCTGATCGTGCAACACCAACTTCGGCCCGCTCGTCGTGCCCGACGTGGTGAAGGTCAGACAATGCGACTCCCCCCTGCCCTCGTCCCGCCCTGCATCGGCTGCAGGGCCATCGAGCGGCGACACAGGAAGTCCCGCAAGCTCCGTCACGCCTAGAGAAAGCGGAAGCCCGAGCAGACAGCGCACGGCAGCGCGATCTTCGGCGGGCAGCGCAGCGAAGATCGCCGGGAAGTCGACGGCCGGAAACCCCCATTGCGTCACGACAGCGACGGCGCGCGATCGCCGAAGCAGATTGCCAATTTCCGCGGCGCGAAACCTGGTGTTGATGTGAATTGCAAGAGCGCCAAGGCGTGCGCTGGCAAAGATCGCGGCGAGATAATCGATTCCGTTTGGCAACCACAACGCTACCCGATCACCGGGCCCTATTCCCGCGCCCCGCAGAGCACCAGCCACCCGCAATACACGATCTTGAAAAGCGCTCCAGCTTAAAGTGCCCGCGGCATCGGTCACCCCGGGCGCCGCAGCATTGCGCGCCGACCACGACAGGAGCGCGTTCAGCGTCCGCGGGTGCTTCGTTCCGTACGTTTTCCGCATCGAGCGAAATTACAACACAACAGTCGTAACGGCCATGTGCTCAACGCGTCGGCGTTCTCCGCCGGACATATCGATATCGGTCAAAACCAGAGCAACACCCGCACGCACGCTCAACACGGAAAGTGCTTCGCGCGCATTGCCGGCTTCAATGACGGTGAACCCTTTGATTGCGCAAAAAATCGCAGACTGAAATGCGAATAAAAACTTCGTCCTCGACAACAAGAATTACCGGATCGCGGCTGGCGACCACCTCGGCAGGAACCATAGGGGCTTCCCCCCTCAGGAGCAAAAACGGCGACACCTGCAAGTTGTTCCGTCGTTCATGCCATCGCGCGGACAAACCGATCACGCCAGCCCTCGCCGGCGAAATAGCGGCGCATTGCGCTTGGTTCGGCAAGATCACGGTCGAAGACCACGAGCGATCGCCAGGCCAGCGCCGACATGCACGACAGGATTGGTATAGTGGCACCGCGAGCATGCGCCAGGATGGGCCCCAGGGTCGGCATGCCGGTCCCCAGCATCACCACTGCGTCCACGCCGCCTAGGTCGATCCCAGCCAGTGCCGTTTCGGCACGAGCGGCGGGAAGATCGTAGATCGGATGAAACTTGCTGGACGCATCGAACGCCCCGGCGATGGCAGCGACCTCGAAGCCATGCGAGCGCCAATAAGCGACGCTCGCCTCGGTCAAATCGGGCGGATAGGGAGAGACGAGCCCGATCCGTCGCGCGCCGAGTTGTCGCAGCGCCTCCGCAACCGCACGGCCCGCGGTCAAAAAAGCAATGCCTCGCGAGGTTTCGATCGCTTCGACCGCGGCGCGCTCGCGCTCGACGCCTTGCAGGTACGACGCACCGGTGCAGGCAAAGGCCACCGCGCCCATCGGAGCATTGGCGAATTGGGCGATCGAACTTTCCATTGTGGCAAAATAATCGCCAAGGCGGGCGTTGATCGTCGGTTTGTCGCTTACCAGCCGCGCGTTGAGGAACGCGTAGCCGGGCGGCATAAGGATCGCGAACTCCGGCTCGACCGTAGTGTTGGCCTGCGGCGTGAGCACCCCTATCAGCCCTTTGCGCGCGTATTCGACCATGCGTTACTCCGCCATCCGCTTCTATGCGCTTTTGCTTGACCGGCACCTTTGTCCTATAAGATATACAAAGTGCCGGCGCGGATTCAATTAAGGGCTACCGCTCGTCCATGCGTGGGCCACGCGGCCGGTATTCCCTTCGGTCGGAAACGGATGATGATGGCGTCGGCTAGGCCTTTGCAGGACGAGATCGCGTCCGGGGTTGCGCCGCATGGAAGCATACCGGGGAAGGATTCGCCGGCTATCCGCCTGCAGCGGGTCGAGCGCTGGTACACCACCCGCGACGGCCCCGTTCATGCACTTGCCGCCACCGACCTCGACATTGCTCCGCGTGAATTCGTCGTGCTGCTCGGCCCTTCAGGCTGCGGCAAAACAACTCTACTGCGCATGATCGGCGGCTTGATTGCGCCGAGTCATGGGCGGCTGCAGGTGATGCAACATGAGCTCTGGAAAAACGGGACGCGACAGGCCGATGCGGTGTCCGACTTGGGCATTGTCTTTCAGGACGCCAACCTTTTTCCGTGGCTGACGATCGAGGAGAACATCGCGCTACCGCTCGAACTGCGCGGCATGCCGAAACGAGAACGCCTCGCGCGCGCGAGAACGCTGACTGGGCTCGTCGGCATCGCCGGCTTTGAAACGCGCTGGCCATACGAGCTTTCCGGCGGCATGCGGCAGCGTGCAGCCATTGCACGCGCGCTGTCGCACGATCCCGACATTCTCCTCATGGACGAACCGTTTGGTGCGCTCGACGCCATGACCCGCGACAGCTTGAACATCGAGCTGCAAAACCTCTGGATGCAGACACGCAAAACGATCGTGCTTGTCACCCATTCGATCAACGAGGCCGTGTTTTTAGCCGACCGGATTGTACTCCTCTCCCCCCGTCCAGGCCGCATCGATACCGTCGTCGACCTCGATTTCGAGCGGCCGCGCTTGCTTGATGTCCAGTCGACCGAAAAATTTCAGACAATCGCGAAGGATCTGCGTCACCGCCTCGCGGAGATGGCATGACCGATAAAGCTTTCACTTCCACGTCTGTAGCGCCGGCAACCGAACCGGCGCGGACGTCGCAGCGCGATTTCAAGACATACCTGCCCTGGATCACGACGCCGGCTTTGTGCGCGCTATTGGTTGCAGCGTGGTGGATCTACATCGACGTCGGCAAGATTTCCGCGTTTATTTTACCGACGCCGACGTCAGTCGCACAGGCTTGGGTCGGGCTGCTTTTGTCGAAGCGCGCGTGGATCGATACCGCGATGACCGTCTACGCCACGCTTCTTGGCTTTCTCTGGGCGATGATCGCCGGCGTCGGCATCGGCGTCCTGATCGCGCGGGTGCGCTGGCTCGAACTGACGCTCAATCCGTTTATCGTCGCGAGCCAGGTGTTGCCGAAGGTGGCGCTGGTGCCACTGTTCGTCGTTTGGTTCGGTTTCGGCGTGACGTCGAAGGTCCTGATCGCAGCGACGTTGGCGTTCTTTCCGATTCTCACCAACACCGTGTTGGGCGTGAAGTCGATCGATCGCGGCTACGGCGACGTGATGACAAGCCTGAACGCGACACGCTGGCAGGTCTTTCGCCGGCTCGAACTTCCCTCCTCGCTTCCGTACATCATCACCGGCATGGAGGTCGGCATCGTGCTGGCGCTGATCGGCGCAATCGTTGGCGAATATGTGGGCGGCGACCTGGGATTAGGTCATTTGCTGGTCGCACGCATGAACGCGTTCGAGACCGATGGCCTCTTCGCCGTCATGATTCACATGACGATCCTGGGATTCCTGTTCTATTTCGGCATTTCACTCTTGCGCCGCGCACTCATCCCCTGGCACGAATCCGCGCGCCGTGGCCCGCGCAATTAGATCAAGAGACGGCGGCGGCCTGGCGGAGGCCTGCGATCATCGAAGTTCGCAGCAGGTGATCCTCCTGGCGATCGCGGTCGGCGGCAATCGCCTGCAAGTTGGCGAGGATTTCGCGGCGTTTCGCCGGGTCCTTTTCCCGCATGCGGGCGCGGTTCGCGTCAGCCTGAGCGATGATCTGCTCCAGCGCCACCGGGCGGCGGCGGCGCTCGTAAAGATCGAGCCGCGCCGCCAGCGGCGCTCCGGCGCGGACGTCGCGCAGCGCCGCGACCAGTTCGAATGCATCGTGCAAACCGCCATTCAACCCCATGCCGCCGGATGGGCTGTTGAGATGCGCCGCATCGCCGGCAAGCGCGACGTGGCCCCGGTAATAATGCGGCGCGATGCGCTTGTGGATGCGATAGGGCCGCTTCTCCATAACCTCGTAGCCTGGGGGGTTGGCGACAATCTCCTGCATGCTCGCTGCGATCGCCTCGTCGGTGATCTGGGCCTCGATCGGCATATCCTCCCGCGGATAGATCGATACCCGCCAGCGGCCTGGAACGCGCAGCAGCGAGAAGTTGCCGCCAGCTTTCCAGCAATAGGCGATGTTGGTCAGGCCTTCGAGATGATCCTCGAACGGAAAGGTTGTCGTCGCGAGCAACGTCGTCTCCGGGTAGGTCTCGCCCTCGAAATCCAGGCCGAGCGCCTGGCGCACCACCGAGCGCGCACCGTCGGCGCCGATGACAAAGCGGGCGCGCAGTTTCGACGGCGCCGCGGCACCGCCGAGATCGAGCGTGACCCCTTCGTCGTCCTGCGCGAGACCCGTCACTTCGGTCGCAAACAGGATTTCCGCATGCGGCTCCTCGCGCAACGCCGCGAGAGCAAGACGCGACAACTTCCACTGCTCGCATTGCACGCGATAGGGGTGGCGCGTCGCGTTGGCGATCACGCCGAGATCAAAGACAGCGCGTTCACCTTCAGGATGCAGCCGCACCTGCCATTGCGGGGAAATCAGGCCTTGTGCGATCAGACCCGCCGCAAGGCCGATGCCGTCTAGCAAATCAAGCGTCGGCGGATGAAAAGTCGAGGCGCGCAAATCGGTTTCGATATCGGGGGCCTTTTCGAGCAGCGCGGTAGCAACGCCTTCACGCGCCAGCAACAAAGCCGTAACAAGGCCGACCGGCCCGCCGCCGACGACGGCCACTTCGAAATCGTGCTTAAGTTGTGGGCTTGACATGCGCGGGGACTGCCGAAGATCGTGAGCTATGATTTTGACAAGACAAGCATCAAACGGAGACACCATATGACAACGCGACGCGACGTCTTCAAGATCGCCGGCGGGCTTGCCGCCGTCGCCGCGATCGCCAAGCCTTATGTGCGGACGGCACAGGCTGCCGAACCGCTGACCTTTATGACGCCGTTCGGCTTCATTCCAGACTTTCTGGAAATGATGAATATGGTGTCAGGCGGCTTCCTTGCTCAGCAGGGCTTTGCCCCGACCTTGCTGGGCGGCCAAGGCGCCGTCGTAACAGCCCAACAGCTTATGACCGGAGCGGTTTCGTTCGTGCGGCTTACGGCGATCGATGAATTTGTCGCAGTAGCCAAGGGCGCGGCGTTTGTCAGCGTGGCGACGCTGTACCAAGGATCGACGTTTCACGTGATCTCGCCAAAGGACAAGCCGATTAATTCGGCGCAGGATTTCAAAGGCAAGACCATCGGCATTGTCTCGGTCGGCGGCTCCACCGAGCAATTGCTCGAAATCATGCTGCGCTCCGCGGGGATGACCAAGGCCGACGTGACCACACAAGTGGTCGGCAACAGTCCCGGCGCGATGCAATACCTCCGCCAGGGTCGGATCGATTGCTTCATTAACTCGATCGGCGTGGTCGTGGCGCTGCAAACCGCCAAAGAGCCGATTATTCATTGGCCAACGGACCGCTACGCGCCGATGCCGAGCCAGATTTATGTCACCACGCGCGAAACGATCGAGAAGAAGCCCGCAATGGTGGTGAGCTTTCTCAAGGCGCTGAAAGCGTCCACGGAAGACATACTGCATGGCGACCTGAGGACGATCTTCCAGCGCGCCAACCGCGATTTTGATATTCCCGGCATGAAGAATATGGATGAGCTGGTGGCGCTGATGCAGTTCATCATGGCCGGCCCGTGGATGTCGCAAGGACGCGAGAACTTCCTGCGCAACGTGCCTGGGCTTTGGACGGAGGCCGAAAAGGGAATAGGCGGCGCCGGCATTGCACACGTCCCGAACGTTGAGGCGCTCTATACCAACACTTTCATCGAGCAGGCGCTGAAAGCCTGAAAGTAATCATCGCTGCTAGACCATCGTCCACGCCTAGCGGCGTGGCGCGGAGCATGGGAGCGGCATCTCGGCATCGTTGACGGCAATTCTGTGTTCCGTGCGGTTGATCCGCCGTGTGATTTTGCTTGCCATCACGTCTCCGTCGTCCCCGCCCTAAGCAAGCAGAGGGCCAGATGTGGCGCAAAACCAGACGACCGGACACGCAGGAATACGGTCTTAAGGACCCTTCGAAAGCACGCGCAATTTCACAATACGGTGAAACCGGCTATCGGCGCGGATGCTATGCAAAAAACATGTGGCATCACAGGGCGGGGCTCCCATATTCCCAAATACGCAAAAAGGAACGTGCCGACGAATGTGTTGACGGTAAAGGGCACAGGACTAAACACCGCATCCTTGCGCAATAACAAACTTCAGCAATTATCTATTGTGAGGCGTCGTTTGAGCACGACAAGACAGCGTGCCGAACTAAGCCCGCCACCTGGGAAAACGCCAAGGAACCGACAACGGAACCGGAATCGCGTCTCGCAGGCCACTAAATCATGGGCATCGTCCGTTTCGCTCTAAGACTACCCCACACCTTTTACGTGCTGGCGGTGCTTGTGCTGTTTCTCGGCACGACAGCCATCGTGTCGATGCCGACGGACATTTTTCCGGAGATCAACATCCCCGTCGTGACCATCGTTTGGCAATACACCGGGCTGAGCACGCCGGAGATGGAGCAGCGGGTCACCACCTACAGCCAGTATGCCCTGTCCTCGAGCGTGAACGGCATCCAGGATATCGAGGCGCAAACCCTTAACGGAATTTCGGTTCAGAAGATCTTCTTTCAACCCGACGTCAATCTTGATCTGGCGATCTCCCAGATCGTATCCGCAACCAATTTTATCCGCGTTCTAATGCCGCCGGGGATTCAGGCACCCGTCGTAGTCCAGTACAACGCATCGAGCGTTCCGGTGCTGCAGATCGGGTTGTCCTCCGACACGCTCAACGAGCAGCAGCTCTACGATTATGGCATCTACCGCCTGCGACAGCAGCTTGCGCCGATCCACGGCGTCACGCTTCCCACCCCTGCCGGCGGCAAGTACCGCCAGATCATGGTCGATATCGATCCGCTAAAGCTCCAGGCCAAGGGCCTGACGCCCATTGACGTCGTCAACGCAGTCAACGCTGAAAATCTGACGCTGCCGTCCGGTACGGCAAAGATCGGCGACACCCAGTTCACCGTCCGCACCAACGCGGTGCCCACCAGCATCGAGGAACTCAACAACATCCCGGTGAAATTCGTCAATGGCGCCACTGTTTTCGTCAAGGACGTGGGACAGGTCCACGACGGCAGCGCCGTGCAGCAGAATATCGTGCGTACCGACGGCCGCCGCTCGGTCTTGCTGAGCATCATCAAGAACGGTAACGCCTCGACACTGGCCGTCGTCAACGCGGTCAAGCAGGCCATGGTCGTAGCGCGCGCGGCAGCCCCCCCGGGCATGCGGATCACCGAGCTTTTCGATCAGTCCGTATTTGTCAAAGATTCCATTTCCGGGCTGCTGCGCGAAGGCGCCATTGCGGCCGGGCTGACGGCGTTGATGATCGTGCTTTTTCTCGGATCGTGGCGTTCGACGCTGGTCGTCATGATCTCCATCCCGCTTTCCATCCTTTCGTCGCTCGTGGTTCTCTACTTCCTCGGCGATACCATCAATACGATGACGCTCGGCGGGCTTGCGCTTGCGATCGGCATTCTGGTCGACGATTCGACGGTGACGATCGAGAACACGCATCGTTTGCTCACCGAGGAGCACATGCCGCTGCCTTCGGCGACGCTGCACGGCGCGGCCGGTATCGCGGTCCCGACGCTGGTGTCGACCCTCGCCATCAGCTGCGTGTTCGTCTCCGTCGTTTTCCTCCACGGCCCGGCGAAATATCTTTTCACACCGCTCGGCCTCGCCGTGGTGTTCGCCATGTTGGCTTCCTATGGTTTTTCGCGCACCCTGACCCCGATCACCATTGGCTTACTGCTCAAGAACGAGCGTCATGGCGAGGAGGCCGGCACTGGCTGGTTTGCGCGCGCATTTGCGAAGTTCGAGCGTGGGTTCGAAGCCATGCGCCATGGCTATGCAGAAATTCTCCATACCCTCCTGACGCGGCGGCTGATCGTACCAGCGGCTGCGGTCGCGGTGCTGGCGCTGGGCGGGGTGTTGTTCCTGTTCGTTGGCCGCGACTTCTTCCCGATCATTGACGGCGGCCAAGTACAGTTGCACGTGCGCGTGCCCGCCGGTACCCGCATCGAGAAGACCGAACAGATTTTTCAGGCGATCGAGGACAAGATTCGCGAGGTCATCCCGGAAGACCAGCGCGACCTCATCGTCGATAACATTGGTTTGCCGGCGCGGTCCTACAATTACGCGTTTGGTGACGGAACGGCGATCGGAGTCAACGATGGCGTGATCCTGGTCGCTCTCAAAGAAGACCACGCGCCGACGGCGACTTATGTCCGTAAGCTGCGCGAGGTGCTGCCTGCCGCTTTTCCCGAGGATTTATTTTACTTCCAGGCCGCCGACATGGTGACCCAAATCCTCAACTTCGGCATTCCGGCGCAGATCGACGTCCGCACCGTCGGCTACGACCGAAACAAGAATCTGCGGGTCGCCAAGGAGCTGCAAAAGCGGATCGCCGCCGTCCCCGGACTCGCCGACGTGCACTTGCAGCAAGAGGTCAACGGTCCGGAATTCTTTGCTCAGATCGACCGCGCGCGCGCCACCCAGTTGGGTCTCACGGTGAGCGACATTGCTCTCAATCTAAACACCAGCCTGAGCTCGTCCGAGCAGGTGTCGCCGAATTTTTGGACCGACCCGAGCAACGGTACGCCGTACTATCTGACGGTACAGACACCCGAGTACCGCGTGTCTTCACTCAACGAACTCAAGAACACGCCGGTGACCAAGTTCACCGCGGCAGGCCGAAATCCCGTACCGGGCCTCCTGAGCAACGTCGCCACTCTGAAGCGCGATTCGATAGCGACCAATACCAATCAAGCCAACATCCAGCCGGTCTATGAAATCTATGCCAACGCCGACGGTCGGGATTTAGGGTCGATCTCCGGCGACATCAACAAGATCGTGGCCGAGTATCAGAAGCAGCTTTCGCCGGGCAACCGGATCGAAGTGGTCGGCCAGATCGACAGCATGAACGCGGCGTTCCGCGACCTCGCCATCGGCATTCTGTTCGCGGCCGTATTCGTCTATCTGCTGATGGTGGTGAATTATCAGACTTGGGGCGACCCTTTCGTCGTCATTCTGGCCTTGCCGGCGACATTCTGCGGCATCGTCACAATGCTGTACATCACCGGCACCACATTGAGCGTGCCGTCGCTGATGGGCGCGATCATGGCGATCGGCGTGGCATCGGCGAATTCGATCCTGCTCGTCACCTTTGCCCGCGAACAGCAGCTCGCCGGCATGACTGCCTTCGATGCAGCGATTGCCGCCGGCCGAACCCGTATTCGCCCGGTGCTGATGACTGCGGCGGCGATGATCGTCGGCATGATTCCGATGGCGATCGGGGGCGCGGGCGAGGAGCAAAATGCGGCCCTGGCCCGTGCCGTGATCGGCGGCCTGCTTTTTGCAACACCGACCACTCTGCTCGTGGTACCTTATTTGTTCGCCATGCTGCGCAAGAGCAATGACGGCAAACCTGCGCACGGCGTGTTTGCGGAGGACCCGCAATGAACGAGATCCAAAAATTCCCCGTCGTCGATGCGGACGCCCGCTCGCGCGCAAACCCCGGTGACCACGTGCCCAACCGCCCGTCGGCTGAACCAGACCGTCCGTCGGTCAAGGCGAGGCGCATGAGCGGCGCCTGGCTTCTCGGGGTCTGCGTATTGGCATTGCTGTGTGGCGCGTTGGGCATCGGCTTTTGGCAACACTACAGGCTGCACGCGCAAGTGCTGACGACGGCGGATCAGCGCCGCGATTTCATCCCCACGGTGCGAGCGGCGCCGGTACGGGCGAGCACCAGTACAATGACGGTAACCTGGCCGGCCACCACGGAGGCATTCGAGCAAGCCAACATCTACGCCCGGGCGAGCGGCTACATCTCAAGGCGCGACGTCGACATCGGCAGCCATGTCAAGGCCGGGCAGCTCCTTGTCGAAATCACGGCGCCCGAGCTCGAGCATCAGATCGCCCAGGCCGAGGCGAACCTGGCGCAAATGAAAGCGTCGTTGGAGCTGGCGAAAGCCAATCGCGATCTCGCTAAAGTCACCTGGAACCGAGACGATCCTCTCGTGCAGAAAGGTTGGGTAACCCCCCAACAAGGCGACACCGACCGGCTGAACCTGGGGGCAAGAGAAGCCGCCGTCGCGGTCGCCGAAGCGAACATCAAAGCGCAGGACGCATTGTTGAGGGTTTTGAACCAGCAGAAGATCTACCAGACCGTCGTCGCGCCATTCGATGGCGTCATTACGCAACGCAACATCGACATCGGCAGTCTGGTAACGGCCGATGCGACCAGCGGCACATTTCTGTTCACCCTGATGCACAGCGACGTGATCCGCATCCAGCTCTATGTTCCGCAGGATGAAGCGTTCGGGATCGCTCCCGGTGTCGCGGCGGTCGTGCATGTGCCGGAGGTACCCGGCCGCGACTTCCCAGGAACGGTAACGCGCACCGCCGACGCGTTGCAGCCCGGCTCCCGGACGCTCCTGACCGAAATCGACGTACCGAACCCGGACCACGCGCTGTCGCCGGGAGTCTATTGCACCGTCGAATTGAAAATCCCGCGTAAGACGCCTTCGATGATTGTCCCCTCCGAAGCGATCATCTTCAATCGCGATGGTTTGAGCGTCGCCGTGGTCGAGAACGGCGTCGCCCGCATCCACCCGGTGACCGTAGTGCGCGACTTCGGCACCAGCGTCGAGGTGAGCGCGGGCGTCAAAGATGGCGACCAGGTTATCCTCAATCCTCCGGTCGACTTCACCGACGGCCAAAAGGTCCATGTCAAGGCCGGCCCGCCCGCGCAACTGTCGTGACGTGAAGCGAAGATTTCAGCCGGGAAATGCGAGCCTGCATTCGCTCGCTTCGACGGGGCCTGCCGCCGCATCGCCGTTGACGGTCGCGCCGATCGTGAAGACATCGAACGGATCGCCGCGCGGCGGATGCACCTCGCCCACCAGAATTGTGCTCATGAGCTGGTGATCGCCAGCGCGGAAAAGCGCACCGTCGGGATCCAGGGCGACATCGGCCGGCAACACGTAGCCTTGCAGCGCTCGCGCCAGGACGACCGAATCCAGAGATTTCTCCCGATTGGCGATGTTCGCCAGCGTATGGACCGCGACGTAACCGAACCAGTCGCGCGCGCTCGCCGCTCTGCCGGCGCGGCGCCGGATCGCTTCATCGAATACCTTGATCCGTGGATTGTCCGGCTGGTTCCACCACCATTCCATCGTCCACCAGCCGATCCGCGCCGCGTCGGACACCGCCAGGATGCTCTCCAGTTCGAACAGCGCGCCGGCGATTGCCATATCGTCGACAAGGCGAAAGCGCACAACCTGCTCCAGGCTGTTCGCCTGATCCTGACCGCCCATAAGGTCGAGGAGCACGTCCGGGCGATAGGCTCCGGCCTTCAGCAAAGAATCGGAATAATCGACCGTCCCGAGCGGCAAAGTGTCACCAACCCAAGTCCCACCATGTTGGCGAAGTTTACGCTGGAAAGCGGCCTGCAAGGAATAGCCATAGGCGTAGTCCGGGGTCAGGAAGAACCACCTCTTGCCGAATTTTTCGATCAGCGTATCGGCAATCGCATTCGCTTCCATCGTGGCGGTCTTGCAGATGCGAAAAACGTTCCAGCTGCACTGCCTGCCGGTGATTTCGTCTGTGTGCCCGCCAGTAACGACGTGGAGCTTGCGCTTCTCGGCTGTCACCCGCATCGTCGCGAGCGCAACGGCGGAGTTAACATCGCCCAGGATGAAGTCCACCTGATCACGCTCGATCAGCAGTCGTGTCTTTGCAACGCCGACGGCGATTTCATTTGCAGAATCTTCGACCAGGAGCTGCGCCGGCCGGCCGAGAATGCCGCCGCTGTGATTGACCTCCTCGATCGCGAGCCGGGCACCTTCGACTTCCGCTTTAGCGAGCTGCGCATAGACTCCGGTAAGCGGCTCGACCATTCCAATTTTCACGGCTTCTTCGCCGCGCGCGCGGATCAGAAAGGGCGATGCGATCTGGACGGCCGCCGACGCCAAGCCGACCTTGATTAACGTTCGGCGTTCTACCGGCCGCGTAAAGGACGGCATCGTTCTTCGCATCGTTGGGCTCCGCACGGAATATCGGTCCGAACATGCGTAACCGCAGGCCGCGATCAATTCGAAATCGGGCCGGCGTTTAAAGAGCGGCCGCAGCCTCTTTGAGCCGCTTGGTCATTTCAGTTCGGCCACTTAACATCGTCGACCAGCCCCGCGTCACACTGGAGTGACCGCCGTCGACGACGATATCATGGCCGTTGACGAAGCTTGATCCATCGCTCGCCAGATACACTGCAGCTCGCGCGATATCGTCCGGCAAACCGGCGCGCGGAATTGGTTGTAATCCCGCGAACCCGACCTTGAGCATATCGGACAGCTTGTCGGCTTTCGCACCTTCGACGCCCGCGTTCTTGGCAAAAATACCGGTGACGATCGCGCCCGGTGAGATGCTGTTGACGCGGATGCCCTTCTCACCGAGTTCGGCGCCTGCTGATCGCGTCAGCGCCAGCACCGCGCCCTTTGTCGCGGAGTAGATGTGGCCGGAAACGCCGCCGCGCAGGCCCGCCATGCTGCTGATGCTTATGATGCTGCCAGCCCTCTGCGAGATCATGACTGGCGCGACGTGCTTGATCCCCAACAGAACACCCCGGACGTTGACGGCCATGAGCCGATCGATGGTTGGCACGTCGATTTCGCTGATACTGACCATTGGAGATGGAATGCCGGCATTATTGACCAGACAATCCACCCGGCCGAACAATTTGACCGCGTGATCGACCATCGCCTTCACGTCGGTTTCGCTTGACACATCGGTGCGGATGAAGCGGACGCCGAGACGCTTTTCCAGCTCGGCGCCCTCTTGCTCGCGGCGCGCGGCGACTACGACTTTGGCGCCTTCCTCTACGAACAATTCGACGATCCGTTCGCCGATGCCGCTCGTACCGCCTGTGACAATGGCTACCTTTCCGTCCAACGCGCCCATTTGAGCCCCTTATCTGCCGGTCTTGATCCGCGTCCACAGGCGGTTGATCAGTCGCTGCGTCTTCTGATCATGCGCGGTGATGGTATAGAGTTTAGCCATGGTCGCGGCATCCGGATAGATGGTGCGGTCGTCGAGGACCGATTTGTCGATGAATTTCTGGCTCGCCAGATTGCCGTTGGCGTAGGCAATAAAATTAGAATTCTTTGCCGCCACTTCAGGCTTGAGCAGATAGTTGATCAGTGCGTGCGCCTCGGCGACGTCAGGCGCATCCTTGGGGATAGCGAGATTGTCAAACCACAATTGTGCGCCCTCCTTCGGAATTGCGTAGCCGACCGCGGCACCTCCTTTAGCCTCCGCCGCCCTTTTCTGCGCCTGCTTGATGTCGCCGGAAAACCCAACAACAAAGCAAATCTCGCCGGTCGCGAGCGCGTTTAGATATTCGGAGGAATGAAACTTGCGAACGTACGGCCTAATCTTAAGGAGCAGATCCGCCGCCCTTTGCAAATCGCCCGGATCGCCCGAATTCGGGTCGAGATGCAGGTAGTGCAGCGCCGCCGGCATGATGTCGTCCGACGAGTTGAGGAGATGGATGCCGCAATCCTTGAACCTCGCAAGCTTCGACGGATCAAATACGTCTTCCCAGGAGTTGATCGCAGCGTTTTCACCAACGACCTCGCGGGCATCTTTGAGGTTGTAACCAATCCCGGTCGTGCCCCACATGTAATTGACTGCGTATTGGTTGCCCGGATCGTCGTTCGCCAACCGGCCGGCGATCTCCGGCCAGACGTTGGCGAGGTTCGGCAGCTTTGATTTGTCGAGCTTCTGGAAAACACCGGCGGCAATCTGGCGGGCGAGAAAATATCCGGTCGGTACCACGACGTCGTAGCCGGATTTGCCGGCCAAGAGCTTCGCCTCCAGCGTGTCGTTGGAGTCGAAGGTGTCGTAGCGGACTTTGATAGCAGTCTCTTTGCTGAAATCGTCCAAAACGCTCGGGTCAATATAATCCGACCAATTATAGAAATTAACGACACGTTCCTTCTGAGCCGCTGCTGACCCCAAGACCGCAATCAGAGCGACCAAGGTCGCAAAGACAAATCCCAATGGCGCGAGATGGATCGCGTTATGGCTGAGGCGCTTCACCGCAAATTCGTGTCAGCTCTCAATCGGCAACCCTGCCGCCTTCCAGGCGAGAATGCCTCCGGCGAGATGGGAGCCGTACTCGAAGCCTTGTTCCTGCGCGGCGAGGGACGCTGTCACCGAACGGCGCCCGGACCGGCAGGCAAAGACCACTTCGCTTCCGGGCGGCGCCGGGATTGTCGCTGGATCGAACGATGAAAGCGGCACTAGAACAGAGCCAGGAAAACGCTCGATCGCGGTCTCATTCGGCTCGCGCACATCGACCAGCACGATGTGACCTTCCTTCAAACCTTCAGCGACCTGTTGTGGCGTCAGATCTTGCACTGTGTGTCCGCCCCCTGGTTGACCCGACATGGCTCCTCCTCGTGAAAAAAAGGCCCCCTAACAAGGCACCTTGCGTCAGCCGCACGTGGAATTAAAGCGGCTTTTGCAAGTTTCCTTAAAGCGGGCTTTTGCCTGACTCCGCGGCCCTTTTCTGGATCATTTCGACAGCCGGATTGCCGGCGCGCGCGAAGATGGTGCTTCAGATATTTACCTGAGTACCGACCTCGACCACCCGATCGGTCGGTATCTGAAAATAATCAGTCGCGTCGTTGGCCGAACGGGCGAGCGTGATGAACATGCGGTCCTGCCAACGCGGCATTCCCGAACGCGACGCCCGCCGCAATGCGCGGCGCGATAGAAAGAAAGACGTCGACATGATGTCGAATTGCAGCCCGAGCTTGCGCGCAAGCCCGAGCGCTTTCGGAATGTTCGGCGTCTCCATATAGCCAAACCGCAAGTGCACCCGCATGAAGGTCTTGCCGACAGGTTCGATTCGTACGCGTTTGCTCGGTTCGACGCGCGGCGTGTGCGTCGTCTCGACCGAGAGGATGATGTTCTTCTCGTGCAGCACGCGGTAGTGCTTGAGACTGTGCAGCAGCGCCGTGGGAGCGCTCTTTGGATCGCTGGTGAGAAACACCGCCGTTCCAGGAACCCGCTGCGGCGGTTTACGTTCGAGCATGTTCACCAGATCGTCGAGCGGCGTCTCCAACCGGCGCGTCTTTTCGAACAAGAGCCGCGAGCCACGGCGCCACGTGTACATCACCAGCATGACGATACCGCCAAGGGCCAGCGGCACCCAGCCACCCTCGATGACTTTAAGCATGTTGGCGCTCAGGAACGTCAGGTCGATCAAGATAAAGGGCAGCATCAGTGCCGCAGCCGCGAACGGCGACCAGCGCCACATGCGCCAGATGACGATAAACGCCATCATCGCCGTGACGACCATCGTTCCCGAAACAGCTATGCCGTAGGCAGAGGCAAGCGCACTGGACGAGCGGAACAGCGCCACAAGCAGAAGCACGCCGACGAGCAACAACGTGTTGACGCGTGGCATGTAGATCTGGCCGGCTTGATGAGCCGAAGTGTGACGGATTTCAAAGCGTGGCAACAGGCCGAGTTGGATCGCCTGGCTGGTGAGCGAATAGGCGCCGGTGATCACCGCCTGGCTCGCAATCACCGTCGCCGCTGTCGCCAACACCACCATCGGAATGCGCACCCATTCGGGATAGAGCAGGAAGAACGGATTGGCGATTGCGTCGGGATGGGCGAAGACGAGCGCCCCTTGCCCAAGATAGTTCAGCGCCAGCGCCGGTAGAACGAGGCAAAGCCAAGCCGCTTGAATGGGAAGGCGGCCGAAATGACCGAGGTCAGCATAAAGCGCCTCGGCACCCGTGACGGCGAGAAATACGGCTCCCAGCGTGTAAAACCCGATGATGCCGTGGTGGAGCAAAAACGCGACACCGTGGGCCGGATTGAGCGCCCAAAGCACTTCGGGATCTTTCGCGATCCACATAAAACCGGGTATCGCAATGGCGACAAACCAGACGGTGGTGATCGGGCCGAAAAGGGCCGCAACCTTGGCTGTGCCGCGGGACTGAAACGCAAACAGAACGACCAATATGACCACGGTTATCGGCACCACGAAATCGTGAAACGCCGGCGTTGCTACATCCAGTCCTTCGACAGCGGAGAGGACTGACAACGCTGGCGTGATGACGGCATCGCCGTAAAACAGCGCTGCGCTGACAATACCGAGCAGCGCCACGGCACTGGCGGCCCGGCCCACACGCGAGACAGCGCGTGAAGCGAGCGCCATCAGCGTCAGCGTGCCGCCCTCCCCGTTGTTGTCGGCGCGCAACAAAATCAGCACGTATTTGAGCGTAACAATGACAAAAAGCGCCCAAAGAATGAGCGACACCACGCCTAGAACCAACTCACGCGCAATTGTTTCGTGATTGGCGCCGGAGGCAGCGACGATGGCCTCGCGCAGCGCATAGAGCGGACTCGTACCGATGTCACCGTAGACGACGCCAATACTGCCAAGCGTAAGGCCCCAGAAACCGGCGCCGGAACGGGTGTCCGTGGTGTCGTCAACGGACACTTCGCCCCCGAGCGGGGCGGCTACGCTGTTTGCCATGAACTTTGAAACAGGAAGTCGCCCTGCTCCTGGTACCGGATCGAGGGACAATAAGGCCCGCGCCTATACACGGTCCGCGACAAGGAGTCATGATTCAGATCAATAAGTGGCCAATCAATGCCGGCGCCACGAATGGCTTAACGCTGGCCGGAACCTTTCGGTTCGCACGACAACTCGCTTGTCAAACTCTGCCAGCATGACACAAAAGGCGCAGGCGAGGACGATTCTTTTAGTATTGCCAATGGTTTACGGTTTTAAGTCGGCCGGAACCGGGGGTGCTTCTCGCATCAGCGTGATGGTCACGCGGCGGTTAGCGGCAATGAAGGGATCGTCGGGGAACAGCGGATCGGTGTCCGCCTTACCGCCCACCTCGTAGAAATTATTCGATGGCAAGCCTTCCTCTTCGAGGATCTGGCGCACCGAATTGGCACGGTCCACCGAGAGGTTCCACGGCCCATAATCGGACTGTGGTGGCGTCTTTGAGGCCGATGTGTGCCCAGTGATGGAGACGCGATAAGGCATTGCCTTCAGCGGCCCAGCGAGCTTTTCGATGATCCGGCGGGTCCGCTCGTAGGGCTCTTTGGAGCCTTCGGCGAACATGGAACGGCCTTCTTGGTCGACCAGTTCGATATTGAGGCCTTCCTTGGATTCTTCGACCATGATGTGCTTCGAGGCTTCCGCGAGTTCGGGCATATCCTGAAGGGCCTGCCGCAACGACGCCGTGGCAAGGGCAAAGGCTTTATCGCTGCTAATCTTCGCGCCGTACTGCCGGTTGTGATCAAGCTCTTCGGGTGTCGGCGTTGCCGAGGCGTCCTCGGGCTTTATATGGGCGGCGTTTTTCAGCTTTGGCCGCGTCGGCAAACCGTCTACTTCGATGATACCCGAATAGCGCACATGGCTTTGGACGCCGAAAGCGTCGCGCATCGAGCCGGCGACGATTTGAAGCTTTTGCTGGTCCTGATTGGAGAACGCAACCAGCATGACGAAGAAGCTCACCAGCAGACCCATGAGGTCGGCAAAGGTGACAAACCAGCCGTGCCCGCCGCCGTGCGCTTCCTTACGCCGCGCCATGGCTTAAATCTCCGCGCCGGATCGGCTTTACGCAGGAACCGGTTCTGGTGCCGCTTCTCGGTGCTTCTCCGGCAGATAGGCGATCAGCATCTCCCGCACGAGCGTCGGGCTCTTCAACTCACGGATCATGAGGATCCCGTCGATGATCAAAGTGCGGTTGATCTCCTCGTCGACCAGTTTGAGATGCAATTTGTCGGCGATCGGCAGGCACAAGATGTTCGCCAGCAGCGCGCCGTATAGCGTGGCGAGCAGCGCGGTCGCCATGAATGGACCCAGTTTCGACGGATCGGTCATATTGGCGAACATCTGCACCATCCCGATCAGCGTGCCGATCATGCCGAAGGCCGGCGCGCAGTCACCGACCGCGCGATAGATCTTCTGCCCCTCGTCCAAATGGGTGAGGAAGTTATCGCGGTCACGCTCGAGATTGTCGCGGATGAATGCAGCGTCATAGCCGTCTGCGACGAAGCGAATTCCTTTCGCCAAAAACGGATCTTCGATCTCGACTTTTTCCAGTCCGATCGGACCCTGTTTGCGGGCGATCTCAGCAAGGCCTGCGATCTCGTCCACAAGCTCGCGCTGGGTCGTGCGCCGCATGGTAAACGCAAATTTGGCGCCGAGCGGCAGGCCGTGAAAAATAGCGGTCAGAGGAAAGCGGATCAACGTTGCGGCAAAGGACCCGCCGAAAATGATAATCATGGCATGTTCGCTTATGAACATGTGCAAGTCGCCACCCATGAAAATCATGGTGAGGATGACCACCATCCCGGCGGCCAAACCCAGGCCTGTTGCAATGTCCATTAAAAAAACTCCCGCCCGCGCACTCTCAAAATTTGCCGCCGGAGCGTAGCGTCACCGCGCTTAAGGGACGGTTACCTCAGGTATCCGGTGGCCCGCGCAGCGCGTTTGACGCGAGCTTCTGTTGCAACTGACGCCCCGATTGACCCGCCGCCGGTGTCACGATGCCGCGGCCCACCCCGTGACCGCTGCGGAAAAAGGCGGCACAATAGCGTCACGAGGCGGCAGGCGCCGTTAACGTCCAAGGGAGAGCTCCATGCGTGAGATCGGCCACTTCATCGGCGGTAAAGAGGTGAAGGGGGGATCGGGGCGTTTCGGCGACGTTTTTAACCCTAATACCGGTGAGGTTCAGGCCAAGGTCGCCTTCGCCAAGCAGTCCGAGGTCGCGCACGCGATCGCGGTGGCTGAAGCGGCGCAGGCGGCCTGGGCGGCCACGAACCCGCAGCGGCGCGCTCGCGTCTTGATGAAATTTCTTGACCTCGCGCAGAAGGAATTTGACTCGCTCGCGCGACTTCTGTCGTCCGAGCACGGGAAAACCTTCGCGGACGCCAAGGGCGATATTCAGCGTGGCCTTGAGGTGGTCGAGTTCGCCTGCGGTATCCCTCATCTGCTCAAGGGCGAATACACGGAAGGCGCAGGACCCGGCATCGACCTTTATTCGATGCGGCAGGCGCTCGGAGTGGTCGCCGGCATTACGCCATTCAATTTCCCGGCCATGATTCCGATGTGGAAGTTCGCACCGGCGCTTGCCTGCGGGAATGCGTTTATTCTCAAGCCGTCGGAGCGCAATCCATCGGTGCCGATGCGGCTCGCCGAACTTTTAATCGAAGCCGGCCTGCCGGCTGGTGTGCTCAACGTCGTCAACGGTGACAAGGAAGCCGTCGACACACTGCTGACCGATCCGCGCATACGGGCCGTCGGCTTCGTCGGCTCATCGGCGATCGCTGAATACGTCTACACCACGGCCGCCGCCAACAACAAACGCGCGCAATGCTTCGGCGGCGCCAAGAACCATATGATCGTGATGCCGGATGCCGACATGGATCAGGCAGTCGATGCGCTGATGGGTGCAGGCTACGGCTCTGCCGGTGAGCGCTGCATGGCGATCTCGGTCGCCGTGCCGGTGGGGCAGAAGACTGCGGATATTTTGTTGGAGAAGCTCATCCCGCGGGTGGAGAGCTTGAAAATTGGTCCGTCAACCGACACCCAAGCAGACTACGGCCCGATGATCACCAGGGCGCACTTGGACAAGGTCAAAGGCTATGTCGATCTCGGTGTCAAAGAGGGCGCCAAACTGATCGTCGACGGACGCGGGTTCAAGTTGCAGGGTTACGAGCAAGGCAATTTCATGGGCGGCTGTTTGTTCGATCACGTGACGCCAAACATGCGCATCTACAAAGAAGAAATCTTTGGTCCGGTGCTGTCGGTGGTGCGCGCCAAGGATTACGAAGAGGCGGTACGGCTGCCGTCGGATCACGAGTACGGCAATGGCGTCGCCATCTTCACCCGCGACGGCGATGCCGCCCGTGATTTCGTAAACCGCGTCGAAGTCGGCATGGTCGGCGTGAATTTCGCCATTCCGGTGCCGCTCGCCTATTACACTTTCGGCGGTTGGAAACGCTCCGGCTTCGGCGACTTGAACCAGCACGGCCCCGACGCGGTGCGCTTCTATACCAAGACCAAGACCGTGACAGCGCGATGGCCGTCGGGCGTCAAGGAGGGCGCCGAATTCGTTATCCCCACAATGAAATGACGCCGCGAACTAACTCACGCACGCACGCACGGGGTCGGAGCCGCTGAAGCGGCATTGGCAGCGTGGCGGTCGCTCCAGTACGGAGATGGTCACGGTGGTGATGCGGTTTCTTTTCACCACGATGTCGCACAGCGGCGCAAGCGATCCGGCAAGACCGTCAGCCTGAAGTCGCAGCGTGCCGACGCGCTCCTGCAGGATCGCACTACCCTGCTTGATCGGCGCCAGTTTGTTGGAATCGATATAGAGCGCTGTCTGCGTGACCGGAGCAACGGGGACGGTCTTGATCTCGACGTAGCCGACGTCGCTCGTCGGCCTGAACAGCACGACCGCAGCGCCGACGATGACAACGCCCGCCGACAGCCCCAGCGCACGCCGGAATGTTGCGTTCAAAGTTTAAGCCCCCGGCGGCTTGATTCCCCCGATCAGCTTGTTGAGCTGGCTCGAAGCATCGCGGATGTCGGCCGTGAGGTGACGGATCACCTCGAGGGCTTTCTCCGCCTGCCTGATCTCAAGAAGCTCGCTGATGAAATCCTCGTTCTGCTGCAACGTTTGCAAAAGTCCAGCGAACTGGACACGTGCGTCGTCGAGCTCTTTGTTCGCGTTCTGGGTCTCAGTTTCGAGCTTGCGCCATTGATCGATCAGGAACACCCGCTCTTCCGGCTTGTAGCGCGTTTCTGCGGCCAGCGCTTTGAGCTTGGCGTGGATGTGGTCGAGCGCCTTGACGCCGAGTTGCGAAACCGGGCCGTTATCTGAAACAGCACCCAGCAATCCTGACACCGTTGCGCGCAGTTTGTCGATTTCGGCCCGAGCCTTTTCAGCATCGGTGACGCTGTCGATGGTGCTGGCCGAGTTCTGGATCGACGTGTTGAGATCCGGCACGCTCTTTTGGAACGCTTCGAGCTGCTGGGAGAATTCCTCGACCGGCGAGATCGAGCTGCCGGGGTTCGCACCGCTTACATCCTCAGCGCGGGCGCCTGCTGCTGACAACGTAAAAGCCGCAGCGAACAGCGCCGCAACCGCAACGCGGGCGCGGTCGCGTTGGACAAGTGCGGACAGAAATGCGTTCATGACGTGCCTCCCCTCGACACAGGCCGTTCAGAAGTATTGATTTCGGTTAGGAACTTTGGCGCAAATGGGGCGCGTTATCCGAAACGAAGGTGGTTTTGGCGCTTCTTTTTGGATCGCATTTGAGGTTTTCTGGTTGACCGATGCTTTGGCTGGGACACAGGCGACGATCGAGGGTGCGAGCGGCTGACGCCGCAGTCGTTCTGCTCGCACTGGCGCTTTTGGCCGGATGCGCCGCGAGCAATCGCGTTGCCGAAGATCGGCCACAGCCCCAAGCAAGCCCCCCTCCGCCGCCGCCAGTAGCCGCTTCGCCGCCCCCGGTCGATCTAACCGGCCGCTGGAAGCTCACGGCCGCCGGCAGCCGTGCCTGCTTCATGAATTTCGGCAACGCCCCGGCTGCCGCGCAAGGCACGATTGCGCCCGAGGGTGGCTGTCCAGGCAACTTCTTCACCAGTCGCAAGTGGACCTTCGAGCACGGCGTGCTGATCATGCGTAACCACAAGGACGAACCTTTGGCGCAGCTTTCGTTTTCCGGCGGCCGCTTCGAAGGACACGAGACCGGAGGAGCGGCGCTCACTCTTTCGCGATAGAATCCCGCGTAACCGTCCAAGCCGGCTCGAGAAAAGCGTTATAGTGGGATGTCGAGATTTTTAGCCGGAGCGCTATTTATACCGGGCGCGGCAATGGGTGCGTTGACTTTCGGACCGTTCGGACCGGCGGTGGCCTGAGGAGCTCGCGGCGGAGTAGTTGCCCTCGCTTCTGGCACGGCAGGCTTCTGACGCTGCGTGATGACCTTCTGTTCAGAAGCCGGCGGCTTTTGTGGCGTAATGGCCTTCGGTGCGGCCTGCTGCGGCTGCACGGCGTTGCCCTGATCCGGCTTCTGAGGCTGCGGGGGCTGTGATGATTGGCGCAGTTCCGGCCTTTCGGTTTGCGACGCCTGAGATTGGGACTGCGGCTCCGGCTCGTTCGCATATTTCGCCAGCAATGTGCGCGCCTGAGCCATCAGTTTGGCGCCGTCGATCTTGCGCTCCTTCATCTGTTTCATCCAAGCCGCGATAACCGGCTCGGTGGCCTTGCGCCACGACGTGAGGTCCTCGTTTGTCAGCACGGTGATCGGATCGCCGCGATCGCGCGCCGCTTGAGCGACGCTTTTTGCTTCTGCATCCCACATCGCCCCCGCCATACCGGCCGCAACCTGCCCCGAATTATTGTCAAAGACAGTCTTCAGATCGCGCGGCAACCGGTCATAAGATGCTTTGTTCATCGCCAGCACGAACGTCGCCGTGCTCAACGAAGAATCCGCGAAATCCGTATGGGCCTTGAAGGCGTCGTTCAGCCGCAGTATCGGCACGACATCCCACGGATCAAGACAGCCGTCGATGACGCGTCCCGCAATCGCCATCGGAACCTGCGGGATCGGCACGCTGACGCCGCGCGCACCGAGAGCTTGCACCACCTCGCCGGCGAGGCGGCTTGCGACATGCATGCGCAAGCCTTTGATGTCTTCGATTGTCCGAATGGCGCGGTTTGCGTGCAGAACGCCGTGGTCGCGGCAGGAGAAAGCCAGCGGACGAACCTCGCGGAATTCGTCCTGCAAATTCGCGGCAGCGAAGTCTTGAAGCGCCTTGGAATTAACCAGCGCCCGGTGCGACGCCGCAAACGGCAGTTCGAACACTTCGATCTTGGCAAAGCGGCCGGGCGTGTTGCCTGACATGGCCCAGACAATATCGGCGAAGCCATCGCGGGCCTGATCGAAAAGCTGCGCGGGCGCACCACCGAGTTGCATCGAGGGAAAAATGTCGATGCGGATGCGGCCGCCGGACTCTGCCTCCACCTTGCGCGCCCACGGTACCAGAAACTGCCCATGCGAACAGGATACAGAGGAGAAAAAATGATGCAGCTTGAGCGCGACTTGCGCCGTGTCGGCGCGGGCGAAGCGCAGGACCGCCGGAGCCGCCGCGGCTGCCGCAAATGACGTTAAAATCGCGCGGCGGCAACAACGCATATTACCTCGCGTCCGCTTAATTTTGCCGGCGATCGGCTCAATTGAGGCGCGACGGACGATCTTCCGTTCCGGCAGAGTGGATAACAGTCGCGGCCCTCGGCGCAGGCGAAGCGTTCGAGGGCGACGCCATCTCAGCTTTACTTTCGCGCAACCGCCGCTCGTAGCGGCGATAAGACATCCATCCGAATGGCAAGCTCGCGAGATAGGCCAGCGTGCCGGCCGTGAGCAAAATCCACGGATAGGCGATCAACAACGCAACACACAGGACGACAAGAATGACCGCTGGCCCAACCATTTCTGGCGGCACGCGCGTGCCGACGCGTTTGCCGGAGAACACCGGCAGCCGCGAAACCATCAACACGGCGATCGCGAGCGTGTAAACGAGCATCGCCCAGGTCACGAACTGCGAGCGCGGCAGGCCCAGGAAAGCGGCATAGATCGGCAGCAGAACAATGATAGCGCCGGCCGGCGCCGGCACGCCGACGAAAAAATTTGCCGTCCATGCGGGCCGATCCGGGTCGACACTCATCACATTGAACCGGGCGAGCCGCAGACTCGCGCAAATCGCGAACACCATGGCGGCGATCCAGCCGGCCGATTTGAGATCGTGCAACCCCCAGAAATAAATGATCAGCGCCGGCGCCACGCCAAAATTCACGAAATCGGCGAGGCTATCGAGCTCCGCGCCGAAGCGCGACGTGCCTTTCAGAAACCGGGCCAGACGGCCGTCGAGACCATCCAGGACGGCGGCGAAGACGATGGCCGCGAGCGCCAGCCCATAGCGGTTCTCGAACGCCATCCGGATGCCGGTCAGCCCGGCGCAGAGTGCGAGCAATGTAACGAGGTTCGGCGCGAGCGTCCGCACCGGTATACGGCGGAACCGCCGGCGCCGCTGGTCCTCGAACGGAGGCTGATGCATGGCCATGCCTGCAATATAGCCTTTCCGGGCCTGACCCGCCATCGAGCGGCTGCGGACTTACGTTCGAGGCCTCAGGAGATGGTAAAATTGCGGCTCGGCTGCCGAACCTTCAGATCAGCAAGAACCGTCTCGCCGGCTGTTGCGATCTGTCCCTCACCGACCAGAGGCGTCGTGCCCTCGGGCAGATAGACATCGACGCGCGACCCGAAACGGATCATCCCGATGCGCTGGCCCGCGGCGACCGCACTGCCTTCGCGCACGAACGGCACGATCCTCCGCGCCACTAGGCCGGCGATTTGAACGACAACGATGCGCGGCCCGTTGGCAGCCGAAATGACGAACGCGTTACGTTCGTTGCTCTCGCTCGCTTTGTCGAGATCGGCACTGACGAAGGCGCCCGCCCGATAGACCATGCGGTCGACGCGTCCGGCGACGGGACTGCGATTCACATGGCAATCGAATACGCTCATAAAGATCGAAATACGAAGAAGCGGCTCTGCGCCAAAATTAAGCTCCGGGGGCGGGACGGCACTCACGATGCGGCTCACACGTCCATCGGCCGGTGCAACAACGATCCCCTCGCGTGCCGGCGTTACCCGCGGCGGATCGCGGAAGAAATAGACACACCACAGCGTCGCCACCGTCGCGAGCCAGCCAAGCGGCGACCACAGCCAGAACAGCACGAGCGCCACCAGCGCGAAAATCCCGATGAAGGGATAACCCTGGGGATGGATCGGCGTGAGTTGCGAGCGGATGGAATTGATGACGGACATTTCACTCCGCCGCATCTGCGGCCGGCAGCAGTTCTTCCTCTTCCCCGTCGGCTGCTTCCGTGGGTGGATTGCGGTTTGGAGCCGTATCCTCGTCGCCCACGACGGCGAGAATCTCGCGCGCCATCTCCGCTTCGCGCTGACGATTCCACATGCTGGCGTAAAGGCCGTTTTTCGCGAGCAGCTCATTATGGGTGCCGCGCTCGACGATCACGCCCTGATCGAGCACCAGGATCTCGTCGGCGCCCACGATGGTCGAGAGCCGGTGAGCTATCACCAGCGTCGTCCGGTTCTTCGACACACGGTCGAGCGCGTCCTGAATGTCACGCTCAGTATGCGTGTCGAGCGCCGAAGTCGCCTCATCGAGGAGGAGGATCGGCGGCGCCTTCAGGATCGTGCGCGCGATAGCGACCCGCTGCTTCTCGCCGCCTGAGAGTTTCAGGCCACGTTCGCCAACTTCGGTTTCATAACCTTTGGGAGAAAGCCGGATGAAGGCGTCGATCTGGGCGAGCCGCGCCGCCTCCTCGACTTCGGCATTGGTCGCGTCCCATTCGCCATAGCGGATGTTGTAGCGGATGGTGTCGTTGAACAGCACCGTATCCTGCGGCACCATACCAATCGCCGCGCGCAGCGATTTCTGCGTGACGTCGCGGACATCCTGCCCGTCGATCAGAATGCGGCCGCCAGTTACATCATAGAAACGGAAAATGAGCCGCGAGATCGTCGACTTCCCGGCGCCTGTAGGCCCGACGATGGCCACCGTCTGCCCGGCCCCTACCTCGAAGCTTAAACCCTTGAGGATCGGCCGCGCCGGCTCATAGGCAAACGCGACATTGTCGAAGCGGATCGTGCCGGCACTGACCTTTAGCGCGTGCGCACCCGGCCGATCTTCAATCTCCGGCTTGCGGCCCAGGATCGAAAACATGATCTCGATGTCGATCACCGCCTGTTTGATCTCGCGGTAAACCAGCCCCATGAAGTTCAGCGGCTGGTAGAGCTGGATCATCATGGCGTTGATCATGACGAAATCGCCAACGGTGTTGCGGCCGGCCTCGATGCCGTAAGCGCACAGCACCATGGCGGCCGCGAGCCCGATGGTGAATATGATCGCCTGACCAGCATTGAGCACGGCAAGCGACGTATAAGCTTTGACGCTCGCATCTTCATAGCGCGCCATCGAACGGTCGTAGCGCTTCGCCTCACGCTCCTCGGCGGAGAAATATTTCACCGTCTCGTAATTCAGCAGCGAATCAATCGCCTTGGCGTTGGCGTCGGTATCGCTCTCGTTCATCTTGCGGCGGATGCCAATGCGCCACTCGGTAGCGTAGAAGGTAAAGCCGACATAAAGCGTAACGGTGAGCAGGATCACGACGACGTAGCGCCAGTCGAAATGGAACAGCAGCACCCAGGCGACCAAAACCACCTCGACGATGGTTGGTAATAGCTGCAACAGCAGCATGCGGACGATGGTCTCGATACCGTTGCGCCCGCGTTCGAGAACGCGGGTCAGTCCGCCGGTTTTGCGCTCAAGGTGAAAGCGCAACGACAACATGTGCATGTGCTCGAACGTGAGCATCGCCAGCCGCCGCACCGCGTGCATCGCCACTTTGGCAAAGATGCCGTCGCGCCATTGCGTCAGCACACCCATCAGGATGCGCATGCCGCCATAGGCCAAGGTCATCATCACGGGCGTTGCTATGGCCCAGGCGAGCCATTCGTTAGCAAACACCGGCGCCGTGCCGTGGCCGGCCAGCGCATCGGTCGCCCATTTAAAGGTGAACGGGACCGCAACCGTCGCGAGCTTGGCGATGAAAATCAGCAAAGTCGCGAAGACAACACGACCCTTGAGGTCAGCACGGTCGGCCGGCCAGATATAGGGCCAGAGATGGAACAGGGTGGAAAAGAGGGCTCCCCCGTCGGCTTTTATCTCACGCGTCGAACGATCGGGGGCAGTTGCGTATTCTCTCATTGCCAATTGCGACCTGGGCGGCTCCCGTTGAACCGCCGCGTGATTGTCATATAGAGAGTTTGTTCGATTCCTGCACCGCCGCATCGCACCCGCGTTTCGCATCAAACAGCTTGCGCTAGGGACGAATCGCCGCCACATCTATCCCTTTGTGGGTGAGAGTCTATGAGCAAAATCAATGCTGTGTGCGTGTATTGCGGGTCAAGCCCCGGGACTGATCCGGCCTTCGTCAAGGCGGCGCGCGATTTCGGCAAAATTCTTGCCGAAAACGGCGTGCGGCTGGTTTATGGCGGCGGCTCCATCGGCTTGATGGGAGCGGTCGCGAGTGCTGTGGTTGATCGCGGCGGAGCGGCGACTGGCATCATCCCCGAATTCTTGACGGCCAAGGAGCGGCCCCGAAAGCTCGCACAGGAGCAGATTATCACCCGCGACATGCACGAGCGTAAGAGCACAATGTTCAACCGCGCCGACGCTTTCGTCGCATTGCCGGGCGGCCTCGGCACCCTGGAAGAGCTCGTCGAGCAAATGACCTGGGCGCAGCTTGGACGTCACAAGAAGCCAATTCTGATCGCCAACATCAACGGCTTCTGGGATCCGCTGCTGGTGCTGATCGACCACATGCGGGGACTTGGCCTTGTCCCTTCGCCGGCGCGAGGCGTGGACCTTCTGGTCGCCGACAACATCGACGACATTCTGCCAAAGTTACGCGCGGCAGCAGGAGCTGTGACCGACGCGGAAGAGCAAATGGCGATCCCGGCGGATCGGATGTGAGCATCACCGTCTCGGCCTGATCACCCGGGCGACAAACAGCGCGACAATAGCGAAGGCCACCGGCATCCAATTTTGGATTTGGATACCCAGCAGGGTAAAGTCCCCCGCGAGCCATTGGGCGATTCCATTCCCCATGGAAAGATATTTTAAATTTATTTCTTAGCGAGGCCAACCTCTAAAGCGGCCGCACAACTAAAGGAATGACGCCTACTTTTCTGCAGCGGATTCGCGCAAAAAGGTCACAGCCTCGATGCGATTGCCATCGGGATCGCGGACGAAGGCGGCGTAATATCCTGCGTAGTAGTGCGGCCGCAGTCCCGGCGCGCCATCAGATGTGCCGCCGGCTGCGAGTGCGGCCGCGTAGAAAGCGTCGACCGCTGTGGTATCCGGTGCGCGCAGGCAAATGTGCACGCCACTGTCGTCGGCGACGCGCGCCAGATTATCGCGCCGATTGATCCAGAACTCCGGATATTTCTTGCCAAAGCCGATCGCCGCATCAGGCCATTCGCGCAACTTTGCCAGGCCGAGCGGCGCCAGCGTGGCCGCATAAAACAGCTCTGCCTTTTTTAGATCGCGAACGGAAATGGAGATGTGGTCAATCAAGCGTAGCCCTCACGCGGGAGCGCCGGATTTCAGCAGCTTATAGATGATCGAATCCATCAGCGCCTGGAACGACGCATCGATAATGTTCGCCGAGACTCCGACTGTCGTCCAGTGATCGCCGGTTTCGTCCTCGCTCTCGATTAGCACGCGCGTGACGGCCTCGGTGCCGGCATTGAGGATACGCACCCGGTAATCGGTGAGCTCGAGTCCCGTGATGTAGCTCTGGTATTTTCCAAGATCCTTGCGCAAAGCGAGATCGAGCGCATTGACCGGGCCGTTACCTTCGGCCGCCGAGATCAGAAGCTCGTCGCCGACTTTCACCTTGACCACGGCCTGGCTCACACTGACGCGCTCGCCCTTGGCGTTGAGACGTTGCTCGACATTGACGTCGAATTTCTCGACGTCGAAGTAGCGCGGCACTTTGCCGAGGAGCCGTCGCGCGAGCAGCTCGAACGAAGCGTCCGCCGCTTCATAGGCGTAGCCGATCGCTTCGCGCTCTTTAACCTCATCCAGCAGGCGCGAAAGGCGCGGATCATCCTTGTCCACGGCAAAACCGATACGGTCGAGTTCGGCGAGCAGATTGGAGCGGCCGGACTGATCCGACACCAGCAGCTTGCGCTTGTTGCCGACAAGCTCGGGCACGACGTGCTCGTAAGTCTTCGGATCCTTCATGATGGCGGAGGCGTGAATGCCGGCCTTGGTGGCGAACGCGCTCTCGCCGACATAGGGCGCGTGGCGGTCGGCGGCGCGATTGAGCAGGTCATCAAGCGCGTGCGAGACTCGCGCAATGGTGCCGAGCGCCTCATCCGAGACCGCGATCTCGAAATTTTCCGCGAAGTCCGGCTTGAGTTTCAGGGTCGGAATAATGGAGACGAGATTGGCATTGCCGCACCGTTCGCCGAGCCCGTTCAAGGTGCCCTGGATTTGCCGGGCGCCGGCCCGCACCGCGGCAAAAGTATTCGCTACCGCCTGCTCGGTGTCGTTGTGGGCGTGGATGCCGACGTGGTCGCCGGGAATATGTTTGCAGACTTCGCCGACGATTTTCTCCACCTCGTGCGGCAGCGTACCGCCGTTGGTGTCGCAGAGCACGACCCAGCGCGCGCCTTCGTCGTAGGCCGCTTTGGCGCAGGCGAGCGCATAAGCCGGATTGGCCTTGTAGCCGTCGAAGAAATGTTCGCAGTCGAGCAGCACCTCGCGGTCCCTAGCTTTGGCCGCGCGCACGCTGTCGCGGATCGAGGCGAGGTTTTCCTCCTCGGTGGTCTCGAGCGCGACCCGCACCTGATAATCCCAGGATTTGGCGACGAAGCAGATGGCATCCGCTTCGGCGGCAAGAAGCGCGGTAAGGCCAGGATCGTTTGACGCCGAGCGGCCGGGCCGCCGCGTCATGCCGAACGCCGTGATCTTTGTGCGCGCCGGGCGCTTCTCGGCAAAAAAGGCGGTGTCGATCGGATTGGCGCCCGGATAGCCGGCTTCGACGTAGTCGACACCGAGTTCATCAAGCATGCGCGCGATGGTGAGCTTGTCGGCGAGCGTGAAGTCGACGCCGTTCGTCTGCGCGCCGTCGCGCAGCGTGGTGTCGAACAGATAAAGCCGCTCGCGGGACATTAAGCTCACCAGAGATAATAGTTCGATGCCAGCGCCACCGCGATCACGATGGCGATGAGCGCAATCACGATGTGATGCGTCCGCAGGCCGAAGAATGTATCGCGCGCCATTTTTTTAACCCACATAAAGGCGGTAAGCAGTGAACGCCGTGACCGCGACCGCGGCAACGATCAGCGCGTATTTGAGTACCAGATAATAGAGCCAATGGCGCTGGAATGGCATGTCATCGCGTTTCATTGCAGAGTTCCTCTGGCGGCGGGTGCAGGCAGCGGCTTCACCATCGTGGTGTTGGCGAGCCACTCGCCACCAACCGCCACCGTGTTACGGGTTTTCGCCACGAAGCCGCGGCGCTCGAAAAAGCCGCGCGCGCTGTCGCTGGCATCAACGCTGAGTTCTTTGGTACCGCGGCCAGTGGCGAGCTTTTCCAGCGCCTCGCAGAGCATTTTTGCAGCGCCCTGCCCCGACGCCGCCGGATGGACATAGAGCATGTCGATCCGCGAATTGTCGGCAAGCGAAGCAAAGCCGATAGCCGCGCCGTCAAATGTTGCGACCAATGTCAGCTCGGACGCGAGCCGCGCACCAAACTCCTCCTCATCGTCCGCGGCCGATGCCCAGGCCTGCTGTTGCGCCTCACTGTAATCGTCGGCGGACAATTCCTCGATGCTGGCGCGGAAGATTTCGGCGAGCAGCGGCACGTCCGCCGGCAGCATCGGCCGCAGCGCGAGCTTGGTTTGCGGGTGGGCGATCATCGCGCGATCTCCCAGGTGGTGCCGTCCTTGGTGTCTTTCAACACCACGCCCATTTTGGCGAGTTCATCGCGGATGCGGTCGGATTCTTTCGAATTCTTTCCGCGCCGTGCGGCAGTACGTTCGTCGATGGCGAATTGATTCATTGCGAGGGGCCGTACCCGACTAATCGTCGCCGAAGCCATACACATTCCGTACATTTGCCGTTCCAGACACTCAGCCAATGCAAGTTTGCGGTGGCCTTAAGACAAATCTTGCTGAATGCATCACTGGATTTGGCCGGTCGTCGTTTCCCGAAATATAAGGCCTGGGATACAATCGGCAACCACGGCTGGAGTGTTCAGGTCATCACTCAACACCGAAATGGTCGATCCGGGACCGGCGTCGGATATTGCTTCGAAACCTATTGCGCGATCGATCCATTCCTTGAGCATGCGCCTCTCCTCACAAGCCGATCTACCGTCCAATCGATCGGCTGCCGATAATGCGTCTTTAGCATGCTGAGTCGCAGCACGTAGCCAGCCATGGTTTGACCCAAATTGTTGCTATGAAGAAGCTCGCGGATAGTCACAAAATTCCCGGCGGACTTGGCCATCTTCTCGCCTTCGACTTGAAGAAAGCCGTTGTGCATCCAGTAATTCGCCATCACCGGCGTATGGAAGGCGCAGCGCGACTGGGCGATTTCATCCTCGTGATGGGGGAACACGAGATCGATGCCGCCGCCGTGGATGTCGAAGATTTCGCCGAGGTATTTCCACGACATCGCAGAGCATTCGATGTGCCAGCCGGGCCGCCCGGGTGCCGCGACGCCGGCGGGTGAAGACCACGCCGGCTCCCCCGGCTTCGACGGCTTCCACAACACAAAATCGCGCGGGTCCTTTTTGTACGCCGCGACTTCGACGCGGGCGCCGGCAATCATTTCGTCGAGCGGCCGTTTTGAGAGCTGGCCGTAATCCGGCATCGACGGCACGCTGAACAGCACATTGTCCTCGGCGACATAGGCATTGCCGGACGCGACCAGCCGGTCGATCAGCGTGCGCATCTCAGCGATGTGCTCGGTCGCTCGCGGTTCGAACGTCGGCGGCAGGCAGCCGAGCGCGGCGACGTCGTCGTGGAATTGTTTGTCGGTCTTTTCCGTAACCTTGCGGATCGCCTCGTTCAGCGGCAGGTCGGGATACTCCTCCGCCGCACGCGCATTGATCTTGTCGTCGACGTCGGTGATGTTGCGGACGTAAGTGACGTGGTTCTCGCCGTAGAGATGGCGCAGCAAACGAAACAGCACGTCAAACACGATCACCGGCCGCGCATTGCCGATGTGCGCGAAGTCATACACCGTCGGCCCGCACACATACATGCGCACGTTCGACGGATCGAGCGGCGTAAACAGCCGCTTCTCGCGCGTGAGCGTATCGTAGAGTTTCAGTTCCATCCAAGACTCGCGACGCTGGCGCTACCGGCCGGGCGTCCATCGGTCTCAAAGAGGAGATAAAGACGGCCACAGCCAGCGTTTGGCGCTAGCGAATAATCTCCCGGCAAATGCCGCAGATATGGTTAAGGCCGTACATGGCGCGCACAATGGTCGAGGATCGGCATTGCGTCAAGCCTTCGCCCTCCGCCGTGTTCAAATACCTCGACCAACCATCGGCTTAGCCCTCGCGCACTCCGCATCATTCATCCGCCGCGAATCTCTCGCTCACGCTCGATCAGTACGCGCGCGGATTTCCGCGGTTAATGAAGCGTTAACTCCATCGTCGCATTCTTGGTCTTTACAGGTACCCGAAGTTTACGGCGCTCGGGGGCGCCGGTTTGGGGGATCCATGCGTTCCATCATCGCGGTTGCCGTTTTCGCCGCGTCGCTCGCATCGGCAAGCGCCGCGCAAGCGGAACGGCGGGTATTCATCATCGCCAACAACGGCGACGGCTACGGCATTGATCGATGCCTTGCTTCCGGCGCGTCATGCGGCGAAGCAGCAGCGAATTCCTATTGCCGGTCGCGCGAGTTTTCGCAGGCGCTGTCTTACCGCAAAGTCGATCGTGACGACATTACAGGCGCCATTCCGGCGAGCGGACCCGGCTCGTGCCACGGCGCCATCTGCGACGATTTTGTCGCCATCACCTGCGCGCGCTGAGGATGAGACTGACAGTGCGATGACTGAATTCGTCACGCCCGGTCCACCTGCCGGGTGTGGCGATGTGGGAAACTGAGCCCCGGACCCATGCCGGGGCTCTTTTTTGATGCGTCACGTTTGTTGCTTGTCGATCACGCCATTCGCCGCGCCAGTGCGATAGCTTCGCGCAACACGCCGAGATCGCCAATGTGATTAGCGAGGATGAGCACCAGTCTCGTATCGAGCTGCGAGGCTTCGGCGTCGGATAAATTTCGGCGCGCTTCCACCAGCGCAAGATAGGCCGCATCGGGATCGGGAAATTGCGAGGCGGTGACGAGCTTCGGCATCGGTTCACCTCCGCAACGCGCGTTGATGCGCACGTGCCACAACGGCGGCATCGAATTGACGCCACCGCGCACACAAATGCTGGTCTGGCCGGACCAGATAGGTCGCGCCGGGCGTCGCATCAAAGCGCTGCGCAAAAATTCCGCTCTGATCCAGAAAGTCTTTGCCGATCACCGAAAGGGTAAGCCCGTCAAGCGCACGGGGTTCAGCGCCGTTTTTGCCGAGCACCGTCTTTCACGTAAATAATCGCGAAATCGCCGCGCATGTTGTCGAGAAGGTGCGTCGGAGTCCCGTCGTTCCGGGTCAGCGGCGCATCCGGCAACGGCGCGCCGAGTTTTGCCGTACCACCAAAATCGGTCGCATCGGGCGTCGACAGCGGCGAGTCATAAACCGTCGCCACGGACAACCGGCCCGAATTGACCATGCGGCGCGCGAATTCGGCCTTGGGCGCGAGCTCCAGCACCGCGTCACGCAGCCGCCGCTCCGCCGCCGAATGCGGCGACATGAAATCGGTCGAACGGGTCGAATGGCCGATGTTCTCGTCCGCAGCCTGGACGCGCTCGATTTCATAGCTCGCGAGCAGCCCTTCCCCGGCTTCACCCTTGATCAACGCTGCAAGCTTCCACGCCAGATTTTCGGCGTCCTGAATCCCGGAATTGGCGCCGCGGGCGCCGAACGGCGACACCTGGTGTGCGGCATCGCCGACGAAGATCACGCGATCATGCACGAAGCGGTCGAGCCGCCGGCAGTTGAACGTGTAAATCGAGACCCATTCCAGTTCGTAAGGATGCGCTGTCAGCACTTTGTCGAGACGCGCCCGGACCCGCTGCGGTTCCTGCTCGGCGACCGGATCGGCGTCGGGACCAAGCTGCAAGTCCACGCGCCAGACGTCATCGGGCTGGCGGTGCATCAGCGCCGATTGGCCGGAATGGAACGTCGGCGCGAACCAAAAGCGGCGTTCGGTCGGAATATCCGCGGCCATCCGCACGTCGGCGATGAGGAATTTGTCCTCGAAGGTAACGCCGGCGAAGTCGAGGCCAAGGAGCTCGCGAACCGTCGAGCGCGCCCCATCGGCGGCGATCAGCCAGTCGGCATCAAGCCGATAGCTGCCTTCCGGCGTTTCAATCGTAAGCCGCACGCCGTCGTTCAGCCGATCGAGTCCTGTGACACGGTTCTTCCAGCGCAGTTCTACGTTCTCGATCTCGAGCGCGCGATCGACCAACGCCTTTTCCAGATAGAATTGCTGCAAATTGATGAACGCCGGCATCTTATGCCCGGCCTCCGGCAAAAGATCGAAGGAGAACAAAAGCTCGTCGCCGCAAAATACTTTGCCAAGCTTCCAGGTGACGCCCTGCGCGACCAATCGTTCGCCGACCCCCAGCCGATCCAGAATCTCCAGCGTGCGCTTTGACCAGCAGATGCCGCGCGAGCCCTCTCCGATCCGATCCGCGTCGTCGAGCAAAACCACCGGCACGCCGCGGAGCGCCAGGTCGATGGCGGCCGCAAGCCCGACCGGCCCCGCCCCAACCACGACGACCGGATGACGGACGGCCGCGCGCGAGTCCTGGTCACGCGAGCGGCGATAGTCATAGTGGTAGACCGATTTGCGCGCCGTGTTCATCAAGGCCCCTCACCCGCGCAACGCGGCCCACATCGCGCGGTCGCGCTCCGCGGTCCAGATCACCGGATGCTCAATGCCTTTGGCTTCATCGTAGGCGCGGGAGACATTGAATGGCATACAGTGCTCGTAGATCGCGAAGCTCGAAAATTTAGGATCCATGACGCTGCGTGCCGCATCAAAGGCTTCCTTGAGGGTCCGGCCCTTGCCGGCACTGTCGGCGACGGTGCGGTAGAGCGTCGTAAGGAAGTCCTCAGTCAAGGCGATGCCGTCGGCAACTTGTTTCGGCGTTTTCAGCGCCGCGCCGCGACCCGGCACCAGCGCTTCGGCGGAAAATTCGGCGAGCCGATCAAGCGTCGCCGGCCAGTCGGTGAAATGCGCATCGCCGCAATAGCAGGCCGAGTGGTACTCGACGAGATCACCTGAGAACACGACGTCGGCGTCCGGTACAAAGGCTACGACGTCGCCCGCGGTGTGGCCGCGGCCAATGTGCATGATGCGCACCTCGCGCTTCCCGAGCCAGACCGACATCTGGTCCGGAAAGGTGATCGAGGGCCAGGTCAGGCCGGGAATACTCTCGACCGCGCGAAACAGCCGTGGGAAACGGCCAATCTCGGAATCCATATCCTGTTTGCCGCGCTCGGCGATCAGTGATCGCGTTGCGTCGGAAGCGATGATTTCCGCGCCTTCATAGGCCGAAGCGCCGAGCACGCGCACGGCATGGTAATGCGTCAGCAAGACGTATTTGATCGGCTTATCGGTGATTTTGGCGACGCGGTCGATCACCTGGCGCGCCATCACGGGCGTTGCCTGGGCATCAATGACCATGACGCCATCATCGCCGACAATGACCCCAGAGTTGGGGTCCCCCTCGGCGGTGAAGGCGTACAGATCAGAGCCGATGGCGTCGAAGGTAATCGGCTTGTCGGCGAGATCCGCAGTCGAAGCGAACTCCGCGCTCATCGTGTTTTCCTCCCGGGCACCTGTTGTATCAACTGGGGAATTGGCGCGATCCTAGCACGTCGTTACGCCGTTGCACGGCTCTGCTTCTTCGTCCATCTTTGGTTGTCGCGCCGCAAGGAATTGGGCGGCTGCGTTGAGGATGTGTGCGGATAAGGGCATGGCCAGTCAGCGAACAATCGAGGCGGACGGCCGGAACGCTTCGGCGGTGAAGGAAACGAGAGGCGACAAGCCCGCGCCCCTCAAGCTCGAACAGTTTCTTCCCTACCAGCTCAACGTGGTTTCGAGCCTCGTCTCACAGGCACTCTCGCGGGTCTATGCGCGGCGGTATGGAATAGGCGTACCGGAATGGCGCGTGTTGGTTACGCTCGGCCAGTTCGAGGCCATGACCGCCAAGGCGATCGGCGCGCACACGCACATGCACAAGACCAAAGTGTCCCGTGCAGTCGCGCTGATGGAAAAGCGGCGCCTGCTCGCACGCCGCTCTAATCGCGAAGACAAGCGTGAAGCCTTTCTGTCGCTCACCGCTGGCGGGCAGGCCATGTATGAGGAGATCGCGCCGCATGCTTTGGATTTCGCGAAACGGCTGACGGAGATATTGACGCCCGCGGATCGTGAAGCATTCAACCGCGCCTTAAAGCTGCTGACGGCGCGATCCGCGGAACTCGTTGCTGACGTCGACGACCAGACGCAGGATGAAGACTAACCTCACCTGCGCCAATCACCATTGGCCTTTTTCAAACAGTGCGTTGGCCGCGAGCGTCTATTCCGTGCTAACGTAGTTTGGCAGCAACCGGTTCGAAGCAACAGCATGAAGCTCTATTCCTACTTCCGCTCGTCGGCCGCCTATCGGGTGCGTATCGCGCTCAATTTCAAAGGCATCGACCTACGAGACCGTGCCGGTTCATCTGGTCAAAGACGGCGGCCACAACCGGCGGCCCGAATTTCGAGCGATCAACCCGCAGATGCGGATACCGACACTGGTGGCACCGACCGGCGATATTCTCATCCAATCGCTCGCCATCATCGAATATCTTGAGGAGGTGCAGCCCGACCCCCCCGCTGCTCCCGAGGGACCCGATCGCGCGCGCAAAGGTTCGGGCTCTCGCGGACATCATCGCCTGCGATATCCATCCGCTCAACAACGTTGGACCGTTGCGTTACCTCAAGCGCGAGCTGCATCAGGAGCAAACCGCGATCGACGCCTGGTATCATCACTGGGTTATCGAGGGGTTCAAGGCTCTCGAATCACTCGTCGAGCCCGCGCCCTATGCGTGCGGGACTGAAGTCACGATGACCGATGTTTGCCTTGTGCCGCAGGTTTACAATGCCCGACGGCTGAAGGTCCCGCTCGATGAGTTCCCAAAGATCCTGGCTATTGAAGCCGCCTGCCTGAAGCTCCCAGCCTTCGACCGCGCGCGGCCGGAAAATCAGCCGGACGCAGAGTGAACCGCAGCTACAATTCACACTTTGGTCACCATTGCATCGCTTGATCGCGCCACCGACGTTGGGAAAACCGGGGCCAAGATGATTAAGCCGATCAAGCTTTGGCCCAGCCTTGGCATCGTCATTCTCGGCGCAGTTGCACTTTCCGCCGCTGCTCCCGCCCAAACTACGCCGCCCCCTGGACCGCCTCCCGCAGCCGATCAGCCGGCATCGAATCCGGTGTGCGTGCGTTACGAAGCCCAGCTTGCCGCACTCAATCGCGGCTCCGCTGATCCGGCACGCGCCGATCAGATCCGTCGCTATGAAGACTCGGTTAGCAAGCAGCAGGCGGAACTCGATCGCGTCCTGGCGCAATCGCGTAAACTCGGCTGCGAGGGCGGTGGATTTTTTGCTCTGTTCACAGGACGGGCGCCCCAATGCGAGCCGGTGAACACGCAGATCCAGCAGATGCGCGACAATCTCGATCGCATCATGAGCGACCTCGAACGTCTCAAGAGCGGCAGCAACAACGATCAGCAAGGGCAGCGGGCTGCGCTTGATTGGACAGCTGGCGCAGAACAATTGCGGGCCGCAGTATCGCGCGGCGGTAGCGGCGGCTGGCCCGGGCGGCTTCTTGAGTTCGCTGTTCGGCGGCACCATCATCAGCCAGGGCGGCGACGGCGCGCCGGCCGGCACCTATCGAACCGTTTGCGTACGCACATGCGACGGCTACTATTTTCCGATCTCGTATTCGACGGTGCCGAACCGGTTTGCCGATGACCAGCGCGCTTGTCAGCGCGAATGCCCGGCCGCCGAGGCGACGCTGTACAGCTATCGCAACCCCGGCGAGGACATCAGCCAGGCGGTATCGCTCAACGGTCAGCCGTACACCGAGCTCCCGAACGCTTTCCGCTATCGGAAGGAATTCACTGGCGCGGCCTGTTCTTGCCGGCGGCCGGGTCAGAGCTGGGCCGACGCGCTGAAAAATGCCGACGACGCCACCACACTTGAGCCCGGCGACATCGTTGTGACCGATCAGAACTCCAAAGCGCTGTCGCAAGCGCCGCAGCCTAAAGCCAAGCAACTGCCGAAAGGCGCGGCCAGCCCGAAGGACGCAAACGCGGTGCCGGCTGCGCCGAATGCGTCCCCCGCAACCGCGGATGCAGGCGCGTCAAGTCCGGGCGGTGTACGGACCGTCGGACCACCGTTTGTCGCCGGGCACTGACAGGTTTCAGACGGGTTTCAGAAATTTCCCGCGTCAGCCTTTGCTGCGGCAGGACCTCTAACCGGGGTGCGGTCGGACGCCGGCGGCGAAGCGCCGGGATCACGGAATCGATTGGTGATCGGATAGCGCCGATCACGCCCGAAATTTTTCAGCGTTACTTTTACGCCCGGCGCCGCCTGCCGGCGTTTGTATTCGGCGATGGTGAGCATCCGCTCGACTTTCAGCACCGTTTCACGATCGAAGCCGGCTGCGGCGATGGTGGCTACAGATTCTTCACGCTCAACCAGCCGTTCGAGAATCTGATCGAGCATGTCGTAGGGCGGTAGCGTGTCCTGATCGGTCTGGTTCTCACGCAGTTCCGCACTCGGCGCCCGCGTGAGCACGTTCTCGGGAATAACCGGCCCGCCGGGTCCAAGCGCGCCTTCCGGCTTCCAGCGATTGCGCAAGCGCGACAGCCGGTAGACCTCGGTTTTGTAAAGATCCTTGATCGGATTGAAGCCGCCGTTCATGTCGCCGTAGAGGGTGGCATAGCCGACCGACATTTCCGACTTGTTGCCGGTCGTCACGACCATCAAGCCGAATTTGTTGGAGATCGCCATCAGGATGACGCCGCGGGCCCTCGCCTGTAGATTCTCTTCGGTTACATCGCGAGGTAGGCCGGCAAAAACATTCCCGAGCGCCGTCTCAAGTCCGTGCACGGCACTCTCGATCGGAACGATTTCATATCGAACGCCGAGCGCGTTGGCGGCGGCCGCCGCATCGTTCCGCGATTCCTGCGAGGTAAAGCGAAACGGCAGCATCACGCAGCGCACGCGGCTGGCGCCGAGCGCATCCACCGCCATCGCCGCGCACAACGCTGAATCGACACCGCCGGAAAGACCAAGAACGACGCCCTTGAACCCGTTTTTGTCGACATAGTCGCGCAGGCCCAACATGCAGGCGGTGTAATCTGCCTCGTCAAATTGCTCAGCCGGCGCGATCGGTCCCGGCGCGCACCGCCAACCCTCCGCAGTCCGCGACCATTGGGTTGTGACGATTAATTCGCGGAACGCCGGAAGCTGGAATGCGATCGAACGGTCTGCATTCAGAGCAAACGACGCGCCGTCGAAGACAAGCTCGTCCTGACCGCCGACCTGATTGACGTAGAGAAGCGGCAAACCGGACTCGGTGACGCGCGCGACCGAAACATTCAGGCGAACTTCCGCCTTGTCGCGCCAATAGGGCGAGCCGTTGGGCACGATCAGGAGTTCGGCGCCGGTCTCGGCCAGGCATTCGACGACGTTCTCGTAGTCACCCCAGTCGGTCCAGGTGTCTTCGCAAATCGGCAGGCCAAGCCGCACGCCGCGAAAATTGACCGGGCCGGGCACCGGGCCGACCGCAAACACGCGCTTCTCGTCGAACACGCCGTAGTTCGGCAGGTTGACCTTGAAGCGGATCGCCTCGACGCGGCCGGCGGCACAGGAGCGCATACGCGTTGTAGAGCTTTGCATCCTCGACCCAGGGCGTGCCGATCAGGACGGCGGGACCGCCATCGGCAGTTTCGCGCGCGAGTGTCTCGATCGCGGCGCGGCAGGCAGACTGAAACGCCGGCTTCAGCACCAGATCTTCCGGCGGATAACCGGCGATGAACAGCTCCGAAAAGACGACGACGTCGGCCCGGTCGCGCGCCGCTTGCGCGCGCGCCGCGCGGGCGCGCTCCAGATTGCCGGTAACATCGCCGACAATCGGGTTGAGCTGCGCCACCGCAATGGCGAGAGCGATCGGCAGGATGTTCATTCATGGCGATGGTCTAGAGCATGATCCCGGCCAGTGGAACCCGCTTTTTCGGAATAGATGCTCAAACAAACATCGCCAACGATTGCCCCGTCGGCCGATGGGCCGTCGCCAGGGTCAGAGCGCATTACTGGAGAAACTTGGGCCGGAACTTGTTAACATGCCGTTGTACGAGCCGCGGGCAGCCCGGGACCGCCGCTCTTCCAGTCTGGATCAAGAGGTTCACCGATGGAACGCTACATCAATGTCGCCGGAGCACAGACCGGACCGATTGCCCGCAACAAGTCGCGGCAGCAAGTGGTGTCGAGGCTGTTGGAACTAATGCACGAGGCGAAAGCGCGCGGCAGCGACATCTGGTGTTTCCGGAATTGGCCCTGACCACGTTCTTTCCCCGCTGGTGGATAGGGGACGATGCCGAGATCGACAGCTTTTTCGAGCGGGAAATGCCCAGTCCGGCCACCATGCCGCTTTTCGAAGCGGCGAAGAAGCTCGAGATCGGTTTCTATCTCGGCTACGCGGAACTCGCCCAACACAACGGCGCGGCGCATCGCTATAAACTGCGATCCTCGTAGACAAGAACGCCAAGATCGTCGGCAAGTACCGGAAAGTGCGCCTGCCCGGTCACGCCGACAACCGCTCGCACTATCCGTTTCAGCATCTGGAGAAACGATATTTCGAACCGGGCGATCTGGGCTTTCCGGTATGGCGCGCGTTCGACGCCAATGTCGGCATGTGCATCTGCAATGACCGGCGCTGGCCGAGACCTATCGGGTCATGGGTATGCAGAGCGTCGAGCTGATCCTGCTCGGCTACAACACGCCAACCCATTTGCCGTGGGTGCCCGTCTACGATCATCTTTCAGACTTCCACAACCACCTGTGCATGCAGGCCGGCGCCTACCAGAACAGCACCTGGGTCGTCGGCATCGCCAAGGCCGGCAACGAGGAAGGCAGTGAACTCCTCGCCGGCAGCTGCATCGTCGCGCCGTCGGGAGAGATCGTCGCCATGGCGACCACAAACGGCGACGAAGTGTTCACCGCGAAATGCAATCTCGATATCAGCCGATATAACAAAGAGGCGATGTTCAACTTCGCCCAGCATCGGCGGATCGAACATTATCAGTTGATTACGCAGCGCGCGGGCGCCGTTCCGCCGACGGCTTAAATCTCGAACGGCCGCACATTGTAGCCGCCGGGCTTGGTTCGCTCATAGGCGGCGGCTGCCCTGACCACGTCGTATTCGCCGAGCGCGCGGCCGACGATCTGGAGCCCGACGGGCATGCCGTCAGCGGCTATGCCGGCACACACGGTGGCCGCAGGCTGGCCGGTCAGATTGAACGGATAGGTGTAGTACACCCAGGACACCAGGTTGCGGTCGCGGAGGTGATCGGGAATGTTTTTGCCGACGTCGAGCGAAGAGACCGGCAGGACCGGCGACAGCAACAGATCGTAGGTCTCGAAGAACGCGCGGACCTTGTCGCGCAAAGCGTATCGCTCGAACACTTTTTCATAATAGGCCCGCATGTCCTGAGACAATGCCAAGTCGAGCACTTCGGCAACCGCCGGATCGAGCAGCTCGCGTTGCGTCTCCACAAAAGAACGCAACCGCGTACCGACGCCGGCATAGAACTCTGCGGTCCAAAGGTCGGCCGGATCTTTCTCGAAAACTCTTTCGACCAGCTCAACCTTGCAGCCAAGATCCTCAAACGTCCGCGCGGCCTCCTCAACGATCGCTTCGACGTCCGGATCGGCCGCGCGTAGCCAAGCGTCGGGCTGTAGGCGATACGCAGATCGTCAACACCGGCGCCGCAAGCGCCGAGCAAATCCGGCATTGCCGCCGACACGCTGAACGGATCGCGCAAGTCATAGCCGCCAATCGCCGAGATCAAGAGCGCCGCATCGCCAACATTGCGCGCGATGGCGCCGACATGGGCGAGTGTCGGCGTCGCCGAGGCCGGCCACACCGGCACACGGCCGAAATGTGCTTTGATGCCGGCAAGGCCGGTCAAGCAACACGGAATACGCACCGAGCCGCCGCCGTCGGTCCCGAGCGCAAACGGCGTAATGCCGGCCGCGACCGATGCAGCCGCACCTGCGCTCGAGCCGCCGGGAGTCTTCTCGAGATTCCACGGATGGCGGGTGATCCCCGTCAACGGGCTGTCGCCAACCGGCTTACAGCCGAATTCGCTGGTCGTGGTCTTGCCGATCAGAATGGCGCCGGCGGCCTTGGCGCGTTCGACCGCTGGCGCATCGACCGCAGCGAGTTGTTCGCCATCGTCCGCGACCCTGACGCGTAGCGCACGTCCGCGACCGCCATCAGGTCCTTTGCCGAGAACGGCACACCGTGCAGCAAGCCAAGCGGCTCGCCCCGCATCACGGCATCCTCGGCCGCTTTGGCCGCGGCAAGCGCCGTTTCCGGCAACAGCACGAAAAAGGCGTTCAACGTCGCCTGTGTCGCCTCGGCCTTGGCCAGGGCACGCCGTGAGTTCAACCGGCGAGACATCCTTCGCGGCGACGCGCCAACGCGACTCCGTAGCGGTGATGGCATCGAAGTCGGCGGACATCACATGGCTCCGGAATAGGCGGCCTGCCCCGCATCAATCGTTGACGATTGCGAAAGCGCGAACCGGCGAGCCCGAACCGCCCTTGAACTTCAAAGGCACGCAGAAGAACTGAAACTCGCGCTTGCCCAAGAGTTCCTCAAGGTTCACCAGCCACTCCCAATGGCTGATGCCGAGCTTGCGGCACAGCCGATGCTGCGAAAAGATATTGTCGCTCGGCCGGTCGGTGGACGGACCTTCGACGCCGTGCATCCGCGAACCACGGTCGTACATCCATTGCGTCGCCTCGACCGTGAGCTGCGGATTTTTCCAAACCCATGGAAGTCCCGGATAAGTGCGTTTATGAAAGCCGGTGCACAGGAGCACGATGTGCCCGTCTACCTTGACGCCGGCCTTCTTCTCGGCCTCCTCCATGTGCGCGAGCGTGATATCGCCCAGATCCGGGATGTGGCTCAGGTCGAGGCAGACAGCCTTCCCCATGAACAGATCAAGCGGCATTTCGTCGACCGGCTGGCCGCTTGGATTGACGTGCCGGAAGGCGTCGACGTGCGTACCCACGTGGTCGAGCGTCGCGATGAAATTCGTCTGGAACGTCATCGCATCGCCGGGTACGCCGAGATTAAGCGCTTTCGAGGTCTCGTGGCTGAGATGCGTGGTGATGACCGGCCGCTGGAATAATTTGTGAGCCGGCATGTTGTCTTCGATCAGAAGGCTGAGGTCGACGACACGCTGTGGCATATAACTTCTCCGTTGAAGCGAGGGCGAGACTGAAACGCGGCTTTGCTTCCCCCGAAAGCTGCGAAAACGTGGCAACATCAGCATTGCACGATGAATGCCTGGAGTGGCGCTGACCGCGCAATCGTAACGCAGTCGCGCGTGGCGGCAATGGGCTCTCGCGGCGGAGATATCAGTTCGGAAAGCCGAGGGATAAGGTCCGAACTTGAAGCCCGCCTGGACGAAGACACCGAAAATGTCGGTCTTCCAGTCGACCGGCTGGGGAAAAGCCGTTTCGCCGATGACGTTGCCCTGAAAGTTGGAATTGCCGTTCGCCTGCATGTGCCAATAGCGGCCACCGATACCGACGCTGGCGTATTCCGTCACCTGGTACGCCAGCGACACTTCGAACTGGTAGCCTTGCCCCCGGCCGTTTTCCGGGATCGGCCCTGCGAAGTCGCCGACCGCCGTGCCAATCCGCAGCCAGTGGGTGTCAGTGCCGTTGAGAAACACGAAAGGAAGATACGCGGCCTCGGCGTTGAGCCTAAAACGCTCGGCGAAGAGAAGCGAACCATCAAGTCCGACCCGCACCGATTGCCAATGATTGTTTTGCGAGATCGCTTCGACGTACGTCGGTATTGCCGGCTGGCAAACAACAGGATTGGTGGCGGTTTGCGTGCAGCCATAGGCGTTCATCTCTTGATTGAAGTAGTGGTAGCCGGCGAGCGCGCCGATGCGGAAATCGCCGCCGCGGATCACGTCGTAGCCGACGTCGCCGCTGGCGTAGCTAAAGTAGCACCTTTCTGATCGCTCGTCGTGCTCGAATAGGGCGTCGATAGCAGGCGGAAAATCTTCGTCCTTAAGATGCCCGAACGACATCGCGCCAGTACCGACATAGCCTTTGACAAAGAAACCGTTGGTAAAGGCGACGCGGCTGTAGAGTTCGCCCACATTCGTCATCATGTCGCTGTAGGTGAGCCGCGAGACCATCGCGTTCGACACGCTCGGTATGTTGTACAGAGTCTTACTGGTATTGGCATTGCCGAACCAATAGCGTGCCGCGAATTGGATCTGCCAGGCGGGAACCGGACCCGGGACGAAATAGTCAACGTCCGGTATCGGCGCGGCTTTGGTCACAAGCGGCGACGGCGACGATGACGGCCATAACGGCGGTAACGCCGGCCAATCGGCTGCGTAAGCCGGCGTTGCGAACAAACACGCCAACGCTGATCCAACGCGGTAAATAAATCCTACCCGCACCACACGCCCCACGCCCGTTTAAGGCTTGTTCTGACGTGAAGATTTAAATCAAATTGTTTGCGTGTTCCTTTATGGCCGCGACCGATCGCGGATCAGCCTAAGCGGCTCGTAAAGCGAAATGGTGTACGAGATGGAAAGAATTGCCGCTTTGGCGGGTACCAAATCACAAACGTCATTGCGAAGAGCAATGACGTTATCGCGGGCTAGAGCGCCGCCACCGCCGGGACCGGCTTCATCTTGCCCTGGCGCTCGGCTTTCAGAAGATCGGCCACCAGAAACGCCAGATCAAGCGACTGCTCGGCATTGAGCCGCGGATCGCAGACGGTGTGGTAGCGGTCGTCGAATCTTCATCGCTGATCGCGCGGGCGCCGCCGGTGCATTCGGTGACATTTTGTCCCGTCATTTCCAGATGCACGCCGCCGGCATAGGTGCCTTCGGCCGCATGCACTTGAAAAAACGTCCGTACTTCCTTGAGGATCTGATCGAACGGCCGGGTCTTGTATCCGGTCACGGACGTAATCGTGTTGCCGTGCATCGGATCGCACGACCAGTCGACCCGCCGGCCCTCTCGCTTCACCGCGCGCAAAAGCCTCGGCAAGTGTTCGGCGGCTTTGTCCGCCCATGCGGCAGATCAGAGTCGCAGACGGCCAGGCTCGTTATCCGGATCGAGGATGTCGATGAGCTTGAGGAGTTCGTCCGGCTTCTGCGTCGGACCGGTCTTCAATCCGAGCGGATCTTGACCCCGCGGCAGAACTCGATATGCGCATGATCCGGCTGGCGGGTACGGTCGCCGATCCACAGCATATGGCCCGAGGTGCAGTACCAGTCGCCGGTCGTAAATCGACCCTCGTGAAAGCCTGCTCGTATCCCAGCAACAACGCTTCATGACTGGTGAAGAAATCGGTCGTTCGCATCTCCGGATGCACTTCCGGGTCGATGCCGCATGCGCGTATGAAGTTGAGCGCTTCGGTGAGATGACCGGCAAGTTCCTGATAGCGCTTCGATTGCGGGCTGTCCTTGACGAAGGACAGCATCCATTGATGCGCATTCGAGAGGTTGGCGTAGCCGCCGGTGGCGAACGCGCGCAGCAGGTTGAGCGTCGCCGCCGATTGGCGATATGCCTCGAGCTGGCGGCGCGGATCCGGCGTGCGGGCTTCGCGCGTGAACTCGATGGCGTTGATGATGTCGCCGCGATAGGCCGGCAGTTCGACGCCGTCGCGCTTCTCGATCGGCGAAGAACGCGGCTTGGCGAACTGACCGGCAATGCGTCCGACTTCACCACCGGCGAAGCCGCCGCGTAGGTCATCACCACGGCCATTTGCAGGAACAGGCGGAAAAAATCGCGGATGTTGTTGGCGCCATGCTCGGCGAAGCTCTCCGCGCAGTCGCCGCCCTGAAGAAGGAAGGCCTGGCCGGCTGCAACCTGCGCCAAAGCGCGCTTAAGGTTGCGTGCCTCACCTGCAAAAACCAACGGCTGAAAGCTTGCGAGTTGCGCCTCGACGTCGGTGAGC
>CAVSFV010000002.1:0-750944 GCA_963727325.1 uncultured Alphaproteobacteria bacterium
GCACGGTGCGGCCTCTATATCGCCGCCCATGTTTCGGTCGTCTGACATGATCTCGTCGCTCTTGATTGCCGCCGCCAAGCGCCGTCGCCGTCGTGACACGGCGCGGGCTCATATTGGCGTATAGCCGGCTCGTGCCGCCGTTTCCGCGGCACTCCCTTCTGATAATCTCGCCCGCGGTTTCGGCCTGACCCCTCAAAGGAGCAAGGTTGAATCATGTCTGCGAAAGCGAAAATCGGCATCCTCGGCGCCTCCGGTTATACCGGCGCGGAATTGGTGCGGCTTCTGCTCCGGCATCCGCGCGTGGACATTGTGCTGCTCACGGCCGATCGCCGGGCCGGCAAATCAATGGCTGATGTGTTTCCGCAGTTCTCGCCATACGCGTTGCCGACCTTGGCCGCGCTCGACGGCATCGAGTGGCCGGCGCTCGGCCTCGATCTGGTGTTCTGCGCGCTGCCGCACGGCACGACGCAGACGGTCATCAAAGATCTGCTGGCGCGGGCGCCGGCAACCAAAGTGGTCGACCTCTCGGCCGATTTCCGTCTGGCCGATCCCGAGGCTTACGCCCACTGGTACGGCCATCCGCATGCGGCCATCGAGCTGCAGAAAAAAGCGGTTTACGGGCTTAGCGAAATCTATCGGCCGCAGATCAAGGCGGCGCAGCTGGTCGCCAATCCGGGCTGCTATACGAGTTGCGCCGAGCTGGCGCTGATCCCGCTCCTCAAAGCCAAGGCGATCGACCCGGACGAGATCGTCATCGACGCCAAGTCGGGCATGACCGGAGCGGGCCGGGCGGCGAAAGAGGAAATGCTGTTCTCGGAAGTATCCGAAGGCTTTCATGCCTATGGCGTCGGGCGTCACCGCCACATGGCGGAGCTTGACCAGGAGTTTTCGTTGGCCGCCGGCCGCAAGGTGGTGGTGAGCTTCACGCCGCACCTCGTGCCGATGAATCGCGGCATCCTTTCAACGATTTACGTGCGCGGCCTGAAAGCATCCGCGCAAGATTCTGCACAAGCCTCTGCTCAAGCCTCTGCTCAGGACCTGCACGCGCTGCTGTTAAAGTCTTACGCGAACGAGCCGTTCGTGCACGTGCTGCCGTTCGGCGCGCTGCCGCAAACCCGCCACGTGCGCGGCTCCAACATGACCTTCATCGGGGTCGCCGCCGACCGCATTCCCGGCCGCGCCATCATCGGCTCGGCGCTCGATAATCTCGCCAAGGGCGCGTCCGGCCAGGCGGTGCAGAACATGAACCTCATGCTCGACTTTCCCGAGACGATGGGGCTGGAGCAGGTGGCGCTGTTTCCGTGATGGCGTGGCGCGCGATTGCGACGCGCGCTTGGTTCGCTACGCCTGCACCTTCACGTAGCTTCCCGGCGCGTCTTCGATCGGCGTGAGCGCGCCGTCGCCGGGTACGCGTGCGGGGACTTCGGTCGCGTCGTGCCGCTTGAGCCAGGCCAGCCAGTCCGGCCACCACGAGCCCGGATTTTCCTTTGCCTTCTTGAGCCAACCGTCGAGGTTGGCGCTGCGCGGCCGCCGGCCGGTCCAGTACTGATATTTCTGTTTGGCCGGTGGATTGACCACGCCGGCGATATGGCCGGAACCGGAGAGCACGTATCGCACCCGCCCGCCGAAATATTTGCAGCCGAGCAGCACCGATTTCGCCGGCGCGATATGATCCTCGCGGGTCGCGAGATTGTAAATCGGCACCTTCACCATTTTCAGATCGATCGGCGTGTTGCCAATCACCATCTTGCCTTTGGTGATGGTGTTGTCGAGGTAGCAATTGCGCATGTAGAACGAATGATTGGCGGCCGGCAGGCGCGTGGCGTCGGAGTTCCAGTACAGCAGGTCGAACGGGAACGGCGCCTTGCCCCTCAGATAATTGTTGATGACGTAAGGCCAGATCAGATCATTCGAGCGCAACAGGTTGAAGACAGCGACCATCGAGCCGCCTTCGAGATAGCCGCGCTCCGCCATCCGCTGCTCGATGGCTTCGACCTGTGCCTCGTCGATGAAGACCTTGAGATCGCCGGCGTAGGTGAAGTCCACCTGGGCGGCGAACAAAGTCGCCGATGCGATCCGCTCGTCATGATCCGCCGCCATTTTCGCCAGGGCTACCGCCAGCATGGTGCCGCCGACGCAATAGCCGACGGCATTGACCTTGTCTTCGCCGGTCGCCTGTTTGATCGCATCAAGCGCCGCAAGCGGCCCTTCGCGGATGTAGTCTTCAAAGGTCTTTTGCGCGAGCCGCTCGTCGGGGTTGACCCAGGAGACACAGAACACCGTGATCCCCTGATCGACGCACCATTTGATGAAGGATTTTTCCGGCGCGAGGTCGAGCACGTAGTATTTGTTGATCCAGGGCGGCACGATCAAGAGCGGGCGCTTGAGCACCTTCTCGGTCGACGGCGCATACTGGATCAGCTGCATGATGTCGTTCTGGAAGATCACCTTGCCGGGGGTGGTCGCCAGATTGCGTCCGACCGCGAACATCGACGAATCGGACTGGCGTATTTTGAGATGGCCGCCGCCGGCTTCGACGTCCTCGGCGAGCATGTGCATGCCGCGCACCAGATTCTCGGCGTTGCTGGCGAGCGTTTCGCGCAGCAATTCGGGATTGGTCAGAACGAAGTTTGACGGCGCCAGCGCGTTCGCGATCTGCCGGATATAGAACTCGGCTTTGTGCCGGGTGTGCCGGTCAAGCTTGTCGGCGTCGCTGACCAGCCGGTTGGCCCAGTCAACCGTCAGCAGATAAAGCTGCTTGAGGAAGTCGTAGAACTGGTTGCTGGTCCATTCGGAATCGGAAAAGCGTTTGTCGCTCGCCGCGGGCGTCACCACCGCCGGCGCGGATTCACCGGACAGCCGCCTGACGGCGCTGCCCCAGAGTTCGAGATAGGACCGGCCCAGCCGGTTTTGCAGTTCTGCGGTGCGTTGCGGGTCGGCCAGCCAATATTGCAGCACCTCGCCGAGCGTCTTGACGACGTCGCGCAGCTCATCGGCGAGCTCGCCGCTGCGGCCGTCGGCCCGCGGTTTCATGTAGGCGGCGAGTGCGCGGCCGCCCTCCTCGATCATGCGCGCGAGATTGCGTGAAAACGCCTCAACGTCGACCGGCCCGACTATCGTCGGTTGTTGCGATGGAGCCCGCACGAGCGTTCCTCGATTCCCGCAGGGTCTTACGATAGGCCCTTACGCCACAGATGGCCTGCGCAAATTATGCGCGCAAGCCACCTCAACGGTATTCCAGCTCAACAGCATTCCAGCCCGACGGCATTTCCAGGCACGCGGTTTGGCGGTCCGCTATCCTGGTCCTTCGGACCTTGTTTCCACCATATTACAAGGTTACCTCGACCGCCGATGTCAGCTTTGGGTTGATATTGTAAACCTTTGGGGCGGTAGGTTATTACAGCGATTGGGTGCGCTAGACGCCGACGGGGGCAAAATCGGTTTGATGGGGCCATCGGGAACAGCGTGACCAGGTACGACCATTGCGCAAGGCTTGTGTTTGCGGCTTTGCTTGCCACGGGTTTGGCCTGTCTGGTAGCCGGCTGCTCTGAGGTGGGCTTTCCGGCAGTGCACGATATGCCCGCGCCGCGGGCGGACACCCCGCTGACGCCGGATCAAGTCAAGCAGGCGACAGACGACCTGATCTCCCAGCGCGAACACTTGCAGGCGATTCCACCCGTCCCTCCGCCTACGCCCGAACCCCAAAAGACGTCATTGCAGGCCCCGGTCGCTTCCCCTGGGACGCGGACTGCTGGTGCAGACGCCAACGGGCAGTGATAAGGGTTATTGAGGGTTATAACGTCGCCAAATCCGACGAGCCGGTTTAGGTCATGGAAGAGTTTTATCGCATCCGCCGTTTGCCGCCTTACGTGTTCGAAGTGGTCAATCGGGCCAAGGCGACGGCGCGCAACGGTGGCGCCGACATCGTCGATCTTGGCATGGGCAATCCAGATCTGCCGGCGCCGGCGCACGTCGTCGAGAAGCTCAAAGAGACGGTCGGCAAGTCGCGCACCGACCGCTATTCGGCGTCCAAAGGGATTCCCGGTCTGCGGCGCGCCCAGGCCGCCTATTACGCGCGGCGTTTCGGCGTAAAGCTCAATCCGGAAACCCAGATCGTCACCACGCTAGGCTCCAAGGAAGGCTTCGCCAACGTGGCGCAGGCGATCACGGCGCCGGGCGACGTCATTGTCGTTCCAAACCCGACCTATCCTATTCACGCGTTCGGCTTCCTGATGGCCGGGGGTGCCATTCGCTCGGTTCCGGTTGAGGCCAACGCGGCGTTTTTCGGGGCGCTCGAGCGCGCGGTAAAACACACCATTCCCAGCCCGATCGCCGTCGTCACCTGCTATCCGTCGAATCCGACGGCTTGCGTCGCCGATCTCGATTTCTACCGCGATCTGGTGGCGTTTGCGAAAAAGCACTCGCTGATCGTGTTGTCCGATCTGGCTTACGGCGAAGTTTATTTCGACGACAATCCGCCGCCCTCGGTGCTCCAGGTCCCGGGTGCGATGGATGTCGCTGTGGAATTCACCTCGATGTCGAAGACCTATTCGATGCCCGGGTGGCGCATTGGATTTGCCGTCGGCAACGAGCGCGTCATTGCCGCGTTGGCGCGGGTGAAATCCTATCTCGACTACGGTGCCTTTACGCCGATTCAGGTCGCGGCAACGGCGGCGCTGAATGGTCCCGATGATTGTATCGATGAGATGCGCGCGACCTATCGGCGCCGCCGCGATACGTTGGTGGAATCGTTTGGCCGCGCCGGCTGGCAGGTGCCGACACCGCAAGCGTCAATGTTTGCCTGGGCACCGATACCGGAGCCTTTTGCCCCGCTCGGCAGCGTCGAATTTTCGACGCTGCTCGTCGAGAAGGCGAGCGTTGCGGTGTCTCCCGGGGCCGGCTTCGGCGAGCACGGCGAAGGTCATGTGCGTATAGCGCTGGTCGAGAACGAGCAGCGCATCCGCCAGGCCGCCCGCAACATCCGGCGCTTTCTTGAAACCGGGCCGGAAATGCTGCACAACGTCGTACCCATGGCGACCCGGCGTTAGTCGCGTTCGCCCATTCCAGGTTAGCGACGTTGATGGCCGAACCGTTGAAAGTCGGTCTTGCCGGACTGGGAACGGTCGGCACGGCTGTGGTTCAATTATTGGAGCGCGGGCGCGACAAGCTCGTTGCGCGCTGCGGGCGTCCCATTGAGGTCGTCGCGGTCAGCGCGCGTTCTCGCGGCAAAAAGCGCGACATCGATCTGAAAAGAATTCGCTGGGTGGCCGATCCGGTATCGCTCGCGGCGGATCCTGCGATCGATGTTCTGGTCGAAGTCATTGGCGGGGAGGGTGATCCTGCCAAACGGGCGGTCGAGACCGCGCTTGCGGCCGGCAAAGCGGTGGTTACCGCCAACAAGGCGTTGCTCGCCCGGCACGGTCAGAAACTCGCCATGCTCGCCGAGCGCCACGGCGCTGCGCTCAATTTCGAAGCCTCGGTTGCCGGCGGCATTCCGATCGTGAAGACGTTGCGCGAAGGGCTCAACGGCAATTCGTTCACGCGCATCTACGGCATCCTCAACGGCACCTGTAATTACATCCTGTCGCGCATGGAGGAGGATCGTCTCGGCTTCGATGAATGCCTGCGCGAAGCGCAGCGCCTGGGTTACGCCGAGGCCAATCCGTCCTTCGACGTCGAAGGCCACGACACCGCGCAAAAACTTTCCATTCTGGCGAGCCTTGCGTTCGGGACGAAAGTCGATCCCGCCGCCGTTTACGTCGAGGGCATATCCTCGATCACGCTCGCCGATCTCGATGCGGCAGCGGAGCTTCGCTATCGCGTCAAGCTTCTAGGCGTGGCGGTCAAAACCGAAGCCGGAATTGAGCAGCGCGTGCATCCGACCATGGTGCCGAAAGAGTCCGCGATCGCGCAGGTGATGGGCGTGACCAACGCGGTGACAATGGATGCCGACGGTCTGGCGCCGATCACGCTGGTCGGACCGGGCGCCGGCGGAATGGCCACCGCGTCGTCGGTCGTGGCCGACCTTGCCGATGTCGCCCGCGGCGTTCGCACGCCGCCGTTCGGGCGGCCCGCGGCCCACATGACTGCGATCGGCAAGGCGCCGATGCAACGCCACGAAGGCGGCTATTACATCCGCCTGTTGGCGCGCGATCGTCCCGGCAGCGCAGCGACGATCGCGCGGCGGCTGGCGCAGCGGCACATCTCGCTGGAGTTGATCGTGCAACGTCACGATATCCGCGCTCAAGATACCCGCGCTCATGGTCCGGCTCAGCCCGGCCGTTCCGGCGGGCCCGTTCCGGTTATTCTGATCACTTACGCCACCAGTGAGGATGCCGTACGCAAAGCGCTCGCCGCGGTGCGCCGTGACCGTGTAATCTCCGGGCGGCCACAAGTGATCCGTATCGAGAAGAACTGACCGCCGACGCACGGCACACTAAGGGGGAAAAATGTCGTCGATTACCGTTCCGCACAGTCTGATGCTCGAGCGCATCCTGGCGATGGAGATCGTGCGCGTGACCGAGCGTGCGGCGGTCAATGCGGCGCGACTGCGCGGGCGGGGGGAAGAAAAGGCTGCCGACCAAGCCGCCGTCGACGCCATGCGGCGCGAACTCAACAAGTTGCCGATCGACGGGACAGTCGTGATCGGGGAGGGCGAGCTCGACGAAGCGCCGATGCTGTTCATTGGCGAGAAGGTCGGTGCCAAAGGCGGCTTCAAGGTCGACATTGCGGTCGACCCGCTGGAAGGCACCACGTTGTGCGCCAAGAACATGCCCGGCTCCATCGCGACCATCGCGATAGCCGAAGGGGGCACGCTTCTGCACGCGCCCGACATCTATATGGACAAGATCGCGGTCGGACCCGGCTATGCCAAAGGCGTGGTCGATCTCGACGCGCCGGCGGACGAGAACATCCGCAATCTGGCCAAGGCCAAAGGCGTCAAGCCTGAAGCCATCACGGCGATGATCCTCGACCGCCCGCGCCACGCCGATATTATTGCGGCGGTGCGCAAGGTCGGCGCCTCCGTCAGCCTGATCAGTGATGGCGACGTGGCCGCGGCTATCCACACCGCCGAGCCGGACAAAACCGGGATCGACATTTTTATCGGCATCGGCGGCGCCCCGGAAGGCGTGCTGGCGGCGGCGGCATTGCGCTGCATCGGCGGCCAGATGCAATGCCGCCTCGTGGTCGATACCGAGGAACGCCGCGAACGTACCGCCAAAATGGGCATCAAAGACCCGCGCAAAAAATATCAGATCGAGGACATGGTGCGCGGCGATTGTCTGTTCGCGGCGACCGGCATCACCGACGGCCGCATGCTGGAAGGCGTCAAGTTCGGCAAGGGTATTGTCGAGACCGAGACGGTCGTCATGCGTTCCGTCACCGGCACCGTGCGCTGGATCAAAGCCGAACATCGTCAGCTTGATAAGTTTTAGGCTGCGTCCAGATTGATGTGCGCGGATCTGCATGGTCGCAGCAGCGATCAAGCCAGCGCGGATTGCTGCACCCAATCAGTCGTCAGCGCCAATGCGCAATGCTAGTCTCATTCTTGCAAGAGGCCGCATTCGCATGGACACAGACGATCGGGTTTTCATCGCCGGTGCCGGGCCCGTCGGACTGGTAGCGGCGGCCAAACTGGCACGCCGTCAGATTCCAGTGACGGTGTTCGAGGCGTCGGAGACGCTTGGCGAAGAATCGCGGGCGTCTACCTTTCATCCACCCACGCTTGATATCCTCGACGACCTTGGAGTTGCCGCCGATCTGATCGCGCAGGGTCTGATAGCGCCGCGCTTGCAATATCGCTCAAAACAGGACGGCGTGATCGCGGCATTCGATTTCTCCGCGATCGCCGACGTGACCCGTCATCCCTATCGGCTGCAGGCCGAGCAATTCAAGCTCACGCGGATCATCCACGAAAAGCTGCAGGGCGATCCGAATTTCTGCATCGCGTTCGGCCGGCGCGTTTGCGGCGTCAAGCAGGATGAGACCGGTGTTACGGTGCAATTGGCATTAAACGACGGCACGACCGAAGAGCAGCGCGGCCGCTGGCTGATCGGTGCGGACGGAGCGCGCAGCGACGTGCGCAGCGCACTGGCAATAGAATTTGAGGGCTTTACCTGGCCGGAACGATTCCTCGTCGTCAGCACGCCGTTCGATTTCTATTCCGTAATTCCCGGGCTGGATTCCATAAGTTACGTGGCAGACCCGGATCAATGGCACTTTCTTCTGGAGATTCCCGGACTGTGGCGCGTGATGTTTCCCATTGCGGCCGACATTTCCGACGAAACCGCCACCAGTCCCTCATTCGCCCGGACCGCGCTGGCAACCATAACGCCACGTGCCGCCGATGGCGACATCGCGCACATCACGCTCTATCGCGTCCATCAGCGAGTTGCGAAAACCTTTCGGCTGGGTCGTGTGTTTCTCGCCGGCGATGCCGCGCACGTCAACAATCCGCTCGGCGGGATGGGAATGAACGGCGGTATCCACGACGCCGCCAGCCTGACAGATCGGCTAGCCCACGTATGGCACGGAGATTGTCCAGATCAGGAGCTCGATCGCTACGACCTTCAGCGTCGACTGATCACGCTCGAATATATCCAGCGGTACACGATCCAGAACAAACGCAATCTGGAGGCGCGGGATCAGAGTGACCGCGACCGCTTTCGCGACGAAATGCGGTCGATTGTTTCCGATGCGCAGAAAACGCACGACTACCTCGAGCGGATCTCGATGATCGCAAGCCTCAAGCGTGCTGCGGAGCTTGGGTGAGCAGCGTGCGGCAAGAAACGGAGTGTCGCCGACTTTAAACCATTGCCCGTCGCAGGACCGGGATCACCTCGCTCCCGAACAGCAAATGCCCGTCCAGGATCGCAGGCTTCGGCGCCACCATGTTGATGATGCCGAGGAAGTGACCGGCGCCGACGGCACTGGCATTGGGCGACGATCTGGTCGGCCACGTGGACGGGGTCGCCGGTGATCAACTCCTCCTCGCTCACTGAGAAGCTGTGCGAGGGACCCGGCGCATCGGGAACGGGCTCGCGCGTGACGCGCGGATCGGCGGCGACGATCTGCTGCAGCACCTTGGCCGTGATGGCGCCTGCCTCCTGGGCGGCCGCTTCGCGGGCCGCGATGGTCACGGTGCGGCGCAGCGCGAGCTGCTCCGGGCCCGAAGGATGGCCGACGCGTTCAGCCTCTTCACGATAAGCGTCGAAGATTTCCTTTACACGCTGAACTGAATGGAACGACGTCGCAATCCGCGAGCCGCGCCTTGCTGCCTTTCGCGCGGACTCGATACTGACCACGGTTGTCCAACGCGTCGGCGACGGTTGCTGCAGCGGGCGCGGCACGATCGGCAGGTTCTCGAAAGACCAGTACTTGCCCTTGTGCGTCACCTTGCCGTTGAGGAGAGCCGCATCGATGATCTCGAGCGCCTCGTCGTTTCGGGCGCGCGCTTCGGCGACGCTGAGCCCGACCATCGCCATTTCGTTGGGGATCCCGGCGGAGGTGCCGATCTCAAGTCTGCCGCCCGTCAGGTGGTCGAGCATGGCGATTTCTTCGACCACGCGCCATGGCTCGTAATAGGGCACGACCATGCCCATGACGCCGAGCCGCAGGGTGCGGGTTCGCGGCGCCAAGGTTGCGATCAGCAGATTAGGCGATGGGCTGTACGCCGGGCCGAAATGGTGCTCGCTGAAGAAGATGCCTTCGAAGCCGCACCCTTCAGCCTTCTGCCAGAGATCGAGATACCAGTTGTAATGCTCGGTCGCCGCCTGCGGCGTCACGTCGACGCCCGGCGGACCGGGAGCGACGAAAAACTCGAACAGCCATGGCTTGATCATCGTTTCCTCCCGGGGGAACGTTTTTACGGCGCATTTTTTTGTAACGCAGTCAGCGGGCGCCGAAGATCTCGTCGAAGAAGTTACGCATCGCGGTCCATGAGCGCGCGTCTGCCGTGGGCGAGTATCCGAAACCCGGCAGCGGGATCGAGTCCGCTGCGGTGTTGGTGAAGGCGTGCTTGGCGCCGCCATAGGTGATGACCTGCCAATCCACGCCGGCCTCGATCATCTCCTTCTCGAAAGCGGTGACCTGGTCGCGCGGCACGATCGGATCGGCCGAGCCGGTGCAGGCGAGGATCTTGGCTTTGACCGCGTCCGCGACGGCCGGCCGCTTGGTCTCGAGCAATCCATGGAAAGAGACGACGCACGCGACGGGCGCGCCGGTGCGCGCGAGCTCCAGGACCGAATAACCGCCGAAGCAATAGCCGATGGCGCCGAGCCGGCTGCGATCGACGCCCGGCACCATCGCCAGCGCGTCAAGCCCGGCGCGGACCCGTCGGCGCAGAAGGTCGGTATCCTCGCGTAAGGGCTTCATGAGTGCCAACGACTCTTCCGGCTTGCGGCCGACAATTCCGCCGCCATAGAGATCGGCGGCGAGCGCCACGTAACCGAGCCCAGCCAACATCTCAGCGCGACGCTTCACATGATCGTCGAGCCCGGGTGCCTCGTGGACGACGAGAATCCCGGGACGCATGCCGTCTCCGTCGGGCAGCGCCAGATAGCCGATCGAGGTCTTGTCGCCGCTCGAATATTCATGAATCTGCGTCTTCATACTTTTCCCTCCTGGAACGTTCGAGCACGCCTTTCGAGCGTGTCGATTTTTTGTGTCATCGATCGTCAATGATCGATCGGCGGACCATTCGCGGCCAATTATCGCCTTGGGTCAAAAATGCTCTCGCATTTTCAGCGAAGCGCCTCCGCGCATCCCTCAATCTGAACATTCATCGCAGAGTATCGAACGGCAGCGATGTTGTGCCAAGAGTGGACATTGAGCCGTGCATATGCGTTCGGATTTGCCGAAGTCTCGTTTTCTAAATGCCGTATTGCGATTTGCGGTTGTTAGGATGAGTAGTGGCGCGTCATGCTCGACGTAAAGTTCATCCTGGTAGCTGCCGTGTTTGCGCTTGCGGGTTTCGTCAAAGGCGCCATCGGGCTCGGCCTTCCAACCATTGCAATGGGTCTGTTGGCGATCGTCATGCCGCCCGTAGAGGCGGCGGCAATTTTGATCCTGCCGTCGTTGCTGACCAACATCTGGCAGATGGTGGCGGGCCCCTCTCTGCATTCGATCTTGCGGCGGCTTTGGCCAATGATGGGCGGCGTGTGTCTCGGCACTTGGGTCGGCATGGGGCTCATGACGGGCTCATACGCGCGATACGGCACGGCCTTTCTCGGGGCGGCCCTCGCGCTTTATGCACTATCCGGCATCGTCTCCGTTCGTTTGGCTTTGCGGCGTGATCGGGAGGCGATGTTGGGGCCGTTGACGGGAGTCCTGACCGGCATGATTACGGCAGCGACCGGTGTGTTCGTGATTCCCGCTGTTCCCTATTTGCAGGCTATCGGTCTTGAGAAAGAAGACCTCGTTCAAGCGCTCGGATTGTCATTTACCGTCTCGACTGTCGCGCTGGCGGTCAATGTCGGTGTGGCGGGAGGCTTCAATGTTTCGGAGGCAGGCATAACGCTAACCGCATTGGCTACGGCCTGTGCCGGTATGTGGCTCGGTCAAACACTCCGCCTGAAATTACCGTCGGCCGTATTCCGACGCTGGTTTTTCATCGGTTTGCTGCTGTTGGGAATATATCTCGTCGTGAGATCCGTCGCGTCGCTCTGGTAGCGGCAATTCGAGGCGCCGTTGCGCTCTTCCGAGCGCCCGCAGCGGACAAATCAATGCCCGCCCGTTACCACGTATATCGCGCGCCCAATCTTCCGGCGACGCCAATCATCCCGTCGCGCCCGCGGATTTCCGCTTCGACATAGGTTGAAAAGCCTCTGATGGCGTTGCTCCAATCGAAATTCAGCTTGCCGATCCCTTGTCCAACGAGATAGCCGACATCGCTTGGCACCAGCAGCGTTCCCGCCGTGGCGGCCGCAAGCGTGCCGCCGGTGATGATAATGTCGTCGTAGACGAGCGTGAGCAATGTCGCATCGACCGAGGCCGGCCCCCAGGTGAAGGTCGTTCCAAAGCGGCTGCCGCCGTCCACGCGCAGATCATAACCGTTGGTCAAGCCCACCGCTTGGGCGGCGCTGTTCCAGTTTGATATCAAATCAGATACGCCGATTGTGGGCTCGAACCACCAATCCCGCATGTTCACTTTGTAGTTTACGTCGCCGGCCAAGGTGTAATTGACGACACCGATCGACGTAACAAATCCGCCGGCGCTAGCTTGGCCGATGTCCAGCACATCGGCTTTGAACGCGCCGTCAGCTGAAAAGCCGCCGTTGATGTAAATGGCGTAGGTTCCGGCGGAGGGTCCGGTGACGGCGGCAGATGATCCATCCACATTGTAAGTCGAGGCGGCCGTCTCTCCGCCCAGTAGTCCGACAACAAATGCCTGTTGTCCGACGATAAAAGTTTTATCAACACCGCCGGTGATACCGCGGGTTAAGGTGTTGCTGTCGGTGTTAAAGCCGTTCACGACACCCCAGCGGTTTTCGTCATCGACGTACGACTGCGCCCAAACTGCCAGGCCATTGTCGACCGGCTGTGATTGTCCCGGTGCCTTGACGAGCAGCGGCCACCGTGACGAATTCGGATCCGCGTAGGCCAGCGGCTCGACCGTGGCCTGGTCGGCGACATCCCCGGCATATCCGAGCGGCCGCCCGCTTGTCGGATTCATCAGCCGGCTCTGGAGCGAATCGCGAATGTTTTGGAATTGGCTCTGAACAACAGTCAGACTGACCTGCGAAACCGTTCGGACAGTGGTGGCGAGCACTTGAACCGAGGTCGGGATAGAACCCGCAGAGGCAATGCTTGCGCATTTGCCGCCGAATTTGCCGGTGAAAATATTGTAGGTGAGGGCGCCGCTGCAGGTGGGTCCGCTCACGTTGCAGGTCACGGTGCCAGCCGCCCTCGAGCAGCTGTAATTATAGCTCTGTCCTTGATAGGTGCAGGTGCCGGAGGTTGAGAGCGGCTGACTGCATGGTGGTTGGGCCGACGCGGGCTCTGCGGTCAGAGCAAACACGGACAGCGCGGTCGCAACAACGGCCGTGAGCGGCCAAGCGCGCGTAACAATCCGGAGCAAGTGCGGTTGCATCATTGCTCTCTTGCCGAAAGGACGCTGAGGACAGCCCAGCCTCTAACCCCGTGGCTTCACGCCACTAATTTTGCTTTGAGTTTTGTACGCCGCGCTGAATTGGGGGTCAATGTTGCGGGACTTTATTTGTCCTCAGGCCTCGAAGATTTCAAAACGGCCGCCAATCCTGCGGCGTCATCAGTGCCTAGTCGACGCACTTCACCGTTCGTCAGCCGCAGTTCCACCGCATCCAGTCCGGATACATTATAAAGGCGGAAACCCGGCCGCATCCGAATTCCAAAACCGTTCAGGACATTGTTGCGCACGATCTGTACGGCGGCGATGTCAGAGAGCGCCATCCGATACTTCCAGAGCCCCGGCCCGAAATACCATTCCAATTGATTCTCGTTCATCACCACGGTGAGGGACGAGAAGATCCACGCGAGGACGACAAAGCCAAGCGCAACAATAAGCGCGGGCCACCGTCCTGCTCCTGGATTCAGGTAAGCCGCCGCTGCGAGGACGGCCGCGCCGACCAGAAGGACGACGAGCATCAACGTGCCGGGCTGCGTGTGTTGGTAGCGATCGGGCATGACACCCTCCGAAATGATGCACGCGTCCGAACGGGTCGAACCCATGTCGGTTAGTCTGCCGCACGCCGGGAAAGGTTCAAGAAGCCGATCGGCCCTAAGACGGGTTCGGCCGCGTCACACGCGGGCGATCACCGCGACCGGACCGCCACCGGCAGGTCCCTGGTGCTCGGCGCCGCCGGAAACGTAGACCGCGCCGGCGCCCGCTATTGCGCCGATCAATCCGCCGACGGCAGCGCGCGCGTGACGGGTTGAGCCGACATCGGAATCGTCAAGCATGGTATGACGAAAGCCGCGGATCGTGGCGTCGGGGGAGGCCTCGGCTTTGGCGAAAACGTTGACCAGCCGCTCCGGTGTTTGGGCCTCGGCAATACCGAGGCCAACACTTCTGAGCGCAGCAACAACTGCGGCAAGATCGATCGCATCGCTCATGACGGCATGACCGATGATGAAACGGCTGGCCGACTGCGCCGAATTACCCATCACGATGATGACGTTGTGCATCAGCTCAATGCCCGCGGACGCGGAGGCCACGGAGGAAAACAAATCCCAGTCCTTGAGCACCCGCCCTTCATCAATGTCGTCGTCGATTTCGCCAAGCGCCTCGGCGACGCCGAGCGCCGACGCCCCGCGTGAATAGCCCATCGAGCCGTAGGCGCTGCCCGTGACTGTCTTGTTGCCGCGCTCGAGCGCGGCCTCGATGCGCTCGCTGGTCAACAGCGGACACTTGATCTGCACGAAATGTACGTCCCGCGCATCGTCGATACCGGCGTCGCGCATCGCCGCATGCACGGCTTTAATCGTTTCCTCGATCTGCACTCTGCGGCCGATTTCCTCAGGCAAGAAATCGCGGGTATGAGCGATGCCGATGCTCAGCCGCTTGCTCGTTCCCCGCCGTTCGCTCGGGCGGCGGTAGCATTTTCCACCTCGTTGCGCGAGAACACGGTGAGATGCGGCGAGAGCACCCCTTCGGTGCCGCCCGACATGACGAAGGCGATCTTGGCCTCGACCTCGCGAGGCGGCAGCTTCAGATGCGGCGACAACGCCTGGCACAGGGCGGCTACGGCATATTCCCGGGTAAAGTCGTTGACCCCGCCGTTGCCTTCGGTTTTGCCGAGCACCGCACGGATCGACGAGGGCGCGACTTCGCCGGCTTCAATGAGCCGCATCAGGCCGGAAACGTCGCCCGGACCTTTGGTCGGTATGCGCAACACATCCACCGCGATCATGCTCATCTTGCCTCGCCGCTCGAGCAAAAAATCAGTCGCCGCTCCGTCCAGCCGATGGCGCCAACATGCCGCCGTAGGACTTTGGCAATGGTGCAGCCCATAAGCCCAATTTGGAAGTGGTCAGGCGCAGCCCGATCAGGCTCTCGGCCAGACGCGTCGCCGCCGAAACGCCCTCGATGACCGGCAGCCGGTGCGCGGCGGAGAGGTCGGCCGCCAGATTGGCCATGCCGGCGCAGCCGAGCACAATTCCGTCGGCGCCTTCATCGCGGATGGCCGCCTCGATCATGTCGGAGATGCGGGCGCGAGCATTGCTTGCCGGGTCGTCGAGTGCGAGCACGGGGATGTCGGTCGCGCGCACGCGCGCGCACCGTGCCGCCAGTCCGGTGTTCGCCAGATTGCGCTCGATGATGGGAACTGAACGAGCGAGCGTTGTGATGACCGTAAAGCGGTTTGAAACCAGACTGGCGACGTGGAAAGCGGCTTCGCCGATCCCGACGACGGGAGCAATGGCGGCGGACCGCGCCGCGTCCAGCCCGGTGTCGTCGAAGCAGGCGATGACGTAAGCGTCCGTCGCACCGGAGGCCTCGGCGCGGAGAATTTCCTCAATGACGCCGGGCACGGCGAGGGCGCCGTCATAGACACCTTCGATCGACGCGGGCCCCGAGGATGGCTGCACCGCAACGATTTCGGTCGCGGCACTCGCCGCCTGGCGCGCGGCGGCGGCGATCGTCTGCGTCATCGCCTGAGTTGTATTTGGATTGACGATGACGATGCGCATCGTCAGACCATGCCTTGCCCGGCGTCCGAGCCATGCCGCCGGCGGCGGCGCTGCACGATGAAGATCACCGCCAGCGCCGTGCCGATGACCAAAAACGAAATCGCCGTCGTCGTGGTGCCGAGCGCGTAGATCGCCGGCGTCGTCACCGTGGTCGTGAGTGCTTGCAGTTCGATCGGCAGCGTGTTGGCAGAGCCCATCGCCTGGCTCGAGCGCGCGAGTTCGTCCCAGGACAGCGTAAAGCCGAACAGCGCGACGCCGACCAGCGAAGGCGCGATCATCGGCAGCACCACATAGCGGATGGTCTGCCAAGGCGAGGCGCCGAGGTCGCGCGCGGCCTCCTCGTAGGCGGGGTTGAAGCGATTGAAGACGGCGAACATGATGAGAAGCCCGAAAGGCAGTGTCCACGACAGATGGGCGCCCAGCCCGGAAGTGAAAATCCCCAGCGCGGTCGAGTAATTGTCCTCGATCCAGCCGATGTCGAAGTTATCGCCGAGCCCTTTGACGCTGTCGTCAATGATGCGGAATTCGAGCGCGATGCCGAGCGAGACGACGATCGATGGCATGATCAGGCTGCCGATTGCGGTGTAGAACAGCGCCGACGAGCCGCCAAAACGGCGGCGGAAGGCGAGCCCGGCCATAAAGGACATGACAACGGTGAGCGCCATCACCAGAACGCCGAGTTCAAGCGAGTTGAACAGGCCCTGACTGATGTCGATCAGCCCGATCCCCTGCCATAACTGGACGAACCAGTGGACGGAAAAGCCGTTCATCGGCAGCGTCAGCCCGCCGTCCGGCCCCTGGAACGACAGCACCAGGATGGTGAGCACCGGGCCATACAGGAACAAGACGAAAAGTCCAAAGACGACCGCGAGCCAGTAGAACGAGGCGGGCCGCTTCTCGCTCATGGTCACAGCTCCTTGCGGATGTCGATAAAGCGGGTGAGGCCGTAAATGATGGCAAGCACCACGCCGAGCAGGATCACGGCATTGGCCGCCGCGATCGGGAATTGCAGGAAGCCGGTCTCGACATTGATCTCCTTGCCTACGGAGGCGATCTGCTGGCCGCCCATGACACCGATGGTGACGAAGTCGCCCATCACCATGGTGACGACAAAGATCGAGCCGATGGCGATGCCGGTCTTCGACAGCGGCACGACGACATGCACGAGCACCTGCCAGCCTCTGGCGCCGGCGTCGCGCGCTGCCTCGATCAGCGATTTGTCGATGCGCAGCATGGAATTGAGGATCGGCACGATCATGAACGCGGTGAGCAAATGGATGAAGGCGATGGTCACCGCAAAATTGGAATACAGCAGCCATTCGATCGGCTGATCGACCAGGCCGATCCCGAGCAGCGCCTTATTCACCAGCCCGTTGCGGCCGAGCAGCGGAATCCAGGAGATCATCCGGATCACGTCGGAGGTCCAGAACGGGATAATGCACACCAGCGCCAAGACGAGCTGCATGGTGAGCGTGCGGATATGAAAGGCGAGAAAATAGGCGATGGTGAAGCCAAGCACGAGCGTCACCGACCAGACGATCAGGCAGAATTTCAGGGTCGACAGATACGTGGCGAAGGTCGTGCACAGGTTTGGCAGGCCGCTGACGCACTGGTCGAACACGGCGAAGTAATTATGCAGCGTGAATGCCGGGATGATCGAATATTCGTTGTAGCGCCAAAAGCTGACGACCAGCGCGGCGGCGAGCGGTAAAACAAAAAAGATGAAGAAGACGATCGCCATCGGCGCCGCCTGCCAATACGGCGTCCAGCGCGACGGCGATGCCTTCGTTTTGTCTTTGATCGGGCGCGGCGGGGGGCGGAGCTCCCAAGGACGGCGGCGCCGCCTTCCGGGAGCTCCGGGTCTAGTCTCATGCGGCGATGAACTGATTCCATTTGGTGATCAGATATTCGTTTTCGTCCATGACCGAATTCCAGCAGGCGATCCGGCTCATGCGCGTCTCGTAGGAGCCGCCGTCGCGCACGGCGCCGGTCTTTTCGATCAGGGTGCCGTTGGGCGCGTGAATATCCTCGGTCGCCGGCTTGCCCTCATACCAATAGGCCCACTCATAAGGAGCGAGGACCTTTTTGGTCGTGGATAGCACCGCCGGGTAATAGCCCTGCCGGCTCAAATAGGCGCCGGCCCAGCCGGACAGGAACCAGTTGATGAATTCGTAAGCGGCGTCCTGCTTCTTGTTCGCGAGCGTGCGCGGCAGCGCAAATCCGGTGCACCAGCCGCGATAACCTTCGGCGAGCGGGACGTATTCACATTTGATGCCCTTGGAACGCACCGCCGTCACCGCCGGCGACCACATCGACTGGATGACCACCTCGCCCGACGCCATGAGATTTACCGACTCGTTGAAGTCGGTCCAGAAGGCGCGGAACTGGCCGCTCTTTTTGGCTTTGGTCAGGATCTCGATGGTCTTATCGATCTCGGCCTTGGTCTGGTTGCCCTTGTCGCCGTATTTGATCTCGCCGGACGACTCGATCGCCATGGCCGCATCCATGATGCCGATCGACGGCACGTTGATCAGCGCGGATTTGCCCTTGAATTGCGGGTTGAGCAATTCCGACCAGTGCGCGATCGGCCGGCCGATGAGATCGGGCCGGATGCCGAGCGAGTTGGCGTTGTAGGTGGTCGGGATGAGTGTGAGCCACTCCGTCGGCGTTTTGGAAAACTTCTTTGAGTGCTTGCCGTCGAGATAGAAGACCTTAAACGGGGCCGTGCCCTGGCTGCCGATATTCTTGCCCTCGATGACGCCCTTGCTCAGGACGGTGGTGATATCGTCGGCGACCTTGATCTTCTTGGCGTCCATGCCGACAAGATTGCCGGACGGCACCAGACTTGGCAGCGAGAAGTATTCGACATCGACCAGATCGAACGAATCCGGCTGGGTGATGATGCGCTTGGTGACCACGTCCGTCGTGACCGGCACATATTCGATGATGATGCCGAGGTCTTCCTTCACCTTCTTGGCGATGTCGGTCGATTGGTTCACCGCGGTGCCGAGATAACGTAGCGTCACGGGCTCCGCTGCGTGCACGGCGGGAAAGCCGGTCACAGCCCCGGTTCCAGCGAGCCCCGCGAGTGCGGCCGAGCTTTGCAACACCTTACGGCGCGTGAGGCCGCTTCGCTTTATCGTTGGTCATGACGTCCTTCCTTCTTGGTTCGGCACGCCGCACCCTTACGCGGCGAGCTCGTGCAGGTCTGCTGGATCCCAGGAAACCGTGATCTGCTGATCGATCGCGACCGGATTTTCGATGAAGCTTCGTTCGGCCACGATCGCCGTCAGATCGAGATCGTTGTCCGCGCGCAGGCTGACGAGAACGAACACGCCCTGGTATTCGACGTCGCGTACGGTGGCCGGGAGGCCCCCGGGACCACGATTGAGGCGCAGCCGGTCGGCGCGCATGCCGTAGCGGCGGCCGTCGATCGGCAGCACATTATTACCGCCTATGAAGCGGGCGACGAACTCGGTGCGCGGCCTGTCATAGATGTCGCGCGGGGCGCCAATCTGTTCGATGCGGCCGCCGTTCATCACCACAATCAGGTCGGCCAGCCCCATCGCCTCTTCCTGGCTGTGGGTGACGTGGATGAAGGAGATGCCGAGTTCGCGTTGCAGGCGTTTCAGTTCGGCGCGCATGCGGATGCGCAGGAACGGATCGAGCGCTGACAGGGGCTCGTCGAGCAGGAGGATTTGCGGATCTGTGACCAGAGCCCGCGCCAGCGCCACGCGCTGCTGCTGTCCGCCGGAAAGCTGCGCCGGCAGCCGCGCTGCGTAATCCTGCATGGCCACCAGGCGGAGCGTCTCGCGGGCGCGCGAATGGCGCTCGGCTTTGCCGACGCCTTTCATTCGCAGCGAGAAGGCGACGTTGTCGATCACCGATAGATGCGGAAACAGCGCGTAGTTCTGGAACATCATGGCGGTACCGCGCGCCGCCGGCGGTGTGTCGCCGACGGCCCTGTTGCCGATCACGATGTCGCCCTCACTCACCGCCTCATGACCAGCGATCATTCGCAGGGTCGATGTCTTGCCGCAGCCGGACGGACCCAGCAGACAGCAATAGGTGCCTGCCTTGATTTTGAGCGAGATCCCATCGACCGCTACGGTCTCGCCATAGCGCTTGATCACGGAGGCGAGTTCCAGATCGGCCGCGCGGCTCATGTCGGTCCTCCAGAGTCACCCATGAACGTTGGCAAGTGGCATGCCAAAGCCGGCCTTGGTTTTGCCGGGCACGGCGAAGCCGGTTGCTGGATGACGGAGAAGATCGCGCGGATCGGAGAGGGCAGGCGCGGCAAAAAGCCCATTCGGCGACCCACCGGCCTCAATCCAGCGTGGCAACAGACAACTCAAAGAATGGGGTGTTGGCTGGAGAACGGGCAGCCTGCACAATCTTGGAGCAACGCGACTGGTAGATTTTTCCCTATCAACGCATCGGATAACAGATTGCGCTGGTTCCGTTTGCGGCTCCAGGCAATCGAGCCGATCCGGCGCGAATCGGTTAGGGTCATCCGATGGGCTTCGAACCCCGCGAGTTCGCCTTGACGGACGGCCTTTTCCTCGGCGTCGAAAGCTCGGCGACCGGGCGTCGCTGGCGTGATCGGCTCGACCAGCGCGGGTCGGCGCGCGCCTTGGCCATTGCCCAGCGCCACGATCTTCCCGAACTGCTGGCCCGGATCCTCGCGGGCCGCAACGTCGAGGTCGACGCGGTCGAGGCTTTCCTCGACCCGACCGTGAAGCGATCGATGCCCGATCCGAATGTGCTCACCGCGATGCCGGAGGCGGCCACGCGGATTGCCGACGCGATCGTGCGAGGCGAAACGGTCGCTATCTTTGGCGACTACGATGTTGACGGTGCGACTTCAGCGGCGCTGCTGGCGCGCTTTCTACGCCAGGCCGGCGTCGAACCGCTCATTCACATTCCCGATCGGCTGTTCGAGGGTTATGGCCCAAACGTCGAAGCGGTGCGATCGCTTGCGGCACGCGGCGCAACGCTGCTTGTAACCGTCGACTGCGGCACGACCAGCGGCGAGCCGCTCGCCGAAGCGCGCGCGCTTGGCGTCGATGTCGTGGTCATCGATCATCACCAGGCCGATGAAGTGCTCCCTCCGGCCTTTGCCATCGTCAATCCGAACCGGCGCGACGATCTTTCCGGCCTCGGCTATCTCGCGGCCGTCGGGCTCGTCTTCCTGACCGTGGTGGCGGTGAACCGCGAGCTGCGCGCGCGCGGCTTCTGGACCTCGGCACGGCCGGAGCCCGATCTTCTCGCGTTCCTCGACGATGTCGCACTCGGCACGGTGGCCGATGTGGTGCCGCTCATCGGACTTAATCGCGCTTTCGTCACCAAAGGTTTGATCGCGCTGCGCCGGCGCGAGCGCCCGGGCCACGTGAGTTTGATGGACGTGGCGCGGCTCTCAGGTCCGCCGGAAGCCTGGCATCTCGGATTTTTGCTTGGCCCGCGCATCAACGCCGGCGGACGTATCGGCCGGGCCGATCTCGGGGTCCGGCTGCTGATGGAAGACGATCCGGACAAAGCCGCACAAATCGCCGCCGAGCTCGATCGGCTCAATCGTGAACGTCAGGCCATCGAAATGGATACGCTGGCGCAGGCGGAAGCCGAGGCCATGGCGGCGCTCGGCATCGAGGAGACGGGGGCCGTTGTGGTCACCGCGGCGGAGGGCTGGCATCCCGGCGTGGTCGGCATCGTCGCGGCGCGGCTCAAGGAAAAGTTTGGCCGGCCGGCGTTTGCGATCGCGCTCGAACCGGGCGGCACCGGCACCGGATCGGGCCGGTCGATCGCGGGCGTCGATCTCGGCCGCGCGGTGCGTCGCGCCGTGACTGAGGGATTGCTCATCAAGGGCGGCGGTCACGCCATGGCTGCCGGTGTCACGCTGCGCAAGGACGCGCTCGCGCCGCTTGCGCGCTTTCTTCGAAGCGGCGCTTGGTGCCGATGTGGCAGCGGCGCGCCGCTCGAACGGTCTTTTGATCGACGGCGCGGTGAGCGCGTCCGCGGCGGACGCCAGTCTTGTCGCCATGATCGAGCGGGCCGGTCCGTTCGGTTCCGGCAATCCGGAGCCGGTGATCGCGCTGCCGGCGCACACCGTCGCTTACGCCGAAGAAGTCGGCCAGGCGCACATGCGCGTGCGGCTCAAATCCGCCGACGGCTCAGGCGTCAATGCCATTGCGTTCCGCGCCGCCGGACAAAAACTCGGCTCCGCGCTATTGCAAAACCGCGGCCGGCAAGTCCATGCCGCAGGTTCTTTCGCGCTCGACCGGTACCAGGGCGAGGAACGCGTGCAATTCCGCCTCACCGACATCGCGCCGGCAGAGGCTTTCGGCGTCTAGCCTTCCGTCCCCGTCGAAAGAACTTCGGCCGTCGGTGTATTGGCCGCGGCCAGAGCTTTGAGATCGGCGATGCCGCGATTTGCCAGGAATTCGCCGAATTCATCGCCCGGTATCGGCTTGCTGATCAGAAAACCCTGAATCTCGTCGCAATTGTGCGCGCGCAGTACGGCTTCCTGTTCCGCCGTTTCCACGCCTTCGGCGACGATCGTAAGATTGAGGGCGCGGCCGAGTGCAATAATGGCGTCGGTGATCGCCTTGTCGTCGGCATCGTTCGCAATCTCGCGCACGAACGAGCGGTCGATCTTGAGCACGTCGATCGGCAGTTTCTTCACCAGCGCCATTGACGAATAGCCGGTGCCGAAATCGTCGATCGAGAGCGTAATGCCGAGGCGTTTGATTGAATCCAGCACCTGCACGGTGCGTTCCAGGTTCTGCACGACCATGCTTTCGGTGATTTCAAGCTCCAGAAACTGCGGCGACATGCCGGACTTGTCGAGCGCGGCGCGGATGTCGTTGAGCAATTTTGGGTCGGCGAATTGCCGCGGCGAAAGATTGACCGCCATACGGATCGGCGGCAAGCCTTGGCGCTGCCATGCCATATTCTGGGCGCAGGCGGTTTCAAGAACCCACTTGCCGATCGGCACAATCAAGCCGGTATCTTCCGCGACCGAAATGAAACGGTTCGGCTGCAACAGGCCAAGATCGGGATGCTGCCAGCGCACCAGTGCTTCGACACCCGATATGCTGCCACGGCGCAGATCGTACTTGGGCTGATAGTGCAGAGCGAATTCATGGCGTTCAAGCGCGCGGCGTAAACTGGTTTCGAGCATCAAGCGCTCGATGGACTGGGTCTGCATCGCACGGGAATGGAATACGAACCGATTGCGGCCGTCCTCCTTGGCGGCATACATCGCCGCATCGGCATTCTTGGTGAGCGTTTCCTCGTCTTCGGCGTCGGATGGAAAGAGTGAAATTCCGATGCTTGCGGTGACGCGGCATTCCTGGCCATGGACGGTCAGCGGTTTGACCACGGCCGCCAAAATCGTGCGCGCGACCACTGAGGCTCGCCCCGCAGTCACCGCATCGTGCAGCAAAACAACGAACTCGTCGCCGCCGATCCGGGTAACCAGGTCGCTGTCCCGCACGCAACGCTTCAAGCGTTTGCCGATTTCGATGAGGAGCGTGTCACCGGCACCGTGGCCCAGCGTGTCATTGATAAGCTTGAAGCGGTCGAGATCGATGAACATGACCGCGAACTCCCTGCCGCTGCGCCGGCCGGCCGCGACTGCGTCATTGACCTCGCGACTTAACACCACCCGGTTCGGCAGGCCGGTGAGATGGTCGTGGGTCGCGAGGAAGTTGGCACGGGCTTCTGCCGCACGCTGTTCGGTGACATCGTCAAAAGTCGCGACCAAGCCGCCATTGGGCATCGGTCGATGCGAAATCGAAATGATGCGGCCATCGGCAAGCGTCGTGACCACCGGACCGGTCGGGATTTCACCGAGCAATCGTTGCTGCGCGGCGGCCGCCGCATCCGGATTTTCGTCTACCGCCTGCGCCAGTGCCATCACCTGGACGATCGGGATCCCCGGCGCGAGCTTCTCGGATCCGATGCCGAAGATCTCCGAAAAGCGGCGGTTGGCGATCAAGAGACGCTGCTGATGATCAAACATGCAGAGGCCCTGTGCCATGTTATTCAGCGCGGCCTCAAACAAAAAGTTTTGTTCAGTGAGCGATTGCGTGAGTTCACCCTTGTCCAGGGTCGTCCGCAGGAGGCGCACCCGGTTTCCGCTCAGAAACTTCAGGATCTCAAGCGCAGCCAAATAATAGAGAAATGTGATTGCCGACAGGATCGCGTAGGCGGAATCGTTGCGGAGCAGGCAGGCTGAGGCGATTGGCAGTAGTATCAGGGAAAGTTGCGATGTCGCGATGCGCGGCCTCGCCAGGTTGCGAGCCGTAGCGCCCGCCGTGTAGGCGAACGCCACGGCGTTGACCATCAATTGGCTCACCGCATCGTCGGAGAACATGAAGACGACAAAGCTCATGGCGCCAATGCATGTCGAGTAGAGCGCGGCGCCGATTTCGTAGGCGAGTTCCCAGCGGCGTATCGCGGCCACGTCGATGCCGATGGACGGCTTGCGTGCGCGATATTGGAACATGCCAAAAACGCGCAATGCCGCGATGACCGCCGCAGAGGCCGACAGGGCCATCAACCACGCGCTGCCCGTGCGCCAGGCCGCAAACCCGCCGATCAGCGGCGGTACCGCTGCCCCGACCGTGAATGACCCAAAGGGCGCGTAAAGGCTGTCGACGAGGGAGGCGTAAATCTCGGGCGGTAATTGCTCCGCCAAAGCAGCTCTTACCCTCGCCCACAGATCTCTGAACGTATGCATGCGCAGACTGGCTCTCCAGATGCCACATTTGCGCTGAAGAGCTAAACGTCACGTTCACCGGTCGGGGAAAGTTATTAATCTGGAGCTAGGTGGAAATGCGGAGCGGGCAGGACAGGGCAGCTTCATGGCTCGTGTCCCCCCAAGGTGGATTTTCCCATTGGAGATACAGGGTCACGCGGCCGGCTTGCGCCGCGGTCGCCAATCGATCCGAGAATTGGTAAGAGCGAGGCAATGGGCGGCATTACATCCGGCCTCGACATTCCAGAGCTGCGGCGGCTCGCGGTGCGCATCCGTATTCGCGCGACCCACATGGTCGCGATTCAGGGCTTTGGCTATCTCGGGCAGGCCTTGTCATCGGCCGAGATCTTCGCGGTGCTGTTCGGCGGCGGTATGCGCTACGGTCACGACCGCTTCGTGCTTTCGCCCGGGCACTACGTGATTTCGCTTTACGCCGCGGCTGCTGAAACCGGACTGATCGATCCGGCGAAGCTTGCCGCCTATGGCAGCGATGGAGCCGAGCTTGAGGCCATCGGCAGCGAGCGCACGCCGCTGGGCGATCTGGTTTGCGGTTCGCTCGGACAGGGTCTGTCAGGCGCAATCGGCTTCGCCTTGGCGGCGCGGCTTGCCGGCGAGGACCGCGACGTCTTTACATTTCTCAGCGACGGCGAGATGGAAGAAGGCCAGGTGTGGGAAGCGGCCATGTTCGCGGCGCATCAGCGTCTCGATCGTTTGGTCGTCGTGATCGACGCCAACAATTCGCAGGTCGATGGTCCGGTGATGTCCGTTACGACAATCGAGCCGCTGGCGGAAAAATGGCGCGCGTTCGGCTGGCGGGTCGCCGAAGTCGACGGCCACGACGTCGAAGCGCTGTGGCGCGCGTTCGCGTCTCGGCATGAGGCCGCAGGGCCACTGGTCGTGATCGCGCGCACCGAGATTTTGGGCCGCGTGCGGGCGATTCCGCCGACTGTCGACGGCCATTTCATCAAGCTCGACGGCGAGCTGCAGGCGGCGGTGCTGCGCGAACTTGAGGCCGCGCTTGCGTGAACCGCCTTATCAGACGGTGCTCAAGCCCTATGGCAGCGCGCTCGTCGCGCTGGCGCGGCAACGGCGAGACATCATCTGTCTCGGCGCCGATCTCACCCGCCAGACTGAAACCGATCTGTTTCGCGACACGATTCCCGATCGCTTCATCAATGTCGGTATGGCCGAGGCCAACATGCTCAGTATCGCCGGTGGTCTGGCGCGGGCTGGTCATACGGTATTCGTCAACTCCTTCGGCGTGTTTTGCACGCGGCGCTGCTTTGATCAGATCGCCATGTCGGTCGCGTACCCCAATCTCAACGTCAAGATCGTGGGCTTCATGCCCGGTCTTTCCAGCCCCGGCGGTCCGAGCCACCAGGCCATAGAAGATGTCGCGCTGATGCGCGCGCTGCCTAACATGACGGTCGTTGAACCGGCCGATGCCATCGAGACGAAGCAGGTGGTGGCGGCAATCGCCGACCTTCCCGGGCCGGTTTATCTGCGCTTGAAGCGGGGCGAAATCCCCGTGATTTTTGCTGACGATCACCGGCTCGATTTGACCAAAGCGCAGCTCCTGATCGGCGGCGAAGGCTGCGATGTCTGCGTTGTTGCCTCGGGCATGATGATTCCGGCTGCGCTGGCCGCGGCTCGCACGCTGATCGAGAACGGCCTCACCGCTGCCGTACTCAACGTTGCTGTGATCAAGCCGCTCGACAGCGCGGGCATCACCGCCGTGGCGCGCCGAAGCCGCATCGTGATCACCGCGGAGAACCACACCATCGTCGGCGGCCTCGGTTCGGCGGTGGCCGAAGCTTTGGCGGAGGCCGGGACGGCTGTGCCGTTGCGCCGCGTTGGCATTGCCGACACCTTCGCGGAAGCGGGCAGCCGCGAATATCTGTTCGCCAAATACGGCCTGGGCACGCAGAACATTGTCGATGCCGCCTGGCGTGGCCTCGCCATCAATCGGCCAGTGCCGACCGCGCCGGTCATCGAAACAAGCGCTGGCGCCTACGCGCCGGTGTGACGACCCGTCCGCTATTGCTCCACATCAAATCGCGGTGGCGCAAATCTACACCGAAATGTGTCCTTCCAGATAAAGCACCGCGCGGCCGCCGATGCCGACCCGGTTGCCGTTGAGCGTGCAATGCAGTGCGCCGCCGCGGCGCGACAGCTGGCGGGCTTCGAGCTTGGTCTTGGCGAGGCGCGTGGCCCAATAGGGCGTGAGCGTGGTGTGCGACGAACCGGTGACCGGATCCTCCGGCACGCCCTGTGCCGGAGCAAAGAACCGCGAAACGAAATCGATGCCGTTCTCGCCTGGAGCTGTCACGATTGCGGCCCAGCAATCGACCTTGGCGAGTGCGGCGAGATCGGGCGTCAGCTCCGCGATCTCCGCCGCACTGTCGAAGACGACGAGATGATCGCGGGCGCGCAGCACCTCGCGCGGCTTGCCGCCCAACGCGGCCAGAAGTCCAGGCGGCGGCTCGCTCGCCGTTGCCGGGCGTGCCGGAAAATCCATGACCAGCAAATCGTCGCTGCGGGCTACAGTCAGAGTTCCGGCCTTTATCGTGCGAAAGCTTACGCTCTCGTGATCTGGCTCAAGAAATTTCAGGACTACATGACCGGATGCAAGTGTGGCGTGTCCGCACAGATCGACCTCGACGGTGGGCGTGAACCAGCGCAGCGCATAGTCGCCGCCTTCGCGAACGAAGAACGCGGTCTCGGCCAGATTATTCTCGGCCGCGATCGCCTGCATGGTCGCGTCCGGCAGCCACGCGTCGAGCGGACAAACCGCGGCCGGGTTGCCGCCGAACAGGTGGTCGGTGAACGCATCGACCTGATAGAGCGGCAGGCGCATTGCTCAATCTCCCGGTAGTTGCACCGTTGCGCTCCTTGGCATAACCCGTCGCGGGGGCTATGTGGGCGCACCGCGCAAACGTCATTGCTTGCGATGACAAGAAGACACCTACAAGAGGAATCACAATGGCAAAACTCGATCTCTCGGTCGCCGTCGGCGATTACGACCGCACGCGTCCGCTGGTTGACGGCAGCGTCGCCATCGACGGCGTCAATCCGATCTTCATGACGCTCGGCCCCGAAGAGATTTTCTTTCGCGCGTTCCGCGGCACCGAATTCGACGTCTGCGAACTGTCGCTGTCGAGCTACACATTGAAAACCGCGCAGGGCAATTCTCCTTATGTGGCCGTTCCGGCTTTTGTCTCGCGGGCATTTCGGCATACCGCGATCTATGTCCGCACCGACCGGGTGAAGAAACCGGCCGACCTGAAAGGCCGCAAAGTCGGCGTGCCCGAATATCAGCTCACCGCCAATGTGTGGGCGCGCGCCTTGCTGGACGACGATTTTGGCGTCAAGCCGGCGGATATCCATTGGATCCGCGGCGGCATCGAGGAGGCGGGCCGGCCGGAAAAGCTGACGATCAACCTGCCGCCCGGCGTTCGCCTCGACAACGCGCCGGAGGGTGCAACCATTTCGGCGCTGCTTGAGAGCGGCGACATCGACGGCTTCATCGCGCCGCGGCCGCCCACGCTGGTCGAAAAGGGTCATCCGAATATCGGTTGGCTGTTCAGCGATCCGGTCGCCGCGGCGAAGGATTATTACAAGCGCACCGGACTGTTTCCGATCATGCATGTGGTCGGCGTCCGGCGAACGCTCGCCGAGCGCCATCCGTGGCTTCCCGGCGCGGTCTACAAGGCGTTCGAGCAGGCCAAAGCGCTTTGCGTCAAGAAGCTCTCAGATACGTCGGCCACCAAGGTCACGCTTCCGTTCGTCGAAGAAGCGTTGCGGGACGCCCGCACGCTGATGGGTGACGATTACTGGCCGTATGGCATCGAGCCAAACCGCAAGGTTCTCGATTATTTCCTCGGCCAGCACCACGCGCAGGGACTTTCACCGCGCCGGGTCAAGGTGGAGGAACTGTTTCATCCAGGAACGCTGGAGACGTTCAAGCTGTGACGCAGGCGGCATTACCTTGAGCGCTGGTCATCGTGGAGAGTAAAGGACGCGTCTCGCCGGTTGGAAAACGACTGCAATGACCACCCCCGAAGCCTTTTTTCACGTTCGCATATTGATCGGGATGATAACCGCGTTAAGCGTTTCGCGGCTGATAATCGGCTTGGCGCGGCCGGTCCAGGATCAGGACTGGCATCGCGTCGGTCTGGTGCATACCGGTTGGGCGGTGTTTTTGCTGCTGATGATCGTGCACTTCTGGTGGTTCGAGCTTGCACTGGCGAGGATCGAGAAATGGACGTTCGGCCTTTATCTTTTCGTCATCGGCTATGCGATGCTGCTGTTCTTTGCTTGCACCATCCTGTTTCCCGATCAGCCGGATAAGAAAGCGGATTTGGAGGCATACTTCTATTCGCGGCAGAAGTGGTTTTATGGACTTCTCGCCGTCATCTTTTTGGTCGACGTTGCCGACTCGGCGTTCAAGGGTGTTGGTCACTTGCACGCATTAGGCGTGGAATATCTGTTGCGGCAGACAGCCTTCGTCGTGCTGTCCGTCATCGGGATGTTCGTGCGCCAGCCGCTCTATCACCGCGCGTTCGTGGCGGGCGGCATCCTTTATCAGATTTCGTGGGCAGTGCGTCAGTTCGAGTTGTGATCGCAACTCTTGAAATAACAATTCACGGGACTGTTGGACAAATTCCTTAAAATAAAAATTACCGCGTAAAAAGCTCTAGACCAATGCTTTGAGGCCAGCACCAAACCATTGGACGAAACGCTCGGCGTCACAAACTCCGCTCAATCGCACGCGTTCACGTAAGGTGCTTCGCAAGGCAATAAGCGCGGAACGATCATCGGCGGCCGCGATGGCGCGTTCGATGTAGGCGCGCACAGTTGTGACGGACCAATCAGCTAGGCCGACCGCGGAAAGATGGCTGACGCCATGGCGGCTCGCGAAGGTCTCGCCGGCTAATGCGATCGCCGGAACGCCCATCCAAAGCCCTTCGAGTAAGGTCACTCCCGCATTATACGGAAATGGGCTCAGCGCGACATCGACCGCGTTATACGCCGCAAGTAGCGCCCGGTGCGGCATCCATCCTCGCAACTCGATTCGATCACTCGAAATGCCACGTGAACGGAACACGTCGCGCAATCGATCAACCGTCTCGCTTTCGCTCAACGCAGGGGCAGCCAACAATAACCGCGAGTGTGGTACCCGTTCTAGAATCGCAGCCCAGGCAGCAAGGGTTGCTGCTGTAATTTTCATCATACTGTTAAATGATCCGAAGGTGATAAAGCCGTTGCGCTCCGCCGGCAAAGCAGCAACTTCGGGCGCCTCGTCGGGCGGACTCCAGCAGACGTAGCTGTCGGGCATAACGAGCAGCTTCTCGCTATAGAGCGGCGCGAGTTCTGGCGGCGTCTCATGCCGATCAGTAATAAGATAATCGACCTCGCTGATGCCGGTTGTGTGATATTGCGCGCCGACCCATTTGACCTGAACGGGAGCTGGTCTCCTCGCCAGCACCGCCAGCCGACCATCGCGGAGGTGGCCTGACAGCTCGATCAAAATGTCGATGCGTTCTTGACGGATTTGTTCGACTAACTGTGCGTCATTAAGGCGGCCCAGCTCAAAATACGCGCCCAACCCGCGGTACCGGGCGGTAATTGCGTCGTTGTTGCCGCCCACAGAAAAACAAACAATTTCGAAAGTTTCGCGGTCCATCGCTTCGAAAGCGCGCAACGTTAGCGCGCTGATGGGACTTCTATGAAACGAACCGAGCAGTCCGACGCGGAGCTTGGTGCCTGGACTGGGAAAGGTTGGCAGTGGCTCAGAGCGCGGTAAAAGGGCACCATAACGCCGCATCGCTTCTGAAAGTTCGCCCCCGCTGACGCCTGCGGAATATGCCAGCACGTTGCAGAGTGCGACGTGTGCTCGCCAATCGTTGGGAGCGGCCGCGGCGACCTGTTCTGCCAAAGTGCGCGCCGCATCGTGTTCACCGATTCGAAGCTGGCACATCGCTGTTGCCGCAAGCAATTCCGGAGAATATGGCGTGCGAACCAAAGCTCTACGTAGCACCCCCAATGCGGCGCCAGGGCGGTGGCTGTCGCTCAGTGATGCGGCACGCGCCTGCGCGTCCTCCACACTGTCCTGGACGGCGCCGGCACGGTCGAGCTCGTCAAGAAGCGGTTCCAGCTCAGAGACGTAGTTCCGCCAACGCCCGATCCCGCGGGAGTTTACAGGCCTACGAACTTGCTCCAGGCTCGCGGTCCGTACCTTGCGCGGCGAACTCGTAAAACCGTTCGCAACCTTCCTCATAAGGAAGATCGAGAAAATCCAGGACCTTCTTCAGCGTTCCCTGAAAATCTTCAACCCAATCGTTGAGACGGAGCCTGAAAACCGGCAGTGGCAGGACCGATAGCCAATGGTCCATCAGTTTTTGATGCTCGGCAATATACCATCCGAGGTCGCGAAGGTCGTGGGCGTAAGGATGATACCCGAAGAAGCGGTGTTGAAATATCGATAGCGCAGTGTCGCGCAGATCGCGCTCGCAGAGAATGACGCGGGCTCGGGGCAACAGCGTTGCAACAAAGCCGAGATGAAGCGCGTTGCCGGGCATCTTGTCGGTGATGTAGCGCGCGCCCGGTGCCAGCGCGTGTAGATCAACGAGATATTTCCGTGCTGCAGCACTCAGGCTGGGAGCAGAGAGATTGGCAGCCTTCGGGACATTCTTGGCTTCCAGCATTGATCCGACAAGCCGGCTCAGACAATTATGCAAGTGCGGCCGCTCCCCGGCTCCGTGGACGGCCGAATGGCTTGCCAGGATTTGTTCCGTGAGCGTCGTCCCGGAACGAGGAAGACCGACGATAAAGAGCGGGATCGTGTCGCGATTGTTGGCCTGCGGTCCGGCGGCGAGACGTTCGCGGCTATATGCTTTCTTCGTGGCTTCGAAAAAACCAGCATAGTCGCTACGGGAGAAAGGCTGGCTTCGCGCAATCAGAGCGTGGCCTTTGATTAAGTGTTCGAAACCGCGTCTGCGTTCGCGGCGAGAATTGCGAAAGCGGGCCAGGTCGAAGTGCGCGATGATACGATGCTCGAGTAAGGTGCCTTTTTCCTGATCGGCTAGTTCGGCTACGCGTTTGGCAAATCGCTCAGCTTGGACGGGTTGACGAACGGAAAAAAGCAGCCGTCGCCATGCTATGAGGATTTCTGCTTCGCCAAGTGGTTCTTCGACGGCTTCGAGTTCTGCGCGCGCCTCTTTCCGCCGGCCGAGCTGAAGCAGCGCGCTTATTCTTTGCGCCCGCCATTGTGCACCGAGGCTCCCCTTCGGAGGATCGCCTTTCAAAGTGTCGAGCGCCTCTATCGGCTCGCGATCGATGACGAGCTGGCTGCCAAGATTAACACGGGCGGGAACGCAATTCGGATCGCGTTCCACGACTTTCCGCAAGCGATTGATCGCCTCCTCCTGCTCGCCACGCAAAGCCAGGAAGACCGATAAATTCGCTTCTCCCATGCTGTTGTGCGGGTCGATGGAAAGACACCGTTTCGTTGCTTCCAGGGCTCCTTGAACGTCGCTCAATCGATAGCGAGCGACGCCAAGATTGAGCCAAGCCTTCGCGAGTTTCGGCGCAAGGCGCGTTGCCTTCGTCAGCTCATCGCGGGCTTCCGGGAATCGACCGGCACCCAATTCCGTCAGGCCAAGCAGATAATGAGCTTCAGCGGAATCCGGAGCGCGCGCGAGCGCTTCGCGGACCGCGGCATAAGCCGCGTCAGTGTTTCCCAAATCGAGATGAGCCGCCGCGAGATTGAGCGCTGGCGCGGGATTTCGCGGCAATAATCTTAAACAAACGTCGAAGATCCGTGCAGCCTCGGCGAATTGGCCGACCGCGTGCAAACCGACACCGTAGTGAAGATGCGCAAGCGGTTCTTCAGGAGCGAGTTCCAGCGCATGAGCCAGGAGGGAAAGGCCGTCGTGCGGCCTGCCTGCACGGGTCAACGACAGCCCGCATAACCGTAGCAACTTTGCATCACCAGGCGCCCTCGAAAGGACGGCTTCAAATATCCGAGCCGCCTCGCGAAAAGCACCTAACTCATAATGCTTAAGTGCCTCAGTGACCTCTTGAGAGGTAAGATGATCCGTTGCCACAGCGGGAACTCACGTCATTGTTAACCACAGTCCGAATGGGCTGCGGCGCGACGCTTTCGAGCGGATGCTACCACCACAGGAAAAGGCGCCAGACTTCCCGTTCGCCGACCGCATACTTGTGACAATTGACATCAATGAGATAGGTTTGAGGGCAAGGGCGGCCGCATCGTTAGCGAGAGTGGGAGGTATAGTTGTCCAGTCCCGTCAATGTTATCGAAGTGTCTGATCAAGCAACTCTGAACGCGGCGATCGAGCAACTTGATCAGACTACAACGCCCGGCAACTACCAAATCCAATTTACCGGTAACATTACGGAAGGCGAATCTGGCCAGCCCGACGGCATTTACGCGATCTCGTTGCACTCGGGCGTCACGTTGACCATCGAAGGCGGCAATTTCTCGCTCAACGGTGCCGGATCGGATGGTGGGCTTGCCGTTATTTCCGGCAACGTGACAATTCAGAACCTGACCATCACGGATACCTTGGCTCAAGGCGGAGCTGGAACCGGTGACGGCGGCGGTGGTGCGGGACTAGGCGGCGGTCTCTTTGTTGGACCCACTGCGAACGTCACACTGGACAACGTCTCTTTCAGCGAAGACGCCGCGAAGGGCGGTGACGGCGGCACCGGCGGATTTGCCGGTGCGGGTGGGAATTCCAGCCTTCTATTGCCCGCGGGCAACGACGGTGGTGCAGGAGCAGGGGGAACAGCGGGAGCTCAGGGCACGCCAAACTATATACCGACGACCGACGGTGGCCCCGGCGGAACCGGCAACGACGGTCTTGACGGAAAGAGTGGTGGGTTAGGCGGCAAGGGCGGAGACGGCGGAGACGGCGGCGATGGTGGTGCCGGCGGGGCGGGCGGCAGTGGGACCCAGGGTAACACCGTCGGCGCCAACGGCGGCGATGGCGGTGACGCCGGGAAAGGCGGAGCCGGCGGAAAAGGCGGCACGGTTGGCGTTGGCGGCGGTGGCGGCGGCGGCGGTAATGGAGGTGACGGGCGGAACAGGGGGCTACGGCTATTTTGCGCGCAGTGGGACGGGTGGCAACGGCGGCGATGGCGCCGACGGCGGCGGCGGTGGTGATGGCGAAAAGGGCGGGGATGGCGGCCTAGGCGGCGGCGGTGGCGCGGGTGGTAACGGCGGGACGGGCGGCAACGGCGGTGCGGGCGGCGACGGTGGCCATGGCGGACGCACGGGTATCAACGTTTTTGGGTCGTCAGGTTCTGCTGGGCCTGGCGGCGATGGTGGCGATGGCAAAGACGGCGGCGCTGGCGGTGATGGTGCCGACGGTGGCGCTGGCGGCTTCGGCGCCGGAGGCGGTGGTGGCGGTGAAGGTGGTGCTGGCGGAAGCGGGGGTAAAGGCGGCGATGGCGGCACAGGTGGCGGAGCAGTCTACACGGGTCTCGGCGCGGCCGGACACTCCGACCCGTGGGTGCCCACGACGCCGGGCCAAGCCGGCGGCGACGGCGGCGACGGCGGCGACGGTGGTGACGGCGGCAAGGGTGGTAACGGCGGCAGCGGAGGTTTCGGCGGCGGCGGGGGCGGAGGCGGTGCAGGCGGCGCCGACGGTGGTCACGGAGGCGGCGGTTTAGGCGGCACGGGCGGCCAAGTCATAGTTCTTAATGATGGTTCTGCGGGTTTTGCAGGCCCTCTCGGAACAGCGGGCAATACTGGAAATGATGGTCAAGATGGCAACGATGGAGATTCCGGAGACGGCGCGGCTGGTGGTTTCGGCGCCGGCGGCGGCGCACCGGGCAGCAAAGGCGGCGCAGGCGGCGGCGGTCTTGGCGCAGGCGGCGACATTTTCGTCGCCCAAGGCGGCACGCTAACGATCGACGGCGGAACGCTCGCTGACGGAAGCGTTGCAGGCGGCAGCGGTGCGAATGACGGAAATCCCGGCCCGTACAATTACGGCACCGGCATTTTCCTTCAGGGCAATGAGACCATCACCCTCTCTGCGACGGCAGGCCAGCCGCTCACGATCTCTGGAGTGATCGCCGACCAGACCAGCGCCGGCGGCACCGGTGCAAACGCTGGTGCTGGTCATCTCGATATCGGCGGCACCGGCACGGTCAAGCTTGCCGCGGAAAACACCTTTGTGGGCGGCATCGACATTAAATCAGGCATTCTGGACTTGGCGGCGCCGGACGCGGCGGGTCTGGGCCCCATCAAGTTCGATCCCGGCACATTGGAGTTCACGCCTGCCGATGCGCCATCAAATCAGATCGAAGACTTCGGCGCGGGCGACAAGATCATCATCAATGATTTCCAGGAGACCGGCGCGAGTTATTTAGGAAATCAACTCGTACTTGATGGGTCGGGCGGCCCGGTCAGTCTCGACCTGCCGGGCTTTACGTCGAGCGCCCAGTTTAACATCGTTGACGATACCAACACCGATACCACGACCATAACCCAGGCGTGCTACTGCCGCGGCACTCTGGTTCAAACAAAAACCGGACCGCGGTGTGTCGAAGAACTTGAAATCGGCGACGAGGTGATGACGGCCTCCGGCCGGTTACGCCCGATCAAATGGATCGGATGTCGCAGCTACGCCGGACGTTTCATCGCGGGCCGCAAAGACATTCTGCCGGTTTGCATCAAGGCTGGCGCGCTCGCCGATCAAGTGCCGGCGCGCGATCTGTGGATTTCCCCCAATCACGCCATGTACTTCAATGGTGCGGGCGGTGGCGTCCTGGTCGAGGCCAAGGACCTCATCAACGACGTTTCGATTGTGCACGCCGAACGCATCGAGCGGGTTGAATATTTCCACATCGAGCTTGAGACCCACGACGTGATCGTTGCCGAGGGTGCGTTGTCCGAGACGTTCATCGACGACGACAGCCGCGGTTTATTTCACAATGCTCAAGAATACCGCCGCCTCTATGCGCACGAACCCGTTGTTCCGGCGCACTACTGCGCACCGCGCCTTGATGGGGGCTACGAGCTTGAGACAATTCGGCAGCGAATTGCGCGACGAGCCGGGTTAAACGCAAACAACGAAATGACTCCTGGTGCGCTCCGCGGCTTTGTCGATCGGATCACGCCGCATTTCGTGGAAGGCTGGGCGCAGAATGCCAACCGTCCGGAAGTGCCGGTCTGTCTTGACATTCTGGCCGGAGGCACGTTGGTTGGCCAGATCTTAGCCAACCGCTATCGCGAGGATCTCAAGAACGCGGGCCTTGGTTCAGGCTGCCACAGCTTTTCATTCCGGCTGCCGCCAGAACTTGCCTCTGCGCGCAACGTGATCGAAGTGCGACGTTCGCTTGACGAGGCAGTCTTACCTCTTTCCATTCAGGTAACCGGGTTCAGCAAAGCGGACGCTGCGTAACAGAGCTCTCCCGCGATGTCCGCCGCCACGCTGCTTTCCAGGCCAAGCGGACATCCGAACTTATGAGTACGTCGTCTGGTCACTTCGCGGGCTTCAGCCGCACGTGGATGTTCTTTTCCTGCGTGTAGGCGATCATCTCCTCCATGCACTCCTCGCGGCCGATACCGGACTGCTTGTAGCCGCCGAACGGCGCGCCGAGGAAATGCTTTGAGACCTCGTTAATCCAGACAAAACCCGCCTGCACCGCGGCGGCGGTGTTGTGCGCCGTCGACAGATCATTGGTCCAGATCGAAGCGGTGAGGCCGTATTCGACCGAGTTCACCTGCTCCAACATTTTTGCCGGGTCGCTCCACTTAAAGATGGAGAGGACCGGACCGAAAATCTCCTCGCGCGCGATCCGCATGTTCGGCTGCACGTCAGCGAACACGGTGGGCTCGATGAAAAATCCCTTGGCGAGCGCCGGATCGGATGGCCGGCCGCCGCCGTGGAACAGCCGCGCGCCTTCCTGTTTGCCCAATTCGATGAAGCCGAGGATGCGCTCGTACTGCGTTTTGGAGATGATCGAACCCATCGTGGTGGCGCGGTCGGTGGCAATTCCCGGCTTGAAATGGGCGATCCGGGTTTTCACCTTGGCGAGCACCGCGTCGTAGATTTTTTCATGGATGAAGGCGCGGCTGGTCGACCCGCAGGACTGCCCGCACCAGGTGAAGTTCATGCCGCCGACGACGCCGCCGGCGACGTCTTCGGGATCGGCGTCAGGGTAGGCGATCAGCGCGTTCTTGCCGCCGAGCTCGAGCATCACCGGCTTTAATGTATCGGCGGCGGCTTTCATCACCGCGCGGCCGGTCGGTACCGAGCCGATCAGCGCGATCATGGCGACGTCGGCATGTGTCGTCAGCGCCGAGCCCGCTTCGCGGCCGCCCGGCACGACGTTGAACACCCCCGGCGGCAGGATGCCGCCGATCAGCTCGGCGAGGCGGAGCGCCGAGAGCGGCGCTTGCTCCGGCGGCTTCATCACGACGGTATTGCCGGTCGCAAGCGGTGCGCCCGCTTTGCCGGCGCAGAACATAAACGGGTGATTGAACGGGATGATGCGGCCGACGACGCCGCGCGGCTCGCGCACCGAGAAATTGACCACACCCGGGCCCATCGGAATCGAGGCGCCTTTCATCTCGGTGACGAGGCCGGCGTAGAAATCGATCTGCGCCGCGGCGACGGTTGCGTCCATCACCATCTCATGAACCGGATTGCCGCAATCGGCGGCGTCGATCATGGCGAGCTCGTCGGCGTTCTCCCGCAGCACGTTGGCGATGCGCTTGAGAAGCCGCGCGCGTTCGAGCGGCGGTGTGTTGCGCCAGCCGTCGAAGGCCTTTTTCGCTGCGCCGACCGCGGCATCAATATCGGCTGCGTTGCAATCGGCGACCGCGCCGAGTGCCTCCGCGGTGCCGGGATTGATCGTGTCGACATAGCGTCCGGATTTCGGCTTGTGCCATTCGCCGCCGTAATAGGCGTCACGGTGGTCAGGCAAACGAAGCGTTTCAGCTTTGGCGGATGTCAGCGGGACTGCAGTGTTCATGTTTCCTCTCTCCTTAGCTTTTGGCGCGCGTCATCGCGGCGGTCATGTTTGCGGTATAGCCCGGCTCGACGCGCACATCGACAACGGCGACGCCGCCGGCATCGACGGCAGCGATCGCTTTCTCCAGCGCAGCGACGAGATCGGCCGATTTGGTGATCGGACCAAACCCGACCGCGCCCTGGGCGCGGCCCATCGCGGCGATATCGATTTCAGGATCGGCCATGCGCTGGCCGATCCATTTGTTCTCCACCGGTCGCGCGCGCATCCGCGCCATCCGCTCCTGGTGCAGTTCGTCATTATAAAACGAGCGATTGTTGGCGATCACAAACAGCAGCGGAATTTTATAATGCACCGCGGTCCAAACCGCCGTGACGCCCATCAGGAAGTCACCGTCGCCACAAACCGCGATCGGTAATCGGCCGGAATTTTTCAAAGCCAGCGCCGCGCCGACCGAGATGCCCGGCCCGCCACCGACGCCGCCGCCGCCATCGGAGCCAAGAAAATCGAGCGGATGGTCAAAAGTCCACCAGCGATCCTCCCAGGAGATCGGCAGGTGGGTCAGGCTCGTCGGCCGGTCTTTGAGAACTTTGCGCAGCGTGTAGGCAATGATTTCGTTGGTGAAGCCTGCCGGCTCCTGATCGCTCGCCGTTCCGCGCGGACTGGGTGCGACCCTCGGCCGACTGCCGGCGCCGATCTCCTTAACGAGTTCAGGCACGACGAGATCGGGATCGGCTGAGATGAGCAGATCGACGGGCGGCAAAGCCTGATAGTCCATGCTCCAGGCGCTATGGATGCGATAGTCGAGCGAAATCTGAATGATCTTTGCTGAAGGGGAGGGACCCAACGAGCGCAGCGCGCCGGCAAGATCGACCCAATCGAGACTCAAGATCACGTCGGCATTGCGCAGCGTCGGGACGCTGTCGGGCGTCACGTCACGCGGCGCTCCGGCGTAGAGCGGATGATCGGTCGGGAAGCTCGCGCCGATTTTCAGATCGGTGACGACACTGGCGTTGAGCGTTTCGGCCAGCGCCACGCGCGCGTTCCATGCGGCCTCGCTGCGGGAAGCGCGGCCGGCCAGGATCACCACCTGCTTGGCGGATTTCAGCATCGCCGCCGCCTGCTGCAGCAGGTCGGCGGGTGCGGCCGTTGTTACGGGCGGCATGTAGCGCGCGGCGTCGATCGGCGGCAGTTGCTCGGTAAGTTTTGCTTCCTGCATCTCGGCGTCGAGATTGACGTAAACCGGACCCATCGGCACCGTGTTGGCGATCCAGGTCCCGCGCAACAGCGCTTCACGCGCGGCGGCGGGCGAAGCCGGCTGATCATCCCACTTGGTGTAGCCGCGGATCAGCGCGCCCTGATCGCGCGCGGTGTGGATCCAGTCAATCCAAGGCCGCCGCTTGGCTGCGTCGACCGGGCCAGTGGCGCCGAGGACGAGGACCGGCATGCGGTCGCACCAGGCATTGAACATCGCCATCGTCGCGTGCTGGAGGCCGACGTTGGAATGTACCGCAGCAGCGATCGCCTTGCCGGTGACCTTGGCGTAGCCATGGGCGATGGCGACCGCGAATTCCTCGTGCACGCAAAGCAGCATCTGTGGCGTTGAGTTGCCGAGATAATTCACGATGCTGTCGTGCAGGCCGCGATAGCTCGCGCCCGGTGTCACCGCGATGTATGGAATCTCCAGTGCGCTCAGCGTTTCGGCCACCACGTCGCTGCCGAAGCCCGGCGCATTGGCGCCGGCCGGCGTCGGACGCTCAAGAGCCGCGATCGACGCGTCGGCCGCGGCCGGCTTGTCCGTGGCGCGCGCGGTCGCGGATTGGGAAGGGGTCATCGGCGGCGTTCCTCGAATTCTGATTTGTCGGGGAGGGATCGAACCGGATCACGAGCCCGGACGCAAGCGGCCAAGTAGCTTGACGCCTGCGTAGCCATCTGCCGGCTGCATACCAACCTTGCGTTGGAAAAAACTCAGGCGAGTTGCAATCGCCTTTAAGCCCGGCTGTGCCGGGGAGCGCCCCGCACGTGATGCGGGTGTACGTCTCCCGCGTTACGTCCTGCGCCGCGGCTGTCTTCCGTAGCGCGGCGATCCACTGCGCGAACGAGGTGCGCGTGCTTTCCGCGCCAGCGCGTTTCGGCAACGTGGGGCCGGCACAGGCCCCGGCGACGGCCTTCTGCCACAGCGGTCGTGCAATGGTTAGCGCTGACACTTTGAGGCTTTCGGCTTTTGAGCTCAATTCCCGCCTCGGCTGTGCCACCAATCATCGGCTCGCTTTCCAGCGTAGAACCCGATGGTTGCGCCGGGGCCTCGCCATCGACAGAAGCGGCAACCGAACGGCCGGTTTCGGCGGGCTTCTCCGAGGGAACCGCGGAAGCATCGGGTGCCGGTGTTGTATCGGTCTCACCTTGCGCGACGGCTTCGGGGGGCGCTGCCTGAGGTCCTTGCAACTGTTGCGTGACCCGGTCGAGACTTGCGGCGAAGCTTTGGACGTCGAAATTGAGCGGATCGTCGTGGCCGTTGCGGATGTGAGCGTCGATCGCCGCATGGAATGCCGGCACCAGCCAACGTCCGGCCCGGACGCTTGCGATGGTGTAGATCAAAGCCAGCCGGTCGTATTGGGCGGTGGTGAAGCTTGGATCGGGGGGCTGCGCGTCATTTCCACGCCGGCCGGTGCTCCGCCGCGGCTGGATCATCTCGACATGAAGGAAAAGGCCCTTCATTGCGCCGCCAAAGTTGACCGCGCGCTCGAACTTGGTCTCGCGCCAGGGAACCGACAGTTCGTGATCCAACAGCATGCCGCCTTCACGATTGACCACGACGTGAGCCTTACCCCACCCGTCGTCGCATTTGAAACCCGCGAGGCTGTTGATCTTTGGATTGACATCGACGTCGGCGGGAAATGATCGGCGACCGAAATTTGGTCCGCTGGTATCGTGGATGACGAAATAGCGCGCCATCGGCGCAGCGGGATCGTTGTCCTGCGCGCGCGACAGCGGCTGCCACAGATTGGCGGCGAAATCCCATTCGAGATTTTGTTTGGAAAGAAAGCCGCTCAACACCTCTCTCGTCGGGAGCCCGCTGTCCTGCCCGATCCGGCTTGCGAGCGCAGGTGGCAGCGTGTCGAGCGGGCGACTGAGATTTCTGCTTGCGTCCATGCCGCGCATCAAACATCTGGCCTGCTCCGCCGGTGTGCCGGCAAAGCTCAATGTCTGCGGATCGAACCCGCAGGGGCCCATGTCATTGAGAATGATCAGCGGCCGCGGGTGATTTGGTTTGCAGCCATTGCTCAAGGCCGCACCGGCAGAAGCCGCGACCATCACGCAGGACAGTCCGATCGCGACGATGGGGATACGAGAATTTGGCCTGCCAAGCGGCACAAGCGCGGCCTTTGTCAAAGCGGCCGGGGGTGGAGGGTCGTCTGGTTTCGCCGTCGAGCGCACGGCTTCAATCCTGATCCAACAATTGGCCTACTATCAGTAACAATGCCGACTTTGCCAAGTGGTGCCATGCCTTCGGTGAACGAAATATGCGTAAAACTTTCTCTGTGGCGGGGCGCCGATAGGACAGGCGCTCCCGCCATGAATGACTATTCAGACTGAGAGCCCGATGGGCTCACGCTCGCGCTGCATGGCGGGTTTGAAACGGGTGCCGGCCAGCGCCTCTTACCCGGCACTGGGCCTCGGTTTATGTTTTAAGGAGTGTATATCGCCGCCCCACCCGAAGGAGTTGGCAATGGATCAGGTCCTGGAACGGCAGTCTGCTCCCGAATCGATTGCGGAGATCGAAGCGACCCTCAATTATCTCGTTAACGATGGGGTGAAGATTTTCACCGAGGCGAGCGGTGCTGGGGCGCCCGACAAGCGCGGCGGCACCACTGATCCGCGGCGTGTCGTGATCCACAACGGCCGTCCGCACGCCAACGAATTCGTGCTCGATCGCGAGGGCTTTCGTTTCGTGGGGCACGACACCAAGGTCGCCGACTTCTTCGACGATCGCGAGGTGCGGCGAGTTTATTACCCGGAAATGGAAGCGCTGGTGAAAGCGGAGAGCGGCGCCTCCCGTGTCGTGATCTTCGATCACACTTTGCGGACGGCCGACAATGCCGATCGTGAAGCGCGCAAAATCCGCGAGGTCGTGCCCCGGGTGCACAACGACTATACGGAATGGTCCGCGCCGCAACGGGTGCGGGATATTCTGCCGGACGAAGCGGACGCGTTGCTGCAGCGGCGGTTCGCCATCGTCCAGGTGTGGCGGCCCATCCGCCTTCCGGTCGAGAGCTTTCCCTTGGCGATTTGCGATGCGCGTAGTGTTTCGACCGACGATCTGGTGATTTCCGAACGGCGCTATCCCAACCGGGTCGGCCAGACCTACGCCATCACCTACAATCCGCAGCACAAATGGTTCTGGTTTCCGCGCATGCGGCGCGAAGAGGCGATCGTGTTCAAAGTGTATGACTCGGAGAAAGACGGCCGCGCCCGCTGGACCGCGCACACTGCTTTCGACGATCCGACGTCGCCGCCGCACGCGCGTCCGCGCGAAAGCATCGAAATCCGCACGCTGGCGTTTTTCTAAGCGAAGTTTTCTAAGCGAAAACAGGGCGGCCGGACTATGCGTCGATGGCTTTCCAGCCCGGCATGTTGGCAAACGTTTCGGCATAGGAGTGTGAAAACGCTTCGATAATGTTGCCGAACGGGTCTTCGCAATAAACCAGCCGATAGGGTCTTCCTGGCAGGAAGGCATAGATTTTCGTGCGCTGGCGGCCTCCATTGGCGACGATCCGCGCCACTAGTCCATCGAGATCGCGTTCAGTCACGCAAAGATGGAAGATTCCGGTCTGCCAGTACCGGAAGTTCTCATCCGGCGTTTCGACGGGCGGATCAAGAAACTGGAAAAGTTCGAGCCCGACACCGTTCGCCGACAGCAAATGCGCTTGATGCGCTCGCGTAAATCTCGGACCGAAAATTTCGCGGACCTCCGGCACCTCGGGTCGGTATTCGATCAGTCGGCGGAAAATAACCTGGAAACCCATCACCGACCCGTACCAATCAATGGCGCGGTCGATATCAGGAACCGTCATGCCGACGTGGTTGAACGCCAACGCTGCAGTCATGTTGGGCTCTTCGGAACGCGGGCCCGCGACCAAGCGTTGGGCGTGCCCGCCAAGCCGGCTATTCCTTCGCCCGCTCGACGTAGCTGCCGTCCGCGGTCATCACCACGATCCGGGTGCCCGTGCTGACAAAGGGCGGCACCATGGTGCGCACGCCGTTGGAGAGGACCGCCGGCTTGTAGGAAGACGCCGCCGTCTGGCCTTTGACCGCCGGTTCGGTCTCGACCACTTCGAGGATGGCGCGGGGCGGCAGCTCGATGGCGACCGCTACGCCGTCGTGCAGGCTCAGCGTTACTTCCATTTCGGGCTGCAGATAGGCCGCAAAGTCACCGACGATGTCGGCCGGCACCGCCACCTGGTCGTAGGTCTCCATATTCATGAAGTGGAAGCCATCGCTGTCCTGGTACATGAACTGGTGCTTGCGGTCCTCGACGAAGGCGCGTTCGACCTGTTCGGTGGTCTTGAACCGTAGCGAGAGCTTCACCCCGTCGGCGATCCGCCGCACGTCCATCTGGGTCACCGGGGTGCCCTTGCCGGGGTGGATATTCTCGGTGGCGACGATAACGCCGAGCTTGCCGTCAATCTCGACGATATTGCCTTTTCGCAGCGAGCTGGCGATGACTTTCACAGTTTCCTCGACATTTCGGGTGTTGCGTCGGGGCGCAACATAGCGATCTTGCGCCGGATCGCCACATATTTCCTCAAGCCTTTGTTTCTCCTAGCACTTGCCCAAAAGGACATGCCGGAAAGCCGACCCACCGCTTCGCCCATCTGGGCACCCCATGTCCACGCCGATCGCCGGCCCTTCCTTTTGGCGCGCGGCCGGATCGTAGCGGCCTTGCGGGCCTGGTTTGCCGCTGACGGCTTCATCGAGGTGGAGACCAGCGCCTTGCAGGTCTCGCCCGGCAACGAAACGCATTTGCACGCTTTCGCCACCACAATCGCGGCGCCTGACGGCGCGGCGGAGCAGCTCTATTTGCGCACCTCGCCGGAGTTCGCCTGCAAGAAGCTTCTCGCCGCGGGCGAGCGACGAATCGTCGAATTTGCCAAGGTCTTCCGCAACCGCGAGCGCGGGGCGCTGCATCATCCGGAATTCACCCTTGTGGAATGGTATCGCGCGGACGAGCCATACGAGACCTTGATGGCCGATTGCGCGGCGATACTGGCGCTCGCCGCGAAAGCAGTTGGGACCCAGCGACTGAGTTTTCGCGGCCTGTCGGCCGATCCGTTCGCCGAGCCGGAACGGCTAACGGTCGCCGAGGCTTTCTTGCGTTTCGCCGGCATCGATCTGCTGGCGACGCTGCCGGACGGTGAGCCGGACCGAGACGGGCTTCGTCGCCTGGCCCGCGCAACGGGTATTCGCGTCAGCGATGACGATACCTGGGGCGACATCTTCAGCCGCGTGCTGGTCGAGAAGATTGAGGGCCAACTCGGCATTGGCCGAGCGACCATTCTCGATCGGTATCCGGTGACCCAGGCCGCCTTGGCGCGACCGGCACAGGACCGGCGCGTTGCCGAGCGCTTCGAGCTTTATGCCTGCGGCGTAGAACTCGCGAACGCCTTTGGCGAATTGACTGATGCCGTCGAGCAGCGTCGGCGGCTGGAGCGGGAGATGGCCGAGAAGGAGCGCATTTACGGCGAGCGCTATCCGCTCGATGAGGATTTTCTTGCTGCACTGGCGACGATGCCGCAGGCTTGCGGCATCGCGCTCGGCCTCGACCGCCTCGTCATGCTCGCAACCGGTGCCACGCGTATCGACCAGGTAATGTGGAATCCGCTGCCATGAAATCCGCCCCAGCGACTGTGCGGAGTGTTGACGAGCTTTGCGACCATGCGCTGGTGACGCGCGAGAGCATCAATAAGCTTTCGGAAGTCGCCGCCCGCTACGCTGTCGCTATCACGCCGGCGATGGTCGATCTGATCGATGCCGCCGATCCGCTTGATCCGATCGCGCGGCAGTTCGTGCCGGATGCGCGCGAGCTTCAGCAAAGTCCGCAGGACCGCGCCGATCCAATTGGCGACGACGCATTCAGCCCGGTCGAAGGCATCGTGCATCGCTATCCGGACCGGGTGCTGCTGAAGATCGTCAACGCGTGCGCGGTGTATTGCCGTTTCTGCTTTCGCCGCGAGATGGTGGGGCCGGGGAAGGGAGGGTTGTCCGCCGCGGCGCTTGCCGCCGCGCTCGCCTACATCCGGGCTCATCCGCAAATCTGGGAGGTCATCTTAAGCGGCGGCGATCCGCTGGTGCTCTCGGCGCGGCGGCTCAAGGACGTGGTCGCTTCGCTGGCCGCAATCGACCACGTGAAGGTGATCCGCGTGCATACCCGCGTGCCGGCTGTGGCCCCGGAACGCATTTCCACCGCGCTCGTCCGGGCGCTGCGTGCGCGGGAGAAAGCGACCTTCGTCGTCCTGCATGTCAATCATCCGCGGGAATTGACCAAACAGGCGCGCGCGGCCTGCGCGCGGTTCATTGACGCCGGAATTCCGATGCTCTCGCAATCGGTGCTGTTGCGCGGGGTGAACGACGACGTCGAGACGCTGGGTCTGTTGATGCGCTCATTGGTGGAAAGCCGCATCAAGCCGTATTATCTGCATCACGCCGACCTTGCCCCGGGCACGGCGCATCTGCGGACCACGATTGCCGAAGGCCAGGTGCTGATGCGCGGGCTGCGCGGCCGTTACTCCGGCTTGTGCCAGCCGGCCTACGTTCTCGATATCCCCGACGGTCATGGCAAATCGCCGATCGGTCCAAATTATCTCACCGAGGGCGGCACCCTCATCGAAGATTTTCAGGGGCGGCGGCACGAATATCCGCCACGCACTTGATGATGCCGGAAAACTCTCATCCGACAAAATCTTGCCAGGCGAGTTTGCGCGAAAGTATGAAGCTAAGCTGCCGCCTGCTGGGGCGTCGCGAAGAATACTGTCGTCTCGAAGCCATAACCGCAGCCATCGCATGACCAGCTGTGGCGCACGCTTCGTTCGTTGACGTACTCCGACCAATCAGGCGCAAGCAACCAGCCGCTACACTGCGGACAAATATTTTTATCGTAAGTGGCAAGACGTGCGTACGTGGTTTGGTTTTGCACTGTTTTCTCCTGCCTCATTTCTCCTGCCTCACTCCTCCCGAAGCCGTACACTAGATGCTGTCTGTGGCATCTCCGTGACCTCGCTAAGTCACAAAGCAGACAGTGCATCGCAAAAAAATTGCTGCTCACGTTCGTGCATCGCACAATACGTCATGTTCACTGACGCTTCGGCTGCAAATCAAACGTCTATGAAACATGGCCAATAATTAATTAGCCGGCCACCACACGGAAAGTTCCCCGAGCCTAGCGTCTTGGTGTTGGACCCTTCTCGGCCCTGAACAACAAAGAGGAGCGTGTCGTGAAAACTTTAATCACCACTGGAATATTTGCAGCTTCCCTGGCGCTACTCGGAACCACCGCAATGGCGGCTCCGAGTCAGGCCAACCCGGTTCCGCGTTACGCGCAGACTTGGCAAAACCGCGCCCCCGTGCGGGTCGCAGCAAGAGGGCCGGTGTTCGGCGGCCCGCTTAATGTCGATGTTGCGCGGTTCGTCGGCGGTATGCTGGGCGGCGGCCCGGTCCCATACGCCAATCTGGTGCGCGATGTTCGCGGCCTGCGCAGCTCCGGCGGCGGGTCGTACGATTTTTCGTCTTCGCCGTCGTATGACAACTCGGCTGCGACGGCCAGTTCGGCGGCTGCTGACGCTCAAGCGGCGTCCGACGCGGAGGTTCAAGCCATCCAGCAGATGAACGACACCAATGCTTTGACCGCCTCAATGGCGGCCGCCGAACAGCAAAACGAAGCGGCGAATGCCGCTACGCTGCAGACAGAGATTAACGCCGGCATGTGACTCGTGCCGACGACCAGGCCATGGTGAGTGTAGTGCGTGCGGGAAGGGCGTCGGCTTCGGCCGGCGCCCTTTATCTTTCCGTTCTACGTCCCGGTCGGCTGGTGCAGCGCTGTGCGCGTGCGCTGCCGGATGAGCCATTTCGACCGCCCCGCGATTCCGAGAGCGGCGGTACGCAGCGCCGGCGGCCACGTCGTCGGCAGCCCCAGATAATAAGAGATACGTTGGGTGTGTTCGGTGAGGGGTCGCTCCGTGCGCTCCCAGGTTTCGAGTGCCGCCGCGACATCGCTGTTGCGCTCTAAATTAACAGCGAGGGACAAAGCATTCATCATCGCGCAACCGCCACCTTGGCCGATATTCGGCGGCAAAGCGTGTGCCGCGTCGCCGATGAAAGCGATACGGCCGGCCGACCAGCGTTTGAGCTTGAGGAGTTCGAAACGGTCATAACGCCCCTGCGCGCCAATCCGGTCAATCAGGGCTTCGAGGTGCGGAAACGAGCGCTTCCACACATCCTTCCGAACCGGCACCGCCTTGGCTTCCGCGTCGTCATCGAGCATCGTGAGCGCAATGTAGATGTCCGTCTCGCTGCACGGCGTGTACAGCACCCGGCGCGTACCGGACCAATATTCAATCGTCGTGGCACCCGTTTTTGCACTGCCCTCGGGTGCGCGTTCCGCTTCGGTTTTGTCGAGCAGAAGCCGCGTGCAGCCATCGACCAGATATTTTCGTTTCGACAGCAGGCCGAGTGCATCGCGCAGCCTGGAATTGCTGCCGTCGGCCGCGACAATGAGATCGGCTTTGATATTCGGGCGATCGGCGAGCATGAGCTCGCCGTCCGTTGTCGCGCGCGTGGCGGCTGAGTTGGTGCAGATTTCGACGCCGGCTTTTGTTGCCGCGGCGGCGAGAGCATTGATGACATTTTGGCGGACGATGCTGAACACGCGACTTCCGGTCCAGCGATGCTGCGAAATCAGCCGATCGTCGCCGTCACGGACCTCGCGCGTGTGCGCGAATGGCGCTCCTTTGACCGCGTCCTCGTAAGCGCCGACCGCCTCTAGAACGCGCAGCCCGTTCTCGTAGATGTAGATGCCGGCGCCGGTGGTGCGCAGCCGGTCGGCGCGCTCGTGCACGCGCACGCTCCAGCCGCGCTGGGCCAGCGCGCACGCCGCCGTCAGCCCGGCAAACCCGGCGCCGACAATTTCCGCGTGTCGCTTTTTTACGTCTGCCTTCATGGCAAATTTGCCGGAGCGATGCAGCTATTTGATGAATTGGTTGGTGTAAAGTTCGTCGAGCGGTGTCTTGCGCTGGATGATGCCTTTCGCGAGATAAAAATCCTGCAGCTTGGCGAGCCGCTCCGGGTTGACCTCGCCAAGTCGGTTTTGCCCCGGATAGACAAGCTTGTCGTAGTAAGTAAATGCCGCCTTGACTTGATCCGTCTTGCCCGCCCATTCCGGCACGAACTTGACGAAAGCGTCCGCCGCTGCGGCGGGGTCGTCCATGATGTCCTTCATGCCGTGCAGAGCCGCCTTGACGAAGCCACGGATCATGTCCGGCTTGTCTTTGATCATCCGGTCCGACGCGCCGATGCCTTGCGCCATGTGCGGAAAAAACTCGTCGGTCGGTATGACCTTCACTGGCACGCCGGTCGCTTGCAGTGGGGCAATCCAGTCCGGCACACCCGCCATCCCGGCCGATTTGCCGGAGGCCACCATTTGCCACACGCCCGCAGGCCCCACGGCTTGAATATTGACGTCGTCTTGCGTGAGGCCCGCGCTGGCCAATAATCCGAGCAGCGCATAGAAGGTCGTGTCCTGATAGGACATGACCGTTATGGTTTTGCCTTTAAGGTCGGCGGGCTTCTCGATGTTGGAGTCTTGGCGGACAACGAGCTGCATGAACCCTTTGCCGCCGAACACGGCAACCACTTTGATCGGTACGCCGTTCTGCCGCACGATGATCGGACCGTCCGCGACAATGCCGCCGAGCGGTGCGTTGCCGGCGCCAACCTGTTTGGCGACATCGACGCCGCCGCGGCCTACCGCGTAGTTCACGTCCAATCCGGCTTGCGAGAAGTAACCCTTGCCCTTGGCGAGCTGGATCGGTCCGAACGCCGGAAGGAGCGGCGGCGCCGGGAAGAGATAGGTGAGTTTTTCGTCGGCCCATGCCGTTGACGCGACCGCCAACGCGCCAAGACAAATGGTCAGGCCGGCGACTGCCGTAAACACCAAGCGAGCGGGTCGCCCGCTCACGGCACCAAACATTATTGGCTTTCCCTTCTGGCGCGCGGTCGAATTGTTGCCGCCGCGTCGTCAGCTACTATACTGAGTTTACCGGACGCCGATACGCGGGCAATCGGCCCAACAAACCAGCCGTGACGGTCGCTTTGCCGATGTCGGACGTTGTACGCCTTGAATACCGCAACGTGACGATGCGTTTTGCGGAGCGGGGCGGTCAGGGCGTGCTCACTGCTGTGCGCGGCGTGAGCTTTTCGGTTCGCGACGGTGAAGTCGTGTCGCTGATCGGCCCGAGCGGCTGCGGCAAAAGCACGCTCCTGAATATCGGTTCCGGGCTCACCGCGCCAAGCGAGGGTGAAGCCTTGGTTGACGGCGAGGCTGTCGCGGGCCCGCAAGCGCACGTCGCCTTCATGCTGCAGAAGGATCTGCTGCTGCCGTGGCGGACCGTCGCCGAAAACGTCGCGTTGGGCGTCGAGATTCAGGGCGTGCCGGCTGCCGAACGGCGCGCGCGCGCCCAAAAGCTTCTCGCGAATTTCAATCTGGCGGAATTTTCCGGCCATTATCCGCATCAATTATCCGGCGGCATGCGCCAGCGCGTGGCGCTCGCGCGCACGCTCGCGGTCGATCCACATGTACTGCTGCTCGATGAGCCATTTTCAGCAGTGGACGCACAGACCCGCATGGTGCTCCAGCGCGATCTTGCGAAAACACTCAAGGAGGCAGGCAAGACCGCGTTGCTCATTACACATGATCTGATCGAGGCGGTGACCCTCTCGGATCGGGTGCTGGCTATGAGCCGGCGGCCGGGCACGATCATCGACGAAATCGCGATTGAGCTGCCACGCCGCGACGACCCGATTGCGCGCCGGCAAAATCCCAAAGTGAATGACTACGTGGCGCGACTGATGGATCGGCTGGGCATCGGCCATGAGGAGCGCACACCGCAAACGGCGGGAGACGCCGCATGAGCGCTGCGGCACGATCCTCCGCTGCGCGGAAAGGTACGACTGCAAGCGTCACGCTGCTGATCGTCTTTCTCGCCGCGTGGCAGTGGGGACCGGGTCTGGTTGGCATCCCACCTTTCATCGTACCGCCGCTTTCCATGGTGGCCGAAGAATTCGCACGCGACTGGCAAACGAGCCATCTCCTGCTGCACACGGGCGTAACCGCGGGCGAAGTGCTTGCGGGCTTTCTCCTCGGTAGTCTTCTCGGCGCTTTTGTCGGCTATCTCCTGGGTATGTCGCCGACCGCCGAGCTCGCTCTTTCGCCCTACATTCTGGCGCTGCAGATCGCGCCGAAGGTTGCGTTCGCGCCACTGTTTATTTTGTGGATGGGCTTTACGGTTTATCCGAAAATCCTGGTAGCGATCCTGATCGTGTTCTTCCCGGTCATGGTCAACGTCCTGACCGCGATCCGCGGCGTCGATCAGGATTTGATCAATCTTGCACGCGCCTTCAAGGCGAGCCGCGCGCAGATTTTCTGGAAGGTTGAATTTCCGGCCTCGTTGCCCCCGATGTTTGCAGGCCTGCGTATCGGTTCGACTCTGGCGGTGGTCGGTGTCGTCGTCGGCGAACTGGTCGGCGGCAATGTGGGGCTGGGCTATCTGCTCAGCTTCGGCGAAGGCCAGGCCAACACGCCGATGGTCTTCGTCTCGATCGTGATGCTGACGCTTGTCGGCGGCATCGCTTATCTTGCCGTGATTATGGCTGAGCGACGGGTGCTGCACTATCTGCCGGCGCGCAGCTTCGGCGGCAACATCTGAACTGCGAGGGGAATTGCATGAAGCCTGTCGGAATTAACCGGCACGACGCCACGACGACACGGAAGATGATCGCGGACGGGCGCTTGACGGCGACCGACTATCTCCATGCCTGTCTCGATCGTATCGCCGAGCGCGAAGCGGACGTCGGCGCCTGGACCTATGTGGCGAAGGACAGCTGCGCTGGCGCACGCCGCAAACGCCGACGCATCGCCAGGGGAGGGCGTGCTGCATGGCGTTCCGATTGCGATCAAAGACATTATCGATACCCGGGACATGCCGACCGAGCACGGGTCGCCGATCTACAAAGGCGTTGTCCCGTCTGCGGACGCTGCCTGCGTGGCGATGCTGCGGCGAGCCGGCGCTATCATCCTGGGCAAGACGGTCACGCCGGAATTCGCCGCGGTCACGCCAGGTCGGACGGCGAACCCGCACAACATCAAACACACGCCTGGCGGATCTTCCTCCGGATCGGCCGCCGCGGTCGCCGATTTCATGGTGCCGGCCGCAATCGGCACGCAGACCGTGGGTTCGACCATTCGCCCGGCCTCGTATTGCGGGGTGGTCGGCTTCATGCCGTCACACCAGATTTTGCCGGTTCAAGGCGTCAAGGTGCAGGCCGGATCGCTGGACAATCTTGGAATCCTGACGCGTTCGGTAGCCGATGTTGCGCTGGTCGCGAATGCGATCCTGGGATGCGAGGCGCTCAGCGCGCAGCCTTTGCCGCGACCGCCGCGGATCGGCTTTTGTCCGTCGCCGCATTGGCCACAAGCGCAGGCTGCGACACGGCAAGTGATGGAAGATGCGATCGCGCTGCTACGCGGCGCCGGCGCCACGGTTGAAACGATCGACTTGCCGGCAAGCTTCGATGCCGCGCTCGATGCACATTGGACAATTCTCGCCTTCGAGTTCGCGCGCGCGATGGCCTATGAATTTTACGATCACGCCAGTCAGCTCAGCCCCCGGCTGCTCGGTCTTCTGGAACGCGGTTTCGCGACGCCCTTTGCCGATTATACCGCGGCATGTGCGCTTGCCATTGCGCGCCGCAACGAGATCGCGCCGATCATTGCCGGCTACGACGCCCTGTTGACGCCGGCCGCCGCCGGCGAAGCCCCCGAGGGGCTCACCGGTCCGAGCGATTTGTTGTTTCAGCGCTTTTGGACCGTGCTGCATCTTCCCGCGATCACGCTGCCGGGGTTTGTCGGCCCGCAAAACCTTCCGGTCGGTATTCAACTCGTCGGCGCGCATTTGCAGGACACCAGATTGCTCGCCGCAGCAGCGTGGGTCGAGCGTGCGATGCACGCGCATCAGCGCGCCTGAGATTTCGGAATAAAATTGTCAGGCCGTTTTCACGCCGCGTCGGGCGTGACCGATGACCAGCGCCGCAATGGCGGCGATGTAAGGCAATATGACGAGAAACTGGTAGGGCAGGTCGGGATATTGCGTTTGCAATCGGATTTGCGTTGCTTCCGCGAGGCCAAATCCGAGCGCTGCCAGGAACGCGACCACCGGCCGTCTTCTGCCCAGCATCACGCAGGCGACGGCGAGAAAGCCACGGCCCGCGACCATGTTCTCAACGAACGCATTGACCTGAACGACGGAAAGGTAAGCGCCGCCGAGACCGGCCATGACCCCGCCAAATAAAATGCAGGCGGTCTGCCGCCGCTTGACCGGGATAGCCAACGTCTTGGCGACCTCGGCGTTTTCGCCGCAAGCGCGGATTTCGAGACCGAATGCGGTGCGGTTTATGACCCAACCGGTGGCGATCGCGAGCGCAAGGGCGATGTAGGCGAGCGGGCTTTGCGCGAACAAGACCGGGCCGATGATCGGAATGTGAGAGATGGCTCCGAGATCGAGCGGCGGCAGCCCGTGCACCGAGGTCGGTTTTGCGCCGATGGTCAGGCGGGCAACAAAGCTGGAAAAGCCGAGACCGAATATCACCATGCCGATGCCGCTGACGAACTGGTCGATCCGCAGCACGAGAACCATGAAGGCATGAATGCCGGCCAGGATGAGCCCGATGATCATGGCGAACAGCACGCCAAGCCACGGCGAACCGGTACGCACGGAGCCCCAGGCGGCGACGAACGCGCCCGACAACATCACCCCTTCAATCCCGATGTTAAAAATGCCGGAGCGCTCGGACGCGGCTTCCCCGATCGCGGCAAGGCCGATCGCCATCCCCAGTCTGATGGTCGCGGCGAGTAGCGCAGTGATGAACAGCGCATCCATCAGGCGATCGCCTTTCGGCCGGGCAGCGCCCATTGCAGCGCGGCAACGGCAAAAATGACCGAGGCCTCGATGATCCACACCAGCGGGAAGGGCAGCGCCAGTTCCCGCTGAAGCGCGCCAGAGCCGGCGAAGAAAATTCCAAACAGACAAGCGGCAAACGGAATGGCGGCGGCCTCGAGCCGCGCGATCAGCGCGACAGCGATGGCGGCAAGGCCGAATCCTTCGCTCATGTTGTCTTGCAGCCGCTGGTAGATTCCCCCGACTTCGACCGCCCCCGCCAGTCCGGCCAGACCGCCGGAGATCGCCATAACGATCACCGTCAGTATTTTGACGCGGAAGCCGGCGTAGGCGGCGGCGCCCGGGTTGGCGCCGAGCACCGATGACACAAAGCCAAGCACGGTTCGTCTTTGCACAACGGCACCGACCAACACCATCAGCAGGGCGACGAACAAGCCGGCATGGAGCCGTGTGCCCTGCACGATGACCGGCAGAATGCAGTCGTCCGGGATGAGATACGACTGCGGCCAGAACTTCGACGTTTCCTGCATCGGTCCGCGAATGAGGTAGCTGATCATCTGGACCATGACGTAGTTCAGCATGATCGTGACGATGATCTCGCTGGCGCCGAACCACGCCCGCAGGTAGCCGACCAAAGCCCCGAGTGCGGCTCCGCCGATTGATCCGAGAATAAGGAAGACGATAAGGCCGGCGATGCCCCAGCCCTCGAAATACGGCGCGAAGAAAACCGCGAGAACGGCGCCTGCGATCAATTGACCATCGGCGCCGATGTTGAACAGGCCGGCGCGCAACGCGAAGGCAACACCGAGGCCGATCAATGTCAGCGGGATCGCGTGGACCAGCACTTCACTCCAGCCCTGGGGGCCGAACGCGTACAACAGCAAGGTGGTGAGGACGCGCCAGGGATTGTGCCCGGCGATCAGCACGAACAGGCTGGGAACGAGCGCGGCAACAATCAGAACAACACCGACACGAACTGCCCGTGTCATGCCGGCACTCATGGCGTCGTCATCCAGTGACCGATCTCCGCCAGCGTGGTTTCTGCGACCGGTACCGGGCCGCGGAGCCGTCCCCGCGCCATCACCATGACACGGTCCGCAACGTCCCACACTTCAGCGAGATCGGCGGACAGAAGGAGGATGGCAACACCCCGGGCGCGCTCCGCGACCAGACGGTTCCGGATCGCAACGACGGTACGAATATCGAGCCCGCGGGTCGGGTGTCCGGCAAGGATGACGGCTGCGCCACCGTCAAGCTCGCGGGCGATGACGAATTTTTGCTGATTGCCGCCGGAGAGATCGCCCATCAGCGCGCGCGGTCCTGAAGCCCGGACATCATTGTCCTTGATGGCCACCGCAGTGGCCTTGGCCGCAGATTGACGCCGCAGAAAACCCCACGTGACGAAGCGGGTGTTGCTCAACTTTCGCAGCAGCCAATTCAACGTCAGGCTGAAGGCGGCAACAACCGCATAATGCAGCCGATCCTCGGGGATATGCGCGACGCCGATCCGGCGAAGCGAGGCAGCGCCGGCATTGGTGACCGGCGCGCCGCCGATTGCGTAGGTGATCTCGCCTGACTGGATCGGCCGCATGCCGGCCAAGGCGTGCAGCAATTCGGTTTGCCCGTTGCCTTCGACGCCACAAAGACCGACGATTTCCCCGGCGTGCAGGTCGAAACTGCCATGATCGACCGCAACGGTGCCGTTATCGCGAAAGACCACAAGCTCTTTGACCGAAACGAGTGCCGCACCGGGCGTGCCATGCCGCGTGTCGGGCGTTGGCAGTTCGGCGCCGACGATCAGACGGATGAGGTCAGCGCGATCGCCCGGGCGAAGCTCGGAAGCGCCAACCACGCGGCCGGCGCGCATGACTACCGCGCGATCGCAGCAATCGTAGAGATCGTCGAGCTTGTGGCTGATCAGGATTGTCGCTGTGCCACGGCCTTTCAACAGGCGAATGAAGCGCAACAGCCGGTCCCGTTCATCCGGCGGCAATACCGCCGTCGGCTCATCAAGGATGAGCAGACGCGGATCATGAAACAGGGCCCGGATCAACTCGACTTGCTGACGCCCGCCGACCGACAGTGTTGAGATGCGGCTGTCGAAGGCAATGTGAGTGCCAAGGTCCTCCGCCACGCTCGCAAATTCGGGGCGCAGTTCCTTGAACCGCAGAATGCCGTGGCGCAATTCAGGACGGCCGAGAACCAGGTTCTCCTCGACCGTCAAATCCTCGATCAGGTTGAAGTGCTGATGGACCAGCGAGATGCCGGCCTTTTGCGCGTCGGCGGGAGAGTGCAGCGCCACCGCTGAGCCGGAGATCAGGATTTCTCCGGAGTCCGGCGCCAGCGCGCCCCCCAGCATTTTGACCAGCGTGGATTTGCCGGCGCCGTTCTCGCCGACAATGCCTACTATTTCACCGGGAAAGATTGAGAACGAGACGTCGTCATTGGCGCGCAGTTGACCGTAGGATTTGTTCAGCCCGCGCGCCTCGAGAAGCGGTGTCAACGTCGGTTCCGAGCCTCAGCGGATTTTCGGAAGGTCCGTGGTCTTTCCGGCCTTGATCTCGTCAATGATGGCCTGGACCTTTGCCTTGTCGGCAGCCGGAATCTTGCTGTCGAATTTGCCATAGCCGGACCAGGCGATGCCGTTTTCTTTGAATCCCAGATTATAGATTTGCGGTTTGATCGATCCGTCGAGGATCCTGCCGATTGCCAAATCGATATTGACGTCGAAATTGACAAGCGCGGTTGCGACAATCGTATCTGGCGCGAACGAGGCGCTGTCGAAGGCCGTGCCGATCATCAGCACGCCTTTCTCTTTGGCCGCCTCCAAGGTGCCGATGACGCTTTCGTTTCCTGTGGGGGAAACCACGTCGGCACCCTTTTCGATCAGCGCCAGCGTGACTTCCTTGCCCTTGGCGACGTCGGAGAACGAGCCTACGACCGCCGTGAGCATCTTGACGTCCGGGCGCGTGCGCTTGGCGCCGCGTTCAAGGCCTTCGTTGTATTCCAGAATGACCGGAACAGGGATGCCGCCGATGCCGCCGATGGTTCCTGTCTTGGTCAGGACGCCGGCAAGCGCACCGGCAACGTAGCCGATGTCACCCCACCGATTGTCAAAGGACGCAAGATTGGGCGCTTCAGCCACTTTCGCGGTGTTGATCACAAACCAGGTCTTCGGGAACTGCTTATGAATTTTTTTTGCCGGCTCGGCGAATTGAAAGCCGTGACCGATGACAACGTCGTAGCCGTTGCTGGCATATTCAAACAGCGCGGCTTCGCTCTGCGCCATCTGGGTATTTTCGCGGATCGAGACGGTGATGTTGGGGTATTTTTCCTGCGCCGCCTTGATGCCTTTGGCGGCTGCGGAATTGAAGGTTCCGTCGCTGACCGGCCCCGGAAGAATGAGAGCAACCTTCAGCGGCCGATGCGGGTCGGCCTGCGCGAACGATGGCGCGGTCTGAAACGCAACCAGCGACAGTCCGGCAACCAACAAGGATACAAAAAGTTTTGTCATTCTTTCTGCCAGTTTCATCGTTCACTCACCCCTTCCCCGGTTACCAAAAGTCCGCTGATTTCCTGCCACAGTTTTTCCGCGCGTTCGGCGGAGCAAATGCCTGCTACTACCTTGCCACCACGCCGCGACCGAAGAAGTATCGATGCTCTTCAATCGGTGCTGCGGGCATGTTCGCTCCCTCGTAGCCAAGGTCCGGCGACAGGATCGAAGTCTTCAATGCAGCCCCGCTCAACTCGGCAGTGATGCTTTGTTGCGCGGCGCGCGCGATTTTCCCGGAAGTATTAACGCCTGGGTTGAAGCGCACAAGGCCGGACGACTTCCCTCACACAAGTGCGGCCAAACCCTTCCGCCCAGCGAGTATTTTAAGTGTAAAGTGTTGTTCCTCGATTTGTCAATCAAGTGACCGCGCGACTAAACTTCGAGCGTAGACTGTCTTTAAATTGGAATGTGAAAGTTATGGAACATGGAAGATTCGATTATTCAGCAATTGCAAAGCGCCCGAAATGGGAGCTGCCGAATGGCGCCCGCATTGCGGTGTGGGTGACGCCCAATATTGAACACTTCCACTATGACAAGCCGGCGATGTCGATGACGCCGATGACGATGGGCCTGCGGCCTGACGTGCTCAATTACGCATGGCGCGACTATGGCGCACGGGTCGGCATTTGGCGGCTCATGGAAATTCTGGATCGGCAAGGGTTTGTTGCCACTGCGGCGCTTAATTCGGAGGTTTGTTCGCACTATCCGGCCATCATTGAAGAAGGCAACCGGCTAGGCTGGGAATGGATGGCGCACGGCGAGAACAACTCGTCGCTCTTTACAGGAATGCCGGAGAAAGTGGAGCGCGACACCATCAGCAATGTGCTCGATACGATTACCCGAGCCACTGGCAAAAAGCCGCGCGGGTGGCTCGGTCCGGCGCTGACCGAGACCGACAACACGCTCGATCTCCTCGCCGAAGCCGGCATCGACTACGTCGCCGACTGGTGCAACGACGAGCAGCCCTACGCCATGAAAACCCGTAACGGACCGATTGTCGCCATGCCTTACACGCTCGAAATCGGCGACATTCCGGTGTTTCTCCAGCACGGCGGCTCCGGCGAAGATTTTGAGCGGATGATCGTCGATCAATTCGATACGCTGTACGAGGACGGCAAGAAGCAGCCGCGAGTCCTGTCAATGGCGCTACATCCGTTCCTGGTCGGCCATCCGTTCCGCGCCCGTTATCTGGAACGGGCGTTGGCGCACATTCGCAAACACGATGCGGTCTGGATCACGACGGGCAGCGCCATCGTCGACTGGTACAGGTCGAAACCGCACTAGCCTGGATTTTCGACAGAGCGGCGTTGTCATAATCGCCGTTGTCAGCGGCAGGAACGGTACGATACCCTGCGGCACCGTCACACCAAACAGAGCCGCCGCTGGTCCTCAAGCTTGGGCGCGCAGCGGTTTACAACGAGAGTGCGCCGATGCGGCACGAACTTCCCGAAGACATAACCTCACTGGTAAAGCCCGCGTCCGTTCATCGTTCGCTGTACGATGATCCGGCGATCTTCGAGCTTGAACTCGAGCGTATTTTCGGTCGTGCCTGGATCTATGTCGGCCACGAAAGTCAGGTGCGCGAGCCGGGCGATTACTTTTGCACGCAAGTCGGGCGCAAGCCGATCGTGGTGGTCCGCGGCCCCGACAAGGCCTTGCATGTCCTGCACAACCAGTGCGCCCATCGCGGCGCCATGGTGGTTGCGCTCGATAAGGGGCAGACCGACGAGTTTCAGTGCTGTTATCACGGCTGGACCTATCATCTCGACGGCCGCCTGAAGGCGGTGCCGCTGCAGCACGGTTATCCGGCCGACTTCGACCCGAAAAGCCGGACGATGGCGATGCTGCGCGTGCCGCGGGTGTCGAGCTATCGCGGTTTTATTTTTGTCAATCAATCCGACGACGGACCGAGTCTGGAGAGCTGGCTCGGCTACATGGCGACATCGCTCGACGACATGGTCGATCGCGCCCCGGACGGCGAACTGGAAATCGCCGGCGGCGTTTTCAAGCACACCTATAACGGCAACTGGAAGCTCTACCTCGAGAACCTGTGCGACGCTGCGCACCCGTGGTTCACGCACCGCTCGTCAATCGAGGCGGCGCAACAGCAGAAAGACGATGTCTACACCGACGGCGCCGGCGAGATCGCAGTCCGCCAGATGCGCCAAAACGGCGCTCCCTACAGCTTCTGGGAATCGCAGGTCGGTATCTGGACTTACCCGAACGGCCACAGCTATCTCGGCGATTATCACGACGACAAGAAGCTCGTCGCGGCGCTCAACGATCCGGTGTTCCGCGACTACTTCGACGCGATGGAGAAGAAGAAGGGCAAGGAGGAAACCAGGCGGATCATGGAAGTCCGCCGCTGGAACAGCAACGTCTATCCGAACCTGTCGTTCATGAGCCAGTTCCAACAGCTGCGCGTCATCCATCCGCTCGCGGTCGACCGCACTTTGGTGTGCACCTACAACTTCCGGCTGCGCGGTGCGCCGGAGCGGATGTTTCACAACACCATCCGCTTCGCCAACATCGTCAACGGCACCGGCTCGCTGGTGCTGACCGACGATCTGGAAATCTACAACCGCATCGGGCTCGGGATTTCCAGCGAAGGCGCCGAATGGCTGCAGATCGGTCGCGGCTTTCAAAGCGACGTGCCGGATGAGCACGGCGGCCGCCGCGGCAAGAACTCGACCAGCGAAGTCTATATCCGCAACATGTTCGATGCCTGGGTCGGCTATATGGGCGGCGCCCGCACCGGAACCCAGCACCGGCAGCTGGAGAGCCTGTCGGCATGAACGGGCCGCAAGGAGCGCATGCGGCAGTCGCGCATGCCGGGACCGGGGCGGGGAAGCGTCTCGACGTTCGCGAATGCGAGCAGTTTCTGCTCCACGAGGCCCGGCTGCTCGATGAAGCCAGGTTCGACGAATGGCTGGCGCTGTTTACGCCGGAAGCGACCTACTGGGTCCCGAGCGAGCCGGGGCAGGCCAATCCGCTCGAAACCGTCTCGCTGATCTACGACGACCGGCAGCTTCTGGAAACGCGCGTGCGCCGGCTGGCGAGCCCGCGCATCTACTCGCAGGAGCCGCGGTCGCGAACGAGCCGCATCGTCACCAACGTGACGCTCGAAGAGGATGCGGATGCGAAAACGACGCTGGTGCGGTCGAAGTTTGTGCTGATCGAATTCCGCCGCAACGAGCAGCGGCTGTTCGGCGGTACCTTGTTTCATCGCCTGACCGTCATCGGCGGCGACATCCGCATCGCCGCCAAACGCGTCGACCTCGTCAACTGCGACGCGCCGCTCGACGGCATCGTCGTGCCGTTCTAGTCGCAGCCATTTCCGTCGCGACAAGAATCAAAGTGTGTATTCAACAAGCCGTCGCCCAACGAACCAACAGGGGGAGTGATCAAGCGTGGGTTACACACAGATCTTGTACGACATTGCGGGACCAGTCGCGACCATCACGCTTAATCGGCCGGAAGCGTTCAACGCCATTCTGCCGCAGCTTGAGCAAGAGTTGCATCAGGCGCTCGACGAAGCTGACGCGGACCGGAAAGTTCGCGCCATCATTCTTACCGGTTCGGGCACCGCGTTCTGCGCCGGATACGACATGGCAACGGCTGACGAATCCGGCACGCGTCCCAGCGATCCGGGCGGGAAGTCCGTCGGCGATTACCTCGAATATTGGTGGCATTTCGACAATCGCGTCGTCGAAAAGCTCATGCACATCTGGCAGCTGGCGAAGCCGGTCATCGCCGCCGTCAACGGCTACGCTATGGGCGGCGGGTTCTGGTATCAAATCGCCTGCGATATCACCATCGCTTCGGACCGCGCCGTGTTTGCCCAGCCCGAAGTGCGGCACATTTCGAATACGACCTTCCTGTTTGCCGCCTTGTGCGGCTGGAAGGCGGCAAACCGCTACGCTTTGACCGGCGACCACATCGACGCGCAGGAGGCGCTGCGCATCGGGCTCGTCAACGAAGTGGTCGCGCACGAGCAGTTGATTCCCCATGCGCGCCGTCTGGCGGAGCGCATCGCGATGGTTCCGGAAGCGTCGGTGCGCATGAACAAGGCCATCACCATGCGGGGATTGCAGGCCTCAGGGGTGTTGAGCGGGATGAACCTCAACGGCGCGCTGTCAGCGATGGCCCACGCCTCGCACGGGCCGGAACGCGACAAGCTGTTTGCCGCGCAAAAGCAGGGTGGCATGCGCGCGTTTTTGGACGAGCGTGACACGCCCTTTCTCCCCGAGCCTTTCGGTCCAAAATCCAAGCCTCTAAAATCCAAGCCTAAGACTTAAGACGACCGAGACTAAATTCAGCGGTATGGCTGCTCCGCTTCGAAAGCGAGCGAATTTCTGCGCCGCAGTTCGCGAATGAAAGTCCCGCCTCAGCTTGCCGGTTCGGGATTGGGAAATTTCCACTTGCCGCTCAGGATTTCGGCGCGTGGCCGATAGAGGCGCACCGTATAGTTCCAGCCGGCCATGATCGGCAGGCAGTTTGGAATTTTTCCGTCGCAGCCGCCGAACTGGATGGTGACAGCGCCATCGGGGCCTTTCTGCGCTGTAACGTCGTTCAGCGAATAGGCGTTGTAGGCGTTTTTTTCGAAATAGCCGGCGGCGTTGTAGACGCTGACCGACCAGAAGGCGTCTACGGGGACGTCCTTAACATGGAGCTTATAGACCGTCGTTCCGTCGTTCTTCGGCACAGCCGCGCCGATATAGGTCGCATCCTTGTCCGGGTTGCCGCCCCAGCCCGCGGCGGTGCCGATCAGATGCCTGATCGGATCGACTTGGCCCCTGGCGCCAAAGGCATGCTTAAAGCCGTCAGTGTGGCCAGCGAGCACCAGTAAGGCGTCGCGGATCTGCTTCAGGCTGGCCTGATCCCAGTTCGGAAGTTCGAGCTTGCCGGCATCCTTCTGGCTGACTTTGATCGCGTCCTGGAGCTTGTGAACTTCGTCGAGGTCCTTTGGATCGTTGGGATCGACGAAGGTGCGGATGGCGATGATCACATAGCGGGTGCCAACCGACTTTTCCGTGAGCGTATGCGGCTGGTGGTCGTAGGCTACGAAAGGAACGTAATGGTCTTCATTGATAATCTGCATCGACATGAAACGCTTGCCGGCGTTGGGCAACGTGACCGTAACCGGCCCGGCCGCGAGATCGAACACGCCGAAGGAATAGAGAGTGTCGCGGTTGAGCCGAATAACGGTCTGATGATCGATCGAGGCCGGCTCGCGGCGGTGGCCGAGCTTGCCGATGCCGGCTTCCTTGGCATTGATCGCCAGGTAATTATCGCTCTCGGCACGAACGAAATTATCGACAGTGACAGGGATTGTGGCGCTCGAGGGCGACTGCGCGTGAACTATCGCAGTGGAGACAATCAAGCACAGCGAGGCGACAATGGCTTTTATCATGGTCATGCTCCCGGCGCCGATGTGATCGCGTCAGCGATTGGTGCGGCGGCGAAGCCGTTCGAGGACTTCGTCGCCGGTCATCACGTCGCCGAACTGCTGAATCATGTTCTCCAATGCGGCGCGATGCTCGTCGTCGGAAAGGGCCGCGCAGCAATCCGAAACCATCACCACCTTGAAGTCGAGCATCATGGCGTCGCGCGCCGTCGCCTCGCAGCAGATATTGGTCTTGGTGCCGGCGACGAGCACGGTATCGATGTCGAGGCTGCGCAGCAGTCTTTCGAGGCTCGAAGAGCCGGGTATCAGTGCGCTGTAGCGGTTCTTGATGACCTTGGTGTCGGCGGCATCGACCGTCAGTCCCGACCAGACCTGCTGGCGGCCGGGCGCGAGACTCTGCTTGGTCTTTTCTCTCACGTCGTCGGCGACGATATAGTTGAAGAACAGCTCCCAGTCGCTGCGGCCGCCGCTTTGCGAATTGGCATGCAGCACCCAGATGACGGGCACGCCGATCTTGCGCAATTGCTCCGTCAGCGCGTTGATCGGCTCGACGATGTCCCGCGATCCCGGCACCTCCGCGGGCGCGCCGGGCGCACAGAACAATTCCTGCATGTCGATGATGACGAGCGCGGTGCGCCGGGGATCGAGTTCATCGAACCAGTGATAGCGGCCGCGACGGGCGAGGACGCGATCGACGATTTCCTGACGAACATTCACTTTGTGCATCGTGTCCTCAACTTTGGCCTTTTGGTCTAAGCCGCGACAATGTCCTCAAGGAAAGGATCCTCCGGCAGCGCTGTCTCGGTATCCAGCAAATGTCCGCATTGCGGGCAGGCAAAGCGCCGCAGCACCACGCGCGGTTCGACGTTGCTGCCGGCGCCGGGCAAGGTGCGGACCGGAACCGTTGAAAGCGCCGCACTCGTTTTCCAGCTGGTGCCGGCCGGGGCCAGCGGGTGCGCGCACGACACGCAGCAAATCTTGCCGTCCTCGACAACCAGCGTTTCCGAGATTCGTCTCTTCATTGTGCCCGTCCAGCAACAAGCCGCGCTCGTCGCAGCTCTTTCCGCCTTGCCTCGGTAGCGTCTTGGTCAACCGTTCCTGCGGCTTCTACGAGGCCGTAGACTTCGCGCGCCGCCGCTTCGGAGATGTGTCCGGTCGTGACATCGGCCAGCACCTTTTCCGGTGGCCGTTCGAGCGGATCGCCGATGCCGCCGCCGCCGTTCCAGCGGACGTAAAGCGCGTCATCGCCCATTAAGGGAAAGACACCCCACGAAATCGGCTCGTCCTCGCCGGGAATGGCATCGAGCGTTTGAGCAAAGCGGTTGGTATTGTGACCGTCCTGAGGAGCATGCACCCAGACATAATCGTTCACGCTGCCCGGATAGCCGCCACACAGACCGTCGCTCTGCGGAAAGCGCGGGCCTTTGCCGGACAGCACATAATGAATGCCACCGTCGGGCGCGTCGTGCGCGACGATCGCCATCTCGCCACCGGCGCCGCCGCGAAATTTGCCCGGGCCGCCGGAATCGGTGAGCTTGCGCCGGAACAAATAGCGGATCGGGAATTGCGCTTCGATAGTCTCGACATTGGCCATGCGCGAGATCGGATTTGGAATTTCGCCGCCAATATCGACACCATCGCCGAACGTCCTGGCGCCGCCGGCGCCGGCAAAGGTTTCGGTGAGGATGCCGATCGCGAGGCGGCCGCGCTGGTTGTTGCCAAACATGAAGATTGCGAAGTGATTGGCGTGCCAGACCGCGGTGGCTTCGTCGGCGTACTTCTCGCTCGCCGCAAGCATCTTGCCGATGGTTGAACATGCGGCGTTATTAACCGACTGGATCGCGCCGACCGTCGCTACCGAAACCGGCGCCGGGCGGGCGCAATTCACGATGGTGCCCTCCGGCGCGATCATTTTGATCGGCCGGATGGCGCCTTCGTTCCAGACGATGTCATAGCAGAGCAGCGGAAACAGCGGTGCGAACAAGCCGCCGAGCGATGCCCATTTGGAGCAATTCACGCTGTATTTGGATTGCGGCGAGGAGCCGGAGAAGTCGAAAGTGAGCGTGTCGTCCTGTTTGGTCATGGTCAACAGGACTTTGTAGATATCGCCTTTGACCTCGAGATATTGGCGCGATTGCCAATGTCCGTTCGGCAGCTCGCGAAGCCGTTCGCGAAGCTTGGCCTCGGACTGATTGATCAGCGCGGTGCAGGCTTCGTCGAAGGTCTTGGTCCCGTATTTGTCGATCAGCGCCAGCATTCGTTCTCGGGCGACATTGTTGCAGGCGATCATCGAGCGCAGATCGAGCGCAACCATTTCCGGGCTGCGCACCATGTTGAGGATCGTATCCCATAGATCCTGCCGCAGTTCGCCGCGATCGATGATCTTGATGCCGGGCGACGAGAAGCCTTCGGTGAATATGTCCTGGGCGTCCGGCGCGAACCCGCCGGGATTCATCGCCCCGATATCAGAGACGTGAACGAAGCACGCGCTCCAGGCCACCAGTTTGCCGCCGTGGTGGATCGGCGAAACCAGATAGATGTCGGAGGTGTGCAGCGCGGCGGTATAGGGATCGTTGAGCAAAAACATATCGCCGTCGGCGATCTGTCCGCCGAACCGGCGGATGATCGCCTTGCACGCCTCGGCGGCGCTGGTCAGGTGATGAAGGAAACCCACGCCGCCCATCAACAGCGAGCCGTCGGCCTGATAGAGCGAGACCATCAGGTCGTGGCCTTCATTGGTGATCGCGCTGCCCGAAACATGCTTGAGCGTGATCACCGCTTCCTCGACCACGCGGAACAGGCGATGGCGGATAATCGAGAACGTAATCGGATCCATGCTGGTCCTTGTCGTTTAAGCGCGCGCCTTAGGCATCAAAATCGACCAGTACATTGCGGTAGCCATCCATGGTGCCGCGCTGGTTCGCCTGTAACACGATGGTGGTGATCGGCGTATGGATCACAGCGGGGCCGGTGATCACGTTGCCAGGCTTGAGTTTCTCGAAATCATAGATGTCCGCCTCCGCCATACCGTTTTTCGCCTCGACGAAGATCGGGCGGCGTCCGGTCTTGGCCGGTCCGGAATCCGCGCCCGCCAACGGCAGCGGCTCCAGCCGCGGGCGGTCGATCAGGCCGCGGGCGGTCAGCCGAAACATGGTCATTTCGATTCCGGCTTCGCGGAAGGCAGAGCCCTTACCGTACTTGCGTTCGTACTGGGCCTCGAAATCGGCGACGAGCTGGTGGAGGCCAGCTTCGTCGAACGGCGTAACGCTGCGTACCATCGTCGTCACTTCGTGGACCTGACGGGAGTAGCGAAGATCGATCGACCATTCGAGCCTGATGGCGGCATCGGCAAATCCCTCGTCTTTTAACTGGCGCCGCGCGCGCTCGATCATCGGTTTGTAGATGTCGTTGATCGCCTGCGGCGGCGACGGCACCGGCAACAAAGCGGTTTGCGAATATTCGTGGACGATGTCGGCCGATACGAGGCCGAATGCGCAGTTCACCGAGGCCGTGTAGGGGATCACCATCCGCTTCACCTGCAACTCGGCGCCGAACATGCCGGCGATGATGCCGCAGGAGCCGCCGAAAGCGTGCAGCACGAAATCGCGTGGATCGAGCCCGCGCTCGACGGTGATTTCGTGGATGAGATCGCTGATCTGGGCCGTCGCCACCCGGTAGATGCCGAACGCCGCCTTCTCGACGCTCATGCCCAGCGGTTGTGCGATCTTCTCGGCAAAGATTTGCCGCGCCCGTGCCGGGTCGAGCCGCATCGTGCCGCCGAGGAAGATGTTTGGATCCATGTAGCCGATCAGCATAAAGACATCGGTCAGGGTCGGCTCGGTCCCGCCGAGGCCGTAGCAGATCGGGCCCGGCCGCGCGCCCGCGGATCGCGGACCGACCCGCGGCGTGTTGGTGCCCGGCTCGAGCCACACAATCGAGCCGCCGCCCGAGCCGATCGACACCACTTCGATCTTCGGCTGGCTGTAGTGAAAGCGGTCCACCATCGGCTCGCGCGCGTACTCGATCTCCCCGTTCTGAATGACGGAGACCTTGAAGGTCGTGCCGCCCATGTCGGTGGCAATCACATCGGGCTGTTCGAGCAATTGGCCCAGGACGCGGCTTCCGATTACGCCGGCGGCCGGACCGCATTCGAGCATGCCGATGGAGCGCTCCGCGGCTTCCTCGGCCGGCAGCAATCCGCCATAACCTTGCATCACCATGACCGGACCGGCATAGCCGGCTTTCGCCAGCAGGCCTTGCAGATTGTGCAAGTAATTTCTGGTGATGCGGCCGGCGTAGGCATTGATCACCGTCGTTGACGAACGCTCGTATTCGCCGGGAAGCGGCGCGATCTCGCTCGACAACGTGCAATAGACACCCGGCGCAAGCCGCTCGACCAGTTTCTTGACCTTGCGTTCGTTAGCGTCATTGTAGAACGACCACAGGAACGAGACCGCAATCGCTTCGACACTTTTGTCGCCGATCAAAAACCGGATTGCCGTTTCGGTAGCGGCTTCATCAAGCTCCTGAAGAATCGCGCCCTTGTAGTCTGCGCGCTCGGGCACGCCGACGATGCAATCGGGCGCCACCAGCGCCGGCGCCCGTTCGGTCTTGACCGGATGCTTGATGCGGTCCTCGGTGAGGCCGCCCCAGCGGCCATAGGCGCCGCGCGTCATCAGGACGGTGTCCTCGAAGCCTTGCGTCGTGATCAGGCCGGTCCGCGCCCCGTCGCGCGTCAGGATGACGTTGTCGACGACCGTCGAGCCGTGCATGAACAGCGAGGTCTGTGCCAACAGTTCCGCCAAAGAGATGCCCATCGCATCGGCGGCCGAGCGGATGGAATTGATGACGCCGACGGAAAAATCGGGCGGCGTCGACAGCGTCTTGCCGAGGTGCGCAGGCTCTCCTGCGGCAAATACGATAGTATCGGTACAGGTGCCGCCGACATCGGTCGCAACCATGTATTTGCGCTTTGCTTCGCTCATCGGCATCCTCCGGCCAACGACCGTGCGCCGGCACGATGACAGCGTGCGCGATCGCCGAAGCTAAGTGCGCCGAAACTGCTATGATACACGCGACCTAACCGCCAATTTGCAGGTATGCCGATGAAAAGACCGCGCAAGAAAATCAGCAATCCGCGTACCGTCGCGCCGCCGCTCAAGCCCTACTATTCCAACGCGGTCCGCGTTTCGAGCGGTCCGTTGTTGTTCATCGCCGGGCAGCTTGCGATCGACAAAGCCGGCAAGGTGGTGGGGAAGGGGGATCTTCGCGCCCAGGCGGTCCAGGTGCTGGAGAATATCCGGGCCATTCTGATCGCCAACAAAGCGGACATGAAAGACATCGTGCAGGTCACCGTCTACGTCACCGATATGCGGGCGTTTCATGACATCGCCGACATCCGGATGAAATACTTTCCCAAGGATGGGCCGAGCAGCGTTATCGTCGAAGTCTCCAAGCTTGCGGTCCCCGGACTGCAAATCGAGATCTCCGCCGTCGCCGCCATTTGACGGCAAACTCATAGCACCGGCCATCGAGATTGCGGTTTGACGTTGGCGCGTGCCGCGAGCTTCGGCGCCAACTCCCGGCATCGGGCGTGCACCTCCGTGAGATCGAGCGTGGTCAGTTGCCGGTTTTCCATCAGGATGCGGCCGTCAACGATCGTGGTGTCGACGCTGTCGCCGCTCGCCGTGTACACCAGGCTGTACACGTAATTGTACGTCGGCACCCATTCCGGCCGGTCGGTGTTGACCAGGATGAGATCGGCCTTCATGCCCGGCTCGAGCGAGCCGATATCGTTCTGCCAGCCGGTCGCGCGATGGCCGGCGAGCGTCGCCATCTCGACGACTTCCTCGGCAGTGATGACTTCCGGGTCGATCTTGGCGTCCTTCGGCAGCGTTGCGGCCAGATACATCGAACGAAACATATCCTTGTGGTCGCCCGAATTAACGCCGTCGCAGCCCAGGCAGACGGTCACGCCCTTGGCGCGCATTTCCAGAAAATGGCTCATCTGCGTCGTGCCCTTGGCAAGCTTCAGGGCTGCCGGAGGGTTCTGACAGACCTTGGTGTCGGTCTCGGCGAGCATGTCGACTTCGAAAGTATCGACCGCAGTCATGTGGTTCAAATAGACGTTCGGCCCGAGCGCACCGATCCGGTACATGTGCTCGACCGGACGGTGGCCGGTGACTTTGAGTTCGCTCGCGACTTCCTCGCGCGAACTTGCCTTATGCATCAGCGTGAAGGTGCCATAGCGGTCCGCAAGCGCCTTGGCGCCGAGCATCAGCTCGTCGGAGCAGGTGCCAACGCCCTCGATGGTGGCGAAGCATTTGATGCGACCGTCGGCAATGCCGTCAAATGCCTTGATGTTACTTTCTGTAAGGTCGAGCGCCTGTTGCAGCGTCATCTTCTTAAAGTATTCAGGACACTTGTGGCCGTCCGGTCCGGCGTGATCCCAGACCCAGCTCCCGGTGGTGGCGCGGATTCCGCTTTCTTCGATTGCCTTGATGGTGGTGTTGAGCCACATGCAGCCGGGCTCGACAAAGCAGGTCGTGCCGGACCGGATCATTTCGGCGATCAGGCACTTCGAGTACCAGTACTCGTCCTCCTCCGTGATCGCCGCCATGTACGGATAGCACCAGAACTTCAGCCAGTCGCTGGTGCGCAGCGTGTCGGGAATGAGGCCGCGGGCGATCTCGCCAAGATGAGCATGGCCGTCGACCAGGCCGGGCATGACCAGCCGCATCGATGCGTCGATGGTCTTCGCGCCCTTGAACCGGCCGCGCAGTTCAGGGGTCTTGCCGACCGCGACAATGCGGTCCTTGCGGATGGCGACCGCGCCATCGGTGATGATGTGCCGATCTTTGTTGAGCGTGAGCACGATGCCGTGCTCGATCAGGATATCGACATTTTCCATCATGGGCCTCGTCTCTGCCTCGGCGAACGCGAGCTATTTGATCGGCGAAAACGGCGCCGGAATCAAAATGCGGGTTTCCATTTTCAGGATGATGTCCGGCGACTGCTTGAGATAGCCCTGCCATTCGGCGTTCGCGGCCAGCAACGCACGGCGCCGCTCGCGCTCGGCAAGCGACTCGTAGCCCCACATATGGACGATCTGATTGAGCTCGCCGATCTCGGTGTGGAAATAGCCGATCAGATTGCCCAGGATCGGTTGCTGGATTTTCAAGCCTCGCGCGCTGTAGTCCTGATAATAGAGCTGAACCGTTCCAGGTTTCAGCGTGTAGCAGCGTTCCTCGACGATCATAATCGATCCCTCTCCATTGCTATCGTTTGCTCAGTATCAAACCATGACGTCGCCGCCAGCCGGACAAAGCGTCTGCCCGGTGAAATAATCGCCGTCCTTGGTGGCGAGGAACAGCGCCGTGGCAACGACGTCCTCGACTTCGCCCACGCGGCCGAGCGGGTAGGCGCCGACGATAAAGTTGCGCACCTCCTCCGGCATGAAATTATAGAGGTCGGTGCGAATGATCGCCGGCGCGATGCAGTTCACATTGATGCCGTCGTGACCGACTTCGCGCGCCAGCGCCCGGGTAAAGCCGATCATGCCGGCCTTGGCGGCGGACATATGGGTGAATTCCGCGCCGCCGGTCACGCCGAACGTCCCGCTCATGTTGATGACCTTGCCGCTCTTCTGCTTGAGCATGTGCGGAATCGTGAAACGCGTGCACAGGAACATGCCGCGCAGATGCACCCTGATCATGTCGTCCCACGTCTCCACCGACATGTCGGCGAGCTTGCACGAATTGAGCATGCCGGCATTGTTGACGAGAATGTCAATGGTGCCGAATTTTTTGACCGTGGCTTCGACCATGCGGGTTACGTCATCAACGTCGCCGATGTTGGCGCGGATAGCGATCGCATCGGCGCCGTGCTTTCTGATCGCATCGACGACGGCATTGGCAGCCTTTTCGTCCTTCAGATAGTTCACAACCACATTGGCGCCTTCGGCGGCGAAGCCCTCGGCGATGCCGCGGCCAAGGCCGCGGCTTCCGCCTGTCACCAGTGCGACTTTTCCCGCCAGTTTCCCCGTACTGCTCATGCTGTGGCTCCTTCTGCTGCGGCGAGATTGTCCGTGCCGCCCTTGCGGCGGCTCCAGTTGCCGCGATCGACGGCGGCGAGGAATTCGAACACGACGGTGTTGAAGAGCGCAGGCTCTTCGAGGTTCATCAGATGGCCGGAGCGCGGCATGACAAAGAGCGCGGCGTCCGGCAGCGTCGCCTTGAGAAAGAGATTAGGCTCGATGCACGCTGCGTCCTCGTCGCCGGTGACGAGAAGCACGGGGAGCGCAAGCGCGCGCAATGCATCCCCGAGATGCCAGAGCGATGGCCGCTCCGCCAGCACGCCGCGGAGCGTCATCGCCATGCCAGTCACCGCATGCTCACCAAGTTGCCCGGCGAATCGACGCCAGCCGGCTTCGTCCTTGGCGCGCAGGCATTGCGCGTAGCTGCTGCCGGCAAGCTCGCGGGCGAAAGCAGCCATACCGACGGCCTCGGCATGCGTGGCCTCGCGCCGGGTTGAATCGCGATAGTGAGCTTGCTGCTCCGGCTTCGCGCCATATCCGACACCCGCAATCGTCAGCGACCGGGCAAGTTGCGGGTAGCGAAGCCCAAAATGCAGCGCGGCAAATCCGCCCATCGACAATCCAACGATGTGCGCTGGACCATCGGCGACCGCACGCACGACATCGGCCAGGTCTTCGGCCGCGCGGTCTTGATTGTAGGCATCGATCGTCGCCGGAACGTCGGACGGTGGGTACCCGCGGGCGCAATAGGTGGTGCAGCGATAATGCCGCGAGAAAAAGCCGATCTGGGCATCCCAACTGCGTGCATCACCGGAAAACTCGTGGGCAAAGATCAACGGTTCGCCGCTTCCCGCCGAGTGGGCATGAAGCCTGACCCCATCGGAAGCAGTGATCATCGGGTTTCTTCGCGCTCTCGCGTTGCCTGCGGCGTGGTTTAGCTTGCCTGCAGAATCTTGGCTGCCGTGAGGGCGTAAATCCGTGTCGCCGCTTCGATGTCTGTGAGCGCAAGTGATTCATTCGGCTGATAGACCGGCTCGCCGCCGGGGCCGAAGATCACCGTTTCGCATAAGCTGCCGAAGCTCGCCGTGTCTCCAAGCCACGAGCCGCCGCGGAAGGTGACCGCTTGGCCCATGACAGCTTCCCAGGCTGACTTGAGCGCGACAACGATCGGGGCGTGCGGATCGACCATGAAGGAATCTTTGACGTCCGCATCGACCATTTCCAGCACAATTTGCGGATCGCGCGCCTTGGCGCGCTCGAGCGCCCCCGCAATGATCGACTTCACCTCTTCGATCGGCACGCCCGGCTGCGGCCGGGTATCGACGCGGATGGTGCAGCGGTCCGGAATCATCGATGGGCCTCCAGGAAACAGCCCGCCGTAAATGCGGCCGACAGCGGTGTAGAGTTCCGGCCCCACCAGGTCCTTCATTTCCTGCGAAATTTTCGGAAAATATTTGAGCTTGGAGATTTCCTCCACCACCGGAAGCATTTTTTCGATGGCGTTGATCGCTTTGTATTTGTGGCAGGTGTGGGCCGAATGCCCGATGGTGGAGATATCGAAATAGTACCGTCCGCGATGGGCGATGTAGATCTGCATATCCGTGAGTTCGGCAAGCACGCAGTGATCGAACTTGTGTCGCCGAAACAGATCGATGCTGCCGGTTTGCTGTCCCATGTGATCGGCGACCGCCACAAAGGTGATCTTGCCTTTGAAATCAACACCGCTGTCGATCATGGTCATGATGCCGCCGACCAGCGAACCGAGGCCGGCCTTCATATCCATTACGCCGTGCCCAAAGAGCCGCCCGTTTTCGATCGCGCCGTCGAACGGATCGCGCTGCCAGCCTTCGCACACCGGCTTGGTGTCGAGATGTCCGGTGAAGAGGAGACTGGGGCCGGGTTGGCCGCTGTCGACTTCCCAGAGGGTGTTAAGCCGGCCCTCGTAGGTTTTCTCGCACCAGACTTTGCCGACCTTGAGCGACTTGAGGCGCGTTTCCAGATCGCGCGCCAGTGCGTCCTCCTTGCCGTTGGTGCTGTCGATGCGCACCATCTCCTGGGTGAGACCGATCGCCGTTTCGGCCGCAGTCGAGGCGCCGATCCTATCCAGCGTTTGTGTGTTCATTGTTTTTCTCCCATAGGTCCGGTTACCCAACTATCCGAATGATCCGGCGACGACACGGCCGCCGACCATGACGGTTCGATTGGCCGCGCCGGTGGCGACCAGATCGTCAACGTCTTCCGCTTCCGTAATCAACAAGTCAGCGCGAGCGCCCGCGCAAATTCCCCAGTCATTTCCCAGCGCGAGAATGCTGGCGGGAATGGACGAGACCATCTCGAAGGCAGTGGGAAGATCGCCAAGTCCGAGGTGACCGGCCACCAGCGTCCAACGCGCGATCTCGAGGAGATCGCCCGAGCCGATCGGAATAAACGGGTCCTGAATGTTGTCGGAGGCGGCGGCCACACGTACGCCGGCGTCGAGTAGTTCGCGGACGCGGGTGAGGCCGCGCGGCGGAAGCTGGCTGGCATCACGGCCCTGCAGAAACAGATTAGCGGCCGGCAGCGTGATGACGGCGATGCCGGCTCTGGCAAAACCCGCGATAACGCGCTTCGCCACATCCGGCGTGGCCGCACTGAGCGCACAGCAATGACCGGCGGTGACGCGTCCTTGCATTCCGTGGGCGAGCGTCCGTTCGATGACGGCATCGAACAAAAGATGGCTGGCATCGAGATGCTCGTCGATATGCATGTCGAGCGGCAACCCGCTTCGCTCCGCGAACGCGAACAGGAGATCGAGAAAGGCGAGCGGCTCATCGGCATATTGCGGAACGCCGCCGATGACATCCGCTCCGGCTCCGATCGCAGCGTCGAGCCAGCGGCGACACGCATCGAGCCTTCGCGGCGCGTCGCTCGTCAAATGTGCGACAACCTGCAAGGTCAGCCGGTCGCGACAACGCTGCTGTAACTCAATCAGCGCCTCCACGCCGCGAATGTCACTTTCAGTTTCGATGTTGGTGTGGCTGCGGATCGCAACCGTCCCGCGCGCGACACAGGCATCAAGCGTGCGTTCGGCCCGCGCCATGATTTCTTCGCGCGTTGCGGTCGCGGCGAGTGCACGATAGCCGGCAGATGCGCCCTGCAACGTAGCACTTGGATTCTGAACCAGCCGTCGTGTGCGCGATTTGTCGAGGTGCTGATGGGCATCGACCAAACCCGGCACGACAAGCCGTCCATTCAGATTAATGACGTCCGCTGCAGCGTCACCCGGGATCGCCGCTTCCAGCGCGGCGATGCGGCCATCCGTCCCGATCGCGATATCGAGCCGCGCCGGTTGTGTGGCGCCCGGTAGCAGCACGCGCCCGTTGCTGAGAAGAAGCGAAACGCCGCTCAAAGAGAAATCCTGAACCGCCGAATTGCGCCGCGTTCGCAATCTTTTGCACGCAAGCGGCATTGTCACGCAGAATTATTGTATACTAATCGAGCTTATGGGTATAATTTTTTAAGGTGACGGGCACCACAGATTTGCCGGGCTGCCACGCAAAAGTCGCACGTGTGCGTTCCCGATCGAAAAACTTCAGAGGGAACCATGATCCAAAGAAAGCTTATTCACCGGCGCGGCATTCTTCGCGGCGCGACGGCTCTTGCCGCAGCCGGACTTGTCGGCGGGCGCTCCAAATCGGCGCTTGCGGAATCGGCGCAAGGCGTCAGCGACAATGAAATCCTGATCGGGGCGCTGGGCCAGCTCAACGGGCCATTCGCATTCATCGGCGTACCTGGCCGCGACAATATGCAGATCACGATCGACAAGCTCAACGCGGCCGGCGGAATCAATGGTCGCAAGCTGAAATTGCTATTCGAACAGGCTTCTACTCCGGCGGAATCGGTCGCCGCCGCCAAGAAGCTTGTCGAGGATGACAAGGTCTTCGTGCTTGTCGTTGCCTCAGGCAGCACCGGCGCGGCCGCCGCGGCTGATTATGTGCGCGCGGCGAAGATTCCAACCTACAACACCGTTGGTGCAACCCCGATCATCCGCAATCCGTTCGCGCGCAACGTTTTTCACGGCACCATTCCACCGGCGAGCATCACCGGCCAGGCGCTGATCGATATCGGCTTTCAGGGCGCGCCAAACGCCAAGAAAGTCGGCGTGCTCGCCGGCACTTACGCGTTTCCGCAGTCGCATCTGGCCGAAATCAAGCCGCGGCTGGAGAAGCGGGGCGGGCTTGAGGTCACCGTCGAACAGTTCGACGCCGCCGCAACGGACTACACCGCGCAGTTGGTCTCGTTCGCACGCCACCAGGTCGAACTGGTCATCATCCTCGGCAGCTTCAAGGAGGCGGGCTTTGCCATCAAGCAGGCGCCAGAGAAGGGCCTCACCGATGTGACTTTCGTGATCGACGGCTCCGCAGTGAACAACGCGATCGTGCCGATCATCGGAGCGGACAACACCAAAAACGTGCGGGGCTATTTCAACGCGCCATACTTCACGACGCAGGACGATCCGCCGATTGCTGACTATCGCAAGCTCCTGGTCGAAAAGTACGGCGGCACGCTGCCGCAAGGCCGTCCGAACATTTACGATCTGATCGGCTACGGCTCGACCTACGTGCTTGCGCAGGTGCTCAAGAAAGCCGGGCGCGATCTGACCTGGGACGGCGTGATCGGCGCCTGGGAGACGATCAAGGATGCCAAGCCGTCGGATCTCGGCGGCTATGACGTGATCTTTCCCGAAACCGTCACGCCAACAGATCACCAGGGCAACAAAAAGGTGGCTTCGGCGAAGATCGTCAATGGCAAGTGGCAGGTGGTCGGTCTGGCGTCCTAGCGCAAACGTCTGCCGTGTTTGCCGAGTTCGTCATGATTATTATTGGTGGCCTCAAGATCGGGGCCATCTATTCGCTCGCCGCGCTCGGCATTGTCGTTATTTATAAAGCCACGCGCATCGTGAATTTTGCTCACGGCGCGTTCGTCCTCGCCGGCGCCTATGCGACCTATGGCGTGGTCGAAGCGCTCGGTCTCGGCTATTGGCCGGCTTACGTGCTGGTTCCGATCGCGACGGGTCTGCTGGCGGCGGGCGTCGAGTTGATCGCGCTGCGGCCGATCCGCCGGGCGGACATCTTTGCGCTCATTACCTCGACCATCTTCATCGGCATCGGCCTGTCGGAAATCTACCGGCTGGTCCAGAACACCGAGATGCTGAGCGTGCGCAATCCGGTGTCGGGACGGCCCATCTTCATCGGCGACGTGATCATCACCAAGGAGCAAATCTGGGTGTTTGCCGGCGCCATCCTGAGTTCTCTGATCGGGTTGGCGATCTTCGGCTATGCGCCGCTCGGGCGAGGGCTTCGCGCCATTGCGGCCAATCCCCGCGGCGCGGTGCTCTGCGGCTACTCGATCGACGGCATGAACGCCATGGCCTGGTTTCTTGGCGGCGCGCTCGCGGGCCTTGCCGGCGTCTTCGCTGCGCCAAGCCAGGGCGTTTCGCCGGAACTGGCGATTTCAATGATTACCGCGGGTTTCGTCGCTGCGGTGATCGGCGGATTTGATTCCCTGCGCGGCGCGTTGTTCGGAGGATTAATTCTCGGCGTCGCGCAGACCCTGGCCGCCGCCTATATTTCGAGTGCAATGGCGAATGCCGCAAGTTTTTTGTTGCTGTTCGTCGTTCTGATGTGGCGCCCCGAGGGTTTGTTTCCGGAAGCGAAAGTCCGCGATGTCTAGCGAGCGGCGGCGCGCGCTGCGACAAGTCCTGGCACCGAGCGGCACCCTCTTGGCAGTGGCCATCGTTGGCCTCTTTCTTGGCAGCTATTGGCAGTACGTGATGGCGATTTCGCTCAGTGCCGCCGTCGTTGGCGGCGCTCTGGCGATGCTGGTTGGCTATGCGCGCTGCATCACGCTTGCGACTGGCGCGATGCTGGCGATCGGCGCCTATGGCGCGACTCTGCCAGTGGTGCATCTCGGCGCGCCATTCCTCGCCGCCCTGGTGTTGGCCACGTTGCTCGGGGGAGCCGCCGGTTTGGTCTTGGCAATACCGGGGGTCAGGTTTCGCAGCCACAATCTCGCGATGGTCACTTTCGTTTTTCAGGCGGTGGTGATCATCGTCCTGCGCGAAAGCAAGACGCTGACCGGCGGCGCCGAAGGCCTTCACGTGCCGCCGCCGGTGATCCTCGGCTTCTCGTTCGCCAATGATGCAAATTTTCTGCTGCTTTGCGCCGCGCTTTTGGCGCTGGCCATTCTGCCGATCGCGGTTCTGCTCGCCGGACCGTTCGGCAAAAACCTGCGGGCGATCGCCGCGAACGAAAATGCGGCCCGCGCTTTCGGCATCGACGTGCGGAATTATCTGATCGCCGCCTTCACCTGGAGTTCGGCGGTCATTGCGTTTGCCGGCGCGGTCTCAGCGCCGCGCTTTCGCATCATCGATCCCGACAGCTATGGCCTTATCACGTCGATCTTCACGCTCACCTATCCGATCATCGGCGGCATGGGCTCGATCTGGGGTGGTCTCATCGGCGGCGGCGTGCTGCGACTGTTTCCCGAACTGCTGCGGCCGCTTGCCGACTACATCGAACTGGTGTTTTGCGTGCTCGTGGTCGGGACACTGACTTTCTTTCCGGAGGGGTTGGCTTCAACAATCTTCAATCTTGGTCGCCGTCGCCAGTTAAAGACGACCGCGCGGCCTGCTGGCGTTCAAGACAACCGACCGGCCAACATTGCTGAGCTGCTTTCGGTCACGGAACCCTTGCGATCCACGCCGAGCGGTGAAGCCTCGGCTGGCACGCCGGTCCTTGCGATCCAATCAGTTTCCCGGTCGTATGGTGCGCTTCGCGCTGTCGATGGCGTATCGCTGACCATCGCGCGCGGTGCTTTGCACGGTCTCATGGGGCCGAACGGCGCCGGAAAGACGACACTGTTCAATCTCGTCTCCGGTTTCATTCCGCCCGAGAATGGCCGCGTGGTGCTCGCCGGCGTTCCGCTCGACGGCGTACCGATCGAGCGGCGCATTGGGCTCGGCATGACCCGCACGTTCCAGCACGCGGCGGTGTTTCAACGCCTTTCCTGCCTCGACAACGTCATCATCGGACTTGGGCGCAATACGGTGCTGGAGGGCACGCGCCGCAGCGTTGCCGCGGCGCTCGACGCCGACAGCTTTCGCGCCGAGCGGCAAGCCGCGCACGCGGCGCTGGAAGCGGTCGGTCTTGGCGCCCGCGCGCAGGACACTGCCAGCGCGCTTTCATTGGGCGATCAGCGCCGCCTCGAAATCGCCCGCGCCATCGTATCGCGCCCAAGGATCATTCTGCTTGACGAGCCGGTTTCAGGCGTTTCGGCCGACGAAGCGCAGCGCTTGCGCGAGCTGTTGCTCGCGGTCAATCGCGATCTCGGCATCGCCATGGTCGTCATCGAACACAACATCCGCTTTTTGGTCTCGCTGTGCGAGCGCCTTTCGGTCATGAGCGAAGGCAAGATCATCGCCGAAGGCGAAGGTGCTGCGATGGTCGAAGATCCGCGCGTGCGCAGGATCTATTTCGGTGAACGGGAAGCGGTGGCGTGATGCTGGAAGTGTCAAAGCTGCGGGTCGCCAGCGGCGCCATGATCCGTGTCGATGGGCTCGATCTGTCGCTGCCCGATCGCGGCTGCGTTGCCCTGTTGGGGCCGAACGGCGCCGGCAAGACGACGAGCGTTGAGGCGATCGCAGGGCTCATTCCGAAGGCAGCCGGACGTGTGATGTTCGATGGTACCGATATTACCAGGCTCTCGCCGAGCAGCGTCGCGCGTTCCGGCCTGGCGCTGGTGCCGCAATGGCGCGAGTTGTTTGCGAATTTTTCCGTGGAGGAGACATTACTCGCAGGCAGCAACGCCGCGCGGGGCCGGCCTGCTATTGCGGCGGAGGTCGTGTACGAGCTTTTTCCCCGGCTTGCGGAGCGGCGCAAGCAGGTCGCCGGCTCGCTCTCCGGCGGTGAGCAACAGATGCTGGCGATCGGACGGGCGCTCGTGACCAATCCCAAGGTGATGCTGCTTGACGAGCCGTCGGCGGGGCTTGCGGTCGGTATTGTTCGGGCTTTCGTCGATGCAGTGAAGCGCATTCGTGACAGCGGCGTCGCCGTGCTTTTGGTCGAACAAAATCTCGAAATCGCGGCAGCGCTCGCGGACACTTGCGTTGTCCTCGCAGCCGGCCGTGTGGTGTGGCGGGGCTCGGCGCTTGCCGCTGCCACCAACGAAGAAATCCGGCAGGCTTATTTCGCGTAATGCACGTAGCCGCTACCGGGATGGGAGCATCGCCAATCCAAATAGAGTGCAGTTCAATCTCGCGCCGCATTGCCCGCGGCAAGCTGGCAGGCAGCGTAGACGCGCTCGGGTTTCAACGGCAGCGTAAACAGCGGCACTTCGTGGCCGGTCCGGCTTGAGTCTATTGCGCGCGCCAAAGCATTGGTCAGCGCCGCGGCCACCGGGATAATGCCGCCTTCGCCGACCGGGCGAACGCCGAGCGCGTTTGTGCCCGAAGGTGAATCGAGATGCACCAGCCTGATGTGCGGAATCTCGGTCGCCGTCGCCACCAGATAATCGGCGAGCGAGCCGGTCAGCGGCTGCCCGTCGTCGTCGTAGACCATCTCGGACAATATCGCCCCGCCGATGCCGTCGGCTACCCCGCCGATAATTTGTCCATCGACGATCATCCGGTTCAGCGCGCGCCCGGCGTCATGAATGACGACATAGTCCTCGATGCGAAACAGCCCGGTGTTCGGATCGAGCCGAACCTTCGCCACATGAACCGAAAAGCCGCTGGTCAGAACCTGCTTGGCCTCATAGACCGTGCTCACTTCCAGCGCGGCGTCGCCGTCGAACAATGCGCCGCCCGGCTGCACCGCCTGCGCAATCTGACCGATTGTCAGGTCGGTCGTGCTGCCATCCTCGCGCCTTATCAAGCCATTCTCGATGTCGAGTTCGCCCGCGCGGCATTGCAGAAGAGTGGCTGCGCGCTGGAGCACTTTAGCGCGAAGGCTTTGCGTTGCGCTGAATACGGCGTTAGCGCCGATGACGGCGCCGCGCGCCGCAAATGCGCCACGGCCGAACGGCATCAAGCCGGTGTCGCCGAGGCGAACCGACACACTTTCGAACGGCACCCCGAGCGTTTCGGCGCAGACTTGCGCGTAGGTGGTGAACTGACCCTGACCCTGCGATGACATTCCCGATCTGACCGCAACCGTGCCGTCTGGATCGATCCGCACCTGCGCCAATTCCAGATTGACCAAGCCACCGGTTTCGACACCGCAACCGATGCCATACGCGATCCGGTCGCCGTTCGCGGCGATCTCGATCTGCTCGGAATAGCCGCTCGTCGCGAGTCGCTGTTGCCAGCGCGCGCGGGAAATCGGCGTTCTCCAAGACCAGATCATTGCCGAGGAGGGTGGTACCGACCCGATACGGCATATCGGCTGGACGCACGAGATTGAGGGCCCGCAGGTCCGCGGCGTTCCACCCGATCTGCTTGGCGAGCACGTCGAGCAGACACTCCAGCGGAAAGGTGACTTCCGGCTGCCCGGCGCCGCGATAGGTCCCGATCGGCGTCTTGTTGGTCCCGATGCAGCGGACGGCGATCGAGATATTGGGAAAGCGATAGCCGTTGGCGACGTGCGCCGCGGCAACCTGGGCGGTCGCGATCCCGCTGGTGAACACATAGGCGCCGATATCGACAAGGATCTCGACCTTCAGGGCCGCAAGGCGTCCATGGGCGTCGCAACCGATCTCAAGATCGACTTGCATCGCGCGGGAATGGGTGGTGGCTTGCAAATTCTCAAATCGATCTTCGATCCACTTCACCGGCCGGTGCAAATGGCGGCTGGCGTAGGCAACGATCATCTCTTCAGCATACGGCCGTGACTTCGAGCCGAAGCCGCCGCCGACGTCTTCGGCGATGACGCGGACCTGGTCCTCCGCGAGTCCGAGGAGGCTGGCGAGGTTCTGCCGTACATTATAATGCGGCTGGGTCGAGAGCCACGCGCTCAAAAATGGACGCTTCGCATCGAAATCGGCAACGACGCCTCTGGTCTCCAAAGGAACCGGAGCCTGGCGAATGAAATTGAATTGACGCCGGGCACGATGGGTACAATCCGCGAGTGCGCGCGCAGCGTTCCCGTGATGGTGTTCAAACGCCGCCGCGACATTGCCGGTCCATTCGGCATGAAGTGTCGCTGCATCTTTGGCGGTCGCATCGCCGATGGTGGCGATAACCGGCAGCGGCCGGTACTCGACGTTGACGAGTTCGGCCAGGTCTTCGGCCTGATAACGATCTTCCGCCACGACGAAGGCGACCGGCTCGCCGACGAAGCGCACGCGGCCGGCGGCGAGAAACTTCGGCAGCCCGTTGCGGATGCTCGGATGCCAATAGCGCACGATCCACGGCTGATCGTTGAATGGCAGATCGCCCGCCGTCAGGACCGCCAACGCCCCGGCGGCGCGAGCGCGCGACGCGTCGATTGCGAGAATGTCCGCGTGCGGCATGGGACTGCGCACGAACGCTCCGTGCGCCATCCGGTCCAAATGAACGTCGTCGACGAACCTGGCCGCCCCGCGCAACAGCCGGCTGTCCTCTTTGCGCAGAGGTGGCGGCGCTTCAACGTTCATGGCCGCATCTTATCTCGTGGCGGAAAGCGGCGTCCGCTGTCTGCCGCTTTCATCAAAATTCTCGGGCCGCAGCCACGCTTCGAATCTGGCCTTTCGCGCCAGCCATTCGTGATCGAGCATGGCAAACCATGCGGTGTCGCGGTTGCGTCCCTTTTGGATCATGTGTTGACGAAAAATGCCTTCAAATGAAAATCCGAGGCGCAGCGCCGCGCGCCGGGACGGCGCGTTCAGCGCATTACACTTCCACTCGTAGCGCCGGTAATTGAGGTCTTCGAAGATGTGCCTGGCCATGAGGTACATGGCTTCGGTGGCGGCGGCGGAACGGGACAGCGAGGTTGTGTAGAAGATGTTGCCGACTTCAATCACGCGGTGTTCCGGCGCCATGCGCATATAGGACGCGTGTCCGGTGGCGCGTCCGCTGGCATTGTCGATGATGGTGAAGGAAAGCGGATCGTCCGAGGCAGCGAGCTTGTCCAGATAGGCTCGGAACGAGGCGCGGTCGGCGAACGGTCCGGCGCCCATGTAAAGCCAGAGCTTCTCCCGATCCGGGCCGTGCGTGCCCTCATACAGCGTTTGCTCATGCGCCGCCGGATCAAGCGGAACCACCGTCGCCAGCCGGCCGCGCAACGTCAAACGCACCGGCCTTTTCGCCGGCGACGAATCGACCTCTGAGCCGATCGGCAAGCCGGCCCTCGCGTGAGTTACGCCGTCACTATAAGTCATGGCGTTACTTCAGTCCGCATTCGCCAGGGCGAAGACGGCTTCGGCGAGCACCCGCGTTCCGTCGAGCGCGTCTTGCTCGCGAATGCTCTCGGCCTCGTTATGGCTAATGCCGTCCTTGCAGGGGATGAAAATCATTGCGGTCGGGCAGATGTAATGAAGATAGCGGGAATCGTGACCGGCGAAGGACAGAATATCCATCCACGGAACGCCAAGCGTTGTGGCGGCCGATCTGATCGTATCGCGGATCGGGACCGCAAATTCGAGTGGCGGATCGTGCAGCAACTCTTTGACCGAAACTTCGCATCGGCCGCGCGCCTTCGCACAGATCTCCGGGATGGCGTCGCCCAATTTGCGCAACGTGGCCGCGTCCGGGTGCCGAAGGTCAAGCGAAAAGATAACGCGGCCGGGAACGACGGACGGCGCGTTGGGCGTTACCGTGAACATGCCGATGGTGAAGCGTACGATATCGTCGGCGTCCCACATCGCGTCCTGCAGCGCGCTCACGATGTTGACTGCGGAGACCAAGGCGTCGCGCCGTGCGCTTCGCGCTGATGTGCCGGCGTGATTTTCCTCGCCGTCCACCTGAACCCGAAACGTCCGCTTGCCCTGCATGCCGGTGACGACGCCGATGGTCTTGCCGGCGGTTTCGACGATCGTACCTTGTTCGATGTGCATTTCCAGAAACGCCGCCGGCCTTCCGCCGAGCGGTCGACGCGGCAAGTGCGGTTCAGCCCCGAGGACCTTGTGAAGTTCGGTCTCGACGCTGACACCGTTCTTGTCGCGAATGCCGAGAATGTCCTCAAACTTGCGCGCACCGGAGTAAACCGCCGACCCCATCATGCCCGGCGCAAAGCGCGAGCCTTCCTCGTTCATCCAGGAAACGACCTCGATGGAACGGCGCGGACGCGTGCCCCGGGCGATGATCGCCTCGACGCTTTCCAGCCCGGCCAAAACCCCGAGCGGCCCGTCAAATTTTCCGCCAGTCGGCTGACTGTCGATATGCGAGCCGACCATCACAGGGGGCAAACTGGGATCGGTCCCGGGATAGCGCAGGAAGAGATTGGCAACCTCGTCGGTTGATGCCTCAAGGCCGATCTCTTGTCCCCACCGCACGAGTTGCGCCCGGGCGGGAATTTCCTCGTCGCACAGCGCCTGCCGATTGACGCCGCCCTTTGCCAAGGCGCCGAATTGGGCAAGCGCCATGAGGCGATCCCACAAGCGGGCAATGCTCACGTGTTTGGCTATGTCACCGACGATTTTGCCACGCTCCGACATTGGTTCAGTCAATTTCCGGCTGGGTCCAACTGTATTACTTGGACACTCAGTTGTATACAAACGGCGCCGTAGTCGTTGTGCGAGGCGAAGGGGAGGGATGTTTGGATCTGCAATTGACCGGGAAAACTGTGCTGATAACCGGCGCTTCGAAAGGCATCGGTCGCGCCACCGCGCTGACGTTCGCGGGCGAAGGATGCTCGGTTCACCTCGCGGCGCGCTCAGGCGATGAGCTTGAAAAGCTGCGCAAGGAAATCCTCGCCGCCCATCAAGTCAAAGTCGATCTGTATCCCGGCGATCTCTCGACCACGGAAAGCATGGCGGCGCTTGCCGATGCAGCGGGCGACGTCGACATTCTGGTCAACAATGCCGGCGATATCCCGGCGGGGACCGTGGAAGCGTTGACTGACGAAGATTGGCGGCGCGGCTTCGACCTGAAGGTTTTCGGCTACATCAATCTGACCCGCGCAGTTTATACCCGCATGAAAAAGCGCGGCTCGGGCGTCATCATCAACGACATCGGCAATTCCGGCGAAAACTGGGATTACAATTATGTCGCCGGCAGCACGGGAAATGCCGCGTTGATGTCGTTCACCAGGGCAATCGGTGGTGTCAGCCTTGATTACGGTGTCCGCGTCGTCGGCGTCAATCCGGGACCGATCGCCACCGATCGCATGGTGCGGATCATGAAGCGGCGCGCGCGCGACAATTTCGGCGACGAGGCGCGTTGGCAGCAATACCTGAGCGACTATCCCGCCGGCCGCATGGGCACGGCGCAGGAGGTGGCCGACCTGATCGCTTTCCTCGCTTCGCCGCGCGCCGGCTATATCACCGGTACGATTGTCACGATCGACGGCGGCATCGCCGCCTACGGCTCGATCATCAAGCCGCGGCCGAAGCGGCAATGAGCAGCTTTGCCGAGCGCAACGCGCATTTCGATCGGCTGTTTGCTACTCCGGGCCTGTTCTGGCTCGGCCAGAACACCAATCACCTGCCGATGCACCCGGCGGTGCGTAAGGCGCTGATCGACGCCATTGATGCGGAAGAATTTCACGCCTACGCGCCGCCCGGAGGATTTACGGCGCTGCTCGATGCCATCGTCTCCGATCTGGGGCTCCCGCATGATACGACGACAGCGATGGTCAGTGACGGCGCCGTAGCGGCGTTGGCGACGGTTTGTCGCGCGTATTGCCAACCGCAAACCAATTTTGTCACGACCGACCCCGGCTGGAAATGGCCGATGCAATTCGCCCGGCAAGCCGGCGCCGAAATTCGCGAGATTCCGATCTACAATCCGGCGACGGGATACCGGTTGACGCCGCAGCAACTCAGCGAGGCCGTCGATCAGAATACCCGCATTGTCTATTTGGTCGATCCCAACAACCCCCTGGGGGTTTGCTATACGCGGCAGGAGATTGAGGCGTTTTGCGCAATCGCGCGCGGGGTGGGCGCCTATTTCCTGCATGACTGCACCTACCGGGATTTTGCGGATGTCCACACGCTCGCTGCGCTTTTCTATCCCGAGCGCGCGATTACGATTTACAGTTTCTCCAAATGGCTTGGGCTTGCCGGCCTGCGAGTCGGTGCGGTCGTCGCCAATCGGCAGATGATCGAAGAGCTTGCGGCTTACGCCACAGCGACACTCGGCGCCAGCGTGCTCGCGCAGCGCGCCGCGCAGGCCGGACTTGCGGTGAAAGTCGGAGTGGATGCCGGCGGTTCAGCGTACTCAGCGCCGCAACCAGGCTGCCATCAAGGAATCAGTCGACAAAATCGCCGGCTTGACCGTGCCGATTTATCCGTCGCAGGGCAATTTCGTCATCATCGAATGCGCGGAGCTTGGGCTGCGGCCCGAAGCGCTGGCCGCGGTTTTTGCCGAGCGCGGCATCATGATCCGCCAGGGCTCCTATCATACGCCGCGCTTCGGCTCGCGCTTCGTGAAGGTCAGCACGACGGTGCCGGCCGAATGGGTCGATGCGTTCTGCCGGCAATTGCCTGATGCGATCGAGGCCGCGCGCGGATTGAACGAAGTGCCGGAACTGTACTGACGAACCGCGCTAGCGGCGCGGTTCGGTTTGGAGAAGCACCGCTGCGGATTCTGTTCGCTTGTCGCGGAGCATCCAGCGGCCGCTGTCGACCTGCGTAATGAAGTCCTGCACAGCGAAATTGAACAGTGCCGGCTCCTCAAGGTTGATGGTGTGGCCGGTCTTCGGAAACACCATCAGGCCGGCCGAGGGAATGGTGCGTTTGAGAAACGCGCCGGTGCCGAGGCACGAACGGTCTTCGTCGCCGTGAATGATCAACGTCGGCACGACCATCTGTTCGAGTTGCGGCACGAGTTCGAACGGCGAGGGCCGCCGCGCTTGCACGCCGCGAAGCGTCAACGCCGCGCCGGTGGCGGAATGCTCGGATAACTGGTCGATGAATTCCTTGAAGCCGCGCGGGTCTTTCATCTCCAGCTGCTCGCGGCCGGGTCCCGCTCCGTAGATCGGCGCAAATTTTGCCGCGCCCTCGCTTTCCCAGCGCCCCGCCACAACCTCGACTTCCTGGCGAAATTGCGCGGCTTTGTCGGGCTCGGCACCCATGCCGGCCGCACCTACGACCAGCGAGAACGCCCGTTCCGGATAGTGAATGCCGAAATTCAGCGCGGCGAAACCGCCCATCGAAAGGCCGACAATGTGCGCCTTCTCGATCTTGAGGTGGTCGAGGACGCCGACCGCGTCGTCGACGGCGCGGCGCTGCGAATATTTGTCGACCGAGTTCGGCACCTCCGACGGGGGATAGCCGCGCGCATTGTAGGTGATGCAGCGATAGCGGCGCGCGAAATAGCGGACCTGCAGCTCCCAGGCGCGATAGTCGCCGGAAAACTCATGGATGAAAAGGATCGGGCGGCCGGCGCCGCTGTCCTCGTAATACAATTTCACCTGGTCATCGGTCGTCAGATACGGCATGCGCTTTTATGCTCCTTGGGTCGCGCCATCGGCCTTGATCGCCGCAATGTAGTCGGGCGAATATCCGTGCTCCACAAGCACGGTTCCCGGTTCGGCTGATGTGAGGCCGCGGTCCACGTTACTCACCCGTAAACTCCGGTTTGCGCTTGGCAAAGAAGGCGTCGAGCCCCTCGCGAAAATCGGCGCTGCGAAAAATTTCCGCATACCACGGCGCCCCCGACACAACACTGTTGTTGGGCGCGCTGAAGGTTTCGATGATTTGCTTGGTCGCCTTGATGGTCAGCGGCGCATTGGCCGCCAAAATAGCTGCCAGAGCGTCGACCGTTGTATCGAGGTCTGCCGCATCGACGACTTGGTCGATGAGGCCGATCGCTCGCGCCTCGGGTGCCTCAATGAGCTGGCCGGTCATCAGCAACCACTTGGCCTTGGCGGTGCCGACCAGCTGCACCAGCCGAAGCGTGTCGGGGACAGTGGCGAGGAACCCGAATTTGGCGACCGGAATGCCGAACTTCGCCGTTCGCACCGCGATGCGAAAATCGCAGGAAGCAGCCACGATGCTGCCGCTCCCGACCGCATGGCCCTGGATTCTCGCGATCACCGGCTGCGGTACTGCGCGCAGCGCCGATTGCAGCTGCTCGGCCGTGGCGTCGTAATTCAAGGCTTGCTCGGGCGTCGCGAGCTGCTCGCGGAATTCGGTTACGTCGGCGCCGGATACGAAGACGCGATCGCCGGCGCCGGTTAGCACGAACACCCGCACGGTGCGGTCGCGCGACAGGTCGCGCAGCGTCTGCGCAATCCGCTGAGTGATGGCGATGCTGAGCGCATTGCGCACCTCCGGCCGATTAACCGTGAGGCGCACGACCGGCCCGCGCCGCTCGATGATCAGTTCGTTGTCCACTTATTTTCCCGATATTTCGGCGGCCATGCGGTCAAGCCCCGGCGCCGGCTTGCATGGCCGCGAATGTTGCCTGCACCTCGCTCTCGAGCATCAAACCGATACGCCGTCTGGTGTCGTTGAAATTTGCGGATGTGACATCGCGCGGGCGGGGCAGATTGACCGAGACAATTTCCTTGATCCGGCCGGGGCGGGCCGTCATCACGACAACGCGGTCGCCGAGCAGAATGGCTTCCTCGATATTGTGCGTGATGAATATTGCGGTCCGTCGCGCGGCGCTCCAGACCCGCAGCAATTCCTGCTGCATCATGGTGCGGGTCTGCGCATCGAGGGCGGCGAACGGCTCGTCCAGCAATAAGATCTTCGGATCATTGACCAGTGCGCGGGCAATGGCCACCCGCTGGCGCATGCCGCCCGATAGCTCTTGCGGATACCGGCGTTCAAATCCTGACAGGCCAACGGAAGCGATCTGGTCGCGGACACGCGCGCGGCGCTGGGCCTTGGCGACGCGGCGTTCGCGCAATCCGAATTCGATGTTCTGTTCGACCGTCAGCCAGGGAAACAGCGCGTATTCCTGAAACACCACGCCGCGATCGGGGCCGGGTTTGAGGATCGCCTCGCCGTCGAGGTGCACATCGCCGCCGGTTGCCTGGTCGAAGCCGGCGATAATGTTGAGCAGTGTCGTCTTCCCACAGCCGCTCGGGCCGAGGATCGTGAGGAACTCATCGTCGCCTATTTCAAGATCGACGCCATCGAGTGCAACGATCTGTTCCTGCCGCGAAATATCGATGAAGTGCTTTCGTAGTCCGCGCACGACAATGCGCGATTGCGGCGGCCGAAGCGCGGCAGGTGTCACGAGCTGGTTCATAAGCCGCGGCTCCAGCGCAGCACCCAACGACCGATAAATCGGATCATCAGATCGCTGAAAAAGCCGAGCGCGCCCACGCTCAACATCGCCGCGATGATGATGTCGAGCCGCAGAAAATAATAAGCGTCCCACATCGCAAAGCCGAGACCCGACTTCACCGCCATCATCTCGGCGACGATGACCAGCACCCAGGCAAGCCCGATGCCCAGTCGCAGGCCGGTGAAAATGAACGGCATGGCGGAGGGAATGACCACCCGCGGCAACAGCATGTAGGAACGAACGCCGAGCATGCGGGCGGCACGGACGAGGAGCTTGGGCGTTGCCGCGACTCCGGCGGCGGTATTGACGACGATCGGGAAAAACGCACCGAGCGCGATCAGGAAAAAAGCCGACCCGTCGCGAATGCCGAAAAAAATCACCGCGAAGGGGACCCAGGCGGTGATCGGAATCGGGCGCACGATTTGAATGACCGGATCCAGCAGATCGGAAACGACCTTGAACCAGCCGATCAGGCAGCCGATGACAACGCCGGCGACCGCGGCGGCGAGAAAGCCGATCAGGACCCGATAGGCGCTGTTGGCGGCGTGCAGAAACCAGGTGCCGGAGTAGGGCCCCGCGCCAGCCGGACCAAACATCCAGATCCACAGCGAGTGCAGCACCGTCAAAGGCGATGGCACGAACCGTGGATCGACCCAATGCAGGGTTGACGCCAGATGCCACAGCAGCAGTACCGCGAGCGGTCCGATGATCCGGCGACCGACGAGATTGGCGCTCGCAACAATACGCGCGCTGTCCCAAGAGTTTCGGCGGGTCGGGATCGAAACAACGGACACCAGTGTCCCCTCGCTCACTCTCCGCCGAGCTGATTTTTCGGTTTGCCGGTCGCCTCTTCGAGGAGCGAATAGTCGAATTGCCTGTCCACCGCCGGCGTCGCATCGGCCTGGGTCAGCTTGGCTTGGTGAAGCATTCCCATCAGCGCCTTGGCTTCCTTGGAATAGAGCTTGTAATCGATCTTGCCGTGAGGAATGGCCTCTTTCACGACTTCGAGCGAAGAGCCGGTGCCGTTCATCGCGACCGCGATGAATTTATCGCGATCTTGATTGAGAGCATCGGTCGCCTCGATAAGCGCGCGAACGACCCCAAGAACCGCCGCCCGGTGAGCCTGCAGAAACGCAGTATTGACGGTGAGTAGTCCGTTGACGTTGCGGGTCGGATTGTCACTGAGGTCGAGTGAGCTGTAGGAGCCGTCACCCGCTACGACCGCACCGGCGTTATTTGGCTCCCACGAGGCAAAACCGTCGATCTGATGGTTCTTCAGGGCATCGAGCAGCGGCGGTCCACCGGCCGTGAAGCTGACGGTCTGTATTTTCGACAGATCGGCGCCGCCGAGCGTGGCGCTCGCTTTGAAGAGCAGTTCGACATAGCTATTCGGCGCGGTCCCGATCTTGCGGCCTTCCAGATCCTTCCACGTCGTCGCTTTTATGTCTTTGGCCAGTGTCAGGCTCTGGCCGCCGGTGAAGACGCCGGCAATGGCGCGGTAGTCGCGGAAGCCTTTTTCTTCCATCAAACCGACATTGACGTAACCCATGACGGCAACGTCGACCTGGTTGGTCATCAGGGCCAATTGCTGATCCGCATACCGCCGCATCGGCACCGCTTCGATCTCGACGCCGTATTTCTTGGCATAGTCGGCAAGCACCATCATGTTGGGCTGATGCACTTGCACGGTGTAGGTGAGCCGGACCTTTTCCGCGGCTTGCGCCTGCGTCATCCATCCCGCCGCAAGCACTATGGCCGTGGCGATCATTGCCTTCCGCATGGTCAATCCCCCGCTTAGCCGCGCTGTCGGCCCGGATGGTCTGGCTACGGCACCAGCGCGGTGAGGATACCGTAGGTGTCGGGGCGCCTGTCCCGGTAGAATTGCCAGGCGCGCCGCCGTTGCGTGATCATATCAAGATCGCAGTCGACGATGAGAACTTCTTCGTCGGTCCCGGCCTGCGCCAGCATTTCGCCGGCGGGGTCGAAGGCAACGCTGTGACCGTAGTAGAAATAGTCGCCTTCCTGTCCGGTCCGGTTCAATCCGGCGACAAAATATTCGTTAAAGATCGCATGCGCGCAAAGCTCCTTCTCCCACACCTTGCGGGAGAGGCTTTTGTCCGGTGTGGCGCTCGGGATCAGCAAGATTTCCGCGCCATTGAGTGCCAGCGCCCGTGCACCTTCCGGATAGTGGCGATCGTGGCAGATTAACAGGCCGACCTTTCCATACCGCGTATTAAAAACCGGATAGCCGAGGTTGCCGGGCTTGAAATAGAGTTTCTCGTAGAAGATCGTATTCAGCGGAATGTGGTTCTTGCGATAGACCCCCAGCAACGATCCGTCCGCATCGATGACCGCCGCAGAATTGTAATACACACTGCGGTCTACGCGTTCATAGATTGGGGCGACGATTACGATTTCCAGCTCGCGCGCAAGCTTCTGCATCGCCTCGGTGATCGGGCCGGGTATCGGTTCGGCCCTATCGAAGTAGCGGGCGTTGAGATCGGTAATGAAGAACAGCTCGTGAAAGACTTCGGGGAGGAGCGCGATCTGGGCATTCTTGCGGGCCGCTTCGCGGATCATTTGCTCGGCGCGGACTAAATTCTGTTCGCGGGCTCCCGAACAATTCATCTGTAGGAGAGCTAGACGAACAGCCATTTCACAATACCCGCTACTCAGCCAATAGCATAATATACAATTTAGATAATCGGGTATACAAGTGTGTCGCGATTGCGCTGGAAATAAAGACAGTATTCCACGTTACACTGGCATGCTGAGAAGCAGTGAGTCTCAATGACGTCGATTATGACCAAGCCTGTTAGCCGGGCTGTCCTTGGCAAGGCTGAAAGCAACGACGCGCCGATCATCCGTTCCGACCGGGTGCGGCGGCAGATCGCCGATCAAATCATTTCCGGCGTGCTGCGGCCCGGCGAGGAATTGGACGAGAAGAAACTCGCCGAGGCGTTCAACGTGTCGCGCACGCCGGTTCGCGAGGCGCTGCGGCAGCTGTCGGCGGCTAGTCTCGTCGAGTGGCGCCCTCATCAGAGCGCCGTCGTAGCAAAAATAACTCCATCGAAAATGGTGGAGATGTTTGAGGTCATGGCCGAGCTTGAAGGGTTCTGCGGCCGGTTGGCGGCGCGCCGCATGACCCCCGGCGAGCACGCCGCTCTTGTTTCACTGCATAAGAAATTTGCTCCGTACATCGAGGCGAAAGATCGCGAGGGCTATCACGAACTGAACAAATGGTTTCACGAAGCGATCTACACAGGTTCGCACAATGACTATCTCAAAGAGCAGGCAATTGCGCTCTATAGTCGGCTTGCGCCCTATCGTGCCTACCACCTGAAGCGGCCGGATGCGCTCCGCCGCGCCTCAGAGGAACATGAGGCGATTGTCGAGGCGATTATTGCCGGCGACGGCGACGCGGCACACGCGCGTCTGGTGGATCACGTAAGCCTGAGTAATGAGCTTTTCTCCGACTTGGTTGCGGCATTGAGCAGCGCCGAAACCGCTGTGCGGCGATAGTCGTCCAGACGGCCGGATGATCGTGGGAGAACAGCGGGGAGATGTCATGCCTGACGCGCCAGCGCCGCCGATGTGGCTTGGCAGCGCGTTGGGCGAGGACGCTTCCGCTTCCGGCGTCGCGCCGTTCAGCTGTTCCGCCGCCCCGACGTCTCGATGTAGGCGAGCACTTCCTCAAGCGTAACGACATCGGCATAGCGGCGCTGCACATCGCGTAAATTGTCCCGATGCGGGCCCTCTTCGACGTCGCCGCAACATGATTCCGGCACGATGACGCGAAAGCCGTAGGAAAATGCGTCGGTGATGCTGGCGCGGACACAACCCGAAGTGTTGCATCCGGAGACGATCACGGTATCGACGCCCTCCTTGATGAAATAGGACGCGACCGGCGTGTTGAAAAAGATCGATGCTGCGGTCTTGCACACCACCATGTCGTAGGCGCGATCGTAGATACGTTCGTCGAGCTCCGTGCAGGCTTGACCATGATGGAATTCGTTGACCACGGTCGGGATCTTCCACAACGGGGCGTCGCGCGCGCTCGAATAGGCGGTATAGCAGCAGGCGACCGGGAGCCCCGCATGGCGGGCCGCGGCGACCAGCTTTGCGGTATTGTTGACCGCACGTTCGACCATAGGACTGCCGCCGAGCTGAAAGCGGCTTTCGGTAAACCCTTTCTGAAAGTCGACGACCACAATTCCTGCCCGCCGGCCGAAGCCGATCGGGTTGGCGTCAAAACCGATGTTTTTGTAGGGGTCGTTCATTCTGTTCCCTGAACAATTACGCTCGCAAAGTGACGCCGAAACGGTTTGCGAAAGCCCGCATGAGGCGATCGAAGCAATGGCCGACCCGTATCACCGAAAAGTCGGTGAAGTCGATGATGGTGCTGGAGAGTCCGTCTGGATGCGCGTATTTCGATTGGCCGTAATCAAAAGAAACTGCTGCGGCGTCGAGGATGGCCGGCTCGATATCCTGATAGCGGTATTTGCTGCCGGTGAGCGACACATTGGCGGATGAACCAAACACGGCGGTGCCGCGAGCGACTGCCGCTTCGGCGATAGCATCGTGAAACTGGCCGGCGTTGAGCAGCATGTCCAGCGTGCCGCCCTTTGATGAGTTCTTCATCACGAATGGATCGACTGCTGCGAACAACGGATGGTCGGCGCGAAACGGCGCAACGACCGAAAACGGGATTCTTTCCTGCTCGACGATCTCGCGGACCATGGCGTGCCGGGTCTCGTGCATCAGATGGATTTCGCGACTCATGCGCCAGTTACCGAACATGCCGGAAGGTTTGTCGTAAGATCGCCGCTTGGTTTCGAAAATGCGCCGGATACCTGCCGGCGTTGTGGCCACCACCGCGTAGGCCACATCGAGCGGCACCACGCCAAAGCCGCCGCTGGCGAAGGCATCGAACAGCTTCGCGATGTCGGCGCGGAGCTGCGCCGGCGCGACCGGGTCCGAAGTGAGCCTTGTTGCACCGGTTGTCGCAACCGTCATTGGCGCTGCGCCATGACGAAGATCGTGTGAGCTCCTGCTCATGCATCAAGACAGACGACGCCCCGGCGAACCGAGCGACGCACGCGGCGCCAACACGTCGTGCACCATATTGGCGTGGGTGTTTGCGTACTGTCCGCCATAAGCCGTTCGCTTGACGAACGCACCATCGCCGGCGCGGCCGACATATTCGCCTTTCTCGATCACGACCTTGCCGCGCGAGAGGACGGTCTCGGTGTATCCCTTGACCTTAAAACCTTCGTAGGCGCTGTAATCGATGTTCATGTGATGGGTGTGGGGATTAAAAGCGCTGATTGTTTCTTCGCGCGCGGGATCGAAGATCACGATGTCGGCATCGCTGCCGACCGCGATCGTGCCCTTTTTTGGAAACAGGCCAAAGATTTTTGCCGGGGCGGTCGATGTCAGTTCGACAAAGCGATTAAGCGAGATGTGACCCTTGCTGACCCCATAGTGATAGATCAGGCTCATGCGGCTCTCGATGCCTGGACCGCCATTGGGAATCTTGCTGAAGTCGTTCCGCCCGAGCTCCTTCTGCTCTTTGAGGCAGAACGGGCAGTGATCGGTCGAGATGACGTCGAGCGCGTGTGAGCGCAGACCGCCCCATAGCTCGTCGTGGTTCCACTTCTCGCGCAGCGGCGGAGTCAGCACATATTTGGCGCCGTCAAAACCCGGTTCGTCATAGCGGTCGACGTCAAGCAGCAAATATTGCGGACAGGTTTCGGCGTGTGCCATGACGCCGCGTGCCTGGGCCATGCGCAGTTCGTGCAGTGCGTCGTAACAGCTCAAATGAACGATGTAGACCGGAGCGCGCGCGACCTCGGCGATGGCCAAGGCGCGGTGCACGCCTTCCGCTTCCAGTCGGGTCGGCCGGGTCAATGCGTGATATTTCGGCTCGACCTTGCGTTCGGCGAGCGCGATCTTGACCAGTTCGTCGATGACGATTCCATTCTCGGCGTGCATGCAGACCAAAGTGCCGTCCTCTCCGGCCTTGCGCATGGCGCGAAAGATCGTGCCGTCGTCGGAGAGAAGTGCGCCGGGATAGGCCATGAACAATTTGTAGCTGGTGATGCCGTTGTCGGCGAGACTGCGCATTTCGCCGATCCGCTCCTGCGGCATGTCGGTTACGATCATGTGGAACGCATAATCGATCGCCGTTCTGCTCTGCGCCTTGGCGTGCCAATCGTCGAGCGCCTTCAGGGTCGATGTCCCGCGCGTCTGTACCGCGAAGTCGATGATGCAGGTGGTGCCGCCGTACGCGGCCGCGCGGGTGCCGGTCTCAAACGTATCCGACGTTGTCGTGCCGCCGAACGGCAACTCAAGGTGCGTGTGCGGATCGATGCCGCCCGGGATGACGAGTTTGCCAGTCGCGTCGATTTGCTTGTCGGCGTCGATCACGAGGTCCTTGCCGATGAGGGTTATCTGAGCGTCGTTGACGAAGATATCGGCGTGGTAATCATCAACCGCGGTGACGATCCGCCCGTTCTTGATCAATACACTCACGTTGTGTCCCCTCGGCGCTTTGACAGGTTTCGGTCCTCATGTATCATTCGCAAATAACAGCGAGCGCACAAGAGGCTTAACCAGCGGTGGACTTAAGCGTGCGGCAGATTTGGCGATCGACGCGCGAGCTTCAATAACAAACAAATCAGATGGCGGCTTTGGCCGCAGCAATGCCGCGGTGGAGCGTGGTTGGCTCGGCGTGGCAAGGGTCAGTGGTTTGCTTCGGAGTGGTTTGCTCGGATGGTTTGCTCGGAGTGGTTTGCTCGGAGCCATGGAGTTCACAACATGAACAGCATTCCAGTCATCGACATCGGCCCGTTCCTGAACGGTACGGTAAAGGACCAGGAAGCGGTGGCACAGGAAGTCGACCGCGCGTGCTCCTCGCTTGGCTTTTTGATCATCGCCGGACATGGAGTACCCGACAGCCTGATCGACGACATGCGCAGCGTATCGCGGGCTTATTTCGATCGGCCGCTCGAGGAAAAGCTGAAGCTGCGAATGCCGCCCGACCGCTATCGTGGCTACATCTCGCTCGGCAGCGAAGCGCTGTCCTATTCGTTGGACCAAGAGTCACCGCCGGACTTCAAGGAATCGTTCTCGATCGGGCCGACCGACGCGCCAGATGATGACTATCACCGCGCCGCCAAACCCGGGAAATTTTTCGCCCCTAACTTCTGGCCGGAAACGCCTGCGAACTTTCGTCCGGTGTGGGAGGCTTATTACCATCAGATGGAGCGGGTCGCGACCGAACTGATGCGCATCTTTGCGGTCGGGTTGGGCATGGACAAGCACTTCTTCGACGACAAGGTCGATCGCCACATCACGAATTTCAGCGTGTTGCATTATCCCGAGCAGCCGAAAGAGCCGCTGCCCGGTCAGCTGCGTGCTGGTGCTCATACCGATTACGGCAGTCTGACCATCTTGAAGCCTGATAATGCGCCGGGCGGCCTTCAGGTGCTGAGCAAGGACGGCGCCTGGATCGACGTGCCGACGTTGCCCGGAACTTTTGTGGTCAATCTCGGTGACCTGATGGCTGAGTGGACCAACGATCGCTGGGTCTCAACCCTGCATCGAGTGATTAACCCGCCGCGTGACAAGGCGTTAGGCAGCCGCCGGATATCAATGGCGTTCTTTCATCAGCCCAACTATGACGCGATTATCGAATGTCTGCCAACCTGCAGCGGTACCGACCGGCCAGCGCGCTATGGGCGGACCACGTCCGGCGAGCACGTCTGGATGAAGATCACCAAACACCGGACTCCCGAACTCGCGCAAGCCAAGGCGTAACGTGCTGATCGAACAGATCACTTACGTCCTGCACCCCGGCAAGGCGCCCGCGCTCGTTGCCGCTTACGAGCAGGAAGGTGCGGCAATCATAAAGTCCAATCTCGGACACATGATTGCTTTCTTGCAAGCCGAGGTCGGCGGCATGGACGAAGTGAGCCATCTCTGGCTGTTCGCAGATGCATCCGACCGCGAAACGCGTCACGCGAGGCTGTTGGCCGACCCGGCGTGGCAGCGCTTTGCGCAAACTTACGGGCATCTACTGGTCAGCCGCCGCAATCAGCTTTGGCGGCCGGCGTCCTTTTCGCCGGGCCCGAACCACCCAGCGTAAGCCGCAAACTTGCCAGCAGGCCGGCGTGCGGGTGCCCGACAGGCGAAGGCAGCAGACGAGATTTGTTACTGACCTAATCGACCGATTCAGTTTTATGAACGTCGTTATAGCGGTTTGACAGCCCTAGCCGCTAATGTAACATTTGACCAATTGAAGCGGCGCACCAGGGCTTTGGCTGAACGCCGCAACCGGGCTTCAATACACAAAGCAACAATTGGCTTCTTCAACAGAGGAGAGGGGCATGGCGTACGAAAGCCCAGAATATCTTAAGAGCAAATGGTCACGCAGATCGTTCATGAAGGCTACCGCTGCCAGCGTTGCAGCGGCTACTACGGCAAGCTTCTCGAAAGTCGCCTCGGCAGCTGATGGGTTGCGAAGCATCGGTCTCGGCGTCAGCGAGATCAATGAAATCCAGGGTCAGGCTACCAAGGATCTCGGTTTCACCGTCGCCGGTCAGGCGATGGGTTACGGCGAAATGTTCGGCAAAATGCTGAACCAGAACGATCAGTACGAGATCGCCGAGGGCTACTTCAACGACATGCGGGTGATGGCTCCCGCCAAAGTGTGGCAGCCCCTCGATACCAAGAAGATCAAGGAATGGGACAAGGTCACCAATCTTTGCAAGACCGGAAAGCTCACGCCGGAGGCGAGTGAAGGGCAGGGCGACGCGCCGCACAAGCTGATGTGGTGCGACGCTGACGGCAAGATCGTCGGGGGCCCGTCCCAGTACATCATCATGTGCCCAGCATGGCACAACGCGGATTCCATGGGCTACAACCCAAAGGCAACCGGCCGCGCCATCGAAAGCTGGGGTGAACTGCTCAACAAGGACTTCAAGGGCAGGGTAGCGTTGCTGAACGTGCCGCAGGTCGGCGTGATGGATGCAGCATTAGCGGTCGAGGCGCTTGGTCTCAAAAAGTTTGGCGACAAAGGCAATATGACCAAGGCCGAAATCGACTTCCTGATCGATTACCTGATCCCGCTCAAGAAGGCCGGGCACTTCCGCGCCTTCTGGGAAAACTTCGGTCAGTCGGTGAACCTGATGGTCAACGGTGAAGTGGCGCTCGAAAGCATGTGGTCGCCCGCCGTCGCCGCCATCCAGGCGGAAGGCATACCTTGCGTCTACGCCTTCCCGAAAGAGGGCATGCGCGGCTGGCACGGTGGTCTCGCCATCTCCGCGAAGGTCAAAGGCAAACAGCTTGACCAAGCCTACGAGTACATCAACTGGTGGCTCGCTGGATGGGGCGGCGCGTTTGTCGCGCGTCAGGGCTACTATCACTCGATCCCCGAGAACGCGAAGAAGTATCTCGAAGCGGCGGAGTGGGACTATTGGTACGATGGCAAGCCGGCGGCGAAAGATCTGTCGGATCCGTTCGGAACCGTCATCATCAAGAAGGGCGAGGTTCGATCGGGCGGCTCCTACTACAACCGCTATTCGAAGATTAACGTTTGGAATTCGATCATGCAGGAGAACGACTACCTGGTGAAGCGGTGGACGGAGTTCCTCACCGCCTAAGCAGCTCAGTCCGTTCGCAATCCTGGCGAAGCGATGCCGCCGGCCCCAAAAGCCGGCGGCACTTTTATGTCGGGCGATGTTTTTGCGTCCGGCGATACTTTTGCGTAAGGTTCAATTGTGACGACGGTAGAAAATTATGCACGGTTGGGCACCGGCGAGGCCGCGCCGCGCGGGCTGATCGGCGGTGCCCCGGTCGCGGACCAAGCCGAGCGAAAATATAGCCGGGAGGCGGGCTTTCCGGTGCCGATTTTGATCGCGCCGGCCACAATATGGCTTGTCGTTTTTCTGTTTCTGCCGCTGTTTTCAATTTTCGTCTTCAGCTTTTGGAAGACGACCGGTCATGGCATGACGCCGGCTTTTACGCTCGAGCACTATCAGGCATTCTTTGTCACGGAAGGCTTCTTCGATCCAAAGAACGGAAATTTCCTGACGCCGTCGATCTTTATCCGTACGTTGTGGACGACGTTTCGTTTTACCATCTCGGTCATGGCGATCTGCCTGATCCTCGCCTATCCGATGGCCTATTTCCTGTCGATGCAGGTTGAGGATTTCAAATGGCAGCTCGCCCTGTTCCTGCTGGTGATGGTGCCATTCTGGACCAGCTATCTTATTCGCGCCGTCGCGTGGCTGCCGATGCTCGGGCGGCATGGTTTGATAAACGAGTTTCTCCTGGGCATCGGCGCGATAGACGAGCCGGTGAGCTTCTTTCTCTATTCCGAATTCAGCTACACGATGGCTTTGGTGCAGCTCTATGTGGTGCTGGCAGTTGGCCCGATTTTCTTCTCACTGGCCAAGATCGACAAGACGCTGCTCGAGGCCGCTCGCGATATGGGCGCGACACCGTTTCAGATTTTCCGTGAGATTATCGCACCGCTGTCGCTGCCGGGCGTCGCCATCGGCATGATTTTCATATTCGTCATGCTGATGGGAGAATTCGCCACGGCGGTGGTGGTTTACGGCGGGAAGACTTCGACCACCGGCACCGTGATCCTGAACTATTACGCCATCGCGAATTATCCGTTCGCCGCGGTCAATGCCTTTATGCTGATGTTGGCGATGATGATTGGCGTTATCGTCATTCTGCGCGTGGTCGACATCCGCAAGGAGCTTTAGCGATGGCCCGCTCCACACCGGAACGCCGCCGCAAGACTCGGGTGAAGGCCGGCTTCAGTGTTTATTATGCGATCTTCCTGGTCTTTGTTTACGGTCCGATGTTCGCGATGTTTACGCTGTCCTTTCAGGGACCGCGCGGCGGCGTGACGTTTCCGATGCGCGGCCTTAGTTTTTTTTGGTGGGAAAAGCTGGCGGGTCCGTCGGCCGTCGGCGACATCAAAAGTTCGCTGGTACGTTCGTTGATGCTCGCCGTGATCGTCATGGTGATTACGGCGATCTTCTCGACCATGCTGGCGATGGCCTTTCGCAAGAAATTCCGAGGGTCGGGGGTCCTGTTTTATGGCGTGATGTCAGGATTGATGGTGCCAGGCGTTCTTCTCAGTCTCGGCCTGGCGTCGCTGTTGCGGGTGGTCGGCATTCCGCCTGGCTGGCAGTATTCCGCCCTCGGCGTTCACGTCGTCTGGACCCTGCCATTCGGGTTCCTCGTCATGATGGCGGTCTTCAACAGGTTCGATGCGCGCCTCGAGGAGGCGGCGCGCGACATGGGCGCCGACGAATGGACCGTGTTCAAAGAAGTGACCTTGCCGCTGATCACGCCGGGCATTGTGGCTGCCGGTCTGTTCGGCTTTACGCTGTCTTACGATGAATTCGCCCGCACCACGCTGCTGGCCGGGGGGCAAAACACGCTGCCGCTCGATATCAATGCGGCGATGACGCAGCGGGTGCAGCCGACGATTTTCGCGCTCGGCACCGCCTCGACGATCTTCTCGTTGCTGATGATCGGATTGTTTATTGTAATCTATACGATCCTGTATCGGCGCTCCCGCTAGCCGCCGAACTTGAGCGTATGAGCTTGAGTACCCCGTAAATCAGGCAAAAGACCACCGTCAAAATCAACAGCGCAACCACGGCGCCGAGACGCGAGCCGAACTCGGAGTTGAGCGTGTAGCTTGGCTGTAAAAGATAGACGCACAGGATCTGCAGCGATTGGACGGTGGCGCCGGCGCAAAACAGGATTGCGATGAAGGCGGAGCCGCGCAGCGAAGCCAGCACCATCCCGTCCACGCTGTGCCGCTGCACGATATAGAGGCGATAGGCCCGCCAGTGATAGCCGCAAAAGCCGATGATGGCGGCCAGCAGCACAACCCAAAACATGGCGTTGTCGTAGCCCAGTCCGTTGATGACCAGGGTAAAGAAGTCCTCAAACGGCTTGTAGAAATAGAGGAAGATCAGAACGACGATGAAGGCCAGATAGCCCACAAGCGCCCAAAACAGTCGCCAACCCGCCATTGTCGATCAGCCCCCAATAATTACTGCGGAAGTATCCCGGCGCTCAACTGGAGCATGCCCCGCCGCCATCGGCAAGAGCTTGCACGCTTGGCGCCAATCGAAGTGTCGTCACGCATAGGATTTCACGGCAACGATCAAGAGCACGGCATAGATTACCACGAACACCACATCCTTGACCGCCGGCAGCGTCTGCCTTTCGCCATCGGATGAGACCAGCGTGATCGCCTCAAGAACGAAAAAAACGGCTGCGACGATGAGAAACGGCCACATCGTCGCCCACCACGACGCCTGTGCGGCTACCCCGAGAACCGAGTCCCAGATCAGTAGCAACACCGGCAGCACGACCAGATAGGCGTAGGCAAACAGAAAACGGCCGCGCGCGGCGGTACGGTCGACAATCCAGAATGCGGCAAAGAACAGCGCGACGTTAAGAATATCCCAGAAGCTGACGGTGTAAGCTTCAGGCTTGGCTATCCCGCGCAGGTGCAGGAATGCCAGCACCAGCAGAAATACCAGGAGATCGCCGAACAACCATTCGCGGAATGTCTCGGCGCCGCCTTTGGTGCCCCAGGTCCGGGTCGCTTTGTCGAAGATCAGCACCAGCGAAACCCCGAGGCTTGCCGGATAAATCAGCTGGATCAGCAATCCGAATTGCTGCATCGGCGACAACGCGATCCAGCACAACAGCACGATCGCCACCGCTAGCGCGAGTAAGCCGAGGATGCGCAGCGGTGACGGTGCCGGTAACGCCACGGCGCTTGTCGCCGCCGTTTGCGCGCTGGCTTCGACCGGCCGGCGCACCGCAGGTCGCTGCTGTGACTGAACCAAAGTGTAGATGAGTGAGACGCCAAGACCAATAACGCCTAACGCCACCATGATCGCGGCGAAGACGATGGTCCGGGTGTCGGTTTGCCAATTTTCTATGCTCTCACCCCAGACCCACGGTTTCCCGGTGGAAATGATCCAGATCACGAAAGCCGCAATCGCAGCGAGCAGGATGAGCGCCAGCGTGAATTCATACCAGCGTGGCGATTGCGAAGGCTGACCCGGTCCGCTCACGCCAGCCTGTTGTCGCTGCGGCGCGCGTATCAACAGCCCGATCAAGAATGCCAGCACGCCGATCACTGCGATGACGATCATCGCCTCGACGAAGATGGTTCCGCGCTGTTCCAAAGTCGGTCTGACCTTCCGCTAAATCACTTGCATGACCGGCGCTAACGTCCGTTTCGCATCAGCGTTTCTGCGCATTTGCGAAGGCTATCGTTGGCCGCCTGCTGCAGGAGCTCGCCGCGCGAGCGGCCTTGGGCGCTCGCGGCGACCGCGGTTTCGCGCACGGTCGAACCATTGGCGCGCAATTGTCCAACAACCTCAATCTTCCCGCCGTAAGCATCGTGGCGCACAATCTCGAAACTCCAGGCATCGCCGTAAGCGTTACGGAGGCTTCGCAGAGCTTCGCTCAGGGCCCGGCTAGTGGTTGTCGGCTGAGCCGGGGGAGCGGCGGCGGCGCGGATCGGTTGAGAGCTGGGAGTTCTGGCGCCGTTGCTGGCGGGTTCGGGCGCCTGTTGGGGCGCTTGTAGCCGTGGCGGTTGCGCGGACGCGGTGGGCCTCGATCGCGGCGCGCCGCGCATGCGTTCACGCAGCGCTTTGGTCGCCGCTTCGTCCACGGCCTCGGCGGTTAGATCGACGATCACGCCGTAGGCGAGTTGCGCATGCTCGACCGTGCAGAAGCCGTCGAGAACGTCTTCGAGAATTTTGCCGGCCGGGCGTTCCAACGGATCGCCATAACCGCCGCCGCAAGGACCGTAGAAGACATGCACGTCGCCAGCCGCCACGCGCATTCCTGAGAACTTCGCCGGCATGTGCTTGATGTCGTTGGGACGGGCGACATTGTAGATATCGACCTTCCCGACCTGACCCGGATCGCCGCCAAAGATGCCCCAGGGCACGTCGTGATGCCGCTCGTTCTCGTGGGTGATGAAAGCGTCGGTCAAAACCCGCTGGGCTTTGACCACGCCGATGCCGCCGCGAAACCGGCCGGCGCCCGGCATCACATCGTCGCGCAGTTCGTAGCGGTCGCAGATCATCGGCAAATGCATCGCCAGATCTTCAATCGGATTGTTGCGTGTGTTCGCCATCAGATTGTCGATGCTGTCAGGGCCGTCCGCGCGCGGACGCCCGCCGTACGAGCCTTCGTTGACTTCGAGAAACACCCAATAATCGCCGGTGGGGCGGATGCCGGCGTAAGAACAGAACGAGAGGCTGGCTGAACTGCCGGCGATGATGTCGTTCGGCAGGACCGGCGCCAGGGCTTTGTAAATGAGATCGATCACACGGTTGATCTGCGCGAAGCGCGCCTCGGCTGCGGCCGGATAGATCGGATTGTAGATCGAGCCCTTTGGCGCCGTGACTTTAACCGGCCGGAATGAGCCCTGATTGGACGGGACTTTCACGTCCGATGTTACGGCGTCAAGCAGCAGCGAACGGATGGCGCAGAAGCAGGCGACCTTGGTCGAGCCTTCGAACGGTACGTTAAATGCGGTTTCGACCTGCTTGGACGAGCCGGTGAGATCGATCTCGATGCCGTCGCCTTCAACCCTCACGCACACTTTGATCGGCAGGCGGACATCACGGTTCTTGCCGTCGTCGTCGAGGAAGCCCTCGGCGCGATACTCGCCGTCGGGAATGGCGGCAATGCGCTGGCGCAGCACGCGCTCGGTGTAGTCCATCAATTGCTGGGTCGCGTCGAGCACCATTTGCCGGCCGTAGCGGTCCATCAATTCGACGAACCGTTTGGCGCCGAGCCTGGCGGATGCGATCTGCGCTTCGAGGTCGTCCTGCAACTGGCGCGCGGCGCGGCTGTTGCGGCGGATGAATTCCCACACCGCTTCGTTCCGTTTGCCGCGCTCGAAAAGCTTGGTGCCGGCAAACAGCATGCCCTCGGCAAAGACGTCCGGGATGTCGATGATCAGTCCCGGTGTTGCCGCACCGATGTCGAGATGGTGCGCGGTGTTGGCCGAGTATCCGACCAGCGTGCCCTCATGGAAAACCGGGACGACCACCGCGATGTCCGGAGAGTGACTCGATCCGTGGTAAGGGTGGTTGTGAATGACCAGATCGCCTTCGTGCCATTCGCCGCCCTGTAACGTATCGCGAATCCCGGCGAGATAACCCGGAAGCGAACCGATATGGAGCGGGGTCGATTCCGACTCGCACAACGTGTTGAACTCGGTGTCGAACAATCCGGCGCCGAGATCCTGCGATTCGCGGATGATGGAAGAGAACGACATGCGGTAGAGCACGTGTCCCATCTCCTCGGCGATGGTCTGCAGGGCGCCGTTGATCACTTGCAGCGTAATCGGATCGATCGTTGGTCCGGCCATGATGCCTGCTCTCAGCCGCGATGAACGTGCAGGTTGCCGAAGTCGGTGACCTCGGCGACGTATCCGGGCGGCAACAATGTTGTCGAGTTATGCTGGACCAGAATTGCGGGTCCGGGAATGCGGTGCCCGGCTTTGAGACGGTCGCGGTTATAGCGCGGCGTTTCCACGGTCTTGCCGTCGTCGAACGTGGTGGGACGGCTGTAGAGCAGGGCGTCTGATACGCTGTGGCCGTTGGCTTTTTCGATCCGCGCGACCTTGAGCGGGATGACGTCTTCACGTCCGATCACGCGGATCGTAATCAGTTCCACCTCGCCATCCTCGAAGTGATAGCCGTAGTCGAGCCGGTGTTGTTGGTGAAAGGCAGCAACCACGTCGCTCAGATTAGCCGCTGTTATTTTTCCATCCGGCAGCTGCGCGCGCAGTTCGAAGCCCTGGCCGTGATACCGGCACTCCGCCAGCTTTTGAAACTTTTGGCGTTCCGCGCCGACGCCGTCCTTCTCCAGATCGCGGCGGCAGCGCTCGACCAGTTCGTCGATGACGGTGTTGATACGTCCAATGCCGGTTTGATCGGCATGCTTGAGCGACACGATCAAGGAGCGTGCATGCTCGTATTGCATGTCGGTCTGGAGAAGCCCCATCGCCGCGGTGATGCCGGGTGCCACCGGCACAATGATTTCTTTCGCCGCAATCGCTTCGGCCAGCGCGATCCCGTGCAGTGGGCCGGCGCCGCCGAATGGCACCAGTGCGAATTCGCGCGGATCGATGCCGCGCGCCACCGAATTGGAGCGGATGGCCAACGCCATGTTCGAGTTGATGACCTTGATGATGCCGAGCGCCGCGTCGGTGATGGACAAGCCGAGCGGCTTCGCTACCTTGGTTTCGACAGCCTTGTGCGCGAGGTCGGGGTTGAGCGGCAAGTCGCCGCCCAGCATCTTGTCGGCATCGAGGCGGCCAAGAACGACCTGCGCGTCGGTCACGGTAGGCTCTTCACCGCCGCGGCCATAACAGGCAGGGCCCGGTTCGGCGCCGGCCGAGCGCGGCCCGACGTGAAAACCGCCCGCGGAATCCACATAGGCGATTGACCCGCCGCCCGCGCCGATCGAGACCAGGTCGATCATCGGCACGAGAATTGGGTGGCCGTTCACGTAAGAGTCGCGCGCATTCATGATCTTGATGCGCCCTTCCGGAATTGTACTGATGTCGGCAGACGTGCCGCCGATATCGACAGTTATGAGGTTGGAACGCCCACACAAAAGGCCCTCGGCGCGGCCGCCGATCACGCCGCCCGCCGGGCCCGACATCAGGATGCCGACCGCCTTCTGCGAACAGGTTTCGACGGTGGCGATGCCGCCGTTCGATTGAATCACGCGCAGATTGGCGCGAAACCCGTTCTGGCTCAGTTTGTTCTGCAGATTGTTGAGATAGAGCGACGTCTTGGGGCCAACAAAGCCGTTCATGGCCGCGGTCGAGAAGCGTTCGTATTCGCGGATCACGTTGGCGACCTCGGACGACGTGCAGATGTAGGCGTCCGGCATTTCGGCGCGAACGAGTTCGGCGGCCCGCCGCTCGTGGGCATCATTCAGAAATGAAAACAGAAAGCCGATGACCACCGATTTGATGCCGCGGCGCTTGAACAGCTTGATCGCCTCGGCGACTTCCTGCTCATCCAGGGCGACTTCGACCGTGCCGTCCGGCGGCAAAATGCGCTCGGTGATCGCGATGCGATTCCGTCTCTTGACCAGCGGCCGCTGCTGCCACGGAACTTCAAAATGCAGGGAGAAATTGTAGGGCCGCTTGTGCCGGCCGATATGGAGAATGTCGCGGAAGTTGCGCGTCGTGAGCATTCCAACTTCGGCGCCGTTATGCTCGATGGTGATGTTGGTGGCGACCGTGGTCCCGTGCACGATCAGCGACACGTCGTCGGGACGCACTTTCGAAATTTCGCAGAGTTCGCGCAGCCCTTTGAGCACGCCCTCCGACTGGTCGTGGGGGGTGCTCGCCACTTTGTGCACGAAAACGCCGTGATCGGCCTCGAGAACGAGGTCCGTATTAGTCCCGCCGACATCGACGCCTACGCGCGCCATGGATCGCCGATTATCCCTGCGCCGCCGTGCCAACCCGGGAGCACAACGCCTTGTTGTTCGATTGCGGCGCAAACATTGTCAGCATTGTTTGGCTGGTGCAACCCCCGCGGCGCCTGACAGCCGCGCGGGCGGCGCTGATATGAATTGACCCGCAGTTGAGTGGAGCGAGCGAATGGTGGTTGAATGCGACCTTGAATTGAAAAGGAACATTGGGCGATGGCCGTAACCGCCAAGTTCGTCTGCTCCGCCTGTCGGTGGTGGAATTATCAACCGACCGAAGGTGCCGAACCGAACTCAGATCAGGCGGTCGGATACTGCCGGCGATTCCCACCCGAACGGCGCGAGAATGGAGTTGGCGCTTGGCCGATAACATTTGGCAACGATTGGTGCGGCGAATACGGCGAGAGAAGCGAAGCCGCTAGGCAGGCAGCACGCAGCGGCACGGCGGCGCACTGAAATTACGGCAACGCGCGGCCAAGCGTCTTGACCTTAACCAAGTTCGGCACAGTCGATCAGGGCCGCCTCGGTGGCGCGGCGAAAGCCATCCCGTTCGTCGGCATCGCCGCCGGCACCGACCTTGAATTTGAGGCCGCCGCTTGCCCCGGCGACCGGTTTTGCCCCGATGCTCGCGCGTCCGAACTGGGTTCTGACCGCGCCTTCCTTGCCAAAGATCAGCCGGCACAAAACGATTGCTTCGTCGCCGTCGCGTTGTTGTTCGGCGATTTCAAAGCGCCAGTTTCCGTCGCCGAAACGTTCGTTAAGCCGGCGGAGCGCGGGCGATTTTGGATCGAGCGTTATCGTCGATGTTTTGCCGGCTGAGCCAAGCCGATCCCAACTTTGAACGGAGCGCGTCTGTGCTACGCCGAATGACTTGCGGGCGGCTGGCCGTTCACGATCGTAAAGATCGTCAAAGCGCTTTTTGCTTTGCGCCAACATGTCATCGAATGCCGATGACAGTTGCTGTGGGCGTTCGGGAATGGCCATGGTTCTAGCGCTCAGGCCTGCTTGGCTTGCCGCCACCACTGGTCGAAATCGTCTTGTGCTTTGGTGGCGTATTCCGCGGCGGTGGCGAACGATTTCAGATAGTCGAGCGCTTCGGCGAGATCGACGACATCGCCGTACTTGGCATCGATATCGAACAGGTTCGCCTGATGCGGGCCGTCAGCGCGATCGCCGACTGCCTGGCGGACAACGATCGTCCGGAAACCATATTGCAGGGAATCGATCGCCGAAGCCCGGATACAGCCGCTCGTTGTGCAACCCGCCATAATGACGGTGTCAACGCCAAGCGCCCGGAGTTCTACGTCGAGGTTCGTGCCGAAGAACGAACTCGCGTACTTCTTTTCGACAATTCTCTCGCCAGGCAGTGGCTGTATTCTTTGATCGACCTCGACCAGCGACGAGCCTTTTTGCAGGATCGCAAGCGAAGGGACCTTTTTAGCGAATACGCCGGCGTCGTGCATGTCCTTGGCGTAGGCGGTCGTCGTATAAACAACCGGCAGACTGCCGGCGCGAAAAGCGTCCAGAAGCCGGCGCGTTGCGTTGATCTCCCAGGCGAAGTCGCCGCCAAGCGGCGTGGTGGGATCGGTAAAGCCATTAATGAAATCGACGATCAGGAGGGCAGGGCTGCGGCCATAGCCCGACCGAGCCGCGAAGCCCTTTCGCTCATAATCTGCGCGGGTGCTGCTTTGCCGATCGTTCATCGCCGTCCCTCCGGACAGGTGTGAGGAGAGATTAAAGATGGCGTTGCTTGTGGCTTCTTGTCAACGACAGGGGTCGCAGGGAAGCGCGTGATCTTGACATTGCCGGCCGGCCTCTTGCCGGTGTGCGCCCAACGTGGGACTGTCAATCGCGCGTCCGTTCGTTGTCGATCGAATGGATGGTGATCGTTGAAAACGAACTTGGTTGAGTGGGGCACCTATGACCGACGACAATCGCATCCATCCGTCTTTCGGCGCTGTCCGCGCCGGTTATGGGCCGGCTGCGGGACCGCGCTATCAGCCTCGTACGCTGGTGACGTCGCGCGGCGCTGAAGCGGCGAGAAGCGCCCGATCGATGCCGCGCTCCGGCGCCGGCGGCAAAAAGGAAATACTTTGTGCCATCGGTGTCGACGTCGACGCCGTTGCCGGCTGGCTCGGCTCTTATGGCGGCGAGAATTCGCCTTGCGACATTTCGAGAGGCCTTTTTGCCGGCGAAATCGGTGTGCCGCGGCTCGTCAAGCTGTTCGACCGCCTCGGCATACCGACCAGCTGGTTCATTCCCGGGCACTCGATCGAAACCTTTCCCACCCAGTGCAAGATGGTCGTTGATGCCGGTCATGAAATTGGCATGCACGGCTACTCGCACGAGAATCCCATCGCCATGACGCCCGAGCAGGAAGAGGCCGTCATGGACAAGTGCATCGAACTGATCGAACGACTCAGCGGCCGGCGCCCTAGCGGCTATGTCGCCCCGTGGTGGGAGTTTTCCACGGTCACTAACCAGCTGCTCCTCAAGAAAGGCATCAAATACGATCACAGCCTGATGAATAACGACTTCCATCCGTTCTACGTGCGGGTCGGGGACAGCTGGACACTGATCGACTATTCGAAGCATCCGAAGGAATGGATGAAACCACTGATCCGCGGCGAGGAAACCGATCTCATTGATATTCCGGGCAGCTGGTATCTCGACGACCTGCCGCCGATGATGTTCATCAAGAGCGCGCCGAACAGCCACGGCTTCGTCAAGCCGCGCGACATCGAAGAGCTCTGGTGCGATCAGTTCGACTGGGTTTATCGCGAATATGACTACGCGGTGTTCGCGATGACCATTCACCCCGACGTTTCCGGGCGTCCGCAGGTTCTGCTGATGCTGGAGCGGATGTACGATTACCTGTCAAAGCACGCCGGCGTGAAGTTTTGCACGTTCGACGAGATTGCCGACGATTTCCGCCGCCGCTATCCGCGCGAGGCCGCATCCGCGCATGCGGTGGGCGCGCGCTAGCGGCGGCTGATCATGTGCGCTCTGTGCGGTGTACTCGGCGGCAAGGGTCATTGGAGCGACAGCTCAAGCGCGCCGGAAGTGTTTGCCAGCCGGGCCGAGCCGCAAACGCGGCTGCGCGAGCGTCAGGCGCGCGTACGCATTCTGAACGCGGCCCTCAAGCATCAAGGCGTTGTCGCCAAAGACTGGTCGGGCAACGCCTACCTGCTGACCAGCCGTACCGGACGAACGGCAATCGTGGATACCGTGGCCGACGTCTGGCCGGCGGCAGAGCGGATCAGCGGCCGCGTGTGCGATCCGCTCGACGAGCAATACCTGAGCGCGCTCGCCGCGGCCAAGGCTTAGGCCCGGCGCGATGACAACTTACGGCGAGCTGACCCCGGTCAACGTCATCACCGGCTTTCTTGGCAGCGGCAAAACCACCTTGCTACAGCGCCTCCTGCATTCGCCGGAATTGTCCGATGTCGCCGTTCTGGTCAACGAATTCGGGGAGGTAGGGCTCGACCACCATTTGCTGCAAGCCGTTGCGGAGAGCACTTTGTTACTTGGAAACGGTTGCTTGTGCTGCGCCGTTCGCGGCGATTTGCAACAGGCGCTGCGAAATCTGTTGTCACAACGAACGCGCGGCGAAGTCCCGCATTTCCGCCGTGTCGTCATTGAAACGTCGGGGTTGGCCGATCCGTCGCCGATCGCCTACACGTTGCTCTCGGAGCAGGTCCTTCGCCATCATTTTCGTCTGTCCGGCATCATTACGACGGTCGATGCGGTCAACGGCGCTTTGCAACTCGGGGAGTTTACCGAAGCCGTTAAACAGGTATCGATGGCCGACCGTTTGGTTGTGACCAAGACGGATTTGTCCGACGAGCGATCGTTCGCGGCGCTGCGGGCGCGGCTCCGAGCGCTCAATGTCTCCGCGCAGATCGTGGAATCGGCGGAAATCCGCGGCGACATCCACCAGGTTCTAACCGACGACATTTACGATAGTGCGGGTAAGTTTCGCGAGGCCCGACACTGGATCGCCGAGGAAGTGGACGCCGGCGTGGCGGATCACACGGCAGGCGTTTCATCTTTCGTCGTCGTGTTCGACCGGCCCTTGGATTGGACTGCATTCGGCGTCTGGGCCAGCATGCTACTGCATCGTTACGGTGCCGACGTGCTTCGACTCAAGGGTCTGCTCAATGTAGCAGGGGTGCCGACGCCGGTGCTGATCAACGGCGTCCAGCACATCGTTCACCCGCCAAGCCATCTCGAACAGTGGCCCAACTCCGACCGGCGCTCGCGGTTGATCTTCATCGTCCGGGGGCTGCAGCGCGCGCACATCGAGCGTTCGCTTGCCGTGTTTAACGCCCTCGTGAACGCGCCGGCGACCGTATTGGCCTAGCTCACTGGCGCGTTGAACCAAAAATACATCCGACGGTAGAAATTAACTCAGCGTGCTCGCGGCGGCACGCTTCGCGGTCGCCAACCGGTACGCAGCGCACGCACCACGTAGTGCAGCAAGAAGAAGAGCACCGCCAAGATCACCAAAAGGAAGATCGAAAGCAGCTTTTCGCCGAAGCCCGAATCGAAGATCGGCCCCCGGTGGACGAAATATTCGCTCAATACCTCAATGGCTTGCAGCGTTCCGCCGGCGCAGAAGATAACCGCGACCAGAATCGCGGCCTGCAGCGTGTCAAACACCAACGCATCGACATTCAAATCAGTGACATTCCGGAAAATTTCACTGCGGAACGACTGCCAATGAGCAAACCCGTAAAGCACGATTCCAACCAGCGAAGCGAACCAGAAAATGACGTTGCTAAAATGAATAAACGGGATGTGAGCGGTGAGATACGCTTCGAACGGGCGATAAAAATAAAGGAAAATCAGGAGAATGATGAGCGCGATAAGCCCAATCCAGAATTGCTGCTGCTTAGTCGTTTCTTCCGCCATAATCGCCGTCTCAGTCGGGGGTACCGGCGGAATGGTAAATCATTCCGCCCTGTTGTCAAAACTCCAGTACAAACAGTGTTGTTAGATCGATAGGTTCTGCGCCGGAACGAGTTGACAAGGGGCCGTGGCTCCGGGACTATTGTTCGCCCCGGGACCTTTGCCATAAAAATGGGCGTGCATACAAACGCGCCTCCCTTCGCGCGTGGATCGTGCGGACGTGTTTTAGGGAGAGACGACGAGAGGGCGTGTTCGAGCCTGGGCGCGACATCGCCGCGAGGCTTGCAACGCAGGGGATCTTATGAGTAGCCGGCTCGGCATTGATGTCGGTGGGACCTTTACGGACCTGCTTCTGTTTGACGAGCGTTCGGGCGCCATGCAGCTCCTGAAGACGCCGTCAACTCCCGCCGATCAATCGATCGGAATTCTTAACGGCATCCAGCTCCTGATCGAGGAGACCGGCGTGCCTGCCTCGGACATCGCGGCACTGCTTCATGGCACCACGGTGTCGACCAATATCGTGCTGGAAGAGAAGGGGGCCAAAGTCGGGCTTCTCGTGACCGAGAACTTTGAACAGGTCCTGCATCTCGCGCGCTCGCAAACGCCGGGACCGCTCGCCGGCTGGATCATCATGCAGAAGCCCGATCCGCTGGCCGATCTGGAATTGACCCGCGGCATTCGCGAGCGGGTCAACGCGCGTGGCGACGTGCTCACGCCGCTTGACGAAGGCTCGGCCCGCAAGGCGGTCCGCGAATTGATCGAGCTTGGCGCCGAATCCATCACTGTCTCGCTGATGCACTCCTATGCCAATCCGGCCCATGAACAGCGTCTCAAAGCCATCGTCGAGGAAATTGAGCCTGACATGACGGTGTCGTTGTCTTCAGAAATCCTGCCGGAATTTCGGGAATACGAGCGCACACTGGTCACGGTCATGAACGCCTACGTCCGGCCGAGCATGCGCCGTTATCTGAACGGCTTCGAGGAAAAACTTCGCAGCATTCAGTTTCAGCCCAGCGTCAATATCGTGCGTTCCGACGGCGGCCTGATGAGCGTCGAGCGCGCCAGCCAATCTCCGGTGCACACGATGTTGTCCGGCCCGGCAGGCGGCGTGTCCGGGGCGGCGTTCATGGCCTCGCTTGCCGGCTACCCCGAGGCGCTCGGCTTCGACATGGGCGGCACCTCGACCGACGTCTCGCTCATTCAAGACGGCAAGCCAACGATCTCGCGGCAAACGGCCATCGGCTACTATCCGATCAAGGTACCCTCGGTTGACGTGCACAGTGTCGGCGCCGGCGGCGGCTCGATTGCTCACGTGCCGATGACCGGCGCATTGCGCGTGGGGCCACAGAGCGCGGGTGCGGTACCGGGTCCCGCCTGTTATGGCAAAGGCGGTGACCAGCCGACAGTTACGGACGCCAATGTCGTGTTAGGCCGCCTCCCGCCGCGTCTGCTCGGCGGCCGCATGATGTTGGACACCAAAGCGTCCGAGGAGGCGGTGGGCAAGATCGCTCGGGCACTGAGCCTCGATCTGTATCAGGCGGCGCAGGGCATCCTCGATATCGTCAACGAGAACATGCTCGGAGCGCTGCGGCTGGTCACGGTGCAGAAGGGCCTTGATCCAAGAGACTTTGCGCTGGTCGCCTTCGGCGGCGCGGGCCCGCTGCACGGCAACGCCATGGCCATTCTCGCCGGCTGCTATCCGACCATCGTGCCGCCAACGCCCGGCGTGTTGTCAGCGCTGGGCTTCCTCTACTCAGACGTGAAAAACGAATTTGCCCAGACCTTCGTCCGCACGATCGACGAAGCTGATCCGAGCCAAATCAGCGACATCCTGACCAAATTGGGTCGCGACGCCAGAGCGTGGCTCCGTGAGGAGGGCGTTGACGAGTCGCGGCAACGTATCAATTACGAAGCCGATGTCCGCTATTTCCGACAGGGCTACGAGTTTTCGATGGAAATCGATCCCGACCGGTTGGGAAGCGGCGCGCTCGATGACCTTGCCGCGCGCTTCGGTCTGGCGCACGAACGCATCTACGGCTTCAAGCTCGAACACCCCGTCGAGCTGGTCAATCTACGCGCGGTCGGAGTCGGCGCCGTACAAAAAATGGATCTACCGAAGTTTGACAAGGAAGGACCGGATGCGACACACGCGGTGGTGGAGCAGCACCGGGCCTATTTCGACGGCAGTTTCGTTTCGGCGAACATTTATGACCGCAAACTGTTGCGCGCCGGCAATCGCGTCCGTGGTCCGGCTATTGTCGCCCAAATGGACGCGACGACCGTGATCCATCCGAACCACACTGGCGATGTCGACGAGTATCTGAATATCCTGATCAAGCCCGACATGGCGTCGTAAGGCGTCGCGGAGAAACCGGCCCAATGACCAACTTCAGCCCGCTGAGCAGTTCTGTGAGCTTCGACGACCTGCTCAAGGCTAACAAGCAGCAGTTCGATAAAGTTTTCTCCTCACAGACCGAGGAATTGGGCCTGCTCGGCTCCAGCCACCGCCCGACGACGGGCGCCGACTTGGCCTCAGCGAGCCTCGCTTCCGAAGCGGCAGCGCAAGCTTCCGATGTTTACGCAACGCTCAACGACCGCTTTGGCTCGCAGTGGTCGTCCGAAGTGGTCGAGCACAAGACCGAACGCGGATCTGTGACTGTGCTCTGCAAGCTGACGGTGAACGGCAGTTCAAAGATGCAGTTCGGCTCGGCGCGCGCCAACGGCGATGAGGGCGCTGCCCTGCGCCGAGCGACGCAAGCGGCGCTGCGAGGCTGCGCCGATATGTTCGGCGATGCGCCGGTATCGGAGGCGCGTACCGATATGCCGGCTCGGACGCGGCAGCCGGTTGCAGCGAACGGCGTCGCGCGCGGACATCACGCCGAGGCGCCGGCGAGCAAAGCCCGGGAAACGCGCCGGCTCGACACGGTTTCGCTCGATCTGATCGAGAACGCCCTGCGCAACGCGCGTCATGAAATGGACGCGGTACTGTTCCGCTCGGCGATGTCGCCGGTGATCCGCGAACAGCACGACGAATTCCCGATGATTTGCGACGTGAAAGGCCGCATGATCGTCGGGCAGTTCGGGTCTTATGTCTCCAACATGCTCAAGCAGAGCAATTTCGAGTTGGAGCCGGGTGACGTCATCCTGCAGAACGATCCCTATGCGTGCGCCGGCGCGATCAGCCATTTGAATGACTGGATGGTGCTGGTGCCGGTGTTTCATGAAGGCGACCTGGTCGGCTTCACGTCGATGTTCGGTCACATGATGGATGTCGGCGGCGCGGTGCCGGGCAGCATGCCGACGGACGCCGCCTCGATCTTCGGCGAGGGAATCCGCATCCCGCCGATCAAGCTTTACGAGCGCGGCGAGGTCAACAAGGCGGCGCTCAGCGTTATTATGAACAACACCCGCACGCCGGAGATGAACTACTCAGATCTCATGGCGATTATTGCCGGCTGCCGCGCCGGAGAGAAGCGCGTAATCGAGATCTGCGATCGATTTGGCCGCGAAACGTTCAAGCAAGCTTGCGAAGCGCTGCTTGAGCGCACCAACCGTGCGATGCGCCACCTGATCGTGAAGAATTTGCCGGAGGAGCCGAAGTCATTCGAGGACTATGTCGACGACGATGGCCGCGGCAACGGCCCGTTCAAGATGAAGCTCACGGTCTGGCGCGAAGGCGACAATGCCTACTTCGATTGGACCGGCACGTCGGCGCAAGCCCCGGGCCCAATCAACTTCTATCTGCACGAAGGCATGTTCAAGATGTTCATCGGGGTCTACATGATCATGGTGTTCGACCCCCAGATCTTGTTCAACGACGGCTTCTACGACGTCATTCACGTCACGCTGCCCAAGGGGTCGCTGGTCCATCCCGACTTTCCCGCTTCGCTCGGTTGCCGGACGCATACGCTGTCCCGGCAATTCGACGTCCTCGGCGGGGCGTTGAGTTATAACGCCCCGGAGATGGCGACCGCGGCGGGCTACGGGTCGAGCCCGCATTTCCTCTATTCCGGCACCGACAAGTCGGGCCGATCCTTCCAGCTGATGGAGATCCTCTACGGCGGGATTCCCGGCCGTCCCGTCGGCGACGGTATGGATGGTCATTCGTGGTGGCCGTTGTTTCAAAACATTCCGAGCGAATACCTGGAGACCTACTATCCGATGATCGTCGAGGGTTATTCCTCGATCATGGACACCGGCGGTGCCGGCAAGCATCGCGGCGGCAATGGCGTTGAGAAAATCTTTTTGCTGCTTGAGGAGGGCGACGTTTCGATCCATGACGACCGCCATCTGTCTCAGCCTTGGGGTATCCTCGGCGGCCGGCCGGCGACCTGCTCGGAGAAATGGCTTGTCCGTAAGGATGGCACCCGCGAGCCGCTCGCATCCAAAATAGATAACGTGCGCGTCTACCCCGGCGACCGCGTGATTTTCCGCACCGCCGGGGGCGGCGGCTGGGGCGATCCTCTCGACCGCGACCCGATGCGCACGCGTAACGACGTGGCGCGCAAGCTGATGAGCGAAGCGAAGGCGCGAGAGGAGTATGGCGTCATCCTGACGGGTCCGCGCCTGGAACTCGACCGCCGGGCGACGGACGATTTGCGCGACAGCATGAAACGCAATCGAAAAACGCCAAAACTGTTCGACTTCGGGGAGCGCAAGACCGGTGTTTCGGCGCTCCGTGCCGTTAAGGCGGCGTGAGCCGATATGGGCAATGACAACGCAAGAACTTCGATAGGGGCGAATGCACGATGCTTGAAGTTGTAATCAGTCTCCTGATCGCCGCGATAATCCTTATCGCGATTTTCTATATCATCTCGATTTGGATCTATAAGCGCGCGCCATCGAATATGGGCTTCATCCGAACCGGATTCCTCGGCACCAAGGTCTGCCTGGGGCGGGGCGCCATCGTGCTTCCGGTCTTTCACGAGATCACCTGGGTCTCGCTCGAAACCATGAAGTTCGCGGTCAGCAGAGCCCGCGAACAGGCGGTCCTGACGGCCGACAACATCCGCATCGACGTCAATACTGAATTGTATGCCCACGTCGGCCATACCGAGCACGCCGTTCTGACCGCAAGTCGCACGCTCGGCGAAAAGACGTTCGACGCTGAGAAAGTGCGTAATCTTCTTGAGGCGAAAGTGGTCGGCGTATTGCGCAGTTTCGCCGCTACCAAGACGCTGCGGCAGCTGCATGAGAACCGCGATGCATTCGCCAAAGAAATAAAGGAGAGCGTCAGCGAGAGCTTCACCGCCAACGGCCTGATGCTCGAAGAAGTGACTATCGTGGCGCTGGAACAGTCGACCAAAGAGTATTTCCGGTCGGACAACGTGTTCGACGCCGAAGGGCTCAAAGTGATCACCGAGATCACCTCCGAGGCCCGTCGCAAGGTGCACACCACCGAGAAACAGACCACGGTTGCGATCCGCAACAAGGATCTGACGACGCAGCTCGAACTACTGGAAATCGAGCGCCAGGAAGCCGTTGCGCGCGCCAGCCAGGACAAGGAAGTCGCCAACGAGCAAGCCAAGCAATTGCGCGAGAAGCAGACCTTTGTGCTCGACCAGCGCCTGGCGGTTGAGCAGCGGGAGCTGGAGAACGAAAAGGCGCTCGAACAGCTGCGGACCGAACGCGATATTGCCTTCACCGCCGAGGCGAAGCGCCGCGAAATCGCGCAGGTGCAGAAGGAACTGGCGCTGGAGCAGGAACGCCGTGACCGCGAGATCGCGCTCATCGACAAGGCGCGTGAAGCCGAGATTGCAGAAATCACCCGCAATCTCGCGCGCGAACGCGCCGAACGGGACAAGGCCATTGATCTCGCGGCCAAGGAGCGGGAACGCCAAGAGGCGGAGATTGCGCGCGCCACCGCGGTTGCAGCCGCTGAGGAACGGGCCCGCGACGAACGCCATCAGGTGAGCGAGGAGACCGCGCTCTCGGTGCGTAAGCGTAGCCTCGACACCCGCCTCGGCATCCTCCAGGTCGACCGCGATGAAGCTGTCGCGTTGGCCAAGCAGGAGAAGGAAATTTCCGACGAGCGGGCTCGGATCCTGAGCGAACAGCAGCGCTTCGTGCTCGACCGGCGCTGGGAAGTCGAACAGGAGGAAATCGCCAAGCAGCAGGCACTCGAGACGGCGCAGATCCAGAAGGACATCGCGATCATCGAAGAGGCCACGCAACGCGAAGCGGCCGAAATTCGCCGCGAGCTGGCGCGCCAGCAGGAGGAGATGAGCCGCGACATCGCGCTGATCAGCAAAGAAGGGGAACGCGAGCGGACCGATATCGAGCGTTTCCTCGCCCGCGAGCAAGCGGAGCGCGATCGCGAGATCGCGCTTGCCGCCAAAATGCGCGACCTCGAGATCGCCGAGACCAAACGGCTCGCCAGCACGGCAGAACGCGAACGCGCCGAGCATTCGGTCGAATCCGTTCGCGTCGTGGCGGACGCCGAACGGGCCCGCCAGGTCGAGGTCATCGAGGCCGGGAAGGAGGCCGAGGCGCGGCGCATTGAGGAAGAAAGCAAAGCCGCGGTGATGCGCATGCACATGATCACCCAGTCCGAGGCGCGCAAGCTCTCGGCGGAACTCGAAGCTGAGGCGACGCTCACGCGCGCCCGCGCCACAACCGAAGCACAGAAGATCGGCGCGGAAGGTATCGAACGGGAGGCGGGCGCCCGCGGCCGGGCCGAAATGGAGGTCGACCAATTACGCATCGCCAACGCGCAACGTCAGCTTGAAGCGGAGGCGACCGGGATCGAGGCGAAGGCCGAAGCGCTCAAGAAATATAACGAAGCCGCGACCTTCCTCGAACTGGCGCGGCTGCGGATCGAAGCCGAGCGCGACGTCCATATCGATCAGGCCAAGGCCATGGGCACCGCGCTGTCTGGTGCGCAAATCCGCATGTACGGCAACGGCGAAGGTACCATGGACACGATCCGCGGCCTGTTCACGCAGGGCTTCGGGATCGGCGAAGTTCTCGAAGGCCTGGCGCAATCGCTTCCCGAGGGGCTTCGCCAGCGGCTGAGCGCCAACGGCATCCAGGGCCTGCTCGGCCGGCCGTACAATGGCAGCTCCCTGAAGCAGACTTACGAGCACCTCAACGCTTTGGTGCAGGAACATCTGCGTACCAAAAAGGCTCGGGAAGTCCCATTCCCTGAAGCGGTCATCCAGCTGGAGGGCTACGCCGGCGACAACGAGGATTTGCGGCGGGCGGTTAAGGTGCTCACCGAGTTCAATCACGAAGGCGCGCTGGACAAAGTGCCCTTTAAGTCAGTGTGGACCATGATCAACGCCGTGGCCAAATCGGCGGGCTAACGCGATCGCGATGAGTCAATACGACGTCGTCCTCGAAAATGTCTCGAAGACCTATCCGGGCGGCGCGCGGGCGGTCATCGACTTCAACGCCGAAATAGAACACGGCGAATTCGTCGCCATGCTCGGGCCGTCCGGCTGCGGCAAAACCACGACGCTGCGGATGATCGGCGGCCTGGAGGAAGTGTCCGAAGGCACGATCATCATCGCCGGCAAGGACGTGACCGATCTGCCGCCGGCGCGCCGCGACACCTCGATGATGTTCCAGAGCTTCGCGTTGTTCCCCCATCGCACGGTGTTCCAGAACGTCGAGTTCAGCCTGAAGATGAAGGGCATGGAGAAGACCGCTCGCGATCGGCGCGTGTGGGAAATGCTGGAGATGGTCGGGCTGACCAGTTTTGCCGACCGCCGGCCAGGCGGATTGTCCGGCGGTCAACAGCAGCGCGTTGCTCTGGGGCGGGCGCTGATCAGCCGTCCCACCGTGCTCCTCCTCGACGAGCCGCTGGGGTCGCTGGATTTCAATCTGCGCCAGGCGATGATGATCGAATTGAAGAAGGTGCAACGCGAGTTGAACATCACCTTCATCATGGTCACGCACTCGCAGCAGGAAGCGATGTCGCTCGCCGACAAAGTCATTGTCATGAGCGATGCCGTCATCCAGCAGATCGGCACGTCGCGCGAAGTGCACGAGAACCCAAAGACCAAGTTTGTCGCCGAGTTCATCGGCAACAACAATCTGTTTCAGGGCCGCATCCGCTCCCGCAGCGGTTCGATCGTATTCGTCGAATCGCTCGGTCAATTGCTGTACGTCAGGGTTCCGCCGACCTTCAGAAACGTGCCGGTCGGGAAGGAGATGTGGTTTTCCGTTCGCGCCGATTTGATGAGTACCGGCGACAAAGAGGACATGGCCAACCGTGTCGAAGGCAAGTATGTGGCCAGCGAGTTCCTTGGCTCGCTGGAAACCGATGTGTTTGAAGTCGCGCCGGGCCAATATGTCCATGTCGAACAGCACCGGCACGCGCAGGATCGCGTCTATAAGGTGGGCGAGCGCGAGATTCTGTGCTGGCACGCGGAGTCCGGTATCTTGCTGGAGGATTCTCGGCGTCGACCCGAAGCCAACGCCGCTGCTTGACGCTGTTTCGAACCGGCGGCTTTTTTCCCGCGTGCGACGGCTGGACTGCTTTCAGTATCGTCAGACTGAAGCGCTTAGCGCAGTCGTCGGGACGAGGTAGTTTGTTACGCCGTTGCGGCTCGCAGACGAGGGAGGAAACTTATGAGACGAAGGGAATTTATCGTCCTGCTCGGCAGCGCCGCGATGGCCATGCCGTTTGCGGCGCACGCTCAGCAACCGGAAGGACGGAGAGCGCGGCACTCACTCTCTCTCACTTCAACACAACGCGCGCGGATTTGGCGCAGCCTCAGTGTAGAGGCCATGAAAACGCAGGTGCCTGCGGGTTTGCATGTCGGGGAGGTCGTTCCGGACACGATGCATTTTCTGTCATTTGCCCGCGCTCTCCGCAAACACGTTCCGGCCCTTCGGCCCTATCGGTACACCCTGTTGCATGGCCAGGTGCTGATCATCGATCCAACGACGAAAAAGATCGTCGCTATTGTCGGCGAATAAGCGTCGGCGCTAAACGTCGGATCGTGGGCCGGCGCTTTCGCCCTACTAAAGCCATCGCGCCCGCTGATTGTCAGCGAGTTGCGACTGAGCAAGATCAACCGCGTGCTGCGCGCGCGTCCGACGAAGCGCTGAGCCGGACTGGAGGTGGGATGTGACGCAATTCACCGGAACTTTAAGCGGAAGCGGGGAGGGCTCCGACTTTGGCATTACCGGCAAAGTCACACTGCAGGGCGATTTGCAGATGATATTGCACGAAAATAGCGCCGGCAGGATACACGGGACTTATAGCTTTGATGCCACGGAAACGGTGTCGGGCTTTTTCCCAACTTTCACCGATCAAGTTTCCGGCTACGGCAGTGTCCATGGCCACGGCTCAACACTGATATTGACGGAAACGGACCCTTCCGGATTGTTTACAATCGGGACCGCAACTATTCACGGCGGGACGATCACGTACGCGGAAAGTTGGAGCGTTCATGACGGCGGATTTTCCGCATCCGCCGAGGTATCCGCCACACTCACCGGTCACAAGCTGACGCCGCACCACAGCACCGAAACCGCTGGATCATTCGCTGTGGGTGGCCACGGCGGCACAAACGTCGAGCTTACGCACCTCGACGCCACAAATTTTCTCGGCCACCATTTCTAGTCGGCCACCTCGCGAGACGGCAAACGACCGCGGTCGTTCGCCGTGGACCGATCCCGCCTAATGCCCTTTAGACTAATTGATGTTAATGTGGCGCGCCCTACGGGAATCGAACCCGTGTTTCCGCCGTGAAAGGGCGGCGTCCTGGACCGCTAGACGAAGGGCGCAACCGCGCGCACCGGGCGCGTGGGCAAGGGCGCGACATATAAAGAGGATTGCCGGAAGCAGCAAGCGACCCGAACCCTCTTATCCCGGCAAGCCCCTTTACTCCGACAAGGTGCTTACCCCGACGAGTCTGCTTGACCCGGCAAGCCCGCTTGCGCTCACCAGTGTCCGGTGTTGGGCATGGAGGCCCAGGGCTCCTTCGGCGGCAGCGCCGACCCCTTTTGCAGCAACTCAATCGATTGCTTATCGGGTGAGCGCACGAACGCCATCATGCCGTCGCGGGGTGGGCGATTGATCGTGACGCCAGCCTTCATCAGGCGCTCGCAGAGCGCATAGATATCATCGACCTCGTAGGCCAGATGGCCGAAATAGCGCGCTTCGCCGTAGTCCTCGCCACTGTCCCAATTATAAGTGAGCTCGACCAGCGGGGCGGCCCGATTGTCCGGTCCCTTGGCCACCAGGTCGCCGTCGTCGGGCGCCGCCAGGAAGACGAGCGTGAACTTGTTCTTTTCGTCGACCCGCCGGCGGGTCTCCTTCAGCCCGAGCTTGTTGCAATAGAAGTCCAGCGCCGCATCGAGATTGCGCACGCGGAGCATAGTGTGCAGATAACGCATGATGGCTCCATAGGCTGGTGTTGGAAGGTTGGTGTTGAACGCGGCGGCTGTCCAGGGATTGCCTATCGAGGTTAGGCCGTGTGGAACAGTCGTTCGTCGGTACTCTTTAGCTATGTAGGATAACGCGATGCACCCCGGAAGGATGTCCGCTGACAATCTCGAGGCTGCGATGGCCGGCCTGCAGGAGATGATCGGGGCGGCGAGTGCGATCCTGCCCTTTACCGGTGCGGGGATCTCGACCGAGTGCGGCATTCCCGATTTTCGTTCGCCCGGTGGGATTTGGACCAAGAACCGGCCCATCATGTTCGACGACTTCCTTGCCAGCCAGGAGGTGCGCAATGAGTCCTGGCGTCGCCGTTTCGCAATGGGTGATGAGTTTGGCCATGCCAAACCGGGACGCGGCCATCGCGCGCTCGCCAGTCTTTATCGCCAAGGCAAAGTCCCGGCGGTGATCACGCAGAATATCGATAACCTGCATCAGGATTCCGGCATCGCACCCGAGCATGTCGTCGAGCTGCACGGCAATACGACCTACGCTTTATGCCTCGATTGTACACGGCGGTATGAACTGGCCTGGGTGCGGGAACGGATGGATGCGGGCAACGGCTGCGCGCCCGATTGTCCTGACTGCGGTGGCTTTATCAAAACCGCGACCGTATCGTTCGGACAGGCTATGCCGGATGCCGCAATGCGGCGTGCGGAGGCGCTCACGCTGTCGTGCGATCTGTTTCTGGCGATCGGCACGTCGCTCGTGGTCTGGCCGGCAGCCGGATTTCCATTGATGGCAAAGCGCAATGGCGCCCGACTGATCATCATCAACCGCGATCCGACCGACTTCGATGACATCGCCGATCTCGTGGTGCATCACGACATCGGAACGGTGCTCGAGCCGTTCGAGGGTTGCGCGTCATGCAAAGATGTTCACAGGTTGTGAGGGCGCTCGCTGCATTTTTCGCTTTTCCCTTTGATCGCCGGTGTTATGGTCGATCAACAAATTCGTGAAGCGCCCGTTCGGGGTGTCACCAGAAAAGCGGCGGCGGCCACGGCCTCATGGCGTCGGACGGCATCGAACCAAAACCCACCAGAACGGAGCTCGGTCCGGACTTTGATCTGTCCGACGAAACCGCAGCTAACGTCATCGAAGTAGCCGGCGTCATCAAATGGTTTGATGTCGCCAAGGGTTACGGGTTCATGGTTCCAGATAACGGCATGGCCGATGTGCTCCTGCACGTGACATGCTTGCGCCGTGACGGATACCAGACGGCCTATGAAGGCGCGCGAGTCGTTTGTGAGGTGCTGGCGCGGCCGCGGGGTCTGCAGGCATTCCGTGTCATCTCGATGGATGAGTCGACGGCAATCCATCCGGCGCAGATGCCGCCGCCGCGAACCCATGTTACGGTAACCCCGACGAGTGGTCTCGAACGGGCTCAGGTAAAATGGTTCAATCGGCTTCGCGGGTTTGGTTTTTTGACGCGCGGGGAGGGTACTCCCGACATTTTCGTCCACATGGAGACATTGCGCCGCTTCGGCATCACCGAGCTGCGGCCGGGCCAGTTTGTGCTTGTCCGTTTTGGGCCAGGGCCCAAGGGTATGATGGCGGCCGAAGTCCGTCCCGAAAGCGGTCCGCTCGGTCCGGCTTCCCACTAACCGTATTTCCCGCTGGCTTGAGATTGCGGCGTGGGCTCCTATCGTCCTTAGCGGCCGCATTGATCGTTGCTCTGTCCGTCGCGTTGGGCGGGTCATTATCGGCGCGCGCCGCGGAAGCAACCCTTGAGATTGTCAGCAAGAGCGGGGTTCACGCCTTCGCCGTGGAACTAGCGACCAATGACACCGAGCGGTCCCGTGGCTTGATGTTCCGGAAGGAATTGCCGGAAGGACACGGCATGCTGTTCATTTTCGGACGTGATGAGCCAGTGTCGTTCTGGATGCACAACACGTTGATTTCTCTCGACATGATTTTCATCCGCAATGATGGCCGTATCCTGCGTATAGCCGAGAGCACCGATCCGCTGTCCGACCGCCTCATTCCTTCCGGCGGTCCGGTGCGATCCGTTCTCGAAGTGATCGGGGGCACCGCACGCAAGCTTGGCATCGAGCCGGGCGACCGCGTCGAGAGCGCCGCCTTGACCAGCCCCTAACCGGCCCGGTCGGCTTGCTCGCGGCCCGCGAAACATGTATCCAGCGGCGCGCCCCGGCGGGGTATAGCGCAGCCTGGTAGCGCGGCAGTTTTGGGTACTGCAGGTCGCAGGTTCAAATCCTGCTGCCCCGACCATCCGGCTTCGCTGCGATTCGGCGGAGCCAAGCGGCTTCGATCGTTTCTTAAGATGAGATCACTCCATGACTGCACGCATTTATAAGCCGGCCCGTACCGCGATGCAGTCCGGCCACGCGAATACCAAGGAGTGGACGCTGGATTACGAGCCGGAGCAGCCGCCCACGGTCGAGCCGCTCATGGGCTGGACCAGCACCACCGATATGAAGCAGGAAGTGCACCTTTATTTCGACACCAAGGAAGAGGCCGTCGCCTTTTGCGAACGCAATGCCATTCCGTACCGGGTGTTTGAGACCAAGCCGCCGGTGCGCCAGCGTATGTCCTACGCCGACAATTTCGCCTATCCGCGCCGCGAGGCCTGGACGCATTGACGCATTTGGATGCATCGACGCATCTTTCGGCCGAGCAATCACACCCGGCCAATGCGAGGAAACTTAAAGCTTAAGCGCGCTGTTCGGTCGCGGCGCGGGCGGCCTCGGCCTGTTCGGCGGCAAGCTGGCGGCCTTGCGAAGCGGCGCGCTGGCGCAGCAGCGAACTGAAGCGTTCCTCCGGCATGGGCTGACCCAGCAAAAACCCCTGGCCGTAATCGCAGCCCATACTGACAAGCGCGACGGCGTCAGACGCTTTCTCAATTCCGATCCCGACCGCGATGCTGCCGAAACCGTGCGCCAGACCGATCACCGTCTTGCAGAGCGGCGCGTTTACCTTGTCGGAGGCACAGTCGGCCACGAAGGTGCGGTCGAGCTTGAACTCGGCAAACGGCGTTTCCTTGAGCTGCGTGACCGCTGAGTAAGCGCGGCCGAAATGGTCGATCGCCAGGTGGACGTTGAGGTGGCGCAGTTTCTGCGTCAGCTCGGTCGCCAGCCGCAAGTTGGTGATGATCTGGTCTTCGGCAAGATCGATGATGAGGCCCGGCCATTTCTCGAACTGGCCGCGATAGGTCTGCACGATGTCTTCCACCCCGATCTTAACCATCGCTTCGACCGGAATATTCACCGCAGGCCGCAGCGTCACGCCGAGCTTGGCAAAGTTCGCGCTCGCTTTCAGCGTTTGCACGAGCGCCAGCTCCGACAGCGTGATCAGGCTCGACTCGGAGGCTCCGGGCATGAATGCATCCGGCATGAGGATGCCATGTTGCGGATGCCGGGCGCGGGCGAACGCTTCGGTGCCGATCAGCTGCTTCCTTCTGAGGTCGATCTTCGGCTGATACCAGAACTCGATCCAGCCCTGGCTCAGGGCCTCGTCCAGATCAATCCGGGCGGCGAGCGATTGCGTATGCCCGAGCTTGAGGTCGCGCAGGATTTCCAGGAGTACGCTGGTGTCGAACGGCTTTTTGAGCGGGGCCAGCATTTGTAACCGCTGCTGCATGCCGATGCTCTTGACGTGCTGGAGCACGGCCGAGCCTCGGTTACTCATGAGCTGGACATGGCCGCCGTAATTTCGTGTGCCAAGCGCCATCACGCACTCGATCGCTTCGGCAAATTCGAGCGCAACATTGAGGAAAACCAGATCGGGAGCGCGGCGCGCAAGCGCGAGGCGAAATGTCTGGCCGTCGGCGAATTCTTCGGTGTCTATCCCGACGCCGTGCAGAACGAGCGACAAAAAACTCCGAATGCTTGCATCCCCGTCAACAACAAACCCCAGCGGGACGCGCGCCGTGGCGCGGCCCTCCTCGGCCGCTGCCGGCGCGCTGTCGGAAGCAGTGGACGTCGAGGGGGCTGCTGTTGCGTTCTTTGCCAACGTTCTACCCACCCGGCGCAGCGTTATAGGTACGGTTCAAAGTTGAGCGCACCCGCCGCGCATCACATCATTGAAGGAAATTGTTAACCGGCGGTTGCGGCATCCCGTCGTCGTTCCGGGATTCATGCGCTGGGGGTGCTCAGGTCGGCGACATTGAACTGCCCGGGGTCTCGACGTAGCATTTGCGCAAATACGGCCGGCAGCGGAGGAAAACCGTGAAAGTTTGCATGTTCCACCTGATGCCGTATCGCGATCTGCCCGAAGATTTCGGGCAGCGCTACAACTCCGCCTTTATCGATCCGGTGTGGTTCGATTTTGCCGATGCGGATAAGGTCGGTCAGTACTACAACGCCACCCTCGACGAATTGCTCTACGCGGCTAATGCCGGGCTGCATGGGGTGTGCACCAACCAGCATCACCAGAACGTCTACGGCTTCATGGCCAATCCAAGCCTGATGGGTTCGGTGCTTGCCAAGCTCACCAACGGGCAGAACGTCGCCATCGTTCAGCTTGGCTCGACGCTGCCATCGACCACGCCGCCAACCCGCATCGCCGAAGAATACGCGATGCTCGACTGCATCAGCGGCGGACGGCTGATAGCCGGCTTTCCGACCGGGCTGCCGACCGACGCCGCCATCTCCAACGCCGTGGTCCCGATTGAGCAACGCGAGCGTTTCCGTGAGGCGCTTTCGCTAGTGACCAAGGCCTGGTCGGCCAAAGAAGTCTTTGCCTGGAACGGCAAGCATTATCAGCTTGGTATGGTGAACCTGTGGCCGCGACCGATCCAGCAGCCGCACCCGCCGATCTGGATCCCCGGCTCGGGCATCACGGCGACGGCGGAATATGTCGTCGGGCTCGATCATTGCTTCTGCCATCTGAGTTATTTTGGCGCCAAAAACGCCGCGCAAGTTGCCGACCGTTACTGGGAGCTGGTGGCGCGCAAGGGGCGGGACGACAATCCTTACCGTTTTAGTTTCTTGCAGCTGATCGGCGTCGCCGAGTCCGACGCCGAAGCCGAAGATCTCTATGGGCCTCACGCCGAATATTTCTTTAACAAGCTGCTCTACACGCCGTCGTATTACCAGCAGATCCCGGGATGCCTCGAATATCCGTCTCTGGTGCAGGCGATGCGAAGCAATCAGCGGGCGCCACTTAACCTGCGTGAGCTGAAGGCCAAAGACTTCTACGAGCGCGGCTTCGTCATCGTCGGCAGTCCGCGGACGGTGCGTGAGCAACTGATGGACGGGATGAAGCGGCTCCGTGTCGGCCACCTGCTGGCGCTGTTGCATTTCGGCTCCATGCCGACCGATCTATGCAAAAAGAATATCGACCTGTTTGCGCGCGACGTGCTGCCGCATCTCGAGGATCTGTGGGACGACCAGTATGAGGATCGCTGGTGGCCCGAGCGGTTGAGAGCCAAGCGCCCGGTCGGAGCCATCGCGGCAGCGTCGTGAGCTTGTGCCGTCGGCAGCACACGAAGTCGTGACTGCGGCAGGCTTGAGCTTCGCGCCAATTGTGATTGGCGCCGGATGCGCGCTTTGCCGTAAATGTCGTTCAGATCAACGCCGCGTTTAAGACGCGGAAGATTTTTTGGAGGAACCAAATGACACGCGACGCGATCTTTTCAACTCGGGCAGTCGTGGGCGCATTGTTGTTGCTTCCTCTGGCCGGGCTGGCGCTGAACGCCGCTCAAGCCGCGGAATCGGCCGTGGTGATACCGGCCCCCGCCGTTGACTCGGCGGCCTCCGCTGGCGCTGGACTGCAAACTGTGGTTTTGGCGGGCGGCTGTTTTTGGGGCGTGCAGGCGGTATTCCAGCATACCAAAGGCGTGACGGCCGCTGTTTCCGGCTACGCCGGCGGTGACAAGCAAACTGCGCACTATGAGACGGTCGGCAGCGGCCGGACCGGACATGCCGAGTCGGTCGCCGTGACCTTTGATCCCAAGCAAATCTCATACGGCAAGATCCTGCAGATTTATTTCTCGGTCGCCCACAATCCGACCGAGCTAAACCGGCAAGGACCGGACACCGGTACGCAATACCGTTCGGCGATTTTCTATGCCAACGACGAGCAGAAGCGGATCGCCGGTGCTTACGTCGCCGAGCTCGACAAGGCGCATGTGTTTCCGCAGCCGATCGTGACGAAGCTTGAGCCGCTGCACGGCTTCTTTCCGGCCGAGGACTATCACCAGGACTTCGCGGTGCTGCATCCGTCCTATCCGTACATAGTGTACAACGATGCCCCGAAGGTGGAAAACCTCAAGCACTTGTTTGCGTCCGAGTACCGCGACGTGCCGGTCACGGTCATGGCATCTAGCAAGCCAAGCCAATAATTCCTGCTGCAGAACGGCCGTTTGGCGCTTGGCGCGCCCGCTCTCACGGCTCCCGGCGGGAGGCGACGGGCGATGCTGCGACCCTCAGAACTATAGCCATCCCCCCAAGGCCTGAAGTATCTTTGTTTTCAGGAAGCGGGGCCCAGACGTCCGCTCCGCAAAACGGGGTCATACGGGGAGGTGGCCATGGCTATGGCAACGACATATGGGGCGCTGCCCGAGGCGGAACATAGCGCACAACTACGCAAAGCGGTGATCGCATCGACGATCGGCACCACCATCGAATGGTACGACTTCTTTCTCTACGGCACCGCTGCCGGTCTGGTTTTCGGCAAGCTGTACTTCCCCAATCAGAACCCGCTGTCGGCGACGCTGCTGGCCTTCGGCACCTACTTCATCGGCTTTGTTGCCCGGCCAATCGGCGCGGCGATTTTCGGTCATTACGGCGATCGCATCGGCCGCAAGGCGACGCTGATTGCGACCCTTCTCTGCATGGGCATCGCGACATTTCTGGTCGCTTTTGTCCCAACCTTTGCATCGATCGGTATCTGGGGCGCGATCCTGCTGACCGTCTTGCGTGCACTGCAAGGCATCGGCGTCGGCGGCGAGTGGGGCGGCTCGGTGCTGCTGGCGATGGAATGGTCGCGCACCCATGGCCAACGGGGCCTGGTCGCGTCATGGCCGCAGTTCGGCGTTCCTGCCGGGTTGTTCCTCGCTAACATGGCGGTCCTGGCTTTTAGCGCCTGGTCCGGCGATCAGTTCCTGGTTTGGGGCTGGCGTATTCCGTTCGCGCTTTCCATCATTCTCGTTGGCATCGGTCTGTGGATCCGGCTCGGCATCCTGGAAACCCCGGTGTTCCAGCAACTCCTGAACACCAACAAGATCGAGAAGGCGCCAATCATCGAAGTGTTCAAGAAACAGCCGCGCGAAATCCTCCTTTCGGCCTTGCTGCGGATGTCCGAACAGGCGCCATTCTATATTTTCGTGGCGTTTATCTTTGCCTACGCGGTCGGTACGCTGCACATGTCGCGGAACCTCATTCTTACCGCGGTGATGGTGGCGGCGTGCGTGTCCTTCATCACCATTCCGCTCTCCGGCCACATCTCGGACCGGATCGGACGCCGGAAAATGTATCTGATCGGCGTGGTCGTGACCGGCCTGTTCGGGTTTCTCTATTTTGGCATGGTGGATACGGCGATCCCGTCGGCGGTCTTCATCGCCATCGTGCTCTCGCTCATTCCCCATGACATACAGTACGGACCGCAGGCGGCGCTGATCGCGGAATCGTTCACGCCGCGGCTGCGTTACAGCGGTGCTTCGCTCGGCTATCAGCTGGCGTCGATCATCGCCGGTGGCCCGGCACCGATCATCGCCACTGCTCTATTCGCCGCGTATCACTCCGGCTATGCGATCGCCATTTACATCGCCGGCTGCGCTGTTATCAGCGCGGTAGCGACGGCATTCATGCCGGACTATACCGGGAAGGATATCACCGCAGAATATGACGCATGAAGTGCCTCCTCCCTCGTCCAGCGGGGGAGGAGAATGGCCCGCCGGGGCGGTAGCAGGCACGCAGCGGGTGAGTTCATCAGCGGCGGCACGGCCGTTCTATTTGCAGCTCTGGTTCCTGGTGCTCGTGGCGATGGCTGCGGGCATAGCGCTCGGCGCGCTGTTCCCGGACGTCGGCGCGCGTATGGAGCCGCTCGGCAACGCTTTCATCAAAGCGATCCGCGTCCTCATCGCCCCGATCATTTTTTGTACGGTCGTGCACGGCATCGCCAGCATGGCCAGCATGGCAAAGGTCGGCCGCGTTGCGCTCAAGGCGCTGATTTATTTCGAGGTGCTGACCACAATCGCGCTGATCATCGGGCTCGTCGCCGTAAACCTGTTCCAGCCCGGCGTCGGCATGCATGTCGATTTATCGCATGTCGATACGTCAAGCCTTGCGCCCTATCTCGAACAAACCCACAAGCGCACCACGGCGCAATTCCTGCTGAATATCATTCCCAACACCTTCGTTGGCGCGTTCAGCGAGGGCAATGTCCTTCAGGTTCTTTACGTCTCAGTGCTGTGCGGATTCGCACTGAGCTGGCTCGGTCCCGCCGGCAAACCGCTTACCGATCTGATCGAAGTGGCGGCGCAAATGTTCTTTCGTATCGTCGCTTTTGTGATGTGGGCGGCGCCGATCGGGGCGTTTGGAGCGATTGCCTTCACGGTCGGCAAGTTTGGCGCGGGCTCGCTCTTGTCGCTTGGGAAGCTGATCGTGAGTTTCTACATCACGTGTCTGGTCTTTATCTTTGCGGTTCTATGGCCGATCTCTCATTGGTGCGGTTTCAGCCTGCCCAAATTCATTCGTTATATCCGCGAAGAGCTGTTGATCGTGATTGCGACCACGTCGTCGGAGACGGTGCTGCCGCGCATGATCGCCAAGCTCGAGGCCTTGGGCTGCGAGGAGAGCGTAGTCGGTCTCGTCATTCCCACCGGGTATTCGTTCAATCTCGACGGCACCTGCCTCTATCTGGCGACGGCGGCGGTGTTTTTGGCGCAGGCCACCGACACGCCACTGCCGTTGGAGCAACAGATCGGCCTGCTGGTGATTTTGCTGCTGGCCTCGAAGGGAGCGGCCGGTGTCGCCGGCGCGGCCTTCGTCGTGCTCGCGGCGACGCTTGCCGCGGTCGGCACAATACCGGTCGAGAGCGTCGCCATTATTCTCGGAGTGCACCGCCTGCTGTCGCAGGGGCTGACGCCGACCAATCTGATCGGCAACGGCGTGGCGACGCTGGTCGTTGCCAAATGGGAGGGCGCGCTCGACGAGCGCCGCCTGCGCGCCTCATTATAGCTGATTGCGCCGCTTAAATTCGATCGCGTCGGGCATGCAGGATCGGTTCGGTGTAGCCATTCGGCTGTTCGCGTCCTTTGAAAACCAGATCGCAGGCTGCTGCGAACGCGACGGAGTTTTCAAAATTCGGCGCCATCGGTGAATAATGCGGATCGCCGGCATTCTGCTGGTCGACGACGGCCGCCATGCGCTTGAGCGTTTCCATCACCTGATTTTCCGTGGTGATGCCGTGTCGGAGCCAGTTGGCGATGTGCTGGCTGGAAATGCGCAACGTCGCGCGATCTTCCATCAGCGCCACATTGTTGATGTCCGGAACTTTCGAGCAACCGATGCCCTGTTCGATCCAGCGCACGACATAGCCGAGGATACCCTGCGCGTTGTTATCGAGCTCTTGCTGAACTTCATCCGGCGACCAGTTCACGCCGCGGGCGAGCGGGACCGTCAGAATATCGTCGATGCTGGCGCGCGGCCGCGAAGCAAGCTCTTGCTGCCGCCGAAATACATTCACGAGATGATAGTGCGTGGCATGCAGCGTTGCCGCCGTGGGTGAGGGGACCCACGCGGTGCTGGCGCCGGCCTCTGGTTGCGCGATTTTCTGTTTCAGCATCGCCGCCATCAGGTCGGGCATCGCCCACATGCCTTTGCCGATCTGGGCGTGACCGGGAAGGCCGCAAGCCAATCCGATATCGACGTTCGAATCCTCGTAGGCGTGGAGCCAGGGCTGATTGCGCATCTCGCCTTTGCGGACCATCGGCCCGGCTTCCATGGCGGTGTGGATTTCGTCGCCGGTGCGATCGAGGAAGCCGGTGTTGATGAAGAACACCCGCGACTTCACGGTGCGAATGCATTCCTTGAGATTGACCGTGGTCCGGCGCTCCTCGTCCATCAGGCCGAGCTTGATGGTGTTGAGCGGCAGACCGAGCATGGCCTCGACGGCGGCAAACAGATCGTTGGCGAACTTGACCTCGTCGGCTCCGTGCATCTTCGGCTTGACGATATAGATCGAGCCGGTGCGGCTGTTTTGCGTTTGACCCTTGCTGTTGAGATCGTGGAGCGCGATCAGGCTGGTGATTGCAGCATCAAGGATGCCTTCGGGAGCGGCTTGTCCGTCTCGGCCGATAACGCCTTCGTCCATCATCAGGTGGCCGACGTTGCGGATCAGCATCAGGCTCCGGCCGGGGAGGACCAGCGTGCTTCCGTCCGGCTGGGTGTAGCTGCGGTCCGCGGCGAGGTGGCGGTTGACGGATTTGCCGTCTTTTTGAAAGACCTCGACCAGCGTGCCCTGGCAGAGGCCAAGCCAATTGCGGTAAGCCGCGACCTTGTCTTCAGGGTCGACCGCCGCGATCGAGTCTTCCAGGTCCATGATCTCGTGAGCGCGGCCTCAATGACGATATCCGCAACGCCCGCCGCATCGGTTCGGCCGACCGGATGCGCGCGATCAATGACCACTTCAATGTGCAGGCCGTTGTTCACGAGCAAGATGACGTCCGGCGCGTTCGGGCCGCCCCGATAGCCGCGCAGCTTCTTCGGCTCCGCCAGTCCGGTTGTCTTGCCGTCATTGAGCGTGGCTGATCAGCGCGCCGGCGTCGATCGCATACGCGCGCACGTCGGCATGCGAGCCGGAAGCCAGCGGCACGGCTTTGTCCAGAAAGTGCCGCGCCCAGGCGATCACCGCTTGCCGCGCTCCGGATCGTAGCCTTTGGTGTTTGTTTGGCCGTCTCTCGGAATGGCGTCGGAGCCGTAGAGCGCGTCGTACAGCGACCCCCAGCGCGCATTGGCCGCGTTGAGCGCGTACCGCGCATTGCTGATCGGAACGACGAGCTGCGGGCCGGCGACCGAGGCGATTTCCGCGTCAACGTTTGCGGTATCGATCTTGAAAGCCGGTCCTTCGGGCACGAGATAGCCGATCTCTTCGAGAAATGCCTTGTCGGCGGCCTCGTCGATGTCGCGGCCGCGACGTCCCCGATACCAGTCATCGATCTTTGCCTGCAGTTCATCGCGCCGCTGCAACAGCGCGTGATTGAGCGGAGCGAAATTCTTGAATGATGCCGGCAAGGCCTTGCCAAAACGCCGCCGCCTCAATGCCGGTATCTGGGATTACCTCATGGACTACGAAATCGTAGAGCACTCTGGCGACCTTGAGGCCGGCAACGGATACGCGCTCAACTTCAGACATCCGACCGCTTCGTCCTTCCTGACGTGTGCACAGCCTTCCAGATTTGCTCCGGCGTCAGCGGCAACTGAATGTCGGTAACGCCGCACGGTCGGAGCGCGTCGAGGACCGCGCTGACGATCGCGGCCGGGGCGCCGATCGAGCCCGCTTCGCCGCAGCCTTTCGCGCCAAGCGGATTGTGGGTGCAGGGCTGGCTTTCGTCGAGCTCCGATACGATCGCGGCATGTCGGACGCCCGCGGTAACGCGTAGTCCATGAATGAGCCGGACAGCAATTGGCCATTGGTCGCGTCGTAGACGCAACGCTCGCGCAGGGCCTGGCCGAGACCCTGAGCGATGCCGCCCTGGATTTGTCCCTCGACGATCATCGGATTGATCACGGTGCCGACGTCATCGACGCCCCAATAGGCGATAACGCGAACATCGCCGGTCTCGCGATCGATCTCGACTTCGCAGGCATGCGCGCCGTTGCTCCAGGCAAAGCCGGAAGGGTCGTAGAACGCGCTGTCCTGCAGCCCGAGTTCTTCGTCGGGCGGATAGAGGGTCGGGACGTGGGCGACCCGCGCGACCTCCCGCAGCGTGACGCTGCGGTCCGTGCCGGCGATGGAAAATAGTCCGCCCGTGAACCTGATGTCGTCGGCCGCGGCTTCGAGAAGATGCGCCGCGATCCGCTTGCCCTTGTCGATGATTTTCCCGGCGGCGCGATCGAGCGCCGAGCCGCCGACCGCGATCGACCGCGAGCCGAACGTGCCGGATCCAAACGGGACCTGGTCGGTATCGCCTTCGATGATCTCGACTGCGGACAGGGACACGCCAAGCCGCGACGAGATGATTTGCGCGAATGTCGTCGCGTGGCCCTGGCCGTGATTGTGGGTGCCAAGCAGCGCCTGCACACTGCCGTCAGGTTGAACGCGGATGGTGGCCGACTCAAAGAAACCGACGCGGGCGCCCAAGGCGGCCGCAAAGCGCGACGGCGCGACGCCAGAGGATTCCACGTAGCAGGCGAGGCCGAAGCCGCGCAGCTTGTCCTCGCGCTTGGCCTCCGTGCGCCGCTTGCCGAAGCCGTCGTAGTCGGCGACCTCCAGAAGCCGCGACAGAATTTTCGGGAAGTTGCCGCAATCGTAGGTGGGACCGATCGGCGTTTTGTACGGCATGGCGTCAACGGCAATGAGATTGCGCCGCCGGATTTCGGCCCGGTCGAGCCCAAGCACATGCGCGGCTTCATCGGCGAGCCGCTCCAGCACATAGCAAGCCTCGGGACGGCCGGCCCCGCGATACGCGTCGGTCGGCAATGTGTTGGTGAATACGCCGGTCGATTGCGTGGCGATCGCAGGCGTTCGGTACACGCCCGCCAAGCAGCGCCGAATAGATCGCGCTCGGGATCGCGGCGCCGAAGGTCGAGATATAGGCGCCAAGGTTGGCGACGGTGTCGACGCGGAGTGCGAGGAAATTTCCCTCGCCATCGAGCGCAAGCTCCGCGTGGGTCTGGTGGTCGCGCGCCTGATTGTCGGAAATGAAGCACTCGCTGCGCGTCGCGATCCATTTGACCGGCCGCCGCAGTCGGCGCGCGGCCCAGGCGATGATGGTCTCTTCGGGATAATGCTTGCCCTTGTAGCCGAAGCCGCCGCCGACGTCGGGCGCAACCAGGCGGATCGCCGTCTGCGGCAGATTGAGTTGCTCGCTGACGACGCGGCGGATGTGATGCGGCACTTGCGTCGCGCAGTACAGCGTGAGCTTGCCGCCTGCGCTGCCGTCGGCAAGGAGCGCGCGCGGCTCCAGCGCCGCGCCGATCAGGCGATTGTTGACGAGATCAAGCCGCACCACGTGCGCCGCGCCGGCAAAGACTTTGGCGACCGCTGCTTGATCGCCGCGCGCGAACCGGAAGCAGATATTGCCCGGCGCTGCTTCGTGAAGCTGCGGCGCATCCGCTGCCATAGCGGCCCTCGCGTCGGTCACCGAAGGCAGCGGCTCATAATCGACCTCGACGAGGTCGGCGGCATCGCGGGCTTGCGCCAGCGTTTCGGCAATGACCAGCGCGACAGGTTCGCCGACGTGGCGGACCCGGTCGCGCGCCAGCGCCCAGCGTGGTGGCTCGGCCATCGGTTTGCCGTCGGCTGACGCGATCGCCCAGAGCGGCGCCATCGGGCCGACTTTGTCGGCCGCCATATCGGCGCCGGTGAGGACGGCAACGACGCCGGGCGCGTGAGCCGCAGCTTCGCTGTCGATCCGAGCCGGATGCGCGCATGCGCATGCGGCGAGCGCACCAGCACGCCGTGCAACTCGCCGGGCAGCGTGATGTCGGCGACGAAACAGCCCTGACCGCGCAGGAATTTATCGTCCTCGACGCGGCGAACCGGCGCGCCGATGCCTTGATGCGTCAATGTCGGGCGTGGATTTATTGGTATTCCTCGCGCAAAAGATCGAGGCGCTCGAATGCCACCCGATCCGAGACGATGAACAGATCGGCGTCGCCGCCGGTCGCGGTGTGGCTGGCGAAATTCCAGTGCGGGATCGAAAACACGTCGTGCTGTTCCCAATCGAACGTGTGCTCGCCCACGGTCGAGCGGCCGGTGCCGGAAACCACGAGGCACATCATATTGCAGGTCGTGCGCTTCGGTCGTGTGGCCTGACCCTTGGGGAGCCGCATCGCGTAGCAATCGAGCGCGGACATCACCGCGTCGCCGGTCGCGGGGTTGGTATAGCGGACCGTACGCGCGCCGTCGTCACCAGCTGGCAGCGCGGCTAACAGACGGCGCGTAGCTGCACCCGAATATTGATATTTCGGCGAATGGCCGGGCGCGCGCTCAACGCCGCTGCCGACCAGGCCGGACTCCGACCACAGTTTCTCGTCGCCTTCGTCCACTTGCCAGAACTGATTGGATTTGGGGTCGCCGGGCTCGAAGAAATTGGCGTCGAGGTTGCGGATCAGCGGAATGTTGGCGGCATCGAACCAGATGATGCGGTGATCGCTGTCGTTGATGTGGCCGTGCCAGCACATCGGCGGCGTCAGAATGAGATCGCCGTCGTGCATGTCGAGGCGCCTGCCGTTGACGATTGTCGTCGCGCCCTCCGCCTGGGTGGCAAAACGGATCGCAGCGAAGGTATGGCGATGCGGGCGGGCGCGGTCGCCCGGATCGAGCACCGTAAAGGCGCCGATCAGGTTCGAGGTCGTCACCGTCTCGCCGCCGAACGCAGGATTGACCAGGATCAGAGCGCGGCGCTCGACGTCGTCGATCGCCACCTCCGCGCCCGCGCGTTCGGTGAACGGCTCGATGTCGCGCCAGCGCCAGATCAGCGGCGGGTCCTTCGCCTGCGGTTTGACCGGCGTCAGCGTGCGGAAGCGATCCCACAGCGGGTGCAGGTTCGCCGCTTCCAATTGAGCGACGAAGTCGCTTTGTCTGGCGGCGGTCGCGACATTGGCCATGCCTTGTATCCTTTACTTCGGCAGTTTCTCGTCGATGTTGGTCTTGTCGACGATGACGTGCTTGATGAAGACGCGCGGCTCGACTTTGTCTCCCTTGAGATATTGCGCAAGCACGTCGACACCCAGCCGGCCCCACAAATACGGATTGAGCTCAACCGTCATGGCGATCTTGCCGTCCTTGAGCGCACGCAAGGCCGGCGGCACGCCGTTCATGCCGGTCACGATGGTCTTGTCTGCCCGGCCCGCGGCGATGACGGCCTGTGCGGCGCCGAGCGCGACGTCGTCGTTGGCGGTGTAGATCGCTTTAAGGTCCGGGTTGGCGACCATCGCGTCCTCGGCTTGCTTAACGCCGCGCTCGCGCGTGAGGGGTCCGTCGTTGCGGAAGGCGATCTGGATTTTCGGATATTTCGCCATGACCTCGGTATAACCTTCCGCCAGATTGCGGAAGGTGGGCGCGCCACTCGGGCCGAGCAGCATGGCCACTTTGCCTTCGCCGCCGATGGCTTTCGCCGTCCATTCGGCGATATCGCGGCCGATCTGTTTTTCGTCCATGGCGACGTGAATTGTCTGATTGGGCGAGGTCGAGCCGCGCGCGACCGATACGATCGGGATATTTGCCGCTTTGGCGGCATCATAGGCGGCGTTGACGCCGACGGCGTCGATCGGCGAGATCAAAATGCCCTTAACTCCCCGCGCAACGAGGTCTTGTACGCCGTTGATTTGTTTGACTTTATCCTCGTTGGCCGAGACCGTCGCGACGTCCCAGCCGAGTTCGGCGGCGCGAGCGCGGATACCTTTGAGCATCACGATGTAGAACGGGTTGTCGTCCTGCGCGAGCGAGACGCCGATGGTGATCTTCTGCTGTGCCGGTGCAGGCGCCATGCCGAATCCCAACACGGTCGCCAGCACAGCGATCGCCAAGGCGGCCGGACGAATTTTCAGCATGGGAAATCCTTCCTCTCAGGGGCGAGAGCGTAGCCGATCTGCGGCGGCGGCGGCAATGATGACCGCCCCAATCGCAACCCGCTGCCAGTAGGAATCGACGTTGAGGAGGTTAAGGCTGTTGCCGAGCACGACCATGATAAAGACGCCGATAATGCTCTTATAGAGGGTGCCTTCGCCGCCTTGCAGGCTGGCGCCGCCGAGCACCACGGCTGCGATCGCCGTGAGCTCATAAAACTCGCCGGCGGTCGGCTGGCCGGACTGCAGACGGGCCGCCAGCATCACGCCAGCCAAGCCGGCAAGTCCGCCACACCAAACATAGGTCGAAGCAATGATCCGCCCCACAGGCACGCCCGACAGGTAGGCCGCCTCGCGATTGCCGCCGGTGGCATAGATGCGCCGGCCAAACGGCGTTGCCGCCATCACCCACGACAGCGTCAACACCAGCACAGCCGGGACCCACACCAGATAGTGGATTCCAAAAAGCCGGGCGGATCCGAAGGCGAGAAATGCCGCCGGTAAACGGTCATCGCCGACCGGCGCGCCACCGGTTACGAGGTAGACCAGCCCGCGCACCAGCACCATCATGCCCAGCGTGGTGATGAACGGATTGATGCCGAGTTGGGCGATGATCACGCCGTTTGCCAATCCGACCACGATCCCGGTCGCGATGCCGGCCACAACGCCGGCAACCAAACCGAACTGCACCATCGCCATGGCGGCAATGCAGCCGGCGAGAGCAACCGTCGATCCGACCGAAAGATCAAAGCCGCCGCCGATGATCACAAATGTCATGCCGATGGCGATCACCGCCATGATCGACGACTGCACCAAAATGTTGGTGAGGTTGAGCGGAGAAAGAAACCGGTTGGTCAGCAGGGCGGTGACGAGGCACAGCAACAAGAGCGCGATCAGCGGACCTTGGCCGGCTAGATTGAAGCGCTTAATCCAGGGCGGCATGGTCATCCGCCGATAGCGGCATGCAATCGCTTCTCGTCGAAGCCGTCGGAACGCGGCACGCGGTCCGTAATGCGCCCCTGGTGTAACGCCAGGATGTTGTCGCAGATCAACGTGAGCTCGGCGAGGTCGCTGGAACGGACCAGGACGCCGCCGCCGCGTTTGGCAAACGCGCGGATCAAGGCGTGAATCTGCGCCTTGGCGGCAACGTCGACGCCTTGGGTTGGCTCTTCAAGCAGAAGCACGCTCACTTCGCGCGCCAGCCACTTCGCCAGGATCACCTTCTGCTGATTGCCGCCTGATAAGCGCCGACACCGCCAGTTCGGCTTGCCGAGGGCGGATGTCGAGCGTTTCCATGAGTTGCCCGACCAGACGGTCGCCGATCGCACGATCAATCCGGCCACGGCCGCCGCGTGCCAACCGATCGAGGCTTGGCAGCAGAATGTTGTCACGGACCGAAAGATTCATGACCAGGCCCAGCCGGCGCTCGCCAGGCATAAAGCCGATGCCGTTGCGAACGGCGGCCGCCGGACTGGCGATGCGCTGCACCGCCCCATCGCGGCGAATGTCGATCGCCTCGCCGCGGACACCAAACAATCGTTGCAGCACGGCGCTGGCACCGCTGCCGAGAAGACCTGCAAGCCCCGTCACTTCGCGGGCGTGCAGGCGAATGGCGTCGGGACGATCAGCGATGTCTTCGAGGAGCACGTCGCCGGGCGTCGATGGCTCCGCCTCAATCATGCGCCGCGGCGCTTCCGGTCATGGCAGCCACCAGGTCGACCACTTTGAAGTCGCCACGGCGGCTCGTCGCCGCGACACGGCCGTCGCGCAGCACCGTGCAGCGGTCGGCGAGTTCCACCACCTCATCGAGCCGGTGGGAGACATAAACGATGGCCGTGCCTTTGCTCTTCATGCGCGCGAGCACGGCGAACAGCCGCTCGATCTCACGCGTCTCCAGCGCTGCGGTCGGCTCATCGAGAATCAGGACACGGCACTCGCGGCGCAGCGCCTTGGCGATGGCGACAAGTTGGCGCTCGGCAAAGCTTAAGCGATCGACCCGGCTGTCGGGATCAGGCGCAAAATCGAGCTGCGCCAGTTGCTCGCGCGCCTCGTTGCGCATGCGCGCCCGATCGACGACCGTGACACCCAAGACGCGCCGCTGCGGCGGGTCGCCAAGTGTGAGGTTCTCGGCGACCGACAGCGCCGGAACGAGCCGCAGTTCCTGCGGAATGGTGATGATGCCTGCGGCGATAGCGTCGCGCGGGCCGCCGAAGCGGCGAGGGTGGCCATCGACTGCGATCTCGCCACGGTCGGGCCGATGCACGCCGCCGAGAATGCGAACCAGCGTCGATTTTCCGGCGCCGTTCTCGCCGACCAGCGCATGCACCTCGCCAGGCAGGACATCGAAGTCGACGCCGTCGAGCGCTTGGGTCGCGCCGAACTGCTTGCGTGATGCCGCGGGCATTGGCCGCCGCGATGGTCATGCCCGCAGCGCGTTCGTGCTACCGCGCCTCGCGGGCGACGCGCATCTTCTCGTCGGCAAAACGTCCGCTCTCGATGATCACGTCATTGTCCAGGCTGACAGTGCAGTCGCGCATCGGAACGTCATAGTGGCCCTTGGTGTTGCGCTTGCCGCCGCCCTGCGAGTTCGGGCCCGTGGAGAACAGGAAATTGCCGGCAAAGCACCGCGCGCCGGCGTGATGGCGCATGGGATCGGCGCCATTGAGCGCGATCGCGTCCCAGCGGCCCTGCGGATTTAGGCCCCAGCCGAGATGCGAGATGGCATGACCGTCCATGTCGTCGGCATTGGCGCGATTGCCGTCGAGCCAGTCGTTCATCAGCTTGGCGTCGAGGCCGCCTTCGATCTTCCGGATAAAGCCGTCGCGGATTTCGAGCCGCACCTCGTCCTGCACGTACCGGCAATACGGCAGGATGACAATGTCGCCCGGCGTGAAAACGACCGTGCCGTTGGCCGAGCCTTCATTCGGGAACGTGTGCACGTGCCCGGCGCCCCAATGGTCGAAACGGCCCGGCGATTCCGAGAATCCGTACTGGATCATGGTTGGGTATTCGCCGGTCTTGACGGATAGATCGGTCCCGCCCGGCCGGGTGATGCGCATCGACTTGGCGCGCTTTAATCGCTCGCCCGCATGCGTGACGGCTTCCTTCAGCCCCGGAGGCGCCATCAGTTGCTCCAGTTCATCGGGCGCATCGATCACCATCAGCGCGCGCGTGCCGGCGTCGCGCGCCTCCTTCAGCCAGCGGGTGAACAGCGGGATGTGCAGGCAGACCAGCATGTCGGCAGATTTGATGGCCTCAAGCGTGCCCTTGCACCGGCCGACCGTCTCCACCCCGACTTTGGTCCATGATGGCATCGAGTTGACGCACATCTCGTAGGCGTCGGCGCCAAGGTCTTCGGCGGCGGCGAAGGCCGCCGAGACGTAATCGCGCCGTGCCCCCAGATCGCTCAGAAGCACGATGGTCTCGCCCTTCTGCACATTGCAGAGCTGGAATTCGTTGCGAAACAGCATCGCAAGTTTGGCGTGATTGATGGCTTCGGACATTGGCGCGGCACCTTTTGATTTGCTGAACGTCTTGCGCCGAAGTTTAGCAAGAGATCGGCGGAGATGACAGGGCGAAAGGCGCAAGACAGCGCCGCCGACCGCAAGCTTTACGAGCTTTAGGCGGCTATCTTCGCCTTGGCCGCATCGGCCGCCGGACGGCGCGAGAACTGCAACGCCGCGTCGTTGATCGAGCCGTAGCGGAGCATGATCAGGTCGCGCACATAATTCTGGTAGAGCCGCCACGGCTTCTTGGATCCCTGGCGCGGCATTTGATCGATGGAGCGCTGAAAATAGCCCGACGACAGTTCGATCGGCGGTTCTGGCTTGACCAAAGGGTCGTGCTGGACCGGCACGCAGATATCGTAGCCGCGCCGATCCATGTAATTGATCAGCCGGCTGACGTAGCGGCAGACCAGGTCGCTTTTCAGTGTCCAGGATGCGTTCGTATAGCCGAACACGGCGGCGAAGTTCGGCACGTTGCTCAACATCGCGCCTTTGAAATTCATGGTTTCGGCAGGCTTGACCGGCTTGCCGTCGACGATGAGCTGGATGCCGCCGAGCATTTTCAAATTAAGCCCGGTCGCAGTGACGACGATATCGGCCGAAAGTTCGCGGCCTGAGCGGAGGCGAATTCCGCTCCCGGTGAAACGGTCGATCTGGTCGGTAACTACGTCGGCTTTGCCGGTCTTGATGGCCTGGAAGAAGTCGGCGTCCGGCGCGAAACACATGCGCTGGTCCCACGGCTGGTAGCGCGGCGTGAAATGCGTTGTGACGTCATAGTCGGCGCCGAGCTGTTCGCGCACCTGCGCCACGATCCACTTCTTGACCGCGTCCGGCTTGCGCCGCGAGAGATTGTAGAAGTAAAGCCCAAACAGGGCGTTGTACCAGCGTGCCAGTCCATGCGCGAGCCGCGTCGGCAGGTTGGACCGCAGCCATTTGGCGATGCGGTCCTCGGACGGGCGAGACACGATATAGGTCGGCGAGCGCTGCAGCATGGTGACGTGCGCGGCGGTCTTGGCGATGACGGGAATGATCGTCACCGCGGTGGCGCCGCTGCCGATGACCACGACGCGCTTGCCGACGTAATCGAGGTCGTTTGGCCATGCTTGCGGGTGGACCAGGCGGCCGCGGAAATTTTCTACGCCGGCGAATTCGGGCGCGTATCCGGCCGCATAATCGTAATAGCCGGTGCAACCGATCAGGAAATTGCAGGTCAAGCGAATGGGCGTCCGCTCCTCGCCGCGCTCGGCCTCAATGGTCCAGACCGCGTCCGACGACGACCACGACGCACTCTTCACCCGATGGCGGAAACGGATCTTGCGATCGATGCCGTAAACGCCCGCGGTCTCCCGGATATAGCTGAGGATGGAGTCGCCGTCGGCGATCGCCGTATTTGATTCCCACGGGCGAAACGAATAGCCGAACGTATACATGTCGGAATCGGAGCGGATGCCCGGATAGCGGAACAAATCCCACGTGCCGCCGATCGCATCGCGGTTTTCAAGGATGACGTAAGACTTGCCCGGACAAAATGTCTGCAGGTGATAGGCCGCATCAACGCCGGACAGTCCGCTGCCGACGATGACGACGTCAAAATGTTCTTGCGTCATGGTTCGGCGGTCTCGAGATTTGGCACCGGCTGTTCGGCATTTGCCGCAACACGCTGTGCGACGCGCGCAATCAGGGTGACGGTGCGGTCAACGGACGAAATCGGCACCATGTGTCCGCCGCCTTCGATTAATTCGAGATCAAGCCCGGCAACCTTCGCGGCCATCGCCGCGCCATGCTTGACATGATCGAGCAGGCGGTCACCGGTCCCAAACAGCATCCCGACCGGAATGGTGAGCTGGTGATAGCGCTCCTGCATGTGCGGGATATCTTCAGTCGTCGCCATCAAGTCGCGTGAGGCGTTGACGTAGCTGTGCGGCCGCAAATTCAGCATGCCGCCGCCCAGGGTCCCGTAGTCGGTCACGACCGGCTGCGGACCAAACGCCTGATCGAACACGAATGCGCGATTTCTGATCGACAAGGGAATAGCCGATGTCCACGCGATAAAGTGGCGTAGCAACGGCGACTTGATTGCGAGCCCCCGGAACAGCGCCGGCACCTCGTCCTGCGCGTGGGTCAGCGGTGCGAGCAAAGCGAGGCCGCCGACTTGATCCGGATGGTCCAAAGCCAGCGAAAGTGCAATCGCGCCGCCCAATGAATGGCCGACAACGAGCGGGCGCTCCAGTCCGAGCTTTTCAACAAAGTGGGCGATGGTGCGCGCCTGAGCGCTGATTGCCGCCGAGGCTTGCCGCGGGCGTGTGGAATAACCACAACCCGGCCGATCCAGAATGACGACGCGGTATTGGCTCTTGAGCTTGTCGAGCAGCGAATGCGTGAACACGCGGGTCTGTCCCGCGAGCCCGTGGATAAGGAGCAGCGTCGGCCCGGAGCCCTCGTCGAGATAGTGGATGCGCGCGCCGTCGACTTCGATGAAGCGACCATGCGGGGGTAATCGCTTTTCCACCTGCCGCGCGGTCCATGCCGAAAACACGGCAAGGCCGGCCAGCGGCAAGACCAAAACGACGATGACTGCCACGGCAGCGATCCAGGCGACGGTCATCATCGATGGACCTCATGGACTGGCCCCGGCCGCCGCGCGCCGCCAAGCGTTGCGATTGCGCTCATTGCTTTAACCTCCGCCGCAGCAGGTTCCAGTACCTGACCGGCATGAGCCGCTCGATCAAGGCCAGCACTTTAGCATCGGAACCGACCAGAACACGCGCTTTTCGCCTTTCAACACCACGGACAATGGTCTCGCCGGCTGTCGCGGGCGGCAGGGTGAGAATGGCCTCAAACGACTTCCGCTTGGCCTCCTCCTCGTCGGGAGAATTGGTCTTTGGCATCCGCGCACTGCGGACGATCGAGGTGGCTACGCCCCCCGGATGAACGACTGTCACCCCGATGCGGGTTTTCCGAAGCTCGTGGCGCAAGGATTCGGAAAAACCACGCACCGCGAATTTGCTCGCCGAATAAGCCGTGTTGCCGGGCGGCGCGATGATGCCGAATATGCTCGAAAGATTGACGATGCGGGCGTCGTCGCTCTGGTGCAGGAGCGGCAGGAACGCGCGCGTCATTCTCACCACACCCCAGAAGTTGATGCCAAACAGCCATTCGAAATCGGCTTCACTGATTTGCTCGAAGGTGCCGCCGAGCGCCACGCCGGCATTGTTGACGAGCACATCGATGCCGGTGTGTTCGGCGATCACGCGGTCTGGAAACGCGGCCACCGCGTCGCGGTCGGACACATCGAGATGATGTTTGCTGATGCGCACGCCTGGCGCTGCGGCGATTTCAGCCGCGGTCCGTTCCAGCGCCTCGTCGTTGATATCAGCCAGGGCAAGGTTGCAGCCGCGGCGCGCCAGCGAAGTCGCAATGGCCCGGCCGATCCCTCCTGCAGCCCCGGTCACGACGGCCGTCCGGCCCTTGAGGTTCAGCAACGTCGCGCTCTCCCGTAATCAGGGCTTGCCGGCCCGGCCTAGTCGAGCACGGCCCCTCTATGTACCGGCTGTACGGCTTGCTGGTAAGTCCGCAACCAGCCCTTCAGATTCTGGGCGCCAAACTTGTGGCGGGACGGAGCGGCGGCGTTCCATCTCATCGTCCGGCACGTGCAGATCGACCACCTTGCCGGGTACGTCGATCGTGATGCGGTCGCCGTTCTCGACAAACGCGAGCGGGCCGCCCGCGGCCGCCTCCGGCGAAGCCTCGCCGACGATCAAGCCCTTGTTGACCAGCCCCGACAATTGCCCCTCGGTAATCATGGCAACATCGTCAATGAGGCCGGCGCCGTCGAGCGCGAACACGACGGCAGACGTCAGCGCCATCCCGGGCCCGCCGATCACGCCGAGGCCACGCAGGATCACGACGTCGCCCGCGACGACGCCGCCGGCAGCGATCGCCGCGAGCGCTTCGTCGCGCGAATGATAGAGCTTTGCCGAACCGGTGAACTTCACTTTGCGCTCACCAACCCCGCCCAGCCGCACTATGCCGCCGCCTGGAAGGAGGTTGCCGCGGACGATGTTGATCGACGCGCGGCGCGATAAGGGCTCTGCGAGCGTGCGAATGACCTTGACCGTCGGGCTCAGGCGTCTCCGCGAGTATGTCGCCAATTGTCGCGCCGCTAACCGAGCGCGCACCAAGATCGAGCACGCTCCGCAAGCGCTTCATGACACCGCGCGCACCGCCGGCCGCGTCCAGCTCTTCGATCAGGGTGTCGCCGTTCGGACGCACCGCCGCCAGTAGCGGGATTTTGTCGGCGAGCTCCGAGAACAGGCCGTAGACATCGACCTCGACTTCCGCCTCGTGGGCGATGGCTTGCAGATGTTTGACGCAATTGATCGAGCCGGAAAGCGCAAGCACCATCATGACAGCGTTGCGGATTGCGCCCGCCGTCATGATATCGCGGGGTTTCAAATCCTCCTGCACCATCTGGACAATGCGGCGACCGGAGGCGCGTGCAAACGCCAGCATCTTCGGCGAATTGGCCTCGAGCGGCGCGCTCCCCGGCAGTGTCATGCCGAGCGCCTCGCAAACCACATGCATGGAATTGGCCGTACCCATACCGGCGCAAACGCCAGGTCCCTGCACCGCCGCGTCGGCCATGCCGGCGAGGTCTTCGAGCGTGATTTGGCCCGAGGCGAGGTAGCCGGCCTTGAGGAACACTTCCTCGATATCGACATGCTCGCCCTTGTAGGAGCCGCTGCGCTGATAGCCGCAGATCACGACGATAGTCGGAATATTCATCCGGCCCGCCGCCATGAGCTGGCCGGGAAGCGTCTTGTCGCAGGAGGCCAGGCAGACCATCCCGTCGAGCAGCGCGCCCTCGACCTGCACTTCGATGTCTGCGGCGATGAGATCGCGCGCCGGCAGGATGTAAGCGCCGTATCGACCGGCACTGGTAATGAAATCGCTCGGCGCAGCAGTACGAATCTCAAACGGCAATCCGCCGGCTTCACGAATTTGACGCTTCACTTCCGCGGCAATGCCGTCGAGGTGGGAAAAACAGCTCGCCAGTTCCGACGAGGTGTTGACGACCGCAATCTTTGGCTTTGCCATGTCGGCTTCAGAAATGCCGAGCGCGTGCCACTGGGCGCGGCGCGCGGCCCACAACGCCGTGCCAGGTTTCAAGTTGCTGCGAAGCGGCCGGTTCATCCTTAGGCCTCTTACTGCCTCAGTACCTTCGGCCAGGATCGCATCAGGCAAGGATGTTGGCCGTCGAGGATTGCTTCGTGCCGTTGGCCCGGCGGTGCCATTTCAAATCTGCCGTTTGAAAGTGCACAATAGGCGGACGGTGGCGCGCAGGCGAGGGGGGACCTGAACGATGATGACGCTCTATCACTGCCACAACGCTCGCTCCTTCCGTCCGCTATGGACGCTTGAGGAGATGGGCTTGCCGTATGAGTTGAAAATGCTGCCGTTTCCACCGCGGGAGCTCTCGCCGGATTACCTTGGCGTCAATCCGCTCGGCACTGTGCCGACGTTTCTCGACGGGGCCATGCGGATGACCGAGTCGGCCGCGATCTGCCAATACCTGGTGACGCGTTACGGCCCGAGTCCGTTGGCGGTCGCGCCCACCGAGCCGGATTTCGGTCCCTATCTCAATTGGCTGCATTTTGGTGAGGCGACGCTGACCTTCCCGCTCGCGGTCGTGCTGCGCTACTCGCTGTTCTCACCGCCCGAGCGGCGTCTGGACCAAGTGGCGGCTGATTATTCCCGCTGGTTTCTCGCCCGGTTGCGCGGCATCGATGCGGTCGTTTCAAAACAACCGACAATGTGCGCGGGGCGCTTTACGGCGGCCGACATTTCGGTCGGTTACGCCTTGTTGCTCGCCGCGTTCACAAAGCTTGACGCGAAATTCACGCCGGCGGTCGCCGCCTACTGGTCGTCGCTCAAAGAGCGCGACGGCTTTCGCCGTGCGATGATAAAGCAAGAGACGGCCGGGCGCGAACAAGGCGTCAAGAACACGCTGAGTCCGTGAAACGCGAGCCGCAAATGCCGCCAATCCGCCGATAGGTCTACGTTTCGATCAGTTCCTGCGTGCCCTGTGCCGCGGCCTCGGTTGAGACGCGAGCTTGCGGAGCGGCCGGCATCTGTAAAACACTGTCCCGGCATCAGACGTGTGATCAGCACGATTTGGCCATCGCGATTGCCAAAAAAATCGCTGCTGCGGGAAAGTCTTTTGTATCGCTTAGCTGATGGCGAGAGCGGGCGGACGCCAGCCGTAAATCCAATCGTAGTTGCGTAAAAGTCGCTCGCCACCGATCGTGCGCAGGACCAGGTCGCGGCCGAAGCCGCTGAGGCCGCCGAGGTGATAACGATCGCCGTTTCGTGCGGCGAGCCGTTGCACTTTCCGCGTCCGGGCTTTCCGCGACGCATAATAGCTTTGCAGTGCTGCGGCAGGGTCGTCGGGCTGACGCGCCATACACTGCGCGACCACCGCGGCGTCCTCGATGGCCATGGCCGCGCCTTGCGCGAGGTATGGGAGCATGGGATGGGCGGCGTCGCCCAACAACCCCACTGGTCCTCGGGACCAGCGTCCGATTGGCCGGCGCTCGTAGAGCGCCCATTTCAGCCACGCGTCGGGCAGGCCGACGAGCGCACGCGCCGGCAGCGCCCAGGCTGCGGCCGGCAAGCGCGGCACAAGGTCCGCACGGCCGGCCGGTTCGCTCCACCCCGGCGCGTTCCAGGACTCGGCAGTTATGACGACGACGTTGATCGACCTGACTGGCTTTGACCGGATAATGGACGAGGTGCGCATCGGACCCGAGCCAGAGATGAACAATTGGCTCGCGAAATTCGGGCGCGACTTCGCGCGCCGGAACCAGGCTCCGCCAGGCGGTCCGCCCGGTAAAGCGGGGCGGTTCGCCATAACCGATACGCTGACGCACTTGCGACCACAGGCCGTCGGCACCGATCAGCGCGAGGCCGCGCTCGTCGGTCGCGCGGGCGCCGTTGCTCACCGAGACGGTGATGCCGTTTGGATGCGCGACAAAATCTTCGACGCGCGCGCCGAGTTTAAGGGTGATTTCCAGAGTTCGGGTGACTGCGGCCAACAGCGCCGCCTGCAGATCGCCGCGATGAATTATCCAATAGGGCGCGCCGTAGCGCTGTTCGGCGCCTTTGCCGAGCGGCATCCGCACTATCTCGCGTCCGCTTGCGGCGCTCATCACCCGCAGCGCCGTGGGTGCGACGGCGAACGGCCGCAAACGGTCCTCCAGTCCGAGGGCAATCAGCGTGCGCGCGGCGTTGGGTGAAAGCTGGATTCCGGCGCCGGTTTCCTCAAGCCGCTCGGATTGCTCCAGCACCGTGACGCGAAAGCCGTTGCGCGCCAGCGCCAGCGCTGCCGTCAACCCGCCAATGCCGGCCCCGGCGACAATGACGTGACGCGAGGACGTCAGCTGCGGGCTCCTGGCGATGACTTGGATCTAGACGTCGTGCAGCGCGCACTCCGCCGGCCGTGCGGCGTTCGGCTTGAGGGTTGGGTCATGGCGATAGAGCGTCGAGCAATACGGACAAACGTATTCCGCGTCCGCTCCCATGTCGCAGAACACGTGCGGATGATCGAATGGCGGCATCGCGCCGACGCACATGAATTCCTTGGCGCCGATGTCGATCACCGAGACGCCAAGATCATTGTGAAAATGAGGAACGATCGCGTCGGTCATGCCTGCTTCCGTTTTGCGGGCGCACCATAGCGGCGCGGCGCACGGATTTCCAGCAATCCGTGCGCTGCAAAGGGGTACATCACCCCCGTTTTGCCCGCAAAATGAGGGTCATCGCTTGACCAGGGAACAGGCCGGGTTGGGTGGTCCGAACGCCTGATCCCCCGGAATGTGTGTGAGAATCTTGTAGAAATCCCACGGGTACTTTGATTCTTCCGGCGTCTTGACCTCTACCAGCACGAGGTCGTGAACCATCAGATTGTCGTCGCGCAGCTTTCCGTTGCGGGCGAAGAAGTCCTGGATGGGGGCTTCGCGCATCTTCGCGGTAACCTTGAGCGGGTCGTCGGTCCCGGTCGCCTTGATCGCGTTCAGATAGTTCATGATCGAGGAATAAACGCCGGCCTGCCACATCGTCGGCATCCGTTCGACTCTGGCGAAGAAACGCTTCGACCACGCGCGGGTCTGGTCGTCCATGTCCCAGTAAAATGATGTGGTGAGCAACAGACCCTGCGCTGCCTTCAGGCCGAGTGCATTGATGTCGGTGATCAGTACCAACAAGCCGGCCATTTGCTGACCGCCCTGGAAGATGCCGAATTCGCCGCCGAGCTTGATGGCGTTGACATTGTCGGGTGGGCCGCTTGCGATGCCGATGATCTTGGCCTTCGAGGCTTGGGCCTGAAGAATGAACGACGACAGGTCCGGTGTGGCAAAGGGATGCGCCACTGAGCCAAGAACCTTGCCGCCATTTTGGATGATGACCTGTGACGCGTCGCGCTCCAGCGCGTGTCCGAACGCGTAATCGGCGGTCAGAAAGAACCAGCTGTTGCCGCCGCGCTTGGTGACCTCCTGCGCGGTGCCGACCGCGAGTGCGTGGGTATCAAAGACCCATTGGATGGCGTAGGGATTGCAAAACTTGCCGTGGAAATCGGCGGTGCCGGTGGAATGGGTAATGAAAAGTTTTTTGCGTTCGTTGGCGACGTTTTGCACCGCCAAGCCAACGGCTGACACCGGCACGTCGACGATCAGATCGACCTGATCGCGGTCGTACCATTGCCGGGCGATGCCGGCCGCGAGATCGGGCTTGATCTGATGATCGGCGGAAATGACCTGGATTGGCTTGCCCAGAACCTTGCCGCCGAAATCTTCGACCGCCATTTGCGCGGCGGCGACTGAGCCGGGACCAGTCGCCGTTGCTGCCGGACCCGAGAGGTCGGTCAGGACCCCAATCTTGACCACATCGTCCGAGATTTGCGCTCGCGCGATGCCGCTCGAAAGGGCGAACAGCGTGGCCAACAAAACAAGCTTTGTGCGTTGCATCGAAAGTCCTCCCGCGATTTTCTATAACGGCGGACGTTGAGCAGCCGCCGGTTCGAAGCCTACCCTCATCCGCTGCCGGCATCATCATCTTTGTGCATCGCCACGCGCTTCGATTATGGTCGCCGCATGCCGCGCTTTGTTCATGACGATGTGGAGATTGCTTTCCTCGACGAAGGGGAGGGCGAGCCGATCGTGCTGGTCCACGGCTTTGCCTCCAACAAGGACGTCAACTGGGTTTATCCAGGCTGGGTGACGACGCTCAAACGCGCCGGGCGTCGGGTCATAGCGCTCGACAACCGCGGTCATGGCGAGTCCTCGAAACTCTATGATCCGGCCGCGTATCACAGCACCGCGATGGCGGAGGATATCCGCGCGCTGCTCGATCACCTCGGGCTCGGGCGCGCGGATGTCATGGGCTATTCCATGGGGGCGCGTAACACCGCCTTTCTTGTGCTCGCGCATCGAGAGCGTGTGCGCGCAGCCGTGCTGGGCGGGCTCGGCATGGGCTTGATTGAGGGCGTCGGCGATCCCGAAACGATTGCGCGCGCGCTTGAGGCGCCGACGCTTGCCGACGTACCCGATCCGAACGGCCGCATGTTTCGCGCCTTCGCCGAGAAGACGCAGTCCGACATGCGGGCACTCGCCGCGTGCATCCGCGGCGCTCGCCAAACCCTGAGCCGAGGCGATGTTGCGCGCATCGACGTGCCTTTGCTGGTCGCGGTTGGAAGTATCGACACCGTTGGCGGCTCGCCGGACGCGCTTGCCGCGCTCATTCCGGGTGCCCAGGCGTTGGTTATCCCCGGGCGGGACCACATGCTCGCAGTCGGTGACCGCGTTTTCAAAGCGCGCGTGGTGGACTTTTTGGCTGATCGGCCCTGAGGTTAGGCGGGTCGCGGCCCCACCGAATGGCCACTTTGGCCAGCCACCCCAGGCCTCGAAAATAAGCCCCTCTGGTTTCTGTCTTGCGCCGCACCAATTATGCTAGAACCGTGTCCACCGGGAGGCAGTTATGGCACAGCATCAGGCGAAACCGGTTCTCGACAAGGTAGATCCGGTCTGGGCACGGATCCGGCGCGAGGCCGAAGAAATCGTGCGGCGCGAGCCCGAACTCGCCACCTTCATCTATTCCACAATTCTACACCACGACACGCTCGAAGCCTCGGTGGTTTATCGCCTGGCCGAGCGGCTCGATCACGGGGCGCTATCAAGCGAAATGATCCGGCAGGCTTATGCGGACGCCCTCAAAGACGAGCCGGCGATCGGCGAGAGTTTCCGCGCCGACATCGCCGCCACGGTCGACCGTGATCCCGCTACTCATCGCCTGTTTGGAGCCAGTGCTCTATTACAAGGGCTTTCACGCGATCCAGGCCCATCGGCTGGCGCATTGGCTTTGGAACAAGGGGCGGCGCGATTTTGCGCTTTACCTGCAGAGCCGCGGCTCGGCGGTGTTCCAGTGCGACATCCATCCTGCCGCGCGGATCGGACGCGGCATTTTTCTCGACCACGCCACCGGGCTTGTCGTCGGCGAAACCGCGGTGATCGAGGACGACGTGTCGATGCTGCACGACGTGACGCTCGGCGGTACCGGGAAGGAAGCCGGCGATCGTCATCCGAAGATACGCTACGGCGTGATGATTGGCGCCGGCGCCAAGATCCTGGGCAACATCGAGGTCGGGCATTGTGCGCGTATTGCCGCCGGTTCGGTCGTGCTCAAACCGGTGCCGAATAACGTGACGATTGCCGGCGTGCCGGCGAGGGTGGTGGGGAAAGCCGGTTGTCCCGAGCCCGCGCGTCTGATGGATCAAATGCTCTATGATGAGAGTTGATTGCTCCGGCGGCACGCTCGTCGACGCACTTCGCTAGATCATGAGTTCGAGGGGCGGCGAGCTGGCTAGCGCTCAACATGCCACCCCAACATTGTTGTTGTCGTCGCGGACGCGTGCTATGCGGCTTGCGGCAGGAGAAACCGGTGGACGTCCAGGAAGTCAGAAAGCTCGACGCTTACTTGAAGAAGCTGTTTAGCAACGCGCGCATCCGCGTGGTGCCGCGGCCTAAAAAAGATGATTCGGCCGAGGTCTATGTGGGCGATGAATTCGTCGGCGTTCTCTTCGTTGACGACGAGGACGATGACCGTTCCTACAATTTCCAGATGGCAATTTTGGGCAGCGATCTCGATTAATCGCCGCGGCCGCTCATGTTCATCCGGCTTTCGGATGAAGGTGTTCCAGTAACCGATCGAAGCCGCCGGCGACGTTCCGCCAGTCCTTCAACAACTCGCGCGGAAAACGCAGCGTGATCTCCGCGGCACCAAGCAGGCGTTCGTAGACGCACGTGCCGGGCACAGTGCGGAGCGCCCGCGTGCAGCGGGCGAAGAACGACTCGGGCTTTTCCGCAAAATAGATCAGATCTTCGCCCTCGTAGGGCGTACCGGTCCGGAACGGCAGGACGGCCAATCCGTCAGGCCCCGCCATCGCCTCGGCCTCGAAATATCGCGGATAGATGCTGCGCAACCGTTCGGCCGGCGGCAGCACGGCGCCGAGTCCGGCGATGGTCACGAACAGCCGATCGGCCGGAACCGCAGGAAGCGCATCTTTCTCGCTGGAAACGACCGGCGTTGCGGCAGCGCGGTCAGGCGCAGGCGGCGCCAGCGATGGCCAAAGGAAGACAAGGTCGATCCGCTCGTGGGCACCGGGATGACGCTGCAGAGCGACCCGGATCGCTGCCGGCGGCACGTCGAAGAGCTCGCCGGCAACCGTCACCGGGATCGCCGGTGCATCAAGCGTGACAGCCCTGATCGGCCAGGTCGGCCGTAGCTCCAACACCACAAACGCCGCACCGGCGGCGATAACGACGACCAGCAGCGCCAGTGGCAGCAGCAAGTTGTGTGACTTGCGCCGTAATCTCGGCCGCAGCCCCTCGTGCGTCGTCATGTTTTGTTCGCCGGTCAGTTTCGAATCGGCGACAAGTATCGCACGGGCCAGGGCGGCCTGGTGTTAACCGTTTCTTAATCAAGTTCTGGCGGCGCGACGCTCACTCTGCGATGCCATTCGTTGAGAACCGGAGGCGTCCCAAGTGTCCCAAGCCCTGATGCCAGCGATTACGCCTGAAGCTATCGAGTTGATATTCGCCATTGCCTTTGGCTTTGCGATCGCCGGCATGTGCGCCAGCGGCTACCGTTTGTTCCGGATGCGTTTCCCAAGCTTTCGGTTGCTTGAAGTAGGGCCGATGCCGACGCGTTTCGCGGTCGTTCCCGTGCTGGTGTTCTCAGCCCCATTCCTGATCATGCGGAACACGTTGCGTGGACGCCGCTTCGAGCGGCGCGGTGTGGGGTTTGTGATGATCGCCACCATCGTCGCCGCGTTGTGGAGCTTGATGTCGGGCACAGTCGTGGTGATGGCGCTGCAGGCGCTCATCTAAGTCGCTACAGGCGGTACGGGCGCCCGGCTGGCGATCGGTACTGATCTGCCGTTATCTGACGCTCCGCGTCTTGCCACAGCGTCTTGCCACAGCATTGTCGATTGCGGATGCTCCGTGTGGATGCTCGGATGATGCCGAAGCATAACGCATGAGAACAACACATGATCTACGAACTCGATGACCAGAAGCCGGATTTGCCGGAAGCTGGCCGCTATTGGGTAGCGCCAAGCGCCTCGGTCATCGGCAAGGTGCGGCTGAAGACCGATTGCAGCGTCTGGTTCGGCGCCGTGCTGCGCGGCGACAACGAATGGATCGAACTCGGCGAACGCTCGCAAATTCAGGACAATTCCACAATGCACACGGATATCGGCTTTCCGATCACCATCGGGCCGGATTGCGTAATCGGTCATAACGTTGTTCTGCACGGCTGCATGATCGGTGCGAATACGCTGGTTGGAATGGGTGCGATTATCCTCAACGGTGCGCGGATCGGAGCCCACTGCCTCGTTGGCGCCGGCGCACTGATCACCGAGGGGAAATCGTTTCCCGAACGATCGCTGATCGTCGGCTCGCCGGCCCGCGTTCTGCGCACGCTTGACGAAGCGGCGGCGGCCGCGATTGCCGCCGGCGCGGACTTCTACGTCCGCAACTTCAAGCGTTACGCGAAAGGCTTAAAGCCGATCGGCTGACCGGTCGGCGCGGGCTATTTTGCTTCCGCGGTTTCGCCAGAAGCTGGCACTCCCGGCGCGCCGGCAATGCGCACTTTGTCGCCGGTGGCGATGCCGTCAGGCGGATTGGCGACAACGCGGTCGTCGGCGGCAATTCCGGATCCGAGTTCGACCTCGTTACCCAAATCGCGCGAGATGGTGACTTGCTTGAGCACAATCCGGTCGTTAGCGCCGACCGTCGCGACCTGCAGTCCGCGTTGGTTGAAGATCAGCGCGCTCGCCGGGACGTTGATCGCGATCTCGGGGTGCTGAATATCAAAAGTCACATTGGTGAAGTCGCCCGTCATCAGTTCCTTGCTGGAATTGTCTACCACAAGTTGGATGCGCGTCGTGCCCGACGCGACGTCGACGGACTGAGCCGACGCGTCGACAACCGCCGGAAAGCGGCGCCCGGGATATTCCGGCACGACGATATATGCCTTGGTGCCAACCGGAATACTCGGCACATAGCTCTGCGGCACGCTGACATAGACGCGCAATTTGCTGATGTCGGAGACGACAAACATCGGCGGCCCGCCGCCGCCGGCATTGATCAGCTGGCCAACGTCCGTGGTGCGCGCGGTGACCAGCCCGTCAAACGGTGCAGTGAGCCGCTTGTACTGTTCGAGCACCCGCAGGCGATCGAGATTGGCTTGGGCCGCGCGGACCAGCCCCTGCTTGTTGGAAGCGTCGGCCGCTCTCTGATCGAGATCCTGCTGCGAAATGGCAAGCGTCTTGATCAGTGACTGGCCCCGCGTCAGCGTCATGTCCGACAACACGGAGTTGGCTTTCGCGCTCGCCAGATTGGCCTCGGCCTGCATGATCTGCTGATCGAGATCCGGCGCGTCGATCACGGCGAGCAATTCACCGGCTTTGACCGGCGTGCCGATATCGGCCTTCCACTCTTTTACATAGCCGGTGACCCGGGCGTAAATCTGCGCCTGTACATAGGCTTCAAGCCGGCCAGGAAGGCTGTAGATTGCCGTTTTGCCGCGGGCGTCCGGCAGCGCGACCGCGACCACCGGTACCGCTTGATTTTCCGTCCATTCCTGAAGCTTGGCATCGGCAATTTTCCGGCTGGTAATGCCGAATACGACGATCACGATGGCGATGACCGCAGCCGAAAGCGCCGCGATATATAGCCCGCGGCGGGACGTAGGTGGCCGGGCGGTATCAGGCGGCATGCGGTTCTCCGATAACCCGGGCGCCCAGCGAGCCGCGGCGTTGGTGAATAATGCTGAACACCACCGGCACAAATATCAGAGTGGCGATGGTTGCGAAACTCAAGCCGCCCACGACCGCGCGTCCCAGCGGCGCATTCTGTTCGCCGCCTTCGCCCAGGCCAAGCGCCATCGGCAGCATGCCGATGATCATGGCGAGCGCCGTCATGACGACAGGCCGCAAGCGGACAAAGCCGGCTTCGATCGCGGCGGCTATGGCGTCGCCATGCTCGTCAAGCCGCTCCTTGGCGAAGCTGATGACGAGAACGCTGTTTGCGGTCGCCACCCCCATGCACATGATGGCGCCTGTCAGTGCCGGGACCGACAAGGTCGTGCCGGTGGCAAACAGCATCCACACGATTCCGGCAAGCGCCGCCGGCAGCGCCGTGATGATCACGAACGGATCGGCCCAGGATTGGAAGTTCACCACAATTAACAAATAGATCAGCACGACTGCCGCGGCGAGGCCGAAGATCAGGCCGGCAAACGAGCTGTTCATGGTCTTGACCTGGCCGAGCATGGCTACGTACGCGGACTTGGGGGCGTCCTTGGCGGTCTCGTCGAGAATCTTTTGCACGTCGGCCGCGACGGCGCCGAGATCGCGGTCCTGGGTGGTGCCGTAAATCTGAATGAGCGGCTGCACGTTGTATTGCGAATAGACCCCTGCCGTCGATGTCCGCTTGATGTCGGCGATCGCGCCCAGCGTTTGTGAGGGCGCCCCTGCCGCCGTGATCGGCAGATTACGCAGTGCATCAAGCGAATCCACCTGATACTGCGGCGTCTGCATGACGATCGAATAGTTCACGCCATTTTCCGGATTAAGCCAGTACGTCGGCTGGACCTGGCTCGATCCCGCGAGGTTAACGACCATACTGTTGGTGACATCGCGCTCGGTAATGCCGACATATTGCGCGCGCGTGCGATCAACGTCGACATTGAACGCAGGCGCGCTGAGCGATTGCTGGATGCGCGCATCGACCAGACCGGGAACGTGCCTGAACCGCCGCAGCAGGTCCTGCGCGTAGGCAAAATTCGCCGGCAAATCGGGCCCGCGAATTTGCACTTCCATCGGCGCCGGCGCGCCGAAATTGAGGATTTGGCTGATGATGTCCGCGGGCAGGAACGAGAAAGTCGTTCCCGGGAAGCGGGCCGGCAACTCTTCGCGCATCGTACGGATGAAGTCCGCAGTGGGCCGGTGATTCTCATTCAAGCCGATCTGAATTTCGCCGTCCTGCGAACCGATGGTGCCGGTGTTGTTGTAGGTATTGTTGATGCCGCTGACGGGGAAGCCGATATTGTCGACCAGCGTTTCCAGTTCATCCGGCGGGATGATCTGGCGGACGACTTTCTCGATTTCGGAAAATTGACGAGCGGTTTCCTCGACGCGGGTGCCAACCGGTACGCGCACGTGCATTAAAATCCGGCCGCCGTCGACTGACGGAAAGAAATCGCGTCCGAGATAGGGCGCCAGCGCGAACGAGCCAAACACAAAGGCGAGGAAGCAAGCTCACGAAAACCACGCGATTGCGCAGCGCCATCGTTAACAGGTCGCGGTAGGCGAGACGCACCCTCTCAAAGCCTTCCTCGAAGCCGCGCTGGATGCGCACCAGCGGATTGCGCGACCGCGGCAGCGGGCCATCGAGACCGTGCATATCGGTGTGCGGCTCGTGCTTGCGAAGCATGTACTTCGCCATCGTCGGCACCAGCGTGCGGGAGAGGATGAACGACCACACCATGGCCGACATCACCGCTTCCGCAAGCGGCACGAACAGGAAGCGCGACACGCCGGTCAGGAAGAACATCGGCACGAACACGATACAGATGCACAGCAGCGAAACGAACGCCGGCGTCACGATCTGCTCGGCGCCATCGAGAATCGCGGTCTCGACCTCCTTACCCTGTTCGAGATGCCAATTGATGTTCTCGATCGTCACCGTGGCTTCGTCGACGAGGATGCCGACCGCCAGTGCCAATCCGCCCAAGGTCATAATGTTAAGAGTTTCGCCGAGAGCCCACAGCGTCGCGATCGAGCCCAGGACCGAGAGCGGAATCGACGTGGCAATGATCAACGTCGAGCGGAAGCTGCCGAGAAAGAGCAAAATCATCAGGCTGGTGAGGGCGGCCGCAATCACGCCTTCTCGGATCACGCCGCCGATCGCGGCATTGATGAAAATCGACTGATCGCCGATCGCCGTGAGCACGAGATTGCTCGGCAGCGTCCGCTTCATCTCCTGCACTTTTTTCTTGACGCCGTCGATGATGGCGAGCGTCGAGACCGCGCCGTTCTTGAGCACGAACATCAGCACCGAGCGGTTGCCGTCGACGTGAACGATATTCTGCTGCGGCGGACTGCCGTCGCGCACGTGCGCGACGTCATGGATGTAAACCATTGCGTTGTTGACGGCTTTGATGGGCAAGTCGCCGAGCGCCTTAATCGCCGTCGGGCGAATTGTTGAGATTGATGGCGTATTCGAATGTTCCGACTTTTTCCGTGCCGACGGGCGTAATGATATTTTGCGCCGCGAGCGCGTTGGCGACGTCCTGGCCGGAAAGCCCGCGCGCCCGCATCGCCGCCGGATCGACGTCGATCTGGACCTCGCGGAACTTGCCGCCGAACGGATAAGGCATTGCCGCCCCGGGCACGGTGACGATCGGAACGCGCACGAAATTGAGCCCAAGATCGAACAGCGTCTGCTCGGGCAGTCCCTTGCCCGACAAGGCGAGCTGGATGATCGGCACCGTCGAGGCGTTGTAATTAAGGATCAGCGGCGGCAACGCGCCGGGCGGCATCTGCCGCAATAGCGTCTGCGAGATCGCCGTCACTTGGGCGTTGGCGGTGCGGATGTCGGCACCGGGTTGGAAGAATATCTTGACGATGCCGAGGCCGGTGAAGGAGTTGGCCTCAATGTGCTCGATGTCGTTGACCGTTGTCGTCAGCGCGCGCTGGAACTGCGAGACCATCCGTCCCGCCATTTCCTCCGGCGGCAGCCCAGTGTAACTCCAGATCGCTGCGATAATCGGGATGCGGATTTCCGGAAAAATGTCCACCGGCGTGCGCAAAGCCGCCAGCGGCCCGATGAGCAGCAGGAGCAGAGCGAGAACGACGAACGTGTAAGGACGCCGTAGGGCGATCCGGACGATCGCAGTCATTCGGTACCGCTTCCCCAGTTGCCAACCGCGGTCGCCACCGCAATTGACCCGTACGTCACCCCTGAGCGAGAAGTTCCCGCTGTGCGTTGCACAATAACTGCCTAGACGCGGGAAACAACTCACAAACGCGTTCAAACTGCCTTTCCGCTAGTCAGCTATGCGCGAACCAGCAAACAGCTATGCGAATTTAGAAAAAACAGCCGCGCCGGCGGCACTGGGCCTGTCCTGGTGCCTCACCCGCCGTCGCCGACAACGGCGGGCCTGCCAGGCCCTGCCACCGTCACCTCGCGGGTTGGGGCGTCCCGTTTTCCCCCACTTTTCACCGAAGCGCGTTGCTTTCCCGGTCCGCTGAGGAGGCTTTTGGCCTATCTCTAGGTTTGTTTGATTCGTTTGAATGCTTGGGTTGGCGTGGTTGTCGCGAGCGCGGAGTTTCGTGCGTTGATCACTTCACGCCAAGGCATCGATTTAGCATCGCGCCGTTCGCCCAAAATCCCGAACGGAATCTCCGCGCCACTGAGGAGGAGCAGACCGTGCAGAACCTCACCAAACTTGGGCTTTTATTGTGTGTTGCTTTAACCACGTTTGCGGTCTCCGGCGCGGCGCGTGCCGACTCGATTGATGACACGATCCTGGCGCGGCTCAATGCGCTGGAGAAAGAAAACGCGGCGTTGCGCGCACGCGTCAATCGCGCTTGAGGCTTCCAAACCAGGAACCAAACAAGCCCATCGCATGACAGTTCTCGACAGTGCAGCGCCACCCCCGGTGCTGCCGCCGCCAATTGCGTTGGATGCCGGCAATGCGGTCCTGGTCGATGCCGTGCCCATGAACCCGCACCCGCATTTCGAGGTGAGCGGCTCGCTCTTGTTCTTGCAGCCCGGCGCCGGCGACTTCGAACAATACGCCACTCTGGTGAGCCCGTTCCCGATACCGACCCCCAATTGGGCCAACCAGTCGATCGACCCCAAGTACGATCCGGCTTTTCGTATCGGTTTGCGCTACATGCCAACTGCGTTCGACGATGTTGGCGTAGATTGGACGCATCTGCGCGCGACCGACGGCGCATCCGTCAGTGCCGCTCCCAACCAGTTCGTAGGGCCGCCTTATTCAGTTGGGCCGCCCGCGGGCGCCGCGTTCACCGCTGGCACTGCGAACGGCAGCCTGCAATCACAGTACGACGCTGTTAATTTGGCTGCCGGACATACTTTCTGTGCTGAGTGTCCGTTCCAGTTGCGGGTCTTTGGCGGCCTGGAATTCGCGCGCCTCGGTGAGAACCTGACTGGAGCATTCCAGAGCGGCGCAACGTCCCACTCCGACACCTCCAGTTCGTTGTTCACCGGCGCCGGGCCGCGTTTGGGCGCAAGGGGTCAGTACAATGTCGGCCAGTTTCAGTTCTTCGGCGAAGCCGCCGGCGCGGGCCTGATCGGCACGTCGCAGAGCGGCATCAACTTTACAACAGCGTCTCCACTGCTGTCCGGGATCGGCATCACGACCAATAGCCAGGGCTTGACGTCACCCAACGCGACGCAGGTGGTTCCGAGCTTCGATGCCAGATTGGGTGCCGCTTACGCTTTTCCACTTCGCGACTACGGATTTTTCAAGGTTGAGCTCGGCTATCAGGTGGCCGTCTACTTCGATGCCGTAAACGAGTATGCGCTGAGCAACGTCGCGGGAAGTCCGCTCGCTAGCGGAGTCTATCTGGCGACGGAGCAGCAGCTGAAAACCAACTTGACTGTCCAAGGCCCGTATTTGCAGGGTAGCTGGTTGTTCTGACAGAAGCGGCAGGCTCTTGTTCTCGCGGCCTTCCGCTTGTAGTTGGGAGCCGGACTAGCCCCGATATGGGCCAACATGGTTCAACCGCTAAAAGTGAGCCCTCGGGTTGATTTGGGCATTGGTGGCGCGCTCACCCGCGTGAGCCCGCGAAGCTTGGCGAAACGAATAAAGGCGACCTATCGCGGCGGCGTCATGCGTGAGCTGTCTGCCAGCAATCGCCGCCTTATTGAACAATCCGGCCTGTTCGACGCGAGCTGGTATTTAAAGCAGGCGCCGGAGGCGGCTGCCTCCGGGTTCGATCCATTGGAGCATTACTTTCTTGTCGGCTGGAAACAGGGCCGATCGCCAGGGCCAAATTTTGATGCGGCTTGGTACCGCACCTTCTACAACGATGTCGGCGCGGCGGGATGGGAGCCGCTTCTGCATTACATTCGCTACGGCAAAGCGCGCGGCCGGATTAAGCGCGGGGCAGGCGGGTCCATCTACGACGCATTCGAGAGTTCTTGGCGACGATTGCGAGTTTGGCAACGTGCAACGTCGATTTGGCTCCCAAAGACTGGGCCTCTTTCGTTTTGCTTCGACCAATATCGACGGCTTGAACGCTGCGTTCGAGCATGGTCTGGATAATCTCATCTCCGATAGTTCAATCGAGATCTTCCAGGACGAGGGTGAACATCGAACCCGTGCGGCCTCTTACGGCATGTTGTTTCACACACACGTGCCGGCCGCGCTCTCCACGCCCGGCGAAATCAAGGCGCAGGAAGTTCGAAGATTGAAACTACTGGTTCGCAATTTCATCGAAGATCTGGAAGAGGGCAACAGAATCTTTGTCTATAAATCAGCACAAATTCCCGTCGCGAAAATGCAGATCCTCGCGGGGCATCTTCGGCGCTTCGGAAACAACCATTTGCTAGGTGTGACTTCAACGAAAGACAAGCGAAAGCTTGCCAGGCTTGAGGTACTCTCAGAGGGCCTTGCACTGGGCTACATAGAGCGACTCGATTGGGATGTGTCGACGCGTTCTGCGGAATTGTGGTCGAGCATCTGCACGCAGGCTCACGCGCTTTGGTTTCATTTTGAAAAGGCTGCGACAGCATAAATCCGATGATCGATGATGCCGGTTCCCTAGCGACGCAGGACGAGATACTCGCGATCTTGACCGACCTCCTGCGCGAGGTATTTGATGATCCGGTTATTGCGTTGAAACCGACCGATCAAGAGAACGACATCCCCCACTTCGATTCGGCGAAAAAAGTCCATCTGGTGATCGCAGTAGAGGAGCGCTTCGGGATTCGCCTCAAAAGCCGCGAAATCAACCATCTTCGTTCGATTGCCGACTGGATAGCGGTCATTGGCGCGCATCAGCGCGCTTCGAAATAGGCGGGCGTCTCGTCATGGATTTCGACATTGCTTCTTCCATCAGCCGGTGCGGCCACGTCGAATGCCCGCGATTTGGAGGCAAGTTCCGCACAAGCAGGCCATCGGACCATTGGCTTCGTCGGCAACTGCCAGGCCGAATTGCTGCAGCGTGCGTTTACGAAAGTCGTCCCTGCCGCCGGGTTTACGACCTTCTATCATTTCTCCGAATTAGCGGAGCACCAACACGCTTCCGCTCGCGCCGAGCTGTCGGGTTGCGACGTTCTACTGATGCAAGACATTCAGGACCTGGACGCTTATCCGCTGCGGCAATCGATCCCCTCCGAGGCAAAAATCGTCGAGTTTCCGTTCCTGCGTTTTGCTTCGCCGTGGCCCTATGACGACTTCAACGGGTTGCGGGACGCTGTCGCCCGAAGCCAGGATGACCCCGCGTTACACACGACCACTTATTACGATGGCGTATTGGGCAGGCTTCGGCGCACCTTACCTGACCCTCAAGCACGCTTTGAAGCGTACCGGGCGCACCGGGCGCAAGGAATGGTCGATCCGATTCGGGTGCATGATTTCGAGAGCCGTCGGCTCGAGGCATTAGACGACCGCTTCGGCTTTCGCATTGGGCAGTTCATCCTGGAGAACTTTCGCGATACCCAGCTGTTTTACACCGTGAACCGTCCAGGCGCCGCGGTCCTGCAATTGGTGCTCGACTATATCTGCGATGAGCTCGACGTCGATCGACCCGCCGCGCCGAGCGAAGTGCTGGACGAACTCAATCAGACGCAAGTGCCGGTTCATCCGTTCGTCGCACAAAGCCTGTCGATGAGCTGGGTCAACGAAAGCCGCTTGTACAAGGACGGCGGCCGGGACGTGACCTGGGAAAGTTTCGTGCGCGGCTATATTCAGCGTTACGGCTGAGACGAAACGGCCGCCGGATGCGGCGACTGTCCCATATCGGACAGCGTCGGCAACTTTCCATCCCGCCACAAAGCGTGCGTCAGGCGGCGCTGAATTTTTCCGCTCGTCGTCTTCGGAATCGCGCCCGGGCGCACCAGCACGACGTCTTGAACGGACAACCCGTGCTCTTCCGATATGGCCTCGCGGATGGCCCCGACAACGTCGTCGAAGTCCACCTTTTGCCGATAGGTTCTTTCAATTTCTTGCACGATAACGACGCGTTCTTCACCCGCTGCATTCATGGTCGAGAAGGCAGCGCCGAAGCCGGCGCGCAAATACGGTGCGGTTGCTTGCGCGGTGTGCTCGATGTCCTGCGGATAATGATTGGCGCCGCGCACAATAATGAGATCCTTGATGCGCCCGGTGACGAAAAGTTCGCCCTGCGCGTCCACAAATCCGAGGTCACCCGTGCGCAGCCAAACAGTTCCCGGCTCGTCGACAATCGCAGCCGCGAAATTGTGCCGAGACGCTTCTTCATTGCGCCAATACCCGCCGGCCACGTTGTTGCCGCGCACCCAAATCTCGCCGACACGATCGGGAGGAAGTCGCGTGTATTCGTCCGGATCGACGATGGCGATGTCTTCTCCGAACAGCGCGCGTCCACAGCCAACCACGGTCTGCTCGTCGCTCGCGTCGGACGCCGCTTCGATCCGGTTGGCCTGCAGCGCGGTGCGGCTCACCGAACGGGCGACCATTCCGGCATTGCGGGCTCCTCCGGAAATCAACAGCGTCGCCTCAGCCATGCCGTAACACGGGTAAAACGCGGCCGGATTGAACCCGTACGGCGCAAAAGTGTCGGAAAATCTTCGCATCGTTTGTGCGCGCACGGGTTCGGCGCCGTTGAAAGCGACCCGCCATCCTGACAAATCGATACCGGCCATTGCTTCCGGCCGAAACTTGGCGACGCACAAGTCGAAGCCGAAATTAGGCCCGCCGGCAGCCTCGGCGCCAAATTGATGAATCGCCCTCAACCACGACAGCGGCCGCTGCAAGAATGACACCGGCGCCATCAATACGCATGTCGCTCCGAGATAAAACGTTTCCAGGACGTTGAGAATGAGCCCCATGTCGTGATGCAGCGGCATCCAGCACGCATGGGTCGAGCTTCGGGTGTGCCCCATCGCGCGCCGGATCATCTCGAGATTGGAAATGAGATTCGCGTGACTGACCACGACACCCTTTGGCGCCGATGTAGATCCCGAAGTGTATTGCAGGAACGCGATATCGTTGGGAGCCTGACGATGCAGGACGGCCGGTTCGGATGCGCCTCCATCAAAGCTATCAGAGACGAGAAGCCATCGGTTATCGAATGCACGGAGGCTTGCCGGCCCGTTCCGGGCGAGGTCCGCGGCGTATTGCGGGGTCGTTAGTCCGAAGCGCGGCGCGCAATCAGAAATTATATTGGCAACGGCATCCCGACCGGGCACGCGCCGTGGCGGCGACAGCGGCACGGCAATAACACCGGCGGCCAGACAGCCGAAAAAAGCTGCGATAAAATCGAGACCAGGCGGAAATACCAGTATCGCCCGATCTCCCGGCTGAGCGCCGCGGACGTGCAGCTCGTTCGCAATCGCCAAGGCGCGGGTACGGACTGCCGGCAAATGTCAACTTCGTATCAGCCAGGTCTCGATGGGAGAGAAACACGTAGGCAGGCGCGTCCGGAATATCCGTCGCGTGCTGATGGAGAATGTCGATCAACGAATCGTGCGGCACCGCGCGAAGGCCCTACGGCGCCGACTTTGACTGCAAGCCGGAAAGGTAACTGACCAAGCTCGCGATAGTAGGGTGTTCAGCAAGCACGTCCGGAGAGAGCGCGATGCCCAGGTGTTCTTCCAGCGCTACAGCCAGATGCACCGACATCGCCGAATTGAAGCCGATGCGGCTGAATTTTACGTTCGGATTGATCTCACTCGGCGACCGTTCCAGCATCTCGGCGACGAAATTCAAGCACCACGCGGCGAGCGAGGCTCGGTCGGCTGCGAAATCAGACATTGGATGAATGCAAAATAGTGCTGGATTGTCCCGAGCCGCTAACGCCAGTATATGGCGTGGAATCGGCCCAAGCAAGGCGAAGACCGGTGCGGCGCAGGAAATGAATCCCGCGGTTGAGTTGAATGACACATGCGCCGAACTCCCGCCCGAAGCGGCAAGCCGTCGCCCGGTGCTGGTTTATTCGAGCGCGGCTTTCCACCGGCTGCAACTGCGGCATTTTATGCTGTTCGACGCGCTACCGTTCTTCGGTGTGGTCGCCGCGTTCGTGCTGCTGCCGACGCTGCCGCCGCATGCCCTCGACTGGTGGCTCTTCGCCGCTCTGTGGTTAGCCACCGGCTTTGGGCTCAGCGTCGGCTATCATCGATATTTCTCTCATCAATCCTTTGAAACGACGCCGGCGGTCGCGGCGTTGTTGCTCGTGCTCGGCTCGATGGCAGCCCGTGGCTCAATGATTTCCTGGGTCGCCATGCATCGCCGCCACCACCAGATTTCGGATAAGGAGGGTGATTTGCACTCTCCCAATCTGCATAGCGCCAATTTCGGCGGCAGACTTCGCGGCTTTGTGCATGCGCATTTAACCTGGATGATCCGTCACGATTATCCGAACGTGACGCATTACGTCCCGGACCTGCTGCGCGACAAAACAATCCGCCGGTTCAACCGGCATTATTATTCATGGGTGGCGCTCGGCTTGGTGCTTCCCGCCGTCATTGGGGGATTGGTGACCGAAACTGCCGCCGGCGCTCTTACCGCCTTTCTGTGGGGCGGCGTTGTGCGACTTTTTATCGTCGAACATACAATGTCGGCGATCAACTCAGTTTGCCACATGGTTGGCTCGCGCGCGTTTTCAGTGCGCGGCGACAACAGCCGCAATAATGCGTGGCTTGGGTTTCTGAGTTGGGGTGAGGCATTTCACAATAATCATCATGCTTTTCCTTCCTCCGCTGCTTTCGGCTTGCGATCGCACGAACTTGATCCCGGATTTTGGCTTATTCGTCTGCTGGCGGCGGCGGGGCTGGCGTGGAACGTGAGAACGCCGTCAGCCAAGACGATTGCCCAACGCGCCGCACAACTGGCGGCGCAAAATGGCTGACTTCCTCCGGGAGGTTTGAGAGATGACGCCATCCGGCGTGAGATGATCGTGCAAGTCCCAAAAAAGGTGCGGCCGGCTCCTGGGGGAGAGCCGGCCGCGCGAACCCGGTCTGGGGACGGGGAGGGGTGGGGACGTGACCGGGGTCGCAAACTCCTTTGTTTTGGACAATCAGCGCGAGGTAGCCGTCGCCTGCGCCGGGCGCGGTTCGCCCAATCCGATCCACACATTGGGATCGGCTTGCGACTGGCGCTTGACGAAACGGTAACCGGTGTCCGACCAGAGCAAGATCTGGTCGTTCTGGTTGTCGAGGATGAATTCGCCTTTGTCGGTTTTGACGGTGAGGATGGCGTGGCCATCGCCGCGCTTGTCGCGCACCACCGTGATCAGCAGCGCCTCGCGCGGCCAACCCGCCTTGATCAGCATTTTGCGCTTCAGCAGCACATAGTCTTCGCAATCGCCGTATCCGTCGTCGGGATAGTTCCAGCGCTCAACCACGCCCCAATGCTCCATGTCGGTCATCGGTTTGACGTGGGTGTTGACCCAGAGATTGACGCGCTCAAGATCTTTCCACGCCGACGCGGACAGCATCACGTCGCGAGCCTGCGACGGTTGGTTTTGCATTCCGGATCGTACTCGATGCAGAACTCAACCCAGCCGATTGGAGCCTTCGCGGCTTCGCCAAGCGATATGAACAGCGGGCGTTCGTCGGCGTTGCCTGCGGTGGGCATCGCCAGCGCGGCGAGCGCGATGACGCTCGCGGCCGCGCCGCGTCTTAGAAACGCCTTGGTGCGCGAGTTATTGGCACCCGAACTCATGTGACCCCTCTCCCGTCTTCTTGGGGTCACGTTTCCCACAAAGCTTTTTCGGCGCCGCTAAGTTGGGTGCTTCAATTTGAAGTAAAAACGCATAAACAGTCGAAGCAATCTCGGGCGACATGCGGCGTGGAACATTCGATAAAATTTTAGTTGTTCAAATTTTTCTAAAATTGCATGCACGCGTCGGATCATTGCGCCGTCAGTGTTTTTTGCGGAAATATCTCGAGCGGCTTGGCACGCCTCAATCTGCGCGCGCACGACATCCGCGCGTACCGAGGCGGTCCTCCGGCCGTGGCACACGGAGAAAATATCCCGGTTTTGTTTACCTGGCGCTGACATTGCCGCTGGAATGCCGCACCGCACCCCTTGCGGTCTTGCAGGCCCGATAAAGGCGAAGGCGGCCAGCCGTATCGATCCCGGATCGGAACTTGCTGCCCCGCGAACAGGCCTGTTAAGGTTGCGCTATCAACGGGCCAGCAAGGCCCGCCCCGAGGCGTGGTTAAGCTCGGGTGAATAAGATCAAACGTGGAGGGACGGCCCATGAAGGTCACGATGTTTCATTTCATGCCGTATCGTGATCTGCCGGATAGCTTTCCCGGGGACCTGGCCTCCGCTTGGGTCGATGCGCCGTGGTGGGAATATGGCGACGCCAACAAAGTCACCGACGTTTACAACTGGTCGATCGACGAACTGATGCTCGCGGCGAAGCTCGGCTTCGATGGCATCGGCACCAATGAGCATCACCAGAATCCCTACGGCTTCATGTGCAACCCGAACCTGTTCGGCGCCATCCTGGCCAAGATGACCCGCGATCAGGGCCTGGAGCAGGTTGCGCTCGTTCAGCTTGGCGCCACGCTTGCCGCTACCTCGCCGCCCATTCGCATCGCCGAGGAATATGCGGTGCTCGACTGCATCAGCGGCGGGCGGCTGGTTGCCGGCGTACCGCTCGGTCTCGGCTGCGACGCCAATATCAGCTACGGCGTTCCGCCGATGGAGCAACGCGAGCGCTGGCGCGAGGCCATCGATCTCATGCTCAAAGCCTGGACCGCGAAGGAATTCTTCGCCTGGAACGGGAAGTATTATCAGCTGCCGAAAGTCAATCTGTGGCCGCGCCCGGTGCAGGATCCGCATCCGCCGCTGCTCGTGCCGGGAGCTGCGAGTTCATCGACTTGGGACTACTGCCACGATCGCAATCTGCCGTACGCCTATCTCAGCTATTTTGGCGGCAAATCGGCTGACAATGTCATGGACCGGTTCTGGCAACGCGCCGCCGCCAAGGGCAAGGACGCCAATCCGTACCGCGCTTCGTTTCTTCAAATCGTGGCGGTCGCGGAAACCGATCGTGCCGCGGAGGAGCAGTACGCCAAGCACGTCGAATATTTTTATCACAAGCTGCTGCATCAGCCGACCTACCAAATCGCGCCGCCCGGCTATTCCGACTACAATAGTTTGTTGAACATCCTCAAAGGCGGAAAGAACTTCCTGCAGTTCGGCGACCTCTCGATCGAGCTCAAGCCGCTCAAAGCCAAGGACATGATCGACAAGGAATTTGTCGTGGTCGGCAGTCCGGCGACGGTGCGCGAGAAACTTGCCGACATGGCCAAGCGTCTCAATGTCGGTCATCTGATGGTGGCGCTGCAATTCGGATCGATGCCGCACGCGCTCGCCAAGAAGAACATCGAGCTGTTCGGGCGCGAAGTTCTCCCGCATCTGCAGAAGATTTGGGAGGACAAGCAGTGGGAGAATCATTGGTGGCCGAAGCGGTTGCGAAAGCGGCCGGTCCGCGAGCGCGAAATGGCAACCGCCTGACGACCTGCACGAACGTTCCTTAAGCTCGCGCCACCGCGGCGAGCGAATGCCCGCAAACGAGTTGGATACAAAACATGGCTACGCCCAATATCCGAACCATCCCGATCCGACATTGCGATTTCGAAGCCAAGGTGAGGGTCGGCGGCAGCGGCCCGCCGCTGGTTTATCTTCACGCCGCCGGCGGACCGATCTGGGATCCCTTCATCGAGTGGCTGACCGAAAGCTTCACGGTCTACGCGCCGCACCATCCGGGCACCGGCGAGACCGCCCGCGATGCGATTTATAAGGTGGAGAGCCTCTGGGATCTGGTGTTGATCTACGACGAAATCTTTGATGCGCTCAATTTGCGTTCGGTGCCGGTGGTGGGGACTTCGTTCGGCGGCATGATGGCATGCGAGATGGCCGCGCACCGTCCCGATCGCGTCAGCAAGCTGATCCTGCTCGATCCCATCGGGCTGTGGCGCGAGGACATTCCGGTGGCGCCCTACATGCTGATGCCGCCGGAAAAGCTGGTCGCCACGCTTTACAAAAATCTCGGCTCAGAGCCCGTGAAGGCGGCTCTGCAAATGCCGGACGATCCCGATCAGGTCGCAACCATCGTCGCCGATCTGGTCTGGGCGCTCGGGGCCACCGGCAAGTTCGTCTGGCCGATACCGGACAAAGGGCTGAAGAAGCGCATCCACCGGATCAAAGCGGAGACGCTTGATCGTCTGGGGCGAAGACGATGCGCTCGTCTCTTCGGCATATGCGAAGGAATTTGCCGCGCGGATCGCCAATTCGCGGGTTGAGATCATCAAGGATTGCGGCCACGTTCCGCAGGTCGAACGGCTCGAAGTGCTTAAGCCGATCGTGGCGAAATTTCTTCAGATTCAGCGGGTCGCGGCGGCGGTCTGAGTGAGGAGTTCAGTATGTCGTTAAGTAACTTCGTCTCGCCACCGAAATTCGACGAGTACAAGGAGCGGTTCAAGGACTTCTACAAAATGGAGCGACGGCCGGACGGCGTCATTCTGGTGCAGGCCCACACCAAGGGCGGACCGATCCAGCTCAGCGTCGAAAACCACCGCTCCGTCGGGCAAATGTTCAAGACCGTCGGCGCCGACCCCGAGAATGAGATCATGATCTTCACCGGGTCCGGTGATGAGTTCATGATGGACGCCGATCCGGACGGCTTTAAGCTCGAGCAGGACGACTTGGCCTATTGGGCCTACGAATACGCTTACAAGGATGGCCGCATCAACGTCAGCTCACTGGTCAACGATCTGGAAATCCCGACCATCGGCCTTATCAACGGCCCGGGTTTTCACACCGAAATGTGCCTGATGTGCGACATCACCCTCGCTGCCGAGGACGCCATCATCTACGATCTGCACTACGATATCGGTTCGGTGCCTGGTGACGGCATTCACAGCTGCTTTCAGGAACTGCTCGGCGTCAAACGCGCCGCCTATGCGTTGCTGACCGGGCAGGCCATCGACGCCAAGACCGCGCTGGAATACGGCATGATCAATGAGATCGTGCCACGCGCAAAACTGATCGAACGCGCCTACAAGATCGCCGATCACATCATGACCCAGCCGCGCACGACACGACGCATGACAACGCAGATTGTCCGGCGTCCGTGGCGCCGGCAAATCACCGACAGTCTTGACGGCGGCTTTGCCATTCAGATGTTCGCTCACCTTGCGAAGAATGCGCCGGCGCATGGCCGCAAGCACATCAGCGACGTCGTGGCGTATGTGCGCAAAGGCAAGCGCAACAACTTCGACTAGTCGCCGTTCCCTGCGCCGACGCCGGCTACCCAGGTATCGAGCACTTCGATGCTGTCGCCGTCGAAGGCCACCATGTCGGCACGAAATTTTGGTGCGAGCTTGCCGAGTTTGTGGCCAAGACCCAGAAATTCCGCCGGGTTGGCGGACGCATATCGCAACGCATCGGTCAGCGGCACGTTCAGCAAGCGCACGCAATTGCGTATCGCGCCGGCCATGTCGAGGTACGCTCCGGCCAAGGTGCCGTCGCGTTGACGGACGCAGCGGTCCTCGCTGACGACGATCGTTTCGCCGGCAAGCGCGAAGGAGCGTCGCGTGCCACCGACCGGCGGCATCGCGTCGGTCACGAGGATCGGATGCCCCGCGCCGCGCAGCGCCAACCTCAACGTGGCGGGTGCGACGTGAACGCCGTCCGCGATCAGGCCATAGAAGGCTCGTGGTGATTCCAGTGCCGCTGCGATCGGTCCCGGCTCGCGGCTTTCAAGCGGCCGCATGGCATTGAACAGATGCGTGAACCCGGTAAGCCCTTCGGTCATCGCCGCCTGCGTCTGCACATAAGTCGCCATCGAATGGCCGAGCGAAATCCGCGCGCCGGTCGCGCCGAGTTCGGCGATGAAATGCGCGGGAACTTCCTCGGGCGCCAGCGTCACAACGATGACGCCTTTGCGCGGCGTGCTCAGGAGAGCAAGATCTTCCGGCGTGGGCCGGCGCAACGCGCCGGGATCGTGCACGCCCGGCTTTTTTGGCGACAGGAACGGGCCTTCAAGATGAATCCCGAGCACGCTGGGCTCTACTCCAATAAGCGAATCCACTGCGGCAAGCCCGGCGCGCATTTTTTCTCTGGTGTCGCTGATCAGCGTCGGCAGAAGTGAGGTGGTTCCGAACCTGCGATGAGCTGCGGCGATAGTCCGAATGGCGTCCGGCGTCGGAGCGTCGTTGAACAACACGTCGCCGCCGCCGTTGACCTGGATGTCGATGAAGCCCGGCGCGAGCCACACATTTCGCGGTAGTTCGCGAACCGGGACGGTCTCTGGCACTTCTCCGCGTGGAATAATCCCGGCGATCTTGTCGTCATCGATCAGTACCGCCGCGTCCTGATGCAGAACGATGCCGTCGAAAACGTGGCGCGCCGCGACGGCGTGAACGCTTGAGCTCATCGGGTGCGCGTTACTTTCTGCAGATGCCGCGGCCGTTCGATGTCGGCGCCACGCCGCGCGGCAAGCCCAACGAGGAATGCGTAGAAACTTTGGACCAGACAGATCGCATCGGCATCCGCCTGATCGGGCGCAAGCGACGGCAGCCGGCCGGGCATTTTCTCACCCGGCTCGGCGACAAGCACAAAGGCGCCTTTCCGACGCAGGTCGGTCACGAACGCGCCGATGCCGGACGCGGCCTCGTCAGTCGGAGCAAATACGAGGACGGGATAAGTGCTCGACACCAATGCGATCGGACCGTGCCGAAACTCGGCGCTGCTGAACGCTTCGGCATGCAGCGCGCAGGTCTCCTTGAGCTTGAGCGCCGCCTCCCGCGCAACGGCCAAAGTCGGGCCGCGGCCGATAGTGACGAGACTGTTTGCCCTGGTGAAGGGGCCGAGTGCCTCGCTCCAGTCGAGTAGAGCGGATTCATCCAGGCGGTCGGGCAGCCGGTCGCTTGCGCCGAGCATTTTGTTATCGCCTGCCCATAGCGCTGACAGCCGCAGCACGACGGCGAGCGAAGCGATAAACGTCTTCGTGGCCGCAACGCTCCGTTCCGGTCCAGCAGCCATCGGCAACACGATTTCAGACGCCGTCGCCAAAGCACTCTGCGGGTCGTTGACGATCGCCACCGTCAGAGCGCCGGCGGTTCGCGCCGCGCTCGTCGTTTCAACGAGATCGTCGCTCAAACCGGATTGCGAGATGGTGAGGAGAAGCTGACCGCGAAGGCGGAGAGGTTGGCGATAGATCGATGCAATGTTGGGCGCGGCGGCAGCTACCGGAATACCGAGATGACGCTCGATCAGATGTTTGGCAAAGGTCGCCGCGTGCGCAGAGCTGCCCCTTGCACAGGTAACAACTACATCCGGGGGCCGATGGGCAAGACGGGCGACCAGTTCAGCCAGCGGCGCTGTCAGGCTGTCCGCCTGGCGGCGCACCACCGCGGGCGCCTCGCGCAATTCCGCTGCGATCCCGCCGCTGAAACTGCTCATGTCGAACGACTTTCCGTGCCCGACGCAACCATCACGCCACGCGCGCCAGCGATTGCGCGGTGGAGCGCGCAACTTGCAAGGCGCCTTCCAAGGCATCGCCGATTGGTTCGACCAGATGCGATCTGGTCGTTTCGGCGAGAAGGTTCTGCAGGAATGGCGCGCAGCCACCAACCATTGCCAGACGCGTCGCCCCAACTTCGACGAGCCGCACCGCGAGTGCATCGATATGACGCGCGGCAATCTCGGCCATTTCGACGGCGACTGCGTCGCCACGCGCGGCATAGTCGAAAACGCGCGGTGCAAGCGACCCGAAGTCGCGTGGCGAGGCGGTATCAGCCCAGCGCACGATGAAATGCGGATCGTTGCCGAACTCTGCCGCCAGCGCGCGCAACAGCCCGGTCCATGCGAGGCGGCCGTCGAGCGCCCACAACACGCGGCGCAGGGCTTGCGACCCGAGCCAGGCGCCGCTGCCTTCATCCGAAATCGGCAGGCCCCAGCCACCGACCCGGTAGGTTTGGTCTCGCACGATAGCCCAACCCACGGTGCCGGTGCCAGCAACGATGACGCCGCCGTCGCGTTGGCCGTGGGCACCAAGACAGGCGGCATGCGCGTCGGTGATGACGATCGCCTTGCCGAAGGGGTGCGGATAGTTCTGCGCCGCGGCAAGGTAAGCCGGCTCGCTCGCACCGGCCAGAGCCAGGCAGGCCACGACTCGTGTTAGATGCGTGCTTGGAAGCTGGGCTTGGTCGAGCGTTTGCGTGGCGGCGTCTACGACGGCGGAGAAGCTTTGCTCCAACCCGAGCCTGAGATTCGCCGGACCCGTCGTCGCCTCGCCAAGGAGTTCGCCGGAAAGAGCGCGCAACCGTGCCCGGCAGCTGGTGCCGCCGCCATCGACGCCAAGCAAGAGTGTGTGAGCGTCCACGCGAAAGTTCCTTCGTCCATAGATCGCCGCCACCAAAGTTAAGAACCAATTGAGGTCAAAATGGTTTGCTTCCGGATGCGTAGCCGATTTTGCCGGCTTTGGTGATGCCGATGGATACCGAACGCGCCAGCCCCCGCTATTCGGACCTCGATTTGTGGGAACCGACAGACGTCCTGCACGCGATGATCGAGGGCCAGATGGCCGCCGTTGCGGCGGTCCGCGCCGCGGTTTCAGCGATCGAGGCGGCCGCGCGGGCGACGGAGGAGCGCCTCGCCGACGGCGGACGCTTGATCTATGTCGGGGCGGGGACTTCGGGCCGCCTGGCGGTCCAGGACGGCGCCGAACTCGTTCCAACCTTTAACTGGCCGGAGGACCGGGTGCTGCTGCTCATCGCCGGCGGTAAGGATGCGCTGCTGCGCGCCGTCGAAAACGCCGAAGATGACGTTCAGCAGGCAGCACGGTTGGGCAAGCAACACCAAATCGCGCCGAGCGATGTTGTGATTGCGGTCGCCGCCAGCGGCACAACACCGTTCACGCTGGCATGCCTGCGCGAGGCCAAACGGCGGGGCGCGCTGACAATCGGCGTCGCGAACAATCGCGATACGCCAGTTTTACAGGAAGCGGACTGCCCGATTTGGCTCGACACCGGGCCAGAGCCAATCGCCGGCTCGACCCGGATGAAGGCCGGTACCGCCCAGCGCGTCGCGCTCAATCTTTTATCGTCGCTGGTGATGATAAGGCTCGGCCGCGTGCACCAGGGGCTCATGGTCGATGTGAGGGCCACCAACGCCAAGCTCGCCCGCCGCAGTGAAAACATTTTGCGCCAGCTGACGGATCGCAGCGACGATGAAGTCGCCGATGCGCTCCGCCGGGCCGATGGAAACGTGAAACTCGCGGTTCTCTTGCTACATGGGTGCACCCTCGACGAAGCCGGGCGCGAGCTCGACCGCGCGCGTGGCAGGCTTCGTACCGCGCTGCAGAACATCGGCCGTCACGATGCCGCGGCGGATGTAGCCGCGCCCGACGTCCTGACCGTTGCTGAAGGACTGCCGTCGGCTACGAGGGGTAAGCGGTAGACCCGAGGGCGAAGCGGGTTAAGGGCCGCTGATCGCGTCTTCGAGAAAATCCGGGTGCTGCAATCGGGTGAACTCGATCGCAAAACCCTCCTCAAGGTGACGCACTACGCGGCCCGGCACCGTGCCTAACGTCACCAGCGAACCAAGCGGCGGGCGCTGGTCGGTCGCCAGACCGGCGCCCGATTGCGAGATGTCGATGATGCGGCAGCTGACATTGATTCCGTTCGGCAAGATCAGCCGCGCGATCGGTTTGCGCGGTACCATGCGGCCGTGACGGCGATCTTCCGGAAGGCCGAGAATGTGACGGTTGGCGAGCCAGGTGAGCTGTGCAGCGAGCTTGTCCCGCTTGCGCGTCGTCGCTGAGATCGTCATCGCGAAGCCGTTCTCAAACAGACGCGCGACGTGTCCCTCAAGCCGACCCAGATGGTCGACATAAGCGATGACCCGTTCGCCCGGCTGGGCGCTGACCGGCGCGAGCACGGCCATGCCGCCCGGCGACATATTCACCACCTGACAGGGGAACTCGCGCCGATCAGGCAGCATGTAGCGACCTAACAAGTCGACGCGGACGCGCTGAAACCGGCGCCGCTCATCGCTGAGTGCACGCAATGCTGGCTTTTGTTCAGCAGCTAACGCCATCGCTCATCTGTTTGCCGTCGCGCACAGTGAGCCTAGGCGTGCGATGTTAATGGCCCGTTAGCCGGCGTTAACATGGCATACCGGCTTCGCCTACGCGGCGCTCGGCCCGTCTTCTTTACCCGACGTCGCGCCGCCGCCGGTCGGGCGCCCGCCGTCATAGACCATCAGACCCCGACGCATCCGTGGCGTCATAAAGCGCGGCAGCAATCGCTTCTCGAGTTCCGCTCCGACATGGCGGCGGCCGCCGAGCGTCAGCGCACTGATCGGACTTACACCCAGCCATGATGGAACTTTGAGCGGAGCCAGGACGCCGATTGCCCGCGCAAAGCTCGGTCGCCTTGTGCCGAGCGGCAACAATAGCAACTCGAGATCGATGGACTCGCCGTCCGCATTCTTGGCCGTCACGCCTGCAACCGTGCCGGTGCATTCGTCGGCGAGGATCGTCATCAGACTGCGCACGATCGGCCGGCTCGCGGCAGACCAGAGTTTGAGGAACGCTTCGCCTTTGATCTCGCGATCGAACAACGCGCAAACGCGCGTACCGGCAAGACGAATCGGATGATCCGCGCTGCGATCCAAGGCGAGGATGAACGTGTCGCTCAGAACACCACGGATCGCGCCAGGATCGATTTCCGCGCGTTCCGGCGCCGGGCGGGTTCCGCGCTTTTCGTTCCAGTAGGCGTAGAGTTCGCGGCTTGCAGCATGTTGCATTGGACGGGTCGCTCCCGCACGGGAATCTTCCGCTGGGTCAATCTGTCCCGCTTTGAGACACCCATCGCCGGATTTGGCCGTGCGCTCTGTGTTGGAGCAGGGGATGTGCCGCGCGCCGTTTTGGCGCTGCCGCGGTCGCGTCAACATTCAATTAATCCTAACGAAACGTTGACGTTGGCCGCGTCGGTCCAGCCGCTTAGGCTGTCTTCAACCAATCTTCACGCGCTGCCGATCTCGGGTGGCGATTTCAATAAGGGGAGGCGAGGGATGTGACCACAGCCGGCGGCCCATCGCGAAACCGGGCCGCCGAAGCAATCAGGGCGAATCAAAATCGTCCGATGCGAGCTGCGGAATCCCGCGCTAACTAGAAGGGAGGGCTCACGCCCTCCCTTTTCTTTTGTCCGCGCCGCGCCGCGAGACGCTGCTTGCCGTCGAAACGATGGCGGCCTATCTCGTCGTGATAGGTATGTCTTGGTGATTCAGCGCTCAGAACCGATGTTCAATGTGCCGCCTGTCGTCGTGGCGACGGTGGTGGTGCTGTTACTTGTGCATGCGTTTCGCATGCTGGTGCTGACCGATGCGCAGGATCAGCAATTTCTGCTGACCTTCGCTTTCATTCCGGCACGCTATGACACCGACCTCTTGGTCGGTGGCTCCTTCCCAGGCGGATTTGGCGCGGATCTCTGGACCTTCTTCAGTTATGCGTTCATCCACGCCGATCTCATGCATATCGGGCTTAATCTCGCGTGGCTTCTGCCGTTTGGCGCGGCGCTGGCGCGTCGCTTCGGGACGTGGCGCTATATCGCCTTCATGCTCGTGGTTGCCGCAGCCGGTGCATTCGCACATCTCGTCACACACCCTGCGGCGATGGTGCCGATGATCGGCGCCTCAGCCGCCATTTCTGGCGCGATGGCGGCGGCGCTGCGTTTTGTTTTTCAGAAAGGCGGTCCGCTCGGATTGTGGCGCGGCGAGCGCGACGGCAATGCGTATCGCGTGCCGGCTGCGACGCTCGCGGCAACTTTGCGGGACCCCCGATTTTTGATTTTCCTCGCCGTCTGGCTTGGGCTCAATGCGTTGTTCGGGCTAGGCTCGGTGTCGATGGTCGGCGAGGGCCAGGAGATCGCCTGGCAGGCGCACGTCGGCGGTTTTCTCGCGGGGCTTGTCCTGTTCAACGCGTTCGACCCGGTCCCGCGGCGGCCCGAAGTCGACATTGGTCGAAGCGGTTAACTCTCCAATAGGGGATATCGCGACTTGCATCACGCCGCCGCCGTATTCATGTGATAAGTGTGGTTTAGAGTCGGCGCAGGTTTTATGGGCGACCCAAGCGAGACTCGACGCTGCGCCGCAACATGGTGCAGGCAGCCGAGGACGGGCTCTCCTTAGTGGGATGGCTCGCCGGTTTTAGATGCCCATCGACGGAACTCCGCGCCGACCCAAAACATAATCTTCACGTCATGCTGCGTGCCGTTACCGCGGGCGCAGGTGGTGAAGAGATCAGGGAGGCTACGATGACTGTCGGTATCATTCTCGCGGCCAAAGGTCGCGACGTTGTCACTATAGAACCCGGAGCAACGCTCGCTGAAGCAGTGCGGCTGCTCGCCGGGAAGCGCATCGGCGCAGCGCTCATTCTTGGCGCTGATCATCGCATTATCGGCATTATCTCCGAGCGCGATATCGTGCGGGCTCTGGCAGAGAGTGGTGCTGCCACGCTCAACCAGCCGGTGAGTGGAACGATGACGCGCAAAGTCGAAACCTGCAATGAGAGCGAAGCGGTCGCGAGCATCATGGAGCGGATGACCGCTGGCAAATTTCGTCACATGCCCGTCGTCGACCAAGGCCGCCTGGTCGGGGTCGTATCGATTGGCGACGTCGTGAAACACCGGCTCCAGGAGATGGAGCGCGACGCGGGTGCGCTGCGCGACTACATTATGACGGCATAGCCGCGTCGTACCTGTCGTCGGCGATTTTGCCACCGCAAATGATCGTGGCATCATAGTCCCGCTTGCCCATTCACGGAGACACACATGCGGGGCTATGCGAGGTTTTTGTTGGCGGCGGCGATCAGCGCCGCCGTCCCTGGCGTCGCGGTCGCTCAGGCGCCGACGCCCAGCGTTCCATCCACATCGGCTCCGCCGTCGTCATCGTCGAGCATTTCGTCGGCAGTCACCAACTGCATGATGACCTGCAATGCCACCTCAGCGAGCTGCCAAAGCAGCTGCTTGGTGCCCGGCGCGCCCCTGATATCGCCGACGGTGACGCCAACTAACGTGACGCCGACGACTAACCCAACGGCAAATATCGCGTGTCTGTCGAACTGCACGACGACGCAACTGTCGTGCCAGACGAATTGCTCCCGCCTCCCGCCTTCGCAATAGGCTGGCCCGTATGCACCAATTAATGTGAAGCGTGTCAGCCTAACGCAGCAATGGTGTCGGCGATCGGCTCCAGCGCCTTCTCGGTCGCACTCTTGCCGGCTTCGATCGCCTCCGCGGCGCGGTGGAAATCGAGCCAGCCGATGTTGCCGATGTGCGGGGTGATGTGGATGTCGGGCGGGTCGCCGGCGAGCCTCATGCGGGTCAGGCGATCCTGCATGATGTTAAAGGCCTCGATCATGACGGTCGAGAATCCTGGCCGAGCATCATTGCCGAGCATTTGACGCTTCAGCGCGCGTTCCGCCCCGAATAGGCCGCCGAGGCCAAGGAACGCCTTGCGTGGCGTTCCCGGCAGCGGCTCCAGCGCCACGTCGTTCGCATCCGAGCCATGGCTGGCGATGGTGGCTCCGCGCGCAAAACGATCGGCGTCGAGGTTCACGGCGATCACGACACGCGCGCCGAAAGCGCGCGCAGCAGACACCGGGACCGGATTGACGAGCGCACCGTCGACCAGCCAGCGTCCGCCAACCCGTACTGGAGGAAATATTCCCGGCAGCGCATAGGAAGCCCGCATCGCCAAGGCCAAGGACCCTTTGGTCAGCCAGATTTCGTGACCGGTCCCGACCTCGGTCGCGATGGCCGCAAAGCGGATTGGCAAATCTTCGACGCTGGTCGTACCCATCGCTTCGGTGAGTTGTTTGGCCAGACGCCCACCGCCGATCAGCCCGGAACTGCCAATTCTGACGTCGAGATAACTGATGATGCGGCGAACCGTCAGCGAGCGTGCCCATGCTTCCAATTCGTTCAATTGGTTGTTGGCGTAACAGCCGCCAATTAAAGCGCCGATGGAAGTGCCGACGATGATGTCAGGCGCGATACCGTGCTCGAGCAGCGCGTGAATCACGCCGATATGCGCGAAGCCGCGCGCAGCGCCGCTGCCGAGCACCAGTCCGATCAACGGCCGGCCTGGTTTGCCCTGAACGGGCTTCGATCCAAGGTCTGCAATACTCACGGGATTCCTCATTTCCCCGCGGCGCGGAAGCCTTTGACGGCCATCCATGATCGGCCACGGAACGCAGCGTAACAAGTTGCTAGCCATATTATGGTGAAGGGAGCAATCGATAGCATTGGTTCATAAGGCAGCTTCGGTTTCCGTGGCATGAAATTGCCGTGATTAAGATCGAGAAAATCCACTATGCCTAGGTGGGGTTTAAGGGGGATTCGGCGCTGCAGCGCGGGGGTGATCGCGTCGATTTTCTATGTCGTTGCTGCGGTGCAAGCCAACGCCCAGTCGCGTGATTTGATGTCACCGCAAATGATGGCGCCCATGCCGCTCACGCCGGGGACGGGCTCGCCGGGCGCAACGATTGTCCCGATATCTCCGCCAGCGGTTCCTTCGATAGCACAAACATTGCCGGCACCGCCGAACGGGCAGGTGGCTCTCGCGGTTTCCGCCCGTTTTGGGCGCGATGCGCCGCCAATTGGCGGCGGTCTGATCTGGCGGGTTTATTCGGCCAAGGCCGACGCTACGGGCGTGTTTCGCCTGATCAAGGAAGAGAAAGCGGCGGCGCCAACATTCGTTTTGCCGGTCGGTAATTACGTCGTTTATGCGAGCCTCGGGCTGGCCGGCACCGCTAAGGCGGTCCAACTGCGCGGCGAACCGGTCCGCGAAGTCTTTGAGATTCCCGCCGGCGCAATTCGCCTTGAGGGCCGCGTTGGCAATGTCCGCATCCCGACCGGACAGATTTCGTTCGACATCTACACTGGGAGCCAATTCGACACCGTTGAACGCCGTCCGATTGCCCAAGGCGTGTTGACCGGCGACGTCGTGCTGTTGCCGGAAGGTACCTATTACGTCGTGTCGAATTACGGCGATGGCAATTCAGTGGTGCGCTCCGACCTGCGCGTTCAGGCGGCCAAGCTCACCGATACCGTGGTCACCCATCGCGCAGCGGTCATCACCTTGAAGCTCGTCAACGATCCGGCCGGCGAAGCGCTGGCGAATACGCAGTGGACGGTGCTCACGCCGGGCGGCGACGTCATCAAGGAATCAATCGGCGCCTTTCCGCGGGTGGTGCTCGCCGAAGGCGATTATCACGTCATCGCGCGCAACGAAGGCAAAACCTTCCAGCGCGACTTCAAGGTGATCACCGGCGTCGACGGCGAAGTGCAGGTGCTGGCGCATTGAGGCCAGAGCATTGAGGCCGCAACCGATCAGAGCCGCGCGAAGTAGTTAGTGCTACGCGGCCTTCTTCGAGACGCAGCACATCGGGTGGCACCGCCTCCTGGGCCAGTGCGGCAAGTGCGGCGTCGAGCGCCATCGTTTCCTGCCTGTCGCTGCCGAGGCGGCGGATCGACACGGTACGCTCGGCCGCTTCCTTTTTGCCGACAACAAGGAGCGCCGGGACCTTCGCCAACGAGTGCTCGCGGACTTTGTAGTTGATCTTCTCGTTGCGTAAGTCGCCTTCGACACGCAGCCCCAGGCGTCGCGCCGACGCGATGACGTCACGCGCGTAATCATCGGCATCGGAGGTAATGGTGGCGATCACCGCCTGTAGCGGCGACAGCCACAGCGGCAGATGCCCGGCGTAGTGTTCAATCATGATGCCGGTAAAGCGCTCCAGCGATCCGAACATCGCACGATGCAGCATCACCGGCGTGACTTTGTTGGAATGCTCGTCGATGTAGAATGCGCCGAGCCGGCCCGGCATGTTGAGATCGACCTGCACGGTGCCGCATTGCCAGTCGCGGCCGATGGCGTCGCGCAAGACGTATTCGAGCTTGGGGCCATAGAAAGCGCCTTCGCCCTTGTTGAGCGTCCACGGGCGGCCTGAAGCTTCGAGGGCCTGCATCAGGGCCTGTTCCGCCTTGTCCCAGATAGCGTCTTCGCCAATGCGCTTGTCCGGCCGGTCCGAGAATTTGATGCGAACATCGTCGAAGCCGAAATCGGCATAGATCGACAGAATCAGATCGTTGACCGCGAGCACTTCGGCGGCGATCTGCTCCTCGGTGACAAAAATGTGCGCGTCGTCCTGGGTGAAGGCGCGCACACGCATCAGCCCGTGCAAGGCGCCCGATGGCTCGAAGCGGTGCACCTTGCCGAATTCGGCGATCTTGAACGGCAAGTCGCGATAGGATTTCAGGCCATTCTTGAAAATCTGGATGTGGCCGGGGCAGTTCATCGGCTTGATGACGTAGGTGCGCTCGTCCTCTTTGCGCGGCTCGACCAGGAACATGCCGTCGCGGAAAGTCGCCATGTGGCCGGAAGCGACCCACAGCGACGAATCGATCAGTTGCGGCGCGTTGACTTCAGCGTAGCCCGCGTCGGCCTGGCGGCGGCGAATGTAGTTCTCCAGCGTCTGGAACAGCGTCCAGCCCTTCGGGATGCCAGAACACCGAGCCGGGAGCCTCCTCCTGGAAATGAAACAGATCCATTTCGCGGCCAAGCCGACGGTGGTCGCGCTTTTCGGCTTCCTCAATCTGCTTGAGGTAGGCATCGAGCTCTTCCTGCTTGGCAAAGGCCGTGCCGTAGATGCGTGACAGCATCTCGCGGGTTAAATCGCCGCGCCAATAGGCGCCGGCAACCTTCATGAGCTTGAACGCGTTGCCGATCTTTCCCGTCGACGTCATGTGCGGACCGCGGCACAGATCGAACCAGTCGCCCTGTTTGTAGATTTTGAGTTGCTGATCTTCGGGAATGGCGTCGACCAGCTCGATCTTGAACATCTCGCCCTTGTCGCGAAACACCTTCTTTGCTTGATCGCGCGACCACACTTCCTTGGTGAACGGTTTGTCGCGGGCGATGATCTCGCGCATCTTTTTCTCGATGGCGTCGAAATCCTCCGGCGTGAACGGCTGATTGCGGAAAAAATCGTAATAGAAGCCGTTGTCGATCACCGGCCCGATGGTGACTTGCGTACCCGGCCACAGGCTCTGCACGGCTTCGGCAAGCACGTGCGCGGCGTCGTGGCGAATGAGTTCGAGCGCGCGCGGGTCGTCCCGCGTCAAAAACTCGATCTTTGCGTCGTGCTCGATCGGTTCGGAAAGGTCGGCCACCTGGCCATCAAGCGCCATCGCTACCGTGCGCTTGGCCAGCGACGGCGAAATCCCCTTGGCGATATCGAGGCCGGTGGTGTTTTGCGGGTACTCCCGACGCGCGCCATCGGGAAAGGTCAGCGCGACCATTTTTGTGCTCCTTCTGCTCACTCACTGCCCACGAATGCAGGTAAGCGTGACTGTGAAGGTATTTAGCGCAGGCCGCAGCGAAGGCAAGCCATGCGGCAGCGCAGCATGCCCCATGCAATGCCTTCGGCTGTTACGCGCAGGGGCTATGCCTATGTGCCGGCTTGAGGGGAACAGCCGGTGTGCAGGGATCAGCTCGTTGTGCGCCGGGTGTTGTTTCAATCAACTCTTGGAGCCCCGCAATGACCCCGAAAACGCCCATGGAAACCTTCCGCATTCCCGGCACAAATCTCTATCCTTCACGCATCGGCCTTGGCACCTGGGCGATCGGTGGGTGGATGTGGGGCGGCACAGACGAAGCCGAATCCATCCGCACCATCCACGCAGCCCTCGATCGCGGCATCACGCTGATCGATACTGCGCCGGTGTATGGCTTCGGCCGCTCCGAGGAGATTGTCGGCAAGGCTTTGGCCGAGGGCGGCCGTCGCTCGGGCGTTGTTCTCGCCACTAAGGTCGCGCTCGATTGGGAGGATGAACAGCCGTTCCGCAACGGCAGCCGCGCCCGTGTCATGAAGGAGATCGAAGACTCGCTGCGGCGGCTACGCACCGACGTTATCGACCTCTATCAGATCCATTGGCCCGACCCGAACACGCCGATCGAGGAGACCGCCGGCGCTATGGCCGAACTATTGCGGGCGGGCAAGATCCGCGCGATCGGCGTGAGCAATTTCTCGCCGGCGCAAATGGATGCTTTTCGCGCCGTAGCGCCGCTGCACGCGGTGCAGCCGCCTTATAATCTGTTCGAGCGCGCGATCGAGGCCGACGTGTTTCCCTATGCTCGCCGCCACGGGCTGGCCATGTTGGCCTACGGCTCACTCTGCCGCGGTCTGCTCTCTGGACGGATGCGGCCCGATACTCGTTTCTCCGACAAGGACTTGCGCGGCAATGCCGATCCAAAATTTAAGCCGCCGCATTTCGCCGAATATCTCGCGGCCGTCGCCGCGCTCGACCGCTTCGCCCATGACAAGTTCGGCAAGCGGGTCATTCATCTGGCGTTGCGCTGGGTCCTCGATCGGGCGCCGAATACGATCGCGCTGTGGGGCGCCAGGCACCCCGGCCAACTCGATCCGGTGGACGATGTTCTGGGCTGGACAATCGATGCTGCGGCGATGGCGGAGATTGATCGTATCGTGGCCCAGCACGTGCGCACGCCGATTGATCCGGACTTCATGGCGCCACCCGTCCGGGCAGCGGCGTAATCTATCACGCCATCTATCACGCCGTTTGTCGGGGCGCCGTGTTGGTGCCGCGCCACCGCGCATAGCGCCACGGCAAATACCATCGCGCCCTCCGTGGAAGTTCGTCGCAGACGAAATCGAGGCCGTGCGTGCCCCAGGGGTGGCAGCGCAGCAGCCGGGCCAGTGTCATCCAGCCGCCCGCCCACAGCCCGTAGCGCTCAATCGCCTGGTCGGCGTAGTCCGAGCAGGTCGGCAGATGCCGGCAGTGGAATCCGACTAGCGGCGACAGCGTGTAGCGATAGGCTTTGATCAAACCGCGGCCGGCGAGGCGAGGGGCGCGGCGTGACGTGTTGAACAGCTGGTCGAGCGACATGATCGACTTCCAAGTAGTCATTCCGGCCGAGCGGAGCGAGAGCCGGAAATCCATAACCACAATCGGTGCACAATCCGCTCGGATTCTGATTATGGATTCCGGATAACCGCTTCGCGGTTTCCGGAATGACGTACAACCTATACCGCGGCAGCTTTGACGCCGCGCTTGGCCTCGATCTGACCAATGGCGTCAACCACGGCGTCAAACGTGAGCAGGGTCGAGGCGTGCCGCGCCTTGTAGTCGCGCACCGGCTCCAGCACCGCTATATCGGCCCACTTGCCCGCGGCGGGGGGCTCGCCGTTTTCCTTGAGCATCTTGCGGACGCCTTCACGGAGCGCGCGCAGTTCGCCGGCGGTTGAACCGATGACGTTGCGCGCCATGATTGAGGATGACGCCTGGCCGAGCGCGCAAGCCTTCACCTCGTGGGCGAAGTCGGTCACCTTGTCGCCGTCCATTTTTAAATCGATGGTGACTGTCGAGCCGCACAACTTTGACACCGCCTTCGCCGTGGCATCCGGATCGGCCAGCCGCCCGATTCGCGGAATCGTAGCCGCGAGTTCGATGATGCGGCGATTGTAGACATCGTTGAGCATTGCGGATCGGACGGGAGCCCGTTCTTGGATATGTTTCTTGGACCTGTTTTGGTCCGTATTGGTGTGCCAATGATCTATATATGTAGCAGATCGGGTGCGCCAAAGTCCCGGTGCGCCGCCCCCATGATGAACCGGAATGGCTGACCAGACATCGTTTTCTCCGCCCGGCACCGCGGCTGAACTTGAAGAAGGCACCGCGCTGACGCCGAAATTCGACGCCGACGGCCTGGTGACGTGCGTCGCGACCGACGCCGCCTCGGGCGAGGTGCTCATGGTCGCCCACATGAATGCGGAAGCGCTGAAGAACACCATTGCCACCGGCGAGGCCTGGTACTTTAGCCGCTCGCGCCGAGCACTCTGGAAGAAGGGTGAGACCTCCGGTCACTCCCAGCGTGTCGTCGAGATGCGCGTCGATTGCGATCAGGATGCGGTCTGGATCAAGGTCGAGCAGGCGGGCGGCGCGTGCCACACCGGCCGCCGCTCGTGCTTCTATCGCGCCATACCACTCGGCAAAGCAGGTGAAGTCGTGCTCGAGTTCCGTGGCGCGCGCGTGTTCGATCCGACGGCGGTTTATCGGAACAAGGATTGATCGGGGCGCGGTCCAACGGCTCAGCGAGAGTTTGTCATGCAATCAAGCGTCCCGACCGCGGTCGAGATAGAAGGCGATGAGCTGAGCTTCGACGGCCCGGTCGGACGGCGGATCATCGAGACGCATATCTGGGCGGTGCGCGAGGGGCTGCGCGGCGCGTCTGCCTACGACTTGTTTGACGGCTACTGTCAGCGCCTGGTCATTCACGGCGTGCCGTTGTGGCGCGCGTACGTTGCGATGGAGACGCTGCATCCACAGTGGAGCGGCTACGGTTTTACCTGGCGGCGCGATCTCAACGCGATTCACCCCGAGCAGTATGCGCGAAGCGAGAGGTCGCGTCAGGACTGGCTGAGCAGTCCGATGTACGACCTCATCTGCCGGGCGCGCGCGGGGGAGGACAATCCCCAAATACGCCGGCGCCTCGAAGTGGGACCCGAGCAGCGAGATTATCCGGTGCTGGTCAAGTTCTTCGGCGAAGGAGCAACCGACTATTTTGGCCAGCTCTTCACATTTGGCGAAGCCGGCGACCCTTCGCAGGGGACCGGGGTGGTTTACACCTTTGCTTCCGACCGACGCGGCGGTTTCGATGACGACGATACGACGCTCATGCTGGCAACACTCCCGGCCATATCGCTGGCGATGAAGGCGGACGCCGGGCACGTCATCGCTTCGACACTGCTGCGGACTTATCTGGGCGAGCAGACCGGCGGACGGGTTCATGCCGGCGCGATCGAACGGGGCTCGGTCGAGAGCATCCACGCGGTGCTCTGGTATGCGGATATCCGGGGCTTCACCCCTACGAGCGATTCCTCTCCCGGGCCCGTCATCATCGACCTCCTTAACGGCGTCTTCGAGGTCCTCACCGCAGCCTTGCGTCCGTGTGGCGGAGAAGTACTCAAATTTCTCGGTGACGGCATGCTGGCGACCCTCTCCTTCGCCGAAACGGATCGCGCGGCAACGTGCCGGCGCGCGCTGGATGCGGCGGCGGAAGCGACGCGGGGGCTTCGCGCACTGAATATGGCGCGCGCCGAGGCCGGCCTGCCGGCCGTGGCTGTCGACCTCGCGCTACATGTCGGCGAAGTGCTCTACGGCAATGTCGGCGCCGCAGACCGGCTCGACTTCACGGTCATCGGTCCCGCTGTCAACGAAGTCGCGCGCATCGAGGCGCTGTGCGAGCCGCTGGACCGCCCGGTCCTGATCTCGGCCGAATTTGCCGCCGCCCTCAACGACGCCGACAACCGCCTCGTTCCGCTCGGGAGCTATAGCCTTCGCGGGGTCCGCGAGGCGAAGGCCATCTTCGCGTTGGCGCTGGGCTGAACGCATCTCCTATTTTTTGTCGCCGCGCGCTAATTCGCGGGAGCTGGCTTTGTCTTTGGCCTGGCGCGCGCCAATAGCCGCTTCGCCCGCTGAAGATGCGGTTGATCGAACATGATACCGCCGATGCCGACGACGCCGGCGCCGGGACTGGCGGCGAATGCATCGATGATCGCTTGCGCATGGGCCAACGCTTCGGGCGTCGGCGTGAACACCTCGTTGATAATCGGCACCTGCGAAGGGTGGATCGCCATCTTCGCGGTAAAGCCGTCGCGGCGCGCCTCTTCGGATTCGCGGCGCAGGCCCTCGCTGTTGCGGAAGTCAACGTAAACGGTGTCCAGCGCCGGCACCTCAGCCGCGGCGGCGCCGGCGAGGCAAAGCGCGCGCGCCAGCCGGTATGGGTCGAGAAAATCGCCCCGCGCATCACGGTTGGTTTCCGCGCCCAAATCGGTCGAAAGGTCCTCGGCGCCCCAGGTCAGCGCATTCAGCCGCGTGCTGGCGCCGCGATAGGTGCCCGCAAGGAACAAAGCCGCAGCAGTTTCAGTGGCTAACGCAATGATCTTAACGTGACCGTCCGGCAGATCGTTCTGCGCCTCGCGCACCGCGAGCTTGGCGTCGGCGAGAATGACCGCGGCGCCGCCTTCCGCCTTCGGCAGCATGATGGCGTCCGGCTTTGCCGGCACGATTGCGTCTAGATCAGCATCGGTGAGGCCAGTCTGCAAGCTGTTGACGCGCACAACCAGATACGGCCGTGCGTCGGCCGGGACCGTTTCCTTCAGAAATGCCGCCGCGCTTCGCCGCGCATCCGCTTTGCCTTCGAGCGCAATCGAATCTTCGAGGTCTACGATCAAGGCATCAGCTCCGCTCGTCATGCCCTTATCGAGCTTCCGGGCGCTGTCGGCCGGTACGAAAAGAAACGAGCGCATGATGTGGGTGTTCCTTCCCTCAGCCCGTGACGCAGGCAGGGAAGAATTCACGTCGGCGACGTACGGCCGTCAATGGGAATAATGGAGCCGAATGGACCAGTGCGCCTCAGTGCTTATTCATTTGCATCATGCCACCGTGACCTTCCATCATCATGCTGCCGCCGCCTGCGGTAGCGCCAGGCGCGGAAGCTCCGATCGCCACAATGGGAAATTCGACCTTTACGGTTCCGGCCTTCTCAAATTGCAGCGTCGCTTCGGCCATCTTGCCCGGTGCCAGCGGCTGTTTGAGGTTGACCAGCATGACATGCAGACCACCCGGCTTGAGCGTGACAGCTTCCCCCGGTTTGATCTCCAGGCCACCCTCGACCGGCCGCATCTTCATCACGCCGTTTTCCATCGTCATCGTGTGGATTTGGCAGTGAGCGCTGAGATCGCTCGACACGCAACTGACGCGATCGGGTGCCTTGCCGTTGTTTGCAATGGTCAGGTATGCCGCCCCCGATGATGCGCCCTTTGGCGTGGCACGAGCCCAAGGCTGGGTGATGTGGATCATGCCGACATCATAATCAGCGGCTTGCGACGGCGCTGCCGAAAGCTGTGCCAAGGCGAGCGCGGAAACAACAGTGAAGGCGGGAGAAATTTTCTTCCAATTGAAGTTAGTCATGACATCCTCCTTGTGTGACAGCGCTCCGAAAGGCTAACGGCAAACTTTTACCCACACGCATATTTTCTTGAAATTCTCCCAGTGGCATTGCTGTTCCATGCGGCAATCTTTGCGGCTTGCGCTCTGCGCCCAGGCGTCCGCGGAATTGTAGATTGAGATCAGCGCCAACATGGCGCCGCCAAGAAGCAGGGTTCGTCCACGCATGCTGTGTTCTCCTTCATCTGGCACCTGAGATCGCACGGTCCCGAAGCGCTCAAATCAGTGACAGGCCGACACCGGAACGCCAATTGAAGCCTTCCGTTGACCCTGCAAACACCCGTCCTTCCAGGAGCCACTGACGGTTTGGCTCCCGGCCGTCAGTGTTCCAACCCCATTGGGCTTGCCGTTTCGAAACTCACCCTCGTATCGCAGTTTTTGCACGGACAATATGCCGTGGCCATTTGGCTCGCCGTCCGCCAGTTCGCCCTCATAGCGCCCCGTGGACCAGGATTGCCGGCCAACCTTGACTTGGCGGCCATCGTGCCACTCGCCCTCATCGGTCTCGAAGGGAACATCTGCTTTGGACCATTGCGCGGTTCCGGGTCCTTCCGCGCGGCCGTCGGTACACGATCCCAACCATTTGACGGATTCCTCCAGTTGCGGATTGGGATCCCAGACCTGACATCCGGATTTACCGTCTGACACCCAGGCGCCAGCATGGGCTGGCGCAGAAAGAGTCACGGCGAAGGCGAACAGTGTCGTCGCTGCAACGCGTTGCAAGGGCTTCCGTGTGTTCAACATGAGTGCGCTTTTTATAGCCCTCGGCTTTCGGTCAATGCGGCAACAGCGGAACGACGATGCCGTTAAGCAATTCATCGCGCACATCGATCATCCGGTCGCGCACCTTGCCGTCGGCGTCGATGATCCAGGTAATTGGCACTGCTTCCGGCTTTCCGAAGCCGTCGTTCAAGATGTCCTTGGCTGCGGCTGTCGGGTAGGTGACCGATCGAGCGGCTTTGCGCATTTTCTGGTAGTCGCGCGGGAAGTCGATGCTGATGCCGATGATTTCCAGGCCCCGGTTGTGATATTCTCGATAGAACGCGTCGAGCTTCGGCATTTCCTTGCGACAGGGCGCACACCATGTCGCCCAATAGTTGACCAGAACAACCTTGCCGCGCAGCTTGGCGAGATCGAATGTGGTTCCGTCGAGTGTGGTCACGACCAGTGGAGACGCCGCCTCACCAATCTGCGGTACGGCAACGGCCGGAACAGCCACAAATCCACACCACAGCAGAGCGGCGGCCGCGGCCCAAATTGGGTATCGCAACTGAACCCGTGGCCGGCGTTGGGCCAAAATGGAAGTTCGCGGCGCCATCACGCGAACCGGGAGAGAGCAACATGCTGAGAGAACTTGCCATCGTCCTGCTCACAGTATCCACGTTTGCCGGCGTAGCGAGCGCCCACGGTGGCGGTCCGGCGGAGTCGATGCCTGGCACCAACTTCACCGATATGCCGAGCTATCCGAACAAGCCGGCCGAGCAACTCAAGCGGATCAAAAAACTGCACAAGAATGTCCGATGGCACCAAGGCCCCTCTCGCGCTGACTGACATCGCTGTCCTTTCGTAAGCGGGCGCGCCCAGTTTTCTGGCGCACGCCCGCCTTTGATGCATCAAAAATTGTAGCTCGCCACGACCTTGATCAAGTAGGGAGCGACGAGTTGCCCTTCCGTCCCGGCGTTTTCGGCGGCATTGGCCCGGTAATAGACCGGGACCTCAATGTCGGCATAAAGCTTGACGACACGGTTGTTGGCCTCGTCCACCACCTTGGTGAACTCAACGCCTGGCGAGAGCATCACCCGGTCGAAACCGCTGTTGTACGGGTCCGAGCCGGTGCCGCTGTCGGCGTCGCGGTGCGAGAGGATGACCTGCGCGAGCGGCGTGATCTTGTCCAAGCCAAGCACGTGGTACAAGTTGTTGTAGACGATGCCGCCGGCGGCATCGATCTGTCTGCCGGGAAAGTAGGTTTGCACGACACCGGGATTCCCGTCGAAGAAGCCCTGCGGGTCAGCCGCTGCCTGATACAGAAACGGTTGCCGCAACATGATTTGGGAAAAATACTGCCAGACGTTGTCGCCGGTGAGCAGACCGCGGTGGAACGCGCCGAGCAGAAGGTCAGTGCTGCCTGACCCGATCTGGGTGTCGCGATCAAGCCCGGGTGCAGTGAACGTTCCAGTCGGCAGTTTGATACCGAAGATGACGCCGGTTGACATGTCCTTGAAGAACCCGGTGTACATGCCCATAATTTCGATATCGCCAATGTCCTTGCTGTTGAACGGCACGACGCCGGCGTAGTCTCCAGTGTCGGTGGTCAAGGTGCGATTGACGGTCGGTATCCGGACCATCACGCCCCAATCTCTGTTGAAGTTGTAGCTGAAGCCGACATTGTACCACTGCGTATTGATTTGTTTATCTGAATTGAGGGCCGCGGGTGCTCTGGAGCTACCAACCCAGTTCTCGGTCTGATCACCGCTCCAAAATTCGAAGAAAACGCGGCCGCCGTGGTCCTGCTCCTGCGGCGTGTCGAGACCGCCGACGTCGAATACGCTGCAGCCGCAGGCACAGGCGAGCGCTGCCGTCGTTGTGAAGCTCAGAAGCGCGACAAACGACAGAAGCGGCGGAATGATAAAAGCAAAGAGCGCCGCAGAACGCCGCATCGGGCGGCGACGTTGCGCATTGTTGTTGGTCGTCGACATTTTATCACCATCTGGAATTGCACGCTGCAACGCAGCCGAAAAACGGCACGCATGCAGGCGGGCGGTTGAGGTCAAGGGATGAATAGGTCCGAACATCGCGGGCTCGCAGCGATCAGAACTTGAAGTTCACGCCCGCGCGGACGAGCTGGATGACGAGGTCGGTAGAACCGTGGAGCGTGTTACTGGTTCCGCCAGGCCCCGTGATTAGGCCGGTCACGTTCGTTGTCGGAAAGCTCGCGAACAGATATTCGGCCTTGACCGTCCAATGGTCGGCAAACGCGTATTCCCAACCGCCGCCGGCGGTCCAGCCGACGAGCGATCGCGAAGCGTTCGCGGTGCCACCACCCGGGGGAACGTTCGCATCTGCGTAGCTCTCGGTGTAGCTGATGCTGGTAAATGCCGCGCCCCCGGTGAGGTAAGCGAGATTGCGGTCGGCGCCGATGCCGATCCGTGGACGCACCGTCGCGAGGTAATTGGTGGTCAATGATTGCCCGATGGCAAAAGTGTTGCCGTTGGCGAGCGTGTTGGTGTTGTTGTTGAACTGCGGATTGCTGCGAAAGGAGTCGAAGTCAGCTTCGGCACCGACGACGAAAAGCCCGGTCTGAAAGTTACAGCCCACCTGGCCGCCGCCTAGCAAGCCATCGGCATTTTTGCCGCCGCCTCCGCTGCCGGCGACGGTCGCAGCATCGCCCGCTGCGAGATAACTGCCAGGATCGACCGCAGTGCCGAAATTTGTTCCGCTTGTGCCGCCTCCGGCATTAAGGCCGACGTAACATCCCGACCATTGATAGATTGGTGCCGGTGGTGCTTTCAGCGGCATGTCGGCGGCGGCTGCGTTGGTCGAACTAGTTGAGCGCGACCATTGCTGCGATGGCTGACGTGACCAGAATAGATGTGATAGATCGCCGTGCTTCGATGAATGGATTGGACATGGTTTCCCCGCAGTCAGGTGTGAATGTTTGCGCTTTGACGCGCGGCCAGTTCCTCGCGCCTGCTGGCGCTCGGAATTCGGACTTCGAGAGACGGAATGGCCTCGGTCAAAAACCTTCAGGCGGCGACGTGAACACGTTCGCCAAGCGTCATCCGCGGGCCGGAGGGCCCCGCGGACTGGCAATCACATGGTCAGAAGGGCGAGGCAGCAGGTGCTGGTCGGTGGCAGGCGATACGTCCACAAACTGGGCGGCGAAGCGCTGAAACAGAACAGGCGGTGACGCCGGCACCGCGTGATGCGATCCGGCAAAACAGAAGATGCAATGCGTGCAGCCCGGTGGTGAGCTCGCGCACGCCGCCCGACAGATCCGGGCGCGGCTTGGCCGTCGTGGAGGCAGAGTTCAAAGCCCGGCGCGCCGGTATCGGTGGGTGCAGCGAAGGCAAAGCCGCCGAACGCGAGGAGAAGACTTTGCGCAGCGACGGCATAGGCGACCACGATGCCGAGCAACGGACGCCGCAGCCGTTTATAAACAGCGCGAATTTTGATCGTCCCCCTGCCCATAGCTGAAAGCCTAACACCATAACGGGCGTTTGGAAAAGGGCTGTTGAGCGCACGCAGCATTGGATCTGCTTGGTGCATCGAAAACGGGCTTGCGCCGTTCCTTCGTGGGTCCCAGGATTTGAGCGTTTCTGGCACCTGAACGAGGCACCTGATGTATCGGCTGATCTTGGTCGCCACCGCACTTCTCGCATCAAGTGCTGCGCAGGCTCACGTCGGCGTTGGCGACGCGAATGGCTTGGGATCGGGTGGCGGGCTGACGGTCGGCATGAGCACAAGCCGAGTTTATGGTGCACGCATCTCGCAGCCCGCCGGCGCTGCGATGACAGTCGTCGGGCTCGCCATTCTTTCCGGCTATGTGTGATGCGCTCTTGGCCAACACGTGCCGCACGGAGAGCTCAGGCTTACCGTGCAGTATGGCTTGCTGCGGTGCTGTTGCTGCCGATCTCAGCACGCGCCGAAACACCGGATGAATGGGTCGCGCTGGGCGCCCGCGTGCACGGCGGGTTTGGCGCGTTTATCCCGCTCGGGATCAAGATCGGCTTGGACGCGGTTCAGCGGCTGAATGCGAAACCGCGCGAACTGGCCGTGCTCTATTACGACAGCGAAACCTCACCGTGCGCGTGTTTTGCCGATGGCGTCGCGATTGCCACCTACGCCTCAGTCGGGCAACGCACGCTGACGATTTCGCCCGAGAAAGCACCGCCGGGAACGGCTGCGGTTATCATCATCCGGCCTCGCGCAGGCGGCCCCGGCTTCAAGTACACAATCCCTATGGCAGCGTTGCCCAAGCTCGGCGAGATGAACAAATCGCTCGATCCGAGGGGGCGTTACGATGCGGTCATGGCAACCGACGGCCTGTTTCAAGTCGGCCCCGCTCCGTAACTATCATCGGGGCCAGCAAGCGTTATTTCGGCCGCATGCGCATAAAGGCCTGGCGGCGGCACTCGGCCACGAGCTTGTCGTCCTGGTTGTAGGCGCGATGATGCAGCTCGACGATGCCGGCGCCCGGGCGCGATTTCGATTCGCGTTTGCCGATAATCTCGGTGGTAGCGTGCAGCGTGTCGCCTTCGAACACTGGGTGAGGAAATTTCACTTCGCTCATGCCGAGATTGGCGATCGTGGTGCCGACGGTGAGATCGCTCACTGACATGCCGATCATCAGCCCGAGCGTGAACAGCGAGTTCATCAGTGGCTGTCCCCACTCGGTCTCCTGCTCGCAGAAATGCCGATCGATATGAAGCGGTTGCGGGTTGAGCGTCATGTTGGAAAACAACATGTTGTCCATTTGCGTGACGGTGCGGCTATAGCGATGTTCGACCACCTCGCCCGGCAGGAAATCCTCGTAATAAAGTCCGCCGCGCTTGTGCCTTGCGGCTGTTTGCTCGGTCATATCTGCCTCCCTGGCTTTTGGTCCGTTAAGTCCATGTTTACCATAGTCGTTAATGCTTCCTGACGCCCGAACGGGCAGCCGGTGGGAGCCGGCAGGGGAGTTGTCTTCATGCTGGTCGATTCCAGCAATTCGGCCGCGAACTCTGCGGTGACGGGCGCCATTCGTCAGGCGTCTCAAAGCACCGGTACGAGCTTCAATTACCTCCTGGCGACCGCTCAGGTCGAGTCCGGTTTGAATGCGCTGGCTGGCGCCGCAACTTCGTCGGCGAAGGGTCTGTTCCAATTCATTCAACAAACGTGGCTCGGTACCATGAAGCAAGCCGGCCCGGCGCTCGGTTACAGCCGTTACGCCGATGCCATTACCCAAACAGCATCGGGCCAATATCAGGTGAGCGACCCCGCGTTACGCAACGAGATCCTGAATTTGCGCACCGATCCAGCCGCGAATGCGGCGATGGCCGGGGCGTTCACGCAATCGAATGCGGCGGCTTTGAGCGATCGGCTTGGACGTTCGCCGAGCGAAGGTGAACTCTACATCGCGCACTTTCTTGGGGCCGGAAACGCGGCGCGGCTCATCAATCTCGCATCCAGCAATCCGAACGCTAAAGCCGCGGATATTTTCCCCGAAGCCGCACAGGCCAATTCGCCGATCTTCTACGACCGCACTACCGGTACGGCGCGAACCGCCGCGCAGGTGCGCAATATCCTGACCGCCCGCTACGAAATGGCGCTGAAGTCCCAGGGACTGTCTGCCGCAACGACACAAACCGCGCAAGCCGCGACGACGGCGCAATCCGCCCCGGATACGGCAGGCATCACCACCGCGTTTGCCGCAGCCACGCCACCGCGCCCCGCGCGCGACGAGCAGGTTTTTCATGGGCTGTTTGCGGACCCCGACCGAACCGCACCTCTGGCGCCGGTCGTGAGCGCGCTTTGGGGCGTGCCAAGCGCGACGGCCGATGGCAGCGCTTCACCAGCGCCGAAATTGGGTTCCGACGGCCTGCTCAATCTGTTTAGGGACCCGCCGGCCAAAAGCTCGTGAACGAGAGGCAACGATGATCGTTCGTCACTTCCTAGATTGGGTGCGCACGGCACCCGCCGGCCAGCGAGCGGAAGCGACGGGCGCACTCGCCCGTGCCTATCTTTATTCTGATTTGTCGCCGGACGATGCCGCAGCGGCGGAAGGTGCGCTGCTGATGCTGCTGGATGACGCTTCCCCGCTGGTGCGCCGGGCGCTTGCCGACAGCTTGGCGGCAAGCGAACATGCGCCACCCGCGATCGTGCTGGCGCTCGCCGCCGATCAGCCGCAGATCGCAGCGCCTGTGCTGGCGCTGTCGCCACTTTTTGTCGATGCCGACCTGGTGGACGCAGTGGCGACCGGCGGCGGTCTCGTTCAAGCCGCGATCGCAAGCCGCGCGGCGCTGCCACGCTCGGTGGCCGCTGCCATTGCCGAAGTTGGTTCTGCAGAATCCTGTCTGGTGCTGCTGGAAAACGGCGACGCCGAAATTGCACCATTCTCGATCGATCGGATCGTCGAGCGGCATGGTCATCTGGCGGCCATTCGCGAGCCGCTGCTGGACCGTGACGATATCGCTGCCGCGACACGGCTGACGCTGGTCGCCAAGTTGTCTGAGACGCTGGCCGGCTTCGTCGCCGCGCGCCAATGGCTCGATGCCGATCAGGCTCAACGCATCGCGCGCGAGGCTTGCGAGAAGGCGACCGTCGTACTGGCAGCAGATACGCCGACCTCGCAGATGCGCCCGCTGATCCGTCATCTGCGCGTCAGCGGCCAGTTGACGGCTGGTCTCATTTTGCGGGCACTGTTGTCCGGCAATGTGGTGCTGTTTGAGGAAGCGCTGGCCGAACTCACCGACATGCCGGTTTGGCGCGTCTCCAGCCTGGTCAGTGACGGCGGCAGTGCAAGTTTGCGCGCGCTGTTCGATCAAGCCAAGTTGCCGCTCTCCACATACCCCGCCTTTAAGGAAGCGATCGCGGCGATGCGCGAGGGTGGCCTGACCGGTGAGCCGGGAGGCGCGGCGCGGCTGAAGCGGCGCATGATCGAGCGCGTACTGTCCCGCTGCAAAGGCGATGCGCTCGGAAGAGCTCGCGCCGCTCAACATGCTGCTGCGCCGCTTCGCCACTGAGGCCGCGCGCGAGGAAGCGCGATTGTTTTGCGACGAACTCGTTTCTCAAATGTCCGCGGAAAATGAGCAGTTTGAAGCGGCTTAAGACGTCTTCTCTACTTTGCTTCTTGTCGACAATACCGCGAAACGATCAGGCTCCGCCCGGTGAGAGCGGTGGCGCAAAAATGCTTTCCAGATAGTCCGGCCGGTCGCTGTTCTCGACGCGAAGGAATTCGTCGGTGACCTCACGCAGACGACGCGTGAGTGTTTCGGCGACGTCGGCGGCGTCCGGTCGCGCGTTTTCGCGGACAATGGCGCGCACCGCGTCAACGTGCTGATCGATGAGACCTTGCGGAATGCGCGTCATGTCCGGGGTGTGTTCAAGCAGACGCCACAAGCTGTCGGCAGCGCCGGCAACGTTCGCAAAACCGAAGGTGACGGCTTCGCCCTTGATATCGTGAGCGACCCGAAATAGCTCGCCAAACGTCTTCTCGTTGAACCCAAGCCGCTTCACCTGTTGGCGCGCCAGCTCGAGCCGCTCACATTCGGCGTGCATCCAGCCGACAAATTCGCTGGACAGCTGCGCCAGCGCCGCCTCGGCACGCGCGACCGGATCGTCGTTCGGATCCGTCACCGGCGCTAACGCCCGGCGCAGCTTGTTCGGCTGTGTAATCACTTCATGGTCGGCGAACGTTGCGACCGACGGCGCGATATCTTTTTGTTTAGCCATTTTTTGTCGTTCCTGACGCTTAGCCTACGGCCTTGTCGAGCAGCGGCTGCTGGCGAATCACATCCGTCTTGCCGCCCTTGCGCCGCTCCGGTCCGGCGTAGTTCGGGTTGACGTTGCGGCGGCGGTCGGGGCCGAAATAAGTCTTTGTTTTGATAAACGGGCGCGGATTGGCGACGACGTTGAGGATGCGTTCGTAAAGCGCCTTGGCGGAAATCGGTTTGACCAAAAACTCCGTGATGCCGGCGTCGCGCGCACTGACCACCCGTTTCTTCTCGGAGTGCCCGGTCAGCATGATGATCGGCACGTAGGGATTGGAATTGGCGCCGGGCTGTCGAATCATCTGCGCCAATTCCAGGCCGTCGAAGATCGGCATCACCCAGTCGGTGAGCACGATGTCGGGCATGTAATGGGTGAATGCTTCGAGGCCGGCGGCGCCGTCTTCGGCTTCGTAAACCTCGCGGGTGCCGAATCCATGCAGCAGAGTGCGTAAGATTCGCCGCATATGAGCGTTGTCGTCGATCACCAGAAAACGCAAGCGGTTGAAGTTGATGCGAACCATAGAGCCTCCGAAGGCGGACGCACCGCACCCAGCCTCGCTGCGTGGAAACTAAGGTTTTGCCGTTAAGGCCCGGTTAAGCATGAGCTTGCTGGCGAGGGACGAACGCCGTTCGGCAATCCACTCAGTACCCGAACTGCTCGCGCAGGATGCGTTCGTCGAGGCTGTGGCCGGGATCAAACAGCATGTGCATGGAGACTCTGTGATCCATGCTGATCTCCACCGAGCGGACCGAGCGAACTTCGTTATGATCGGCAACCGCGGCGACCGGGCGCTTGTCCGCTTCGCGGACTTCGATCGTCACTTCGGCGCGGTCGGGCAGGAGCGCGCCGCGCCAGCGCCGCGGCCGGAACGGACTGATCGGGGTGAGAGCAAGCAGCGGGGCGTCGATCGGAATGATCGGTCCCTGTACCGAAAGATTGTAGGCGGTCGAGCCGGCCGGAGTCGCAAGCAAAATGCCGTCGGCAACAAGTTCGGGCAGCCGCTCCTCGCCGTCGACCATGATACGAAAGCGCGCCGCCTGGTAGCTCTGACGGAATAGCGAGACTTCGTTGATGGCGCGGTGGCGGTGCACGCGGCCGGCGGCGTCGCGCGCGCGCATCAGGAGCGGATGGATCACCGTGACCTGGGCGGCGGCTAAGCGCTCGGCGAGGTTCTTCTCCGAGAACTCATTCATCAGGAAGCCGACCGTGCCGCGGTGCATGCCGTAGATCGGCTTGCCGGAATTCATGAACCGTTGCAGGGTCGACAGCATGAGGCCGTCGCCGCCCAGCGCGACGACAACGTCCGCGGTTTCCGGCGAGCGCGTCGCCGTAGCGTCGAATGAGGCTGCGCCGGGCCCTTTGTGCCGATGGCGTATCGCTGGCGACAAAGGCGATATTCTTGTAGCGGGGTGCGGTACGGCGCTGGGGCATGGGCGGTTGGCGTCCCATCGAGGCGCCTTCAAGTCCTTGCGAAACGGCTGCCAAATGCGGCGCTGGTGGAGTCCAGTATGGAACGCGCGGTGCTCGTGTATACGACCTATCCATCCATTGTCGAGGCGGAGCGGGCAGGGCGTGCGCTGGTAGAGCAGCGGCTATGCGCCTGCGTCAACATTCTGCCGGGAATGGTCTCGCTCTACTGGTGGCAAGGCGCCGTTGAGCGCGGCGACGAAGTCGTCATGATCATCAAGACCCGGGCGAGCCTCGCGGAAGCCGTACGCGGCGTGGTCAAGGAGATGCACTCCTACGCCACGCCGGCCATTGTGGTTATTCCGCTGGAGAGCGTCGATCCCGCCTATCACGCCTGGATCATCGCTGAGACGCAACAGGAGGGTTAGCGGCGGCGCCGTCTCTAATACGTTGCCGTGCCGTCAATGACATCCTTGAGCATCTTGTAGGCGCGGCAATTGGTGTCGCCGCAGATCAGGCGCACCTTCTCCAGATCGTCCTTGGCCTTGAGCACGTTGCCCTGTTCGGCCTGCCACATCCCGTAATACGACCAGGTCACGGCATGGTTCGGATCGGCGGCAAGCGCGCGCTCGTACCAGATTTTGGCATCGTCATAGCGGCCGAGCTTACGGCTGGCGTAACCGATCAGCGTCGCGACGTCGGCGTTGTCGTCGTAACCGAGCGCGCGCAGCGCGGCGATGCCGCCAACGTAGTCGCTCTTGTCATAGATCAGCCCCCAGGCCGCGTGGTAGCCGCGCAGGAAATCCTCCGCCGAGCCGCTCTCGCCCATATTCGCCTTCGGCTGGTTGTTGTCCTTGGGTTTGCTCTTCGTTTGCGACGGCTTCGGCGGCGGCGGTGGTGGATTTTCGTCGCCGGCGGCGGCGGCGATATCGGGAGCCACCAGAACGGCAGCAAAGAGTAACGCGGCAACAAGCGAAAGCGGATGCTTCATAGCGCTTCTCCGGGGGTCAATGCATGCATCTTACCGCGTCGCCTGCGATTTGGTGCGACGCTTCGGTGTTATCGAGAAAATGTGATCTATAAGTCAGGCTGCCACTCAACCGGAACATGCTCATAGCCGCTCGCGGTCTTGACCAGATGGCCGCAGGCGGGAAACGGGAAGTGATAGCCAGTCACCAGCATGCGGTCGGCGGCGGCGCGATCGAACAGCTTTTTGCGGGTGGCGACGGCCGCGCCGCCGTCGATATCGAAAGCGGCCTGCCAATCGGGGTGGCGCGCGAACACGGCGGGGTGCTGTGCGGTGTCGCCCAGCACCAACAGCGATTGATCGCCGGAATGAATGGCGACCACGGTATGGCCCGGCGTGTGGCCGGGCGCTGTCAGCGTGACAATGCCGGGCGCGACCTCGGCGCCGGGCTTAAAGCGGGTGACGTTGGGTGCGATGTCGGAAAATATCCGCCGCTGATTGCGGAAGGTGAGCTTCAGATCCGCCGCCGCGGCGTTCATATTGGCGTCGTCCATCCAGAAATTCCATTCCGCCTCCGGCACCGTGATTTCGGCGTTGGGAAAAACCAGATCGTTGTCCTTGTCTTTGATGCCGTTGATGTGGTCGGGATGGAAATGCGAGACCACAATGAGGTCGACGGCCTTCGGATCGATACCGGCTGCGGCGAGATTAGCGCGGAGCGCGCCGGCGGAAGGAGCGATCTGACCCCCGGTGCCGGTGTCGATCAGCACAACCTTCTTGCCGGTATTGACGACCAGCGTCGTGAATGGCGTCGCGAGCTTATCCACCGGCATGAACGCAGCGGCGAGCGCGCTCTCGACTTCAGTGAACGGTGCGTTGCGGATGAATTTCTCGGTGATCGGCCGGTACCAGATGCCGTCATAGAGCGCCGTCAGCTCGAATGTTCCGATCCGGTAGCGATAAATGCCGGGGGTCGGTTTGCCGACGGGCGGCGTCGCAGCTTCAGCCGGCCCGGCATGAGCTGCGAGTGCGACAAGCGCTGGGCTGGCGAGAACAGCGCGGCGCGTGAGTATCGGCATGAACTTCTCTGATTGCTTTGTTCCCGCGCAGCATCATTTGCAGTGCTTGAGCTGGCACTGGGCGCTGCAAGCTGCGGGGTTTTTCATCGCGAAATTCTTGGCGCACCAATTGTTACAGAACGCGACGCATTTCGGAGAACCAGCAAACGCGCTGGTGTGCGCAGCCGCCACGTCAATCGCAACGATCAGCGTGACCATCCACAACAGTGCCAGACAGCTTCTCATCTTGCATCCTCACTGCGGCCCTTCGCGTATGCTGCAATACACCACCGCGCGGACCGTGCGCCGCACGCCGATCCTAGCCGGCCGAGATAGGCAATGAAATGTCCAGATTCGGCGTTTCCTCAACCGCCGATGTCGCGCGACCGGTCGGCGCTCTCCACGACATCAGGTAACAGATAAAAAACCCAATCCGCGATGAAAGAAAAGAGGCCGCCATTGAGGCGGCCTCGGGATCGCATCAGCCGCAGTGTACCCGGCCGGCTGGACCGCGCCAGCAGCCGTTGTAATAACGCCAGCCGGGACCCTGCCAATAAGGCCTGACCACAACCGCGTGGTTCGGGATGCAGCCGCCGCCGGGGCCGCGATGAAAGCCTGCACCGCAGCCGCCTGCGACCAAAACGACGTCCGGCGACGAAACACCTTCAGCGTTGCCAGAAAGCGGCATGGCTTGAACCGCTGAGGCGGCGAGTGCCAGCATGGCACCGGCCGAAAGGGACAGCACTAATTTACGCATCAGAACTTCTCCAATCTTTTTTGACACCGCGGCTCCTATAGCGGATCGCAGATGAACAAGAGGCAAACGACCCTGTTGTGTTGTGTTAACTGAAAACATCCAGCAGGCCTGGTGGGCCGGAGATCGGGCGGCGCGATGATCGAAGCTTCTTGGGCCGGTGGTGTCCTCCCAACCGTCCGAGGCTTTTTTCCTTGTGCGAATAGGCAAGCGGGCGGGGCTTTATCATGCAAAGGCACTTCATCATCCAAAGCGCAGCTTGAGCACCAGAATGACGCCGGTCAGGCACAGCGTGACGAAATTCGCCAGGATCAATGGCAGGTCGCCCAGCATCGCCCCGTAGAGCAGCCACAGACTTATTCCGACGACCAATAGTACGAACATGCCGACCGAGATGTCCGCCGTCGATCGCGTTCGCCACGCCTTCACGACTTGAGGAACAAACGACACCGTTGTGCAGATCGCCGCGAGGAATCCGACATTTGTGCTGAACGCTATCATTATTGTCTCAAAAGCCTTCGCGCCTCGGCGAGCGTTCTTGAGTGAAAATGCGGGATTTATTGGTGCCGGGTGAGAGGATTGAACTCCCGACCAACGGTTTACAAAACCGCTGCTCTACCGCTGAGCTAACCCGGCTGGTGGCGAGACTTAGCACTTCCAAATACCGGAATACAATTTTCTATCCGCTGACGGTTCGTACGCGGGGATGACGCCAATCATGCCCGCCAATCGGTATTGCCGCTGAACACGCTGGCGCAGGACGTCAGAAGTTATGATCCCAATACCCGCCGGCCCGGTGCGGGTCTCGACAAGATGGCCGATCGGTTGCACTAATACCGCGCTCAGCAGAGTAGAGACGGGAGATCGCGCGATGAAACTCGTTCACGCCGATGAAGTGGAATGGAAGCGCGGCCTGCAGCATCGCGGCGGAACGTTTCATTACCGGCATCTGCTCGAGGGTGAGGCCGGTTCGCCGGGTAATTTCCATCTTGGCATCGGGCAACAAGACGGCGACTTCGCTTCGCCGCGTCACCGGCACAATTTCGATCAGTTCCGATTCCAGCTCGAGGGCACCAGCAATTTCGACCGGAACGGCAAGATGACGGCGGGCACATTTGGCTACTTTCCGGAAGGCGCCGCCTATGGTCCGCAAAGTTCGGAAGGCCGTTCCGTGACCGCCGTGCTGCAATTCGGCGGCGCCAGCGGCAGCGGTTACCTGTCTCCGAAGGAAGTCACGGCCGCGACCGAGGAACTGAAAAAGTTTGGCACCTTTGAGGGCGGCATTTTTCACCGCAACGATGACAGCGAAGGCCGCCGCAACAGCGACGCCTATCAGGCGATCTGGGAGCACGTGAACGGCAGGCGCATGGATTATCCGAGACCGCGCTACCGCGATCCGATCATGGTGGACCCGGAAAACTATGAGTGGCTGCCGCTTGCAGGCAACGCGGAGGTCGCTTCACGACCGCTCGGTACTTTCACTGAACGCCAATGCGCGGCCGAGATCATCAGGCTCCTGCGCGGGGCAAGCTATCGAGCCGGCTCTCGAAGCGTCTATCTGGTGTTGTCCGGTTCGGGCATTGTCGGCGCGCAGCCCTATCGACCAATGACTTCGTTTTACCTCGGCGAAGACGAGGCGGCCGACATGGTCGCGCGCGACCAAACGGAACTCTTGCGTCTGGTGTTGCCCGATCTTGCCGGGGTCGAGATGCGCCAACCCGCACAGGTCGAGGCGGCCGAGTAGGCTATGCCCATTCCGTCGCTCTATCTAACAACCGACGGAGCGCGCGGCTGGAATGTGGCGCGCGCGGCGGCGTATGGGGCCGGCATCGGCGCCGTCGCCGGGCTGATTAAGGGCTTCGGAATGTTCCAGCGGAGCGATCCCGCTTCCGGCGCTGTTATCGAAGTTTTAGGCGCGTCGTTGGCGTTCGCGCTACTTTGTGCCGGCGCCGCGGCGCTACGCAATTTCATCGCCCGCCGGGTCGTCTGGCACGATTGAGATCATTGCGTACCGCCGAACTTGTGACCGAATTGATGCGGCAAAGCGCCCGAAGTCGGGGGCAGGGGCGGGTTTGGCGGTTGCCGGCAAGTCGGCTAAACCGCGTACCACCCAACTATCGCGCCGGATGGGCTGATTTTCCCGCTCTAGATCGCCATCTAACCAGAAGCCGCCTGCGACAAAGCGAGTATCTTCATGTCGGATTGCCTGCACTGCGATATCAACGAGATCGTGCAAAAGTACATCGAAAAAACCGAGACGCCGGATGCTGCCGACCTTGCCGCCCGGATGGCCGAGAGTTTGGCCGACATGATCCTGACCTTCGTACCGGAAGAGGACCAGGCCAACGTACTGGCCCATACCATCGCTCATCTCGGCGAGATGTTTTTGCAAAAGGGCGGTGCCGTCGAAGGTGACACCACGCATTAATATTCGCCGCAAGGTGGAAGCAGCGAACCAATCGTGATTGGCATGGACTGAGAACCTCCTCCGTCCATAACTTGACAGTGCAGTTCGCACGGCGCGTCGCCGCGCCTCACAGACATCGTGGCGACAAAAAAAGCGGGAGGGTGAGTGCCCTCCCGCTGTCGTCCGTTACGCGTTTCGCGTCAGATGTGGGTGATGTCGCGGTCCTTGGTCTCGGGCAGGAAAATCAGCCCGACGACAAAGCTCATTGCCGCGATCGCGATCGGGTACCAGAGACCCGAATAAATGTTCCCGGTCGCTGCCACGATGGCAAACACCGTCGCCGGCAGGAAGCCGCCGAACCAGCCGTTGCCGATATGGTAGGGGAGCGACAATCCGCTGTAACGGATGCGGGTCGGGAACAATTCAACCAGCCAGGCGGCGATCGGCCCGTACACCAAGGTCACATAAATGACGAGGATGAACAACAGCACCACCGTCATCACGTAATTGATGTCGTTCGGGTCGGCATTCGCCGGATAGCCATGCGTCTTAATGGCGGCGGCGATCGCTTTTGCGGCGTCCGGCGCGTTGCCCGCGATCGTCTGCTCGCCAATTTTCACGCTGGCGACCGTGCCAGCCGGCGCCGCTACGTTTTCATAGTTCACCGACAACCCGACTAGCGCGGCCTTGATGATGTCACAGGGCGTGGTGAACTTTTCGGTTCCCGTTGCCTTGAACTGGAACGAACACTGGCTCGGGTCGGCGGTTACCGTGACTGGAGCCGTCGCCAAGGCATGCTCCAGCTTCGGATTGGCGAAGTGAGTAATACCCTGGAAGATCGGGAAGTAGGTCACGACCGCGAGTGCAAAACCCGCGAGCATGATCGGCTTTCGTCCAATCTTGTCGGACAGCCAGCCGAACAGGATGAAGCCCGGCGTGCCGATGGCGAGCGCAATCGCCACCATGATCTGTGCGCTGACGCCCGGAACCTTGAGCGTCTGCGTCAGAAAGAACAGCGCGTAGAATTGGCCGCCGTACCAGACCACGGCCTCGCCGGCGGTGGCACCAAACAACGCCAGGATAGCGATCTTGGCGTTGCTCCATTGCCCAAACGCCTCACCAAGCGGCCGCTTGGATTGTTTGCCCTCGTCGACCATCCGCTTGAACAACGGCGATTCATTGAGCTTGAGCCGGATCCAGAGCGAGACCCCGAGCAGGATCGCGGAGAGCAGGAACGGTATCCGCCAGCCCCAATCGCCGAATGCCGCTTCACCCATGGCCGTGCGGATGCCGAGGATCAACAGCAGGGCGAGGAACAGGCCCAGTGTTGCCGTTGTCTGAATCCACGACGTGTAGTAGCCGCGTTTGTTCGCGGGCGCATGCTCGGCGACATAAATTGCCGCGCCACCATATTCACCGCCGAGTGCGAGGCCTTGAATAAGGCGGAGCGCGATCAACACCACCGGCGCCATGATGCCCCAGGAGGCATAGCCGGGTATCACACCGATGAAGAAGGTGCCGATGCCCATCAGCGACATGGTGACAAGGAAGGTGTACTTGCGGCCGATCAGGTCGCCGAAGCGGCCGAAGATCAGGGCGCCGAACGGGCGCACCGCGAAGCCGGCGGCGAAAGCGAGCAGCGCGAAGATGAAGCCGACATTAGCGGGCACGTTCGAGAAAAAGTATTTCGCCAGGAACGCTCCGAGCGTGCCGTAGATGTAAAAGTCGTACCATTCGAAAACGGTGCCCAGCGAAGATGCAAAGATCACGAGGCGTTGTTCGCTCGTCATCCCGCCCGCGCGCGGCGTATTGATAGCCATAGTCGTCATGGGAATGTCCCCCCAGCTTGTTGTATTCGGGGCTAGCGCAGCTCGGCATTGCCGGCGAACGCCGCCGCCTTCACGACAGGCTAGCCGCTGCAGAGAACCGTGTCTGTCAGCCAGAGGTCGTAAGCCAAAAGTCGGGGGTGCTGTATGCAGCCCTGCCAAGCGGTTTCGGCACGGCGGGCGAGTCGGCGGCACTTATCCCGTTTAAGTCTCTTTGCATAAGTCCCATTCGGCTTTGCGGCTGGCGCGACCGCCTCCTACCACATAATCGGAGCCATGGACGCAATCTCCCCCGGGTCTCACGCGCCAAACCGAGCGGATGCGCTTAGTCGTGGCCAATCACCGGTTCGCGCGAAGTTGTTTCGGCACGCCGGCTGGACCATCGCGGCCGTGCTGCTGATCGCATTCAATCTGCGGCCGGCGATAACGACGGTCGCGCTGTTCCTGACCGACATCCGCCGAGACCTTGGCCTGTCGGGCCTCGAAATCAGCGTCCTGACGATGGCGCCGGTTGTCTGCCTTGGTGCATTCGGACCACTGGCACCGCCGCTTGCCCGCCGCTTTGGTACCGAAACCGTGCTGCTGGGATCACTGCTGGCGCTGGCGATCGGCTGCGTGGTGCGCAGCTTCGGCGTTGCGCCGCTGTTTGTCGGCACGCTGATCATCGGAGCGTCGCTGTGTTTGTTAGGCGTGCTGACGCCAGTGATCGTCAAGCGTGATTTTCCGCGCCACGTCGGTCTGATGATGGGCCTCTACACGATGCTGATCTGCCTTGGCCCTGCCGTTGCCACCGCGACCGCGGTGCCGATGCAGCATGCTCTGGGCGACAGCTGGGAAAGGGCGTTGCTGTTTTGGGGTCTGCCGGCCCTGATCGGCGCAATTGTGTTTTTGCCGCAGCTGTTTCGCCGGGAGCAGGCGAGCGACACGGCCGAGGCGCACATCACCAGCGTTTTGCGCGATCCCCTGGCCTGGCAAGTCACCGCCTATTTCGGTCTCATCAGTTCGCTCGCCTACGCTTTGTTCAGTTGGGGGCCGAGCATGTTGCAAGCTCGCGGCCTCGATCCCGCGACGAGCGGCGTCGTTGTGTCGATCAGCTATGTCGGTCAGATGGTCACTGGCCTGCTGGCGCCCGTTATCGCCGGGCGCCAACGCGACCAGCGGCTGATCATTGCGATCGCGGTGTTGCTGACGGCCGTCGGTCTGCTCGGCTTTATTTTTGCGCCGGTGTGGTCGCTGAGCCTGTTTTCGGTGGTGTTGGGACTGGGGCAGGGCGGCGCCTTTGGGGTCGGACTCCTGTTATTTGTTTTGCGCGCCGGCGATCCCCACGCGGCGGCTAAATTGTCCGCATTGGCCCAGAGCATCGGTTACGTCCTTGGCGGCTTGATCGGACCATTTGCGGTCGGCGTCATTTACGATTGGGCCGGTTCGTGGCCGGTCGTTGCAATATTCTACTCGGCGGTCGGTTTGGCATCGCTGATTTTCGGCCTCGGCGCAGGCCGCGCCCGGACTCTCAAGGTCATGTGACCGAGGCATTTTGGCTTCGGTGGTGACGTGGCCCGGCCGCCGCTTTGTAGTGGGCAATTAATATTACCGCGCAATTCACCGATCCGCTCGGACGGTTTTAAACGAATTGGGCGGGACCGCGCCATTATGGTCCGACCGCTCAAGGCGGTACTCATGCGTATTCTCAACGCGGCCCTGCTGCTTGCCCTTAGTGGCTCACCGGCGCTGGCCCAGCGCGTGCCGGTGATTGTCATTCCGGGCAGGGCGGATGTTCCGGTGATGATGAACGGGGTCGACGTGTCGTGGTCGGTGGTCGAGGGCGACTACGGCCTTGACCGGCCAATCGGAATGGTCCCGACGGTGATCTATCGGCCTTATGCGGTCGTGGTGCCGGGACCGGCTCATGGCTTCGCTTCGCCGCGCCGCCGCCAAGCACTCGGTCCGGCATACTTTCCAAGGAACGGCGAGACGCCTGGCTATGGTCGCCTTGAAGTGGAGCCGCCGCCAGACCGGCCGTTGCCGCCGCCGGCTCAGAGCTTCTTTCAGAGCTGGTCGAGCCAATCGGCGCCCGGCCCCGTCACCCAATATCCACCTTTCGCAGCGCCGCCGATTGTTTGGAACGGCGGCGGCCGCCGCTGGGGCGGGCCACGCCGATGATCGGAACTGACCAGTCCGGACGGCGCGCACCGCACCGATCCCTTATCCCCCTCTCGCAAACCAACGGTTCAGCAAGGAGTATCATGGTGTTTCATCGTGCAATTCTGGTGGCTTCGGCCATCTTCCTCGCCCCTGGCATGAGCGCCGCTGCCCTTGCCGGCTGCGGCGGTTGCGGATTTGAAGCCGGCCCAGCCGCGTATGCCCAGCCGTTCTACCCCGAGCCCGCTCCGGTCTACGCTGAGCCGCTCGCTATTCCGGCACCCGTTCCACCGCCCGTGGCGGTTGCTCCGGCCCCGCTCGCCGTCGATCATTGGGATACGGGCGGCTGCGGGACGCTAGGCGGTTGTTTAGGCGGCTTCGGTGGTTGCGGAGGCGGCTTCGGTGGCTGCGGCGGTGGCCTGCTCGGCTTCAACGGATGCAATTGCGGTCGTTCAGTCGGTTACTACCCGTCGCCGCTCTACGTCGTCGAATCAAGGACCGGAATATACCGGCCCGGGGCTGATGCTTCCGTACGGGACCTACGCGCCTGCCGCGGCCTACGCTCCCGGCATCAACTATCCCTATGTCGGTCCCCGCTACGGCTATCGTGGGCCCGGCTTTTACCGGTATGGGGCCTATCGTGGTGCGCGGTTCGCTTATGGCGCGCACGCTTATGTCCACCCGCGCTACTACGGCGCGCGGCCGCGTTTATACCGCTGACATTCTGCGGGTCGGCAACGGATTGGAGAAGGCCCGCTTCGCGCGGGCCTTCTTTTTTCGGGTGAGTGCAAGGCCACGCCAAACCAAACGACGCGTGTGCGGACTGTTAAATATGCGGGCGCGTTGCGACGTAAAGCGCGAGCGCTGCGGCGTTAGAAACATTCAGGCTTTTGATCGCACCCGGAAGATCCAGCCGCGCCAGCCGGTCACAGGCGGCTTTCGTGCCCTGACGCAAGCCCTTTCCCTCGGCACCTAGCACCAGGGCAAGCGGTAATGAAAGCTTGATCGCCGCGAGATCCTCAGACGCGTCGCTGTCGAGCCCAACGACGAGGACTCCCTGTTCTTTGAGCGTGCCGAGTGCGCGCGCAAGATTTTGGACGATCACGATCGGCACGTGTTCGAGCGCCCCCGAGGCTGATTTGGCGAGCACGCCCGTCGCCTCGGGGCTGTGGCGCGCGGTGGTCACGATGGCCGCGACGGCGAATGCGGCGGCGGTACGCAAAATCGCTCCGACATTGTGCGGATCGGTGATCTGGTCGAGCACAAGAACAATTCCGGCGGCGGTCAGTTCTTCCAGCGCAGGCGCCGGCAGGTGATCGGCTTCGGCGAGCAGGCCCTGATGGACCGCGTCCGGCGAAAGCCGCGCAGCGATGGCATCAGGCCTCACGAGCTCCGGCTCAGCCGCGAGCGCTATCCCTTCGTCGGCCAAGCGCCGCAGCGCATTCTCCGTTGCCCAAAGCTTGCGAATGCGGCGGGCCGGATTGGCAAGGGCCGCTGTGACGGTGTGCCAGCCGTACAAAATGATCGGTGCGTCGGGTTCGCGCCGCGCGGGGTGCCTGCTCGCGTTGGGCCGATTGTGGCGGCGCGGCGCGCCGTCCCGGCGCTGCGCGCGCGGCTTGGCTTGCCATGGGCGTTCGCGCATGAAGCGGTTCTGTCACGCGTGATGAAAGTTGGCAAATGTGCCCAGCGAAGCGCATAGCAGGATGGTGGGGGAGGTAGGACTCGAACCTACGAAGGCGTAAGCCAGCGGATTTACAGTCCGCCCCCTTTGCCACTCGGGACACTCCCCCGCTCGCCTCGCTCACTTGGAAGGTGAGGGAAACACAAAATTGCCCGCCGATGGACGAGAATTCCGCGGGCGGTGTTTAGCATGTCGGGCCAACGAAGTGTCAACCGCGGGAAACCCAACGTCTTCGGTGGCAAAAAGGCGCCGAAAAGCCTCGCCATAAGAGTGAACAAAACGTCGCGAAAAGTGTTGCAATTCAATGCTTAATCATAGCTCGCACCGCGGCAAATAAACCCTATTTTTAGCCTGTCTTTTAAACTGATCTTAGACCCTGCCGCGTAGGGTGACGCCCATACGACGGGAAAACAGGGCCCGTCGAAGACAAGACAAAATAGCTACGGGAAAGGCGTCACTATGAAAGCCGTCGTCAAGACGGTCGAGCCCGCCGAACGCGAGGCGCGTTTCGACCACATCCGACCGCACTATCTGGAGGCGCTCACCTTGGTCGAGCGTCTGCACCGGCGTCTGCTCGACGTCATCAAGGACGAATTCGATCGCCGCGGCCGCGCCGACATCAACTCGGTGCAGGCGCTGCTCCTGTACAATATCGGCGACAAGGAGCTGACCGCCGGCGAATTGCGCACGCGCGGCTATTATCTCGGCTCCAACGTCTCCTACAATCTCAAGAAGCTCGTCGAGATGGGCTTTCTCGATCATCAGCGCTCGCGCGTCGACCGGCGCTCGGTGCGCATCAAGCTCACCGAAAAGGGCCGCGATGTGCGTGACATCGTCGACTCGCTCTATCAGAAGCACGTGCGCACGGTGGAGCAGGTCGGCGGCATCAATGCCGACGAGTTCAGCGTTCTCAACAAGGCGCTGCACCGGCTCGAGCGTTTCTGGACCGACCAGATTCTCTATCGGCTCTAAGCGGAGCTCCGTCTTTCGCCAGTAATCCCATCGTACTGGCATGTCTGAAACCCCGGCGCAAATGCCGGGGTCTTTTTTTGCTTGTTGGCCCGTTGCTTCACGAGCCGATCGGTTCCGGGCTTTCAATAACGCTCAGTTCGGCAATAGTCCTGTCCAGCTTGCCGAGCCAGGTCAGGACCGGGAACGGCGTAAAAATTTGCAGCAGAATGGCCGGCAGCGATGAGCACGGCCGCATAGATCATGACCGCGCGCAAGATACGCTGCGCCAGCGGCGGGTAGGGCGGCAAGTTGTTCGGCCGGCCAGGCAAACGACTCTTCCCATTTTTCCTGCGGAATATGCGCCGGCCTGATGCGCTCAAACGGCACCCACGCCCGGTAGGCGGCAATGCCGCGCTCCTGTGCGATCGTGTTTCTCAGCCAGAGAAAATTGCTCCGTCCGACAAAATCCACCAGCTTCCGCAGCACGATGCGCGCGAAGAAAGCGATGACCAGACAGACCACATAAACATACACAATGATGAGGCCGACCTGGAGCACCGGATCGGTCAGAATCCCGATCCGAAAATGCTCCGCAAAGAATCGGACGGTCGACATCGACCAGTGACTTTAGACCGGCCGAAATTTCACGCAGCGGCGCATAATCAAAGGAGTAGTAGTCCAGCAGCAGGATGATCGCGAGAACAGCGGCGAGCTGAAACAGCCGCGATCGCATGATGCTTCGGATCGGTGCCGCTATCAGCCTGATGACGCCCATCATTGCTCCTGCATGCCTGGACTTCTCCTGCAGACCGAACGCCTAGCCGAAGGCTTGGTGACCGCTTATACCTTGGCCAAATTCGGCCTTCATCACGTGTTCGATAGACGCCCTATGGACCAATCTCACGACCGAGACGATAAATCTTCCCACCGGCGCTCCTTTTTAAAGGGCGCCGCCGGCGTTGCCGCCGTCGCGGCGGCCGGATTGGCCACGCGCGCTTTCGCCGAGGATGCCGCACTCGACGCGCTGATGGGCGACACCCAGCGCGGCGGGTTCGGGCAGGGTTTCGACGATGCGTCCCGCACCATCCGCATGCCCAAGCAATCGGAGCCGACCGTCTCTGCGGCGACGGCGCAGACCACGGAGCAGGCGATCGAACGCTATGCCGCGATCGTCGCGCGCGGCGGCTGGCCCCAGGTGACCGGCGTCAAAGTGCTCCGCCTCGGCGATCGGCATCCCAGCGTGACCGCATTGCGCGCGCGTCTGGTCGCTTCCGGCGATATCGACCCGAACGCAGTGGGCAATGACGTCTACGATTCCTACGTCGAGGCCGCGGTGCGGCGCTTTCAGGCGCGCCACGGATTGACCGTCGACGGCGTCATTCGGGCCGAGACGCTGGCCGCACTCAACGTGCCGGCGCCGGTGCGGCTCGCGCAACTCAAGGTCAATGTCACGCGATTGCGTGCGCTCAGCGCGAATCTGGCGCCCCGCTATGTGGTCTGCAACATTCCGGCCGCGCGCATCGAGGCGATCGAAAACGGCGTCGCGGTGTCGCGCCACACCGCCGTGGCCGGCAAACCGGATCGGCCTTCGCCTGAAGATCAACAGCAAGATCATCCAGGTCAACTTCAATCCGTATTGGACGGTGCCGGCGTCGATCGTGCAAAAGGACCTCATTCCGAAAATGCAGGATCAGCCGGATTACCTGACCAGCAATCACATCCGCATTTTCGATGCGCGTCACAAAGAGCTCGAGCCGTCGCAGATCAACTGGTACTCGGAGGATGCGACCCATTACTCATTCAAACAGGATCCCGGCAGCTTCAATTCGCTCGGTTCGATCCGCATCAATTTTCCGAGCCCGTTCGGCGTGTACATGCACGATACGCCGCTGAAGAATTTGTTCGGCGACGATTTCCGCTTCCATTCATCCGGCTGCGTGCGGGTCCAGAATGTGCGTCAGCTGGTCGCCTGGCTGCTCGACGGAATGAAGGGCTGGTCGCTGGAGGATATCGACCGCGTGATCAAGTCCGGCGAGCAAAAAACCGCGCAGCTTACGAAACAAGTGCCGCTGCATTGGGTCTACATCACCGGGTGGGCGACACCCGACGGCGTGGTGCAGTTCCGCGAGGATATTTACGGCAAGGACGGCCTTCCCGGCGTCCAGGCGGTGACGACCAATCTGTGACCGCCGGTCGTCGTAGTCCCGACCATGCGCCAAACGCGGCGCGCCGAACCGGCCGCAGCCGTGGTAACGCGGCCCGGCATATCCCCAAATATAGCGCGACTGCCGGGCGCGCAGTCCTAGAGCTTGCGCTCGCCCGCCGGTATGCTATCGGCGAGCGGCCGGCTGCGCGGATCGCGGATTTCCGCCGGGCAGCGCATAGGGCAGGGCAGGCATAACATGTCAGTCTCGCACGATACGGCATTTTCGGCCGAGGCGTTCTTCTCCGCCACGCTCGGCGAGAGCGATCCGGACATCGCGGCCGCCGTTGCCGGCGAACTCAGCCGCCAGCGCGACGAGATCGAGCTGATCGCGTCGGAGAACATCGTCAGCCGCGCCGTCCTTGAAGCGCAGGGCTCGGTGCTGACCAACAAATACGCCGAGGGCTTGCCGGGTAAGCGCTATTACGGCGGCTGCGAATTTGTCGACGTGGTCGGAGCAGATCGCGATCGACCGCGTCAAGAAGCTGTTTGGCTGTTCGTTCGCCAACGTGCAGCCGCATTCCGGCGCATCCGCCAATGCCGAAGTGTTCATGGCGCTGATGCAGCCGGGCGACACCTTCATGGGGCTCAATCTTGCCGCCGGCGGCCATCTGACCCACGGGTCGCCGGTCAATTTGTCCGGCCGTTGGTTCAAGCCGGTGCCCTATGGGGTGCGGCGTGACGACCATCTCGATCGACATGGAGGAGGTCGAGCGGCTGGCAAAGGAACACCGGCCGAAGGTGATCATCACCGGCGGCTCGGCCTATCCGCGCATCATCGACTTCCGGCGTTTTCGCGAGATCGCCGACGAGGTTGGCGCCTACCTCATGGTCGACATGGCGCATTTCGCCGGCCTCGTGGCGGGCGGCGTGCATCCGAGCCCGTTTCCACATGCGCACGTCGTCACGACGACGACGCACAAGACGCTGCGCGGGCCGCGTGGCGGAACTATCCTGACCAACAGCGACGAGCTGGCGAAGAAGCTCAATTCGGCTGTCTTTCCGGGCATGCAGGGCGGGCCGCTGATGCATGTGATCGCGGCGAAGGCCGTGGCGTTCGGCGAGGCATTGCGCCCGTCGTTCAGAGTTTACGCGAAGAACGTGGTCGAAAATGCCAAGGCGCTGGCGGAAACGCTGAAATCGCGCGGTCTCGACATCATTTCCGGCGGTACCGATACCCACCTCATGCTGGTGGATATGCGCAAGAAGCGCCTGACCGGCAAAGTGGCCGAAGCGGCGCTCGGGCGCGCCCACATCACCTGCAACAAAAACGGCATTCCGTTCGATCCGGAGAAGCCGACGGTTACGTCCGGCATCCGGCTCGGCACGCCCGCCGGCACGACGCGCGGTTTCGGCATCGCCGAATTCCGTCAGGTCGGCGACATGATCGCCGAAGTGCTGGACGCGCTGGCGCAAAAAGGGGTTGAGGAAGATGCTCAGGCCGAGGGCAACGTGCGCGACAAGGTCAAACGCCTGGTCAGCCGTTTCCCGATCTACGAGGGGTAGGGCACGGTATGCGCTGTCCGAGTTGCGGAAGCCTCGATACCCAGGTGAAGGATTCGCGGCCGACGGAAGATTCATCCGTCATCCGCCGCCGCCGCGTCTGCCTGTCCTGCAACTTCCGCTTCACCACCTTCGAGCGCGTGCAGCTGCGCGAACTGATCGTCATCAAGCGCAACGGCCGCCGCGTGCCGTTCGATCGCGACAAGCTTCTGCGATCGGTGCAGATCGCATTACGCAAGCGTCCGGTCGAGCCGGAACGCATCGACCAGATGGTCTCGAAGATCGTGCGCGAGTTGGAGAGCCAGGGCGAAAGCGAAGTATCCTCGGAGACGATCGGCGAAACGGTGATGGCCTATCTGCGCGACCTCGATGACGTCGCTTATGTCCGCTTCGCTTCGGTCTATCGAAATTTCCGCGAGGCCAAGGATTTCGAGACGGCGCTGGCGGAATTATCCGGGGAAGAGGCAGCGGAGATCGCGCGCAAGTGAGCGTGGATGTTGCCGCGCGCGCCGAGACGTTGACGAACGATCAGCGTTTTATGGCTCTCGCACTGACGCTCGGCCGGCGCGGGCTCGGCCGCACCTGGCCGAACCCGGCCGTTGGCGCGGTGATCGTAAAAGACAGCGTGATTGTCGGTCGGGGCTGGACGCAGCCGGGCGGCCGGCCGCATGCCGAGGTCGAGGCGTTGCGCCGCGCGGGAGAAGCGGCACGCGGTGCGACGCTCTACGTGACGCTGGAGCCTTGCTCGCATCACGGCAAATCTCCGCCCTGCGCCGACGCTATCGTCGCGGCGGGCTTGGCGCGCGTCGTCTCGGCGATCGAAGACCCCAATCCCGAGGTGGCGGGCCAGGGGTACGCACGGCTTCATTCGGCTGGCATCGCGGTCGATGTCGGTATCGGCGCGGACGAAGCGCGCCACGATCATGCCGGGCACATCAGGCGCATGCGCGACGGCCGTCCCCACGTCATGCTCAAACTCGCGATCTCGGCCGACGGCAAGGCCGGAGCCGCGGACCGCAAGCCAGTCGCAATCACCGGCGGTGAGGCGCGCGATCGTGTCCATCTGCTGCGGGCCCAGAGCGATGCGATCATGGTCGGCGTCGGCACCGCGCTGGCCGACGATCCGCTGCTCACCTGCCGGCTACCCGGCATGGAGAAACGCTCGCCGGTGCGCGTCGTGCTCGACACGGCACTTCGTCTGCCAAAAACCTCACGACTGGTGCAAACGGCCAGGGAAGTGCCTTTATGGGTCATTGCCGGGGCGGGGGCGTCTCGCGCGGCTGAGCAATCGTTGCTGGCGGAAGGTGCTGTCGTGCTGCGGGCGCCGGAGCGTGGCGAGGGTCTCGATCTCGCGGCGGTGCTCAAGCTCCTCGCGGACCGGGGTATTACCCGGTTGATGGTCGAGGGCGGTCCGACCCTCGCCGCAGTCGTTCGTTGCGGCCGATCTCGTCGATGAGGCGGTATTGTTTCATTCCGCCAAGATCATCGGGGCGCGACGGCATAGATGCACTCAATGGTATGCCGCTCGCGGCGCTTACGCAGTCCTCACGTTTAGGCCGCGTGGCGACCGAGTCGATCGGCGCCGACACATGCGACGTTCTCGGGCGAAGGTGAGGCAGTGTTTACGGGTATTGTCAGTGACTTAGGTGAGGTTCTTGAGGTCAACGAACAGGCCGAAGGCCTGCGGCGCCTCACTATCGCTTGCGGCTTTGACCCCGATACCATCGACATCGGCGCTTCGATCGCGTGCTCCGGGCCATGCCTCACGGTGGTCGAACGCGGGCGGAAGGGCAATCGCGGCTTCTTCGCGGTCGACGTGGCGGCTGAGACGCTGCGCGTCACAACGGCCGGCGGGTGGCAACGCGGCACGCGGCTCAATCTGGAGCGGTCCCTGAAGCTCGGCGACGAATTGGGCGGCCACCTGGTCAGCGGGCATGTCGACGGCATCGCCGAACTGCTCACCCGCGAAGATCTGCCCGACATGGCGAGATTGTCGCTCCGGGTGCCGGCCGACCTGTCCCGCTTCATCGCTCCCAAAGGGTCGGTTGCGCTCGACGGCGTTTCACTCACCGTTAACCAGGTTACGGGCGACACGTTCTCGGTGCTGATCATTCCGCACACGCTGCAGGTTACGACATTCGGCACGCTGCGAGCCGGCGCCCGGCTCAATCTTGAAATCGATCAGATGGCCCGCTACGCGGCGCGGCTTCTTGAGACCGCCCGACCGCATTGAACACGCGCTTGTTCGGGTCTCACGCCCTTGCTACGACCGCGCGGCACACGAGGGCGACAATGGCTGGACCACGGCGAAGCAAAAGCGAAAAGGGTGACGCCGAAGGTGCGCGTATTCTCATCGTTGAGGCGCGCTACTACGACGACATTGCCGATTTCCTTCTCGCCGGCGCGATGAAGGTGCTTAAGGCGGCGGGCGCCAAAGTCGATCGGATCACCGTGCCCGGCTCGCTTGAAATTCCCGGCGCGATCGCGATTGCGCTCGACGCCGCAAAGCGAAAGCGTCGCCCCTACGAAGGGGTCGTTGCGCTCGGCTGCGTCATCCGCGGCGACACCATCCATTTCGAGATCGTCTCACAGCTTTCCGCACAGGGACTGATGGAGCTTTCGGTCGCGCGCGCCATGCCGATCGGCAACGGAATTGTCACTGTCAACACCGTGACTCAGGCCATGGCCCGCGCGCGCCTTGAGGAACAGGACAAGGGCGGCGACGCCGCCTCGGCCGCGCTCGCTTTGGTCCGGCTGAAGCGCCAGCTTGAGCGGGGAAAGTAAACCCATGGCCCATGCGGCCGCCGGCGAAGCCCCGAAAGGCCAACAAGCGCGGCGCGGCGCGCCTTGCCGCCGTGCAGGCGCTTTATCAAATGGATCTCGCCGGCACCGGCCTGAACGAGATTTTGGCTGAGTTCGAGAGCCATTGGCTCGGTAGCGAGGTCGAAGGCGCGCAATATCGGCCGGCGGAAGTTGCTTTTTTTCGCGATATTGTTGGTGGCGTTTTGCGCGAGCAAACCAAGCTCGATCCGCAAATCGACGCCGCGTTGACCCGCGGCTGGCCGCTCAAGCGCATTGAGACGGTGCTTGCGTGCGGTGCTGCGCGCCGGAGCGTACGAACTCGCGTGTCGCCGTGACGTGCCCGCGCAGGTGGTCATGTCCGAATACGTCGACGTGGCCTCCGCCTTCGTCGACCGCGACGAGACCGGTATGATCAATGCCGTGCTGAACGAGCTGGCGCGGCAAGCGCGCCCGGACGAATTCGAACGCAGCTAATTTGAGCCTTCCGCGTAAGTCCTGCCTGCGGCGTTTGCCGGACTCGCGCCTGCCTGCGGCGCCTGGAGAGCAGCGGCAGAATAATATTGCGCGCAGGCTTTATAACGGAACCTGCGGCTTGTTGCCCAAAAGGCACAGGAATCGCCTCGCCGTCGTGCTAGCGTTTGTGCGACTGGCTCGTATCCGCCGGCAATTTTTGGGGCCATCATGACAATAAAATCTCTCGCAGCCTCGGTTCTGGTGACGATCGCGGCTTTTAGCTCCGCCAACGCGGCCGACCTGCCGGCGCCGCCGACGGTCTTCAAGGCGCCCCCGCCTCCGCCTCCCACCTGGACCGGTTGCTATGTCGGCGGTGGCGCCGGCTACGGCATGTGGAATCAGGACAGCTTCGTCCAGTCGGCCGGTGCGCCCATCACGGCGCAGACCACCAATGGCGGCAAAGGGTGGTTCGGTCAGGGCCAAGTGGGCTGCGATTATCAGTTCGCGTCGCCAATCTTTAACGTTCCTTTGGTCGTCGGCGCTTTCGGCGACTATGACGGCGGCAGTCTCAACGGGGTATCTGATTTCCCAGGCGTCGTCGGAACCGAACGCCAGACCGCTGCATGGTCGGTTGGCGCCCGCGCCGGTGTGCTGATCGCACCGCGCGTGCTGACTTACTTTGACGGCGGCTGGACGCAGGCGAACTTTAACTCGGTCAACTACAACATCGCCATTGCCGGCGGCGGACCCTCCGGTGTGAGCCTGGCGGCGCAAACCTACAGCGGCTGGTTCATCGGCAGCGGTTTCGAATATGCGCTGGACTGGCTGCCGATCTCAGGCTTGTTCCTAAAGACCGAATATCGTTATGCGCAATATGGTACTGCGAACGTCCCGATCAGCGGCGGAGTCGGCGGCATCCCTCTTACCGGTTTCACGCTCAACTCGCAGAAGACGACCCAGCTGATTTCCACCGAGCTGGTCTGGCGCTTCAATTGGTTCGGCCGCTGACGGCGCGCCCGCGGTTTCTTACATAAGCCGCGAAGGGTCGGGGAGCGCGGCTCCGCCGAACCCGAGCGCTAGCTTTGTGCGAACGGCAGCGCTGTCGGGCTGCGGAAGTTCGATGACGAATTCCAGCCGATCTTGTCGACCGTCAGGTGATAGTCCGGTACGCGCTCCAGAAAACGCCGCATCGAGATTTCGGTGACAAGCCGCGCCATCTGGCTGCCCAGACAGAAATGCTTGCCGGAGCCAAAACCGAGATGTCCGAGCGGCCGGCGGTCGATATCAAACGTGTCCGGTTCGGGAAACTTTCGTCCGTCGCGATTTCCCGACCCGAAGGCGAGCACCACCTTGTCGCCGGGTTCGAGCGTCTCGCCATGCAGCTCGGTCTGGTCGCATGACTACGCGTTTGAAGCGCTGCGCCGAGGTGTTGAAGCGCAGCAATTCCTCGATCGCCGGCGCGATCAGCGCCGGATCGGCGACCAGCCGGCGACGGGCGTCGGGGTAGTCATGCAGGTTGAGCGCGAAGATGCTCATAAAGCTTGAGAGCAATTCCACGCCCGCCATGACGAAGGTCGCGGTGGTGAGGACGACCTCGCGCTCGGAGAGCCGGTCGCCGTCGATCTCGGCTTCGGCGAGGTGAGTGATCAGGTCGTCGGTTGGATTGGCGCGCCGGGCCGCGACCTCCGCCGTCAGGAACTCGCTTATGTCCTTGAATGCGGCGATATGCTCGGGCGTGCGGCCTTTCACGGCTTTGTCGGTGGAAATTGCCAAAATGACCTTGCGCCGGATTTCGGCATGGTCGCGCTCGGGCAGGCCCATGGTTCGGAACAGAAGTCCGACCGTGATCTGGCTGGAAAAGTCGTTGATGAATTCGAACGTGCCTTGCTCGACGATGCGATCGAGCGCTCGATCGGCGATCTCCAGCGTCGGCTCAACCAGCCGGTCGAGATTGCGCTTGAGAAACGCGGCCTGGCTCAGCGCGCGCAACCGGTCGTGGCGCGGCGGATCGGTCGTGCCCAAGGTGGCGCCGGCGCGGCCCGGGAGCTCGTCGATCAAGTTGCCTTGCGTCGACGAAAAGGTCTCCCAGTCGCGCGCCGCTTCGACAATGTCGTCATAGCGCGACAAAATCCAAAGTCCGGCATTGTCGCTCCAATAGCAGGGGTATTTGTCGCGCAGTTCCGCGTAGTACGGAAACGGATCGGCATCGATCACAGGCGAATACAGGTCGAACGGTTCCACGGCATTTCCCCGGCGTTCCGGCACTGATACATGACTAGGACATGACTAGCACAATCTGCCGGTGCGCTGCCCAATGCCAGAGTCAACGGAATCCGCCGAAGAGCGCCTGATCGCTCGCTATTTGCGTCCGCTTGCGACCCATCCCGGCGCGTTAGGTCTTGTCGACGACGCTGCCGTGCTCACGCCGCCACCCGGATGCGATCTGGTCCTGACAACCGACGGCGTCATTGCCGGCGTGCATTTCTTTCCGAACGATCCGGCGGAAGACATTGGCCGCAAGGCGTTGCGCATGAACTTGTCCGATCTCGCGGCGAAGGGCGCAAAGCCGCTCGGGTTTTTGCTGTCGCTTGCGCTGCCGGCAGGAACCGACGAAGGGTGGATCGCAGGCTTTGCCTCCGGCCTCGGCGACGACGCTGAGCGATACGGCTGTCCGCTTCTCGGCGGTGACACCGATCACACGCCCGGCCCAATTTCGGTCTCGATCGCCGCGCTCGGCGCGGTTCCGCACGGGCAGATGGTGCGGCGCTCGACCGCAAAAGTTGGTGACAGCATTGTGGTCACCGGCACGATCGGCGACGCGGCGCTCGGCGTGAAACTGCGGGGCGATGCAAACCTTTCGGCGCGCTGGCGCCTCAGCACCGCGATGGCTCACCACCTCCAGGATCGCTATCTGTTGCCGCAGCCGCGTAATGCGCTCGCGGAGGCCGTTCTGCATCACGCGGCGGCGGCGATGGATATCTCTGATGGACTTGCCGGCGATCTCGGCAAGCTGTGCCGCGCGTCAGCCGTGGCGGCTGAAATCGACGTCGCGCGCGTGCCACTCTCCGATGCCGCCCGCGCCGCGATCGCCGCGGAGCCTGCACTGATTGAGACCGCGCTCACCGGCGGCGACGATTATGAGATCGTGTTGACGCTGGCACCGGAAAAACTTGCCGCCTTCCGCGCGGCGGGTGACGCGGCCGGCGTTCCTGTCACGGAAATCGGGCGCGTCCAGAAAGGAGAGGGCGCGCGCTTTTTGGTCGAAGGTAAGGCGCTCACATTTACGCGGCCGGCGTACAGCCATTTCTAAGTCGAAGGCGTCATTGCGGGGAACGCGCGCATTCGTGGCGCATCCCAGTGCTTGGTCCTCTCCTCTGTCCTCCCTTTCGGAGCACAACGGACCAGCCGGACCGACTGCGTAGTTTGACCCGGTCGAAAATGACCCACAACCGATTTCGGTTTTCTGCACTCCTTCACTATTTTGCCGAGCATTGATAGGCTCTCACGCCCGCCGGTTTCGGGAGCGCTCGGATGACGATCTGCGGGGAGGATCGCGTTGCGGGAGATTTCGGAGTGGCTCGAAAAGCTCGGCATGTCCGAGTACGCGCAGAGTTTTGCCGAGAACGATATCGACCTCGCGGTACTTGGCGATCTGACAGACCAAGACTTGAAAGAACTAGGCGTCACCTCGCTCGGACACCGCCGCAAGATTTTGCGCGCGAGCGCCGAACTGGGGAATGCTCCGGCCGCCGCAGCAGTACCGCCTTCGCCGCGACCAGCCGCCGCGTCGCTGCCCGCGCCGAGCGCGGCGTCGCCGCCGATCCCGGATGCCGCGGGCGAGCGGCGCTATCTCACAGTGATGTTCTGCGATCTGGTGGGTTCGACCGGCATTTCAGCGCAGCTCGATGCCGAGGAGTGGCGCGACCTGGTCGGTTCCTATCTCGATGCCGCCTCGGCTGCGGTGATCGAGATGGGGGGCCATGTGGCGAAGAAGCTCGGCGACGGGCTGATGTCGTTATTCGGGTATCCGGTAGCGCACGAGAACGACGCCGAGCGCGCGGCACGCGCGGCGCTCGCCATTCAGCACGCCCTGGCTGAGCTCAATCGCAAGAACGAAGGCACCGGCAAGCCGGTGCTCGCCGCCCGCATCGGGCTGGAAACCGGCCCCGCGGTGGTTGACACGGCGGGCGAGATTTACGGCGACGTCGCCAACGTCGCGGCGCGGGTGCAGGCGCTGGCGGAACCCGGCGCGGTTCTGGTCACGGCGCGCGTGCAGCGGCAGGTCGCCGGACTGTTTGTGGCAGAAGATCGCGGCACCCACACGCTCAAGGGTGTGCCCGAGCCGACGGCGTTGTTCAAGCTGGTGCGTGCGAGCGGCGGCGGTCGGCGCTCGGGGCAGCGCAATCTGACGCCGTTGGTCGGCCGCGATGACGAAATGGCGATGCTGCTGCGGCGCTGGGAACGGGTGCGCCAGGGTGACGGCCAATTGGTGATGATCGTCGGCGAGCCGGGTTTGGGCAAATCGCGCCTGATCGAGGAATTTCATGCCCGGCTCACCGACACGCCGCACACCTGGGTCGAGTGGAGCTGTTCGCAGCTTCTGCAGAACACGCCGCTGCACCCGATCGCCGAATGGGGCCGGGTGCGCTTCGGCGGCGCCGACGTGCCGGCGGAACGGCGGCTGGCGGACCTGGAAAGTTCCTTGGCACAGGTCAAGCTCGATCCGGCGGAGAACGCGTCTTTGCTCGCGCCACTTCTCGACATTCCGCTGCCGAAGGACCGCGCCCCGGCTTTGGCGGCGGAGGAATTGCGCCGCCGGCAACTGGCGGCGTTGACCAACTGGGTGATGGCCGGCGCCAAGGTTCAGCCGGTGGTGCTGGCATTCGAGGATCTGCACTGGGCCGATCCGACCACACTCGACGTGCTGCGCGGCATCGCCGAGCGCGGCGCGCTGGCGCCGCTCTTTATCCTAGCCACGACGCGGCCGGAGTTTCGCCCGCCCTGGAGCGTGCGCTCGCATCACGGCACTGTCTCACTCGCGCCGCTCGATCGCACCCAGGTGCGCGACATGGTGGCCGAATTGTCCGCGCGCCACGCGCTGCCGCGCGATGTCGTCGAAGATGTCGCCGCCCGCACCGGCGGCGTTCCGTTGTTCGTTGAGGAGGTGACGCGGCTTTTGTTGGAGCGCGGCGAGGGAGGCGGCGGCATCCAGGCAATCCCGCCAACGCTGCAACAATCCTTGATGGCGCGGCTAGACCGGCTCGGCCCGGCGCGCGAAGTGGCGCAAATCGGCTCGGTGATCGGCCGCGGCTTCTCTTACGGCCTGCTCCACGACGTGGCCGGCATGGAAGATGCGCCGCTGCAGGCCGCGCTGGAGAAGCTCGCCGACGCCGACACTCTTCTGGTGCAAGGCTTGCCGCCGGAGAGCGATTACCGTTTCAAGCACGCGCTCATTCAGGACGCCGCCTACGAAAACCTGCTCAAGAGCCGCCGCCAGGTTCTGCATCGCCGTGTCGCTGAGATATTGCGCGACCGCTTCGCCGACACCGCCGCCGCCGAGCCAGAAGCGCTCGCCTATCACTTCACTCAAGCCGGCATGACCGACGCGGCGATCGAATGGTGGGGCAAGGCTGGCGACCAGGCGCTGCGCCGCTCCGCCTTCCAGGAAGCGATTGCGCACCTCGGCAAGGCCATCGAGATGGCGGACAAGACCGGCGAGAGTGCGCCGCGCGCGGCGGCGACAACGACATCCACAACTGAGCGACTGAAGCTGCAGACCAGCTACGGCCAGGCGATGATGTGGTCACGCGGCTTTGCCGCGGAGGAAACCAAGGCGGCGTTCGCACGGGCGCAGGAACTAGCCGCGGGAATCAGACTGCCGCCGAGCGATTCAGCACGTATTATGGTCAATGGGTTGGCAAGTTAATGTCGCGGCGAGTTGACGCGGCGCGACAGACGGCCGAAAGCTTTCTGCGCGAAGCAGAGAAGAGGGGCGGGATGCAGAAGCGGCGACAGCCGCCGCATTCTGGGCCTGACGTGCATCACGCAAGGCGATTTCGAGGAAGGCGCGACGAACATCTGCAGGAGGCGCTACGGATATACGATACCGAGGCGCGACGCGAGGCTCAAGATCCGCTCCGTCAGGACACCGGCGCTATTGCGACGGCTTACCTGGCTCAGTCATTGGCTTCTTGGCGAGATCGCGAAAGGCGCGAAGGCGATGGAGGAGGCAGTGGCGCGCGCGCTCGAAACCGCGCATGTGCCGACCGAAGCGAACGTATATTGTTTTAGGGCGATCTTCGAAATAATCCGTGGCGATGCCGCGGCAGCGTCGGCGCGACCGCCATGGCTCTCTCGAGTTAAGCCGAGAGCACGGGCTTTCGTTCTATGTGAATGTGGGCAGCAATGCTACCCAGCTGGGCGCGTGCGCGGCTCGGCGAGCGTGAAACTGGAGTGAGCGAGCTCCGGCAGGAGCTGGCAGGCATATACAGAAGAAGGAAACAAGTTTTGGCTGCCGTTTTTCCATGGGCTGATCGCCGAGATCGAAGCGGAGGGGCAAAACGGAGAGAGCAGCGCTAACCGAATCGACGGAGCCTTAGCACTCGCGAGCAAACGGGCGAACACTGGAGCGATGCTCTCTTGCACCGCATCCGCGGGGAGATTTTGCTGAAGCGCGATCCGGCGAAACGGCGCCGGCGGAGGAAGCTTTCCTCACTGCAATCGCCGTCGCACAACAACAAAAGGCGAAGAGCTTCGAGCTGCGCGCGGCGCTGTCGCTCGCGAAGCTTTATCAATCGACCGGCCGCGCCGCCGATGCCCACGCCGTGCTCGCGCCCGCGCTCGAAGGTTTTGCGCCGACGCCGGAGTTCCCGGAGATCGCCGAAGCACAAGCCCTGCTCGCCGCGCTCGCTAAAACCGATAACGTGAAAGACGCCGCCGCCGCGCGCCAGCAGCGGCTGAAACTACAAACCAGCTTACGGCCAATGCATATCTGCAGGCGCGCGGTATGCATTCAGCCGAAGAAACGACGAGCGCTTTCAGCCGCGCCCGCGAGCTGGCCGGCGGTATCGAGGACGCCCTGCAACGCTTCTCGACCTACTACGGACTTTGGGTCGGGGGATATGCGCGCAGCGAAAGATTGACGATGACAGAGGCGGCGGAGGCCGTGCTCAGCGGAAGCCGAGTCGCGACCAGATCGGCCGAGGCGAGCATCGCGCACCGCATCAACGGGGTGACTTGCTGGGTCGTCGGTGGTGATATTGCGATGCTCGCGACCATCTTCAAAAGGCGCTAGGACTTTACCGTCCCGAACGCGATCGTGAACTGGTCTATCGTTTCGCTCAGGATATCGGCGTATCGGCAACAGTCTATCTCTCGTTAGTCGAATGGATATTCGGGCAACACGAGCGTTCGCGCGAACTCATCACGCAGGCACTCGCGCTGGCGGGCGAGACGAAGCATGTCCCAACCCAGGTGTATGCGCTCACGCATGCCGAATTTTTAAATGATCCGCCTCGATTCGGGCGCGACGATGCGTCACGCAGAAACCGGTCTCGACCTTGCGCGCGAGCACGGGTTGAAACTCTGGACCGTCGTGCTGCCCGACATAATTACTTGGGCGCGAGCACATAAAGGACGGACGCTTGCCGATTGGGAGCAAGTGCGCGACGGGCTTGCGGGCATTCACGCGCAGGGAATAACGACGTTCAACGATTCAATGAGTTGGATCGTGGCTTGGCCGGGGGTTGAAGCGGACGCAGGTCGACTGGACGAGGGGCTCGGCATAGTCGATCAGGCGATCGCCGAGTCGGAACGATCGGGCATACGTTGGTTCGAGGCGGAGAGCTACCGCGTCCGCGGCGAAATCTTAGTGAGGCGCGATCCGGCAAATCCGGCGCCGGCCGAGGAAGCGTTCCTCACTGCCATCGCCATCGCGCAGCAGCAGAAAGCCAAGAGCTTCGAGTTGCGCGCCGCGTTGTCGTTGGCGAAGCTTTATCAATCGACCAATCGCGCCGCCGACGCCCACGCCGTACTTGCACCCGCGCTCGAAGGTTTTTCGCCGACGCCGGAGTTGCCAGAGATCGCGGAAGCACAACAGCTCCTTGGCTCTCTGGGCTTGTAAAGGACGGCGCAGCGTGGATGTCGGCTAAACACCCATCGCGTCATGAAATCACGATACGGCTCTAGGTCGCTCTCGCGGCAAAGCGGACGTTCGCGCGTGTCACACAGTCATTTTAGACCTTGCGTCATTGTCGGCGCGTCATTGTCGGGCCCAGCGCGAAGTAAGCCCGGCTATGACGATCGGGCGCGGCTACTTCCGCCGCGAGATCGGCTGATAGTCGCGGCGCGGGGCACCGGTGTAGAGCTGGCGCGGGCGGCCGAGCTTCTGGTGCGGGTCCTCGATCATTTCTTTCCACTGCGCGATCCAGCCCACGGTGCGCGCCAGCGCGAACAACACCGTGAACATGGTGGTGGGGAATCCCATCGCACGCAGCGTGATGCCCGAATAGAAGTCGACGTTGGGATAGAGCTTCTTTTCGATGAAATACTCGTCGTGCAGCGCGATGCGTTCGAGCTCGACGGCGACGTCAAGCAGCGGATCGTTGACGCCGAGCTCATGCAGCACCTCGTGGCAGGTCTTCTGCATGATTTTCGCCCGCGGGTCGTAGTTCTTGTAGACGCGGTGGCCGAAGCCCATCAGCCGGAAGGAATCATTCGGGTCTTTGGCGCGTTTGACGTATTCGGGAATGTTCTCGACGCTGCCGATCTCACCCAGCATCTTCAACGCCGCCTCGTTGGCGCCGCCGTGCGCGGGCCCCCACAGACAGGCAATGCCGGCGGCGATGCAGGCGAACGGATTGGCGCCGGTCGAGCCGGCGAGCCGCACCGTCGAGGTCGAGGCGTTCTGCTCGTGATCGGCGTGCAGGATCAAGATGCGATCCATGGCGCGAGCGACCACCGGATTGGCGACGTATTCCTCGCAGGGAACCGCGAAACACATCCGCAGGAAATTCGAGGCGTAATCCAGCTCGTTCTTCGGATACACGAACGGCTGGCCGATCGAATATTTGTAAGCCATCGCCGCCAGCGTCGGCATTTTCGCGATCATGCGGATCGACGCGATCATGCGCTGGGTCGGATCGGTGATGTCGGTGGAGTCGTGATAGAACGCCGACAGCGCGCCGACGCAGCCGACCATCACCGCCATCGGGTGGGCGTCGCGGCGGAAGCCCTGAAAGAACCGGCTCATCTGCTCGTGGACCATGGTGTGATGGACCACGCGATCGTCGAAATTCTCCTTCTGCGCGGCGGTCGGCAGCTCGCCGTACAGCAGCAGATAACAGGTCTCGAGAAAGTCGCCGTGCTCGGCCAGGTCTTCGATCGGATAGCCGCGGTACAGCAGCACACCTTTGTCGCCGTCGATAAACGTGATCTTCGACTCGCAGCTGGCGGTCGAAGTGAAGCCGGGATCGTAGGTGAAGATGCCCGCCTGACCGTAAAGCTTGGCGATATCCATCACTTCGGGGCCGATCGTTCCCTCGTAGAGCGGAAACGAAAAGCTCTTGTCGCCGAGTGTCAGCTTGCCAGTTTTGGTGTTCGCGCCGGTTTTTGCGTCCATAGTCGCATCCTCGCTGTCAGACAGCCTCAACAGTGCGGTGCACACGGCCCGGGAGCCAATGGAAGGCGCAGCCCTGCCGATCCGGCCTTATTGGCGTAGCGCAACGAAGTGTGCACCGCAAGAAAATAGGCCTTCCATCGGGTTCGCACCAGCGGGGGCCTGTATAGGTGGTCTGCCGGACCGCGGCGTGACGATCGACGCCGGGCTCAAGCATTGGTCTGCTCCGCGCTCGCGAGTTTGGATTGATCGGCGATGCGCGCGAGGCTCTCGGCTTTGCCAAGCACGATCAGCACTTCGAAGATGCCGGGCGACGTCGTCCGGCCGGTGAGCGACGCCCGCAACGGCTGCGCTACCGCGCCAAGTTTGGCGCCCTTGCGCTCAGCGAACGCGCGCACGGCTTGTTCGGTTTCCGACGCCGTCCACGGCTCGACGCGAGCGAGTTCCGGCCCGATGTCGTGCAAGAGGGCCCGCGCCGGCGGCGTCAGCAGCGCTTTCGCCGGCTCGTCCAATGGGATCGGCCGTTCGGCGAGCAAAAAATGTGCTCCGTCAATGAGATCAAGGAGCGTCTTGGCGCGCTCCTTCAAGCTCGGCATCGCCGCCAGCCATTGCTGTCGCAGCTGCGGCGTCAGCTTGGCCGCAATGGCGGCGCCATCTGCCAGATGCGGCAGCAGCTGCTCGATCGCCTGAAGCAGCGTCTCGTCCGGGCTGGTGCGGATGTAGTGGCCGTTCAGGCTTTCGAGCTTGGCGAAATCAAACCGCGCCGGCGAGCGGCCGATCTGCGGCAGGTCGAAGGCCGCGATCATTTCTTCGGTGGAGAAGATTTCCTGGTCGCCGTGACTCCAGCCGAGCCGAACCAGATAATTCCGCAACGCCGCCGGCAAATAGCCCATGGCGCGATAGGCGTCGACGCCGAGCGCGCCGTGGCGCTTGGAAAGCTTCGAGCCGTCGGGACCGTGGATCAACGGAATATGCGACATCACCGGCACCGCCCAGCCGAGCGCATCGTAGATTTGTTTCTGCCGCGCGGCGTTGGTCAGATGATCGTCGCCGCGGATGATGTGGGTCACCGCCATGTCATGATCGTCGACGACGACCGCGAGCATGTAGGTCGGCGTGCCGTCGGAGCGAAGCAGCACGAGGTCGTCGAGGTTCTCGTTCTGCCAGACCACGCGGCCCTGCACCTGATCTTCGATCACGGTTTCGCCGGTCAGCGGCGCCTTCAGCCGGATCGCCGGCTTGACGTCCGGCGGCGCATCGCCCGGATCGCGGTCGCGCCAGCGGCCGTCATAGAGCCTGGCGCGACCGTCGCGCCGGGCCGCCTCGCGCATTTCCTTCAGCTCTTCCGGGCTTGCGTAGCAGCGATAGGCGTGCCCCGACGCGAGCAATTGTTCGGCGACTTCCCGGTGGCGCGCAGCGCGGGAGAATTGATAAACGACCTCGCCATCCCAATCGATGCCGAGCCAGGACAGCCCGTCGAGGATGGCGTCGATCGCGGCCTGGGTCGAACGCTCGCGATCGGTGTCCTCGATGCGCAACAGCATTTTGCCGCCGCGGCCGCGGGCATAGAGCCAGTTGAACAGCGCGGTGCGCGCGCCGCCGATATGGAGAAATCCGGTCGGCGAGGGGGCAAAGCGGGTGACGACGCTCATGATCCGTTCAAGTTCCTCGCCCAAGCCGCGCTCGTGTAGCACAGCCAAGTATGAATGGAAGTAAACCGGCTTCGGTTTCCTAGCGCGGGCTTGACCCCGCAGGCCAATTTGTCCAATCCGGGCGCGCCGCAGGCGTCTGCCGCGGCAAACGGAAGCGATCAGGTCATGACGGCTGCGGAAACGGCGGTACGGGAAGCGGGGCAGGATTTCATCCGCGACATCGTTCGCGCCGATCTTGCGTCCGGCCGGCACAAAACCATCGTCACCCGCTTTCCGCCGGAACCGAACGGCTATCTGCACATCGGTCACGCCAAATCGATCGGCCTGAATTTCGGCATCGCCGAGGAATTCGGCGGCCACTGCAATCTGCGTTACGACGACACCAACCCGACCAAGGAGTCGCAGGAGTATATCGACGCCATCGAGCGCGACGTCCGCTGGCTCGGCTTCGATTGGGGCAGCAATCTTCTTCCACGCATCCGACTATTTCGAGCAGCTTTACGCCTGGGCGGAGGATTTGATCCGCGCCGGCAAGGCCTACGTCGACGACCAGACCCAGGAGGAGATGCGGCTCACCCGCGGCACCTTGACCGAGGCCGGAACCGAAAGCCCTTACCGCGGGCGGAGCCGTCGAGGACAATCTCGATCTCTTCCGCCGCATGCGCGCCGGCGAGTTTCCCAACGGCGCGCGCGTGCTGCGCGCCAAGATCGACATGGGCTTCGGGCAATATCAATCTGCGCGATCCGGTGCTCTATCGCATCCTTCACGCCGAGCATCCGCGGACCGGCAAAGCCTGGTGCATCTATCCAAGCTACGATTTCGCCCACGGCCAGTCGGACGCCATCGAGGGCGTCACCCACTCGATCTGCACGCTCGAATTCGAGGATCACCGGCCGCTCTACGACTGGTGCCTGGACAACCTGCCGGTGCCGTCGCGGCCGCATCAATACGAGTTCGCGCGGCTCAATCTCACCCACACCGTGCTGTCAAAACGCGTGCTTACCGAACTGGTGCGTGGCGGTCACGTGCACGGCTGGGACGATCCGCGGATGCCGACGCTCGCGGGTCTGCGCCGGCGCGGCGTGCCGCCGGCCGCGATCCGCGATTTCGTCAAGCGCATCGGGGTCGCCAAAGCGAACAGCGTGGTCGACGTCGGGATGCTGGAGTTTTCGATCCGCGAGCATCTTAACAAGACCGCGCAGCGGCGCATGGCGGTGTTGCGGCCGTTGAAAGTCGTGATCGAAAATTATCCCGAAGGCCAAAGCGAAGAGATCGAGGCGGTCAATCATCCCGAGGATGCGAGCGCCGGTACGCGGCGCATCCGTTTTGGCCGCGAGCTTTTCATCGAGCGCGACGATTTCATGGAGAACCCGCCGAAGAAATTCTTCCGGTTGTCGCCGGGCACGGAGGTGCGGCTGCGCTACGCGTATTTCATCACCTGCCGCGAGGTGGTGAAGAATGCCGCTGGCGACGTGATCGAGTTGCGCTGCACTTACGATCCCGCGACCAAGGGCGGCAACGCGCCCGACGGCCGCAAAGTCAAAGCGACGATGCATTGGGTTTCAGCGGCCGACGCCGTGCCTGCCGAAGTGCGCCTGTACAATCCGCTGTTCCTGCGGCCCGATCCGAATGCGGCCGATTTCGCCGCCGAACTCAATCCGCAATCGCTCGAAGTTCTCGCCGATGCGCGCGATCGAACCGGCATTGGCGGCGCAAACTTCGGACGATCCGGTGCAGTTCGAGCGGCAGGGTTATTTCTGCCGCGACAAGGACTCGACAAACGGCCGGCTGGTGTTCAACCGCACCGTCGGGTTGCGCGATAGCTGGGCCAAGGTTTCCGGCGCAAGCTGAGCTGTAGCCGCGAACCCGGATTTTGCTCAAACTTTTGCAGACGTGCACTCGCCACGGCGCACACGCCTCATGTAGCATAAGCCGAGCTGTTAGCGCGCTGGGGCCGCGCAGTGACGCAAGACCGCGAAGTGGAGAACCGCCCGAGCGCCGGCGCATCAACCTGGCCGGTCGGGCGCGCGCGCCAGGCGTGGGGCGCGGCTTGGCCGCGAGCCGAGTTCGCCGTTCCGGCGCGGCTACGCGAATGGGCTGTCGTCGAGGTAAGCGCCGGGCGCTTGTTGCCCTGGTTTGCGGTCGCCTTCGGCGCAGGAATCGTCCTCTATTTCACGGCCGACCACGAACCCGCGATCTGGGCTGCGTCAGCGTCCGCAATCGCCGCCATCGCTGTCGCCGTGCTGCTGCGTCATCGCCCAGTCGGCTTCGTTGTCAGTCTCGGATTCTTGGCCATCGCCGCAGGCTTTGCTGTCGCGACACTTAAGACCGCGCTGATCGACCATCCAATTCTGCGCTATCCGGCGTACAGCGTTTTGATCTCCGGCTTCGTCGAGTTGCGTGAGGAGAGCCAAAAGACCGACCGCTTTGTGCTGCGGGTCGATCACCTCGACGGCAAACGCGTGGTCGGAAAGCCTGATCGCGTGCGGCTCTCGGTGCGGCGGGGGCAGACGCCGCCCGCCGGCGCGTTCGTCGAAGTCAAGGCGCAGTTGAACCCGCCGCTGCAGCCGCTGCGGCCGGGCAGCTACGATTTTGGCCGCGACCTATACTTCCAGCGCATCGGCGCTTCAGGCTTCGTGCACGGCGCCATCAAGATCGTGACGCCGCCCAGCGCTGCGGGTCTGCGGTTGCGCGCCAACGCCTTCATTCAAGGCGTACGCGACGGCATTGATGAGCGCATCCGCTCCGTCCTGTCGGGCGACGTCGGCTCCATCGCCTCGGCGCTGATTACCGGCAAGCGGGATGCGATTACCCCCAACGTCTACGATGCGATGTTTGTGTCCGGTATCGGCCACGTGCTGTCGATTTCCGGCTATCACATGGCCGTGGTCGCCGGCATTGTGTTCTTCATTCTGCGCGCAGGGCTGGCGCTGATCCCGGGACTTTCCGATCGCGCGCCGATCAAAAAGTGGTCGGCCTTCGGCGCGCTCGTGGTGACTTCTTTTTATCTCGTGCTGTCGGGTGCCGAGGTTGCGACCCAACGCTCTTTTATCATGATCGCAATCGTGCTGATCGGCGTCATGCTCGATCGGCCGATCCTGACGCTGCGCACGGTGACGATCGCCGCGCTGATCGTCCTGGTTTTGGCGCCGGAAGCCGTGGTGCATCCGAGCTTTCAGATGTCATTTGCGGCGACGCTGGCGTTGGTCGCGGGCTACGAGCGTGGCATTCCCTGGGCGCGCGCGGGTGCTGACTCTTCGCTGGGCGCCCGGGCGGCACTCTGGGGCGTGCGCGAAATCTTGAGCCTCATTGTCGCTTCGCTTTTGGCCGGTCTCGCCACCACGCCTTACGCCGCTTATCACTTTCACCGCATGGCGCCTTACGGCGTGCTCGCCAATCTCCTCGCCATGCCGATCGTGTCCGGTTGGGTGATGCCGATGGGCATTCTCGGCGTTGTCGCCATTCCCTTCGGCTTCGACGCGATGTTCTGGCGACAGATGGGTTACGGCATCGAATGGATGGACATGGTCGCGCTCTGGGTCGCAGGCCTGCCCGGCGCCTTCGGCCGGGTCGCCGCCTTCGGCACCGGACCATTGTTGCTCGCAACCGCCGGCTTGCTTCTGATCTGTCTGCTCAAGACGCCGCTGCGCTGGAGCGGGCTAGCCTTTGTCGTTCTGGCGATCATCGTTGCGGCGCGCACGCCGCAACCGGACATACTCGTCGCCGCCGACGGGCAAATCTTCGCGGTGCGCGGCGCCAACGGCAGGCTGGCGTTCCACCGCACCGGCGGCGATACGTTTGCGATGAAGGAATGGCTCGCCGCCGATGCCGACGGCCGTGACGTTCGCGATCCGGGATTGGGGCAGGGGATTGCGTGCGATCCGTCCGGATGTGTCGGCAGGCTTCCTGACGGCCGGCTGGTTTCCTACGCGCTGACTCCGGATGCGTTCGAGGATGATTGCGAGCGCACCGCAGTTGTCGTGACGACGCGCGAGGCGCCGCCAGATTGCGCGGCGGTCGTCATTGGCCGCAACACGTGGCGCGAGCACGGCGCGATAGCGCTGACCCGCAATGCGTCAGACTTTGCCGTCGAGTCTGCGCGGCCGCCGAATTTCGATCGACCATGGGCACCGCGACAACCTCACGCCAGCAGCAACGCAGGCCCCGACAATGCGGTGAACTTGCCCGCGGCCACGCGAGCCCCGCCGCGCGACGCAACACCGAAAGCGGAAGATCTGCAAGCGGACGATTAGCCCGCGCGTTTGACCCCTGACTGGCCTTGGTAACCCCTGTATAAGTGCTTCAATTTGTTGATGAAATTCATTGATCACCCCCTGTAGGCGGGTTATGAACCCTGGAGACCCTGGGGCGAATGCTCGTCCCGACCAGGGGTTTTACCATGGGTTCAAAATTGCGAAATCGAAGAAGATCAAATCTAAGTTTCGGGATCTGCCGACGCAAAAAACGATAGAGCGAAAGACGATCTTTGAACCCGGCGTGTACATCGACCGACGCGGCAGACTTGCAGGATTGCGATTGGTCGTCACCGAACGCGGCGGAGCCAGCTGGATACCTAGATACTGGCGGGACGGTCGCAGCCGCATCTAGTCTAGTTCGAACTGAAAGACGCGCCATCGGTCGAGTGGCGAATGAATTGTTGAGGATCAGAACGCTGGGTGTTGATGAAATTCAACGGCTCGTTGGTTGAGGCCCGGTCCCTCCACCCCTCTCGCAGTCACCCGGACAAAAGCCTGACGACCCTCCGTGGCGCGACCGCCTGCGGCGGGCTGCATCTATGTAACCGCAGCCGGCTACGGACCGCTATTTTTGCTCGGACTTGAATGCTTCCTGCGCCGCCGTGTATAGCTCTTCAGCCCGCTTCTGCGTCGCTTCTACTTGCGGGAGCATTTTGATACAGCGGTCCTTGATAGATTGGGCAGTGTCGTCCATTTGACGAATCGCACTCAAGTTGGTGCCGGGCGCCAGCCAGTTGTCTAAATTCGACAGTTGCTCGAATTTTGCGTGTGCATCAACCGCGAATCCGCTCGCCTTGTAGATGAGGTCTCTGGTTGCCTTGGCCTCTTCGAGCGCGCTCTCCATGTCCGGAAGGCGACCGGATTTCGCTGCTCCATATATATTCCCTACGGTCTTCCAGTCGTTCCCGTGAGCTTGCTGAAACGCCGGCAGTTGTTTTTCCAGGCGGTCCAATTCCTCCTGCAGTTGGTGCATTTCTTTCGTGGCCTGCGCCAATTTCCGGTCTGCAACAATCTCAGAGTTCTGGTCTACCTTCTTTTGTAGCTCGTCGGCTTCGTGCTCAAGGTTAGCTGACCGGAACGCACCGATGATCCCGTTCATGGCTTCCAAAGCGGGTTTGGCAATGACTTCAGGCGTAGGCTTTCCCGCGGTTATCTTGAGGGACGCCTCATAACCCAAAGAAATGGCTTTGAAGAGTGGGCCGAGGGCGCCCTCCGCCGCTTGCGCCGTTTTCCTCAAGTCATTGGCTTTATTCTGGTCCTGCATATTCTTGTACTCGGCTTCTGTTATGTCGAGATCTGCCTTAGCGTTTGTGGAATGATTTTTTGCACTAGCGATCAAGCTTACGAGGAGGTCCAGCTCATTGTCCCCGTGTGCTGCGGCACCAGCGGCAACCTGCAGCAGCGGATTCTTGTTTCTGCTGGCGCGAGCCTCCGCCTCGATAGCTTCTTTGGAGCCGATCTTCACCGTGAGGGAGTCTAAGGTCTTGGCGTGGTCCAACGCATCCGAATACAAGGTAGAGGCTGAGGTATAGCTCGTATTGAACTTTGTGAGCAGCGGCACCACGACGGATTGTTTCGCGACTAAGTACGTGACCTTTCCAAAATGTCCAAAATCCATGCTGGCGGTGCCGGATCCGGTGGCGGATGCAGCTTGTCCGCCCTTGAAATCCGCGTTGCGGACCTCAGCTTCGTATTTTGCGGGTGCTCCGGGTCCGGTGAACGGCACGTTACGGGTCGTCGTTACATGGGGGTCGAGATCGGTGTCTACGGTGATGGACCGGCCGTCCGCGCTGACGCTGTATTTGATGTGCACCGCGTTGGTCTGATCCTTGTTCCTCAGGGTCACAACTATCTGTTTACTCGAAGCGTTGTAGGTCGGAGTTACCGATACTGCGGAACAGGCAGTACCGCTGCACGACGCCAGAGCGGTCTGTGGGAGCGCGCCTGTAGCGGCCATCGCCGCGAGCAACGCAATGCATAAAGTGTTACGGGTCACGGTAATGTCTCCTCCTCGGTTGGCGGACACAATCGCGACCAGGCTATCCCGGCGCTGCCCGGTCACAAGCCTGCCCTCATAATACGCGCCCTTGGCCTTTGACTCCAGCCCGTCCCCTAAGGCGACCGGCTACGTTGTCGGCCCGCGTCCGGGCCTGGCTTCATCGTCTAGGCGCCAAGGGTCGCCGCCTTCCTTGAGCTCGCGGACGACGTGGTCGGCCACACGTTCGTCTTCGGTCAGCCCGTCTTTGAGGCCGCGCACAATCTTGCGGGCGCGCCGGGGCGCGCCAAAGGCGCGAGCCCGGAATCCATAGCCACGCGTGGCACGGAATTGGCGCTGCGCTGAGCGTCGTTCCGCAAACACGGTGGTTATGGATTCCGGGCTCCTCGCTAGCGCTCGGCCCCGGAATGACGGAGGGGAATCAGTATCGCCTGAACAAACCCACGAGCTTGCCCTGAATACGCACGCGATTAGGCGGCAGGATGCGCACCTCGTAAGCGGTATTGGCAGGCTCAAGCGCAATCGACGCGCCGCGGCGCCGGAATCGCTTTAGCGTGGCTTCTTCGTCGTCGATCAAGGCGACCACGATATCGCCTGTGTCGGCCGTATCGGTGCGCTTAAGCAGTGCGGTATCGCCGTCCAGAATTCCCGCCTCGATCATCGAGTTCGCCCCGCACTTCGAGAGCAAAATGCTCTCCTGCGGTCAGAAGATCGGGCGGCATGTTGATGGTGTGGCTGCGGGTCTGGATCGCTTCAACCGGCGTGCCGGCAGCGATACGACCCATGACCGGTACCGCGATTGGCCGGCCGCTTTCCTCTTCGGAGGCGGCGCGTACGCGGCCAAGGTTGCCTTCGATCACACTCGGCGTGAAGCCGCGGATACGGTTCGCGGCGATGCCGTGGGCCACGGAACTCGGGAAGCTTTATGACCTCGATGGCGCGGGCCCGATTGGGCAGGCGGCGGATAAAACCCCGTTCCTCAAGTGCTGTAATCAACCTGTGGATGCCTGACTTGGAGCGCAGATTGAGCGCGTCTTTCATCTCGTCAAAGGACGGTGGAACTCCGGCCTCCTTCAGACGCTCATGGATAAAACGCAAGAGTTCAGCTTGCTTGCGTGTAAGCATCGGCGCTTCCCCTCTGGCCACCTCGGCAGCCGAAACAAATCATGAACGGACACTATCCGTTCCATATGTGTTCTGCAACCATTTAATTTGAAGTGAAGAAATCGGGGGCCGCGCAAAACAGGCGCTTAACGCTCGAATTTAACAATCGTGCATGAACTGCCAGCCTTGGCGGCAGGCTCGTGAGGTTCCCGGATCAAAAGACAATCGGCTTTGGCGAGTGGCCCGATCATGGAACTGTCCTGGACCGGAAAAGGTGTCGCAACCGAACCTTGCGGACCCTTTTGCAGCGTGGCGCGCAGATAGTCGGCGCGCTCATCGTTTTCGGGGAGGTCGCAGCCGAGCACGGCCGATTCGGTGGGCAGCATCAGATCGCTGCGCCCGGCAAGGCGGCGGATGAGCGGCAGGAGGAACAGAAAGCCGCAGACGAACGCCGAGACCGGATTGCCAGGGACGCCGAGCACATGCATGGCGCCGAGCCGGCCGTGCATCAGCGGGCGTCCCGGCCGCAGCGCTAATCTCCAGAACGATAAGCTCATGCCTTCGGCGGCAAGCGCCTTCTGCACGAGATCGTAATCACCGACCGACGCTCCGCCGCTGGTGACAAGAATATCGGCGTTGCGTTCGCGCGCGCGACGGACCGCGGCGATCGTGGCGTCAAGCCGGTCGCCCACGATGCCGAGGTCCGCGACTTCGGCGCCTTGCTCGCGCGCAAGCGCGGCCACGGCAAACGTATTGGAGGAGACGATCTGACCCGGCGCCGGTTCCACGCCGGGTGGCACCAGTTCATCGCCGGTCGCAAGCAGCGCAACTTTCGGGCGCCGGTGCACCGGGATAAGCGGATGATTCATGGCCGCGGCGAGGGCGAGATCGCGCGCGGTGAGCCGGTGGCCGGCGGCCAGAAGCACTTCGCCCAACTTGAAGTCGAGCCCTTGCACGCGGACGTGCCGATCTTTCGCCGATGGTTTTTCCACCTCGACATCATCGCCGTAGCGCTTGGTGTGCTCCTGGATGACGATCGTGTCGGCGCCCTCGGGAATCACGCCGCCGGTGAAAATACGGGCCGCCTCGCCGTGACCGATTGGGCGCGAAAACGGCCGGCCGGCGGCGACTTCGCCGATGACCTTCAAGCGAATCGGAGCGGTCGCCACATCTGCGGAACGCACGGCGTAACCATCCATCGCTGATACGTCGGCCGGTGGTTGGGTGCGCCGCGCTTTGAGCGGATAAGCAAGCACCCGGCCATCGGCGTCGCCGAGCGGCGCTTCTTCGGCCGGCAGCGGTAGTGCGTGTTCGAGTACGCGTTCAAGCGCGTCGGCGACTGACAGCAGCGCCACGACCTTACTCCTTCGCGCGGTAGTGACCGCTGCGGCCGCCGCGCTTTTCAACGAGCCGAATGCGCTCGATGCGCATGCCGCGATCGACCGCTTTCACCATGTCATAGATGGTGAGGCAGGCAACCGCGACGGCGGTGAGCGCCTCCATCTCAACGCCGGTTGGCCCGGCGACTTTGACCCGCGCTGTGACCGTAACGCCCGGCAGCTTGGCATCGGTGACGAGATCGACTTCGACTTGCGAAATGGCAAGCGGATGACAGAGCGGAATCAATTCATGAGTGCGTTTGGCCGCCATGATGCCGGCGATTCGCGCGGTGCCGAGCACATCGCCCTTTTTTGCGTTACCCTCGCGCACAATATCGAGCGTCGCCGGCTGCATCACGACGCGGCCTTCCGCTACCGCTTCGCGCGTGGTCGCAGGCTTGCCTGAAACGTCGACCATGCGGGCTTCGCCGCGCGCGCCGAGATGGCTGAGTTGCGGCCGCCGCGCCACTTGCAGTTACCGTGCGGGAGCGAGCGCATCGCTGCGCGCAAGCAGCGTACGCGTGGCGGCGGCGACATCGCTTTGGCGCATCAGGCTTTCGCCAACCAGAAACGTCGAAATGCCCGCCCTGGCGAGTCTGGCGAGATCGTGCGGAGCGAAGATGCCACTCTCGGCAACCACGACGTAACCTGGCGGCAAAAGCGGCGCCAAGCGCTCCGATGTCGCCAGCGTCGTTTCAAATGTTTTCAGGTTGCGGTTGTTGATGCCAATGAGCCGCGATTTGAGCCGAAGCGCCCGCGCAAGCTCCGCTTCATCGTGGACCTCGACAAGAACGTCCATGCCGAGGCCAACCGCAACATCTTCGAGTTCGGCGGCGCAGCGATCGTCGACCGCAGCCATGATGACGAGAATGCAATCAGCGCCGGCGGCTCGCGCCTCCAACACCTGATAAACGTCAAACATGAAGTCCTTGCGCAGCACCGGGAGCGCGCACGCGGCGCGGGCCTGACGCATATAGTCGAGCGAGCCCTGGAACGACGGCGCGTCAGTCAGTACCGACAAGCAGGTGGCGCCGCCCGCCGCATAGGCCGCGGCCAGCGCCGGCGGATCAAAATCTTTCCGTATCAGTCCCTTCGACGGACTGGCCTTTTTGATTTCGGCTATGAGTGCGTAATCGCCCGCCGCCAGCCGCCGTTCGATCGCCACTAAAAAACCGCGCGGTGAGTTCGCGCTCTCGGCCTCGCGCTCGACCGCTCCAAGCGGGCGCTGGCGTTTCGCCGCCGCAATCTCCTCGCGCTTGTAGGCGCTGATTTTGGCCAGGATGTCAGACATTGTTGGACACCGCGATGAGGCGATCGAGCCGGCCTTCAGCTTCGCCGGAATCGACCGAATGGGCAGCGGCGTGAAGCCCGTCTTTAAGGTCTTTGGCCGCGCCCGCGACCACGAGTGCCGCGGCCGCGTTAAGGAGCGCCACGTCGCGGAATGCGGACGCTTTGCCCTTGAGCACGTTGAGGACGGCTTCAGCATTGGTCGCCGCATCGCCGCCGCGCAATGCTTCCGGTTTGACCTTTCGCAAGCCGAGTTCTTCCGGCGAAATCTCGAATGTCTTGACTTGGCCGTCCTCGAGCGCAGCCACGCTGGTCGGCCCCGACGTCGTGATTTCGTCGAGACCATCGGAGCCGTGCACGACCCAGGCGCGTTCGGCGCCGAGATTTTTCAGAACCTGCGCCAGCGGCTGCGTCCAGTGCTTGGAGAAGACGCCGACCATTTGACGGCGCACACCCGCCGGGTTGGAGAGCGGCCCGAGCAGATTAAAGATCGTCCGCGTGCCAAGTTCGACGCGGGTGGCGGCGACATTTTTGGTCGCCGGATGATGAGCCGGGGCGAACATGAAGCCGATGCCGGCCTCGGTGATGCACTGCGCGATTGCGTCGGGGGCGAGATCGATCTTGACGCCGAGCGCGGTCAGCACGTCGGCCGCGCCCGACCGCGAGGACAGCGCGCGGTTGCCGTGTTTGGCGACCGGCACGCCGGCGCCGGCCACGATCAGCGCGGCGCAAGTCGAAATGTTGAACGAACCCGACGCGTCGCCTCCCGTGCCGACGACGTCGATGGCATTAGGCGGCGCGGTCACGCGTAGCATTTTGCTCCGCATGGTGGCGACCGCGCCGGTAATCTCGTCGACGGTCTCGCCGCGTACGCGCAATGCCATCAGCAAAGCGCCCATCTGTGAAGGCGTCGCCTCACCCGACATCATCTGGTCGAACGCGCCGGAGGCTTCCTCACGCGTGAGCGTGGCGCCGGTCGCGACCTTGCCAACGATTGCCCGAAATGCATCGGTCACGATCAAGCCCTCAGTTCAGCCGCGCGCGCGGCTTCTGCGGCGCAGAAGCCGCCCGGCGTCCGCTCGACAAGTTCCAGGACGCGGCGATATCGAGAAAATTCTTCAACATCAGGTGGCCGTGCTCGGAAGCGATGCTTTCCGGATGGAATTGTACGCCGTGCACCGGCAGGTGTCTGTGGGCGAGGCCCATGATCAGGCCATCATCGGTGTCTGCCGTTACGTCAAATCGTCCGGCAGGCTTCCACGCTCGACCACCAGCGAATGATAGCGCGTCGCCTGGAACGGGGCGTTGATGCCATGAAAAATGCCCGTCCCGGCATGGCGGATTTCCGAGAGCTTGCCGTGTACCGGCGCCGGAGCCCGCACCACCTTGCCGCCGAAGGCATCGCCGATAGCCTGATGGCCGAGACAGACGCCGAGAAGCGGCATTTTGCCGGAGGCCGCCGCGATCAGATCGAGGCAGATGCCGGCCTCCCTGGGCGTGCAGGGGCCGGGGGAGAGCACAATGGCGTCGGGGTCGGCGGCGAGGACGTCGCTCGGCCGAAATTTTGTCATTGCGGTGCACACGCACCTCCGCCCCGAGGTCCCCGAAGAAGTGGACCAGGTTGAAGGTGAAGCTATCGTAGTTGTCGATGAGGACGATCATCCCGGCCGGCGTTTTCTGCTACCGGCTGGCTCTTAGCGCATATTCGCGCTGGATGAAATCGAGCCTATCGGGGCGGACGCCAGCGTGAGCCGTTTGCGCGCCGGGCGCTCACTCAACGGGCGCCAGCCGATCGGTGGTGACGATCCGCACTTCGCGCGCCTGACTGAAAGGATTTCGCGTGTCGCGCAAACAGTTGGCCTCGAAATAGGGCCAGGCATTCTGTGAGCATTTGCCGGCCAGCGGGCGGATGTCGGCGCGATCCGCTTTGACGCCCGGGACCGATCCGCGGGCTTCGACCTGTTCGGAAACGCTCAGCGTGGCGACGAAGGCAGCTGCGACGATCGCGGCGGCGGCAATGGCGTAGAAGAGTTTTGAGCATGGCACCGATCCCTGTCTTCCAGTTTCGCGCCCTGTTTCCGAACCGAAGGTCGGTACGCTTTTGCGTGGGTCGCTGTCTCTGATGCCAAATTGGATCGGGCCGCGAAAGTTCGCATTGATGCGCATCACATTTTCGCTGTCTTTGCGGTTACCGAACAATGACCGGCCGTGTTCAGGATTCCCGGGTATTTCGAGCCGCTTAACCGGCTTCGCCCTGAGAAAGGCAATCAGGCCGGCGCCAATGCCTGCGTTTCCCGGCGCAGGATCGAGGAATGGATACGTCCGACAATAAAAATGCACACAACGAAGACGGCCGGGCAGATTGCCAGCACAGCGAAAATCAAGCGAACCGGGAGACTGGTCGAAAGGATCAGCCCGGCGGCAAATGGTCCGGCGATCGAGCCAATCTTGGCGACCGACGTCGCCCAGCCGGCGCCGTTGCCGCGATAAGCGCTCGGATAGAAAATGCCGGCGATGCTGTGCAGGCCAAAATGGCCGCCGATCAGAAACAGCGCGATCAGACGCAAACAGCGCAAAGAACCCGGCCTGACCGACATCGACAAACGCCGCGACGAGCAACAGGGGGACGGCGATCAGCGGCATGGCGGTGATGGCGATCGCCCCCATCGTGTCGGTAAAGCGCATCAGCAGAAGCCCGCCGACCGCGCCGGCCGCGGCATTGATGGAGCCCGCAAGCGCGGCCTGCGAGCGCGTGAAATTCAGCGCCTCGAATACCAGCGGCGTCCAGGTGGCGAGGAAAAATACCGCCATCGAGCTTGCGATATAGGCCAGCCACAACAGCGGGGTGATAAAGCGCAACTGATCGCGGAACAGGAGTGCGGGACGAAAATCTTTCGCCTGGCCCGCCTCATCGGCAACAACGAACTGCGCGTCAGCCGGAATCGCTTCGCCGGTCAGCCGGCCCAGCAGATCGGCAACGCGCGCATTCTGGCGCCCCTTGCTCACGAGAAACCGCGCCGATTCCGGCAACATCAGGATGAGCGCCAGCGCCGCGACTAGCGATAAAACTCCGCCAACGGCGAACAGCGACTGCCAGCCATATTGCGGGATCAGCCAGTTTGCCGCCGGTCCGCCAACGGCGATGCCGACGGAATAGCCGATCATGACCACCGTCACGATGGTGGAACGAAAGCGCTTCGGCGCGTACTCGATATTCAGCGCCCAGCTCAGCGGCAGCATCCCGCCGAGCGCGATGCCATCGACGAGCCGCAGCGCCAGCAGCGACGCGTAGCCGTCGGCCAGCACGAAAGCCAAAGTCAGCAGACCGAAAGCCGCGGTCGCGAGAATGATGGCGGGGCGGCGGCCGATGCGGTCGCCGAGATAGCCGAGAGCAAAGCCGCCAATCAGCGTGCCGACGAGCCCCATGCTGAACACGTTGCCCATCATGATGCGGTCAAGATGATATTGCGCCGACAGATACGGCGCGGCGAACGCGATCGCTTGCTGGTCAAAGCCATCGAAGAAGGTGATGATCCATGAGATCACCACGAGGCCAATAAGGAAGCCGCCGAGCTTCTGCCGCTCGATTGTTTCGGAAACGTCAATCACGGCCTGGCTTGCCATTCCCGTCCTCAGCGTTTGGTCACTTCGACCACGCCTCGATCCGCATCGACCTTGACCCAATCGCCGGTCTCGATCACCGCAAATGGATCCTGATCGAGATCGGTGATCGCCGGCGCCCGCGTCACCACCGCGCCTAACGCGATTTTGGTGGTCATGCGGGTAAAGATCATCGCCGCGGGCGCAACGCCGTTGAGCCGCGTCATGTGAAAGTAGGCCGACCAGCCTGACGAGCCTTTGGCGCCGGGGAATACCAGGACCCGGCCGGCGAAACTTTGGCCGCGCAATTCGTGCCGGCGCTCGATAATGGTGCCGTCGCGCTCGTTGATGCCGCCCCAGCCGGAAATCGTCTGCCGCGTCACCAGAGCTTCGCCTTCGGCGCAGCCGCCGACGACGCGGCGGCCGTGCAGCACGATGGTGCGGGGCAAGACCTCTTGAATGACCTTCTGCATCACGGCGCCCCGTTCCAGGTGCCGCTGATCGCTGCCTCGACGCAGTCGCGCACCGAGCCGAACCAGGCTTCAACGCCGGTAATCGCCGGCAAGTAGTGCGCCTGTTTGGCGGAATCCGTAGCCACCGTTCGCACGCCTTTGGGCAAGTGCCGCGAGATCGCCGGACAGGTGTCGCTCATGACTACGCCGCCGGCGTCCTCGATCATGCGAACATAGCCGTTGCGCTCCGCCGTATCGCGCAAGGCCCGCGGCGTGTGGACCCAGAGCGCGGTATTGGAATTGATGCGCCGGCCCTCCAGCAGTGAGGCAATCAGCCAGACCTGGTCGATCGAATTATGCGGGCAGCCGAGCATGACGAAGTCGATTTTGCGCTCACGCGCGCAATTGAGGTTTTCATAGGCCCGCCGGCGCTCGGCCGCGCCATAGCGCAGCGTGTCGGCAACCGGATGGCCGTTGAACGCCTGCTCAACCGAGGCGGCCTCGGGCGTCGTGCCGGGGAGGTGATACATCTCGACACCGCCCGACGATGACGCGGCCGCGCCAAAATGTTTGAGCTTGATGAGCGTCGGATTGACCAGCGCGCCGGTGAGCACCGGGATTTCGTCCTGCACAATCTCTCCAAGCCAGTAGCCAAGCAGACCCCAGTCCATGATGTCGTCGACTGGGATGCCGACTTCGACCAGGTGCGTGCCGCGGCGGTTGGTATCAAGATGGAGGCCCCAATCGGGAATGCGGCCGGTCAAGGCTGCCGCGCCGGTGCTCTCCTTACCTTCGGTATTGGTGCGCGCGCCGAGCACCGAATTGCAATAGACCACCGCGGAAGATTCCATCCAGGCGCAATGCTCGCCCTTCACCGGCACGTTGCCGACCTGATATGGCGTGCAGGTCGCGTGCATGTTGATGCCGCGCTGGCCAAAGAACGCTTCGCCGCGTTTTTGTTGCTCGGCCAGATCGTCCGGGATTCCTTGAATCCGCCACTTTGCGTTGTCGATCCCGGTGATCAATTGGCAGGTGTTGACTGCCATGCGCGGGACTTCGATCACTTCATCGCTGTCCAGATTTAATTCGGAATAGACCGCATCGAAGCCGCGGGCTGCCAACGCGCGCACCGAGGGCGTCGAGGCGTTGAAGGCGCCGGCGACATTGTTGGTCTCGATGAGCCGCTCGGCGCCCAGCGCTTCCCCATAACGAACCAACAGATCCATCGCCCGCGCTTTAGCTTTGCCATGCGCACCGTCCAGCATCGCCTTCTCGTGGTCGGTCAGGCGCATGTCAGTCGGTCCGTTCCACGTTGTCGTGGACGCGGGTCGCGAGCGCCGCGAGATCGATCTGATGGACACTGCCGGTGCCGGCAAGATCAAGCGCGTGAGCGGCGGCGGCTCCCATGGCGATGCACGGGCCCATCACCCGCACGCTCGACAAGGCCGCGGTGTCGGCGTCGATGCAGCGTCCGGCAGCGACCACATTATCCGCGTCGGCCGGCGTGAGGCTCGCGAGCGGAATGTAGTGCACATGATCCTCGGGGAAGGTGTGCCAGCGGTGGCCGCTGCCGTGATCGTGCAGCTCGATCGGCCAGGCGGTGCGCCCGATCGCATCGGGAAAGCGGCGGCCCGCCATCACGTCATCTTCGGTCAGTTGCTGGCGTCCGACGATCCAACGGGTTTGCCGGATACCGGGAAAGCCATAGGCGCGCACGCGGCATTTGCCGAAACAGTCCGGAAACTCGTGGCGCAGTAATGCAACCGCACGATCGGCCTGATCGCGGCCGTCGAGCGTTCGCGCGGAGGCCTCCAGCGGATCGAGTGGCGTCTCCACGTGCGTCATGTTCATCGCCGCCACGCCGCGTCCGGGAATGATGAAGGCGAGGCCCTCGCGCCGGACCAGGCCGTACTCGTCGCCCTTTTCCTTCATGCGAGCGCCGATCTCGTCACGCGTCGGCTGCCTGGCTTCGTCGATGTTCTCCAAAACCACCATCTGGGTACCGAACACCTTGCGGTTGGCGGGCTCGCGGCAGGCGAAGCCCGCCTGCCAGACCAGCGCCGCATCGCCGCTGGAATCGACAAAGCCGGTCGCTTCGATATGCACGTCGCCATAGCGGGTAGCGAACTCAAGGCGCCGCACGCGGCGGCCTTCGACCTCCACGCGCCGCAACACCGCGCCGAGCACGACCGTAATCCCGGCCTTGCGGATGGCTTCTTCGATCCAGCGGGCGAGCGCGACTTCGTCGTAATACACGACCGTCGTCACCGGACCGCGCCGGTAATAGAGCGTCTGCTCCTTGGCACCGAGATCGCGCAAAATCTCGTCGGCGATGCCGTGGGTGAATTGGTGGCCGTGGGTGCCGTTGGCGAACAGGCCGCAGAATGTGCCGATGATCGAATTCACCGCCTGGCCGCCGAGCACCGGTAGGCCATCGACCAGCACGACTTTGCGCCCGTTGCGCGCGGCGGTCAGCGCTGCCGAGGTCCCCGCGATGCCGGCGCCGACAATGCAGATATCGGCCACGACCCGCTTGGGGCCGGCATCCGCCTGGCGCCGGACGATTTTGGTATCAGCCGCGGGTGGGGCATCCATTGGCGAATTTCACTCCCGCATTCGAACGTGCGCACTGGCAAGCGCTTTGCCGAACGATATAGCGTCACGCCGAGGCGATAAACCTCTACCCTAACATTCGTGCCATCCGCCTTGCGGTTGGCTGGAACGCGGGCTAGACCCCCGCCATGCCGCGCACAGCCCTGTTTGCCGGGTCGTTCGACCCCATTACCAACGGTCATCTCGACGTCGTGAAAAGCGCCGTACGGCTTGCCGACCGGCTGGTGCTTGCGGTGGGCATTCATCCCGGCAAGGCGCCGCTGTTTTCGGCGGAAGAACGCGTCGCGATGCTCGAGGAAATCTGCACGCCACTTGGGCGCGGCGCGGGTTGCGAGATCGTCTGCACGACATTCGGCGATCTCGTCGTATCGGCGGCGCGGCGGGCCGGCGCCACGGTCCTCATCCGCGGGCTGCGCGATGCCGCCGACTTCGATTATGAGATGCAGATGGCCGGCATGAACGCAGCCATGGCGCCGGAAGTTCAGACGGTGTTTCTGCCGGCCTCGCCCGAAGTTCGCCCGATCACCGCCACCTTGGTGCGCCAGATTGCCGGCATGGGCGGCGACGTTTCCGCCTTCGTGCCGGCTCTGGTCGCCGCGCGTCTGAAAGCGAAATTCGCGAAAGCCTGAAAGCTTCTCATCCGGGAGACGACATGATCCGCCTTATCGCAGTTATGCTTGCACTCGTGCTTGCAGGTCCGGCCTGGAGCCAGGGCCTCGGCAACCCCGCCGCCCTGACCGAACCGGCGCCCGCGGTCTACAAAGCCAAATTCGATACCAGCAAGGGTCCGTTCGTCATCGAGGTTCATCGCGATTGGGCGCCGAACGGCGCCGACCGCTTCTACAACCTCGTCAAAAACGGCTTCTTCGATAACGCCCGCTTCTTTCGCGTCATCAGCGGCTTCATGGTGCAGTTCGGCATCAATGCCGATCCGAAAATTTCCGGAGTATGGCGCGAGGCGCGGATCAAGGACGATCCGGTGCGGCAGAGCAACAAGCGCGGCCTGATCACGTTTGCCACGGCCGGTCCCAACACCCGCACCACCCAGGTGTTCATCAATTTCGCCGACAATAATATGCTCGACCGTCAAGGCTTTGCGCCGTTCGGCCAGGTCGTGTCGGGCATGTAGGTCGTCGACGCGCTCTACAGCGGATACGGCGAAGGCGCACCGGGCGGGCAGGGACCCGGAGCAAGGCCGCATTCAACACGAAGGCAACGCTTATCTGGTCAAAGAGTTTGGCAAACTGGACTACATCAAGAAGGCCACAATCGAACCATAGCGTCGCGTTGCGCGGCTAGGAGCCAACCGTTGAGTAAATGGAGGAAGACCACACATGGATGAATCGCTCCCCGCGGGTACCGATCCGCAAAATACCCTGATCGTCGAAACCACGCCCGGCCGTATCATCATCAAGCTGCGCGACGACCTCGCCCCCCAGCACGCCGAGCGGCTGAAGCTTCTGGCGCGCGAAGGCTTTTACGATGACGTGCCGTTCCATCGCGTGATCGACGGCTTCATGGCGCAAACCGGCGACGGCGAGAACGGTGACGGCACCGGCGGTTCGGACCATCCGGATTTGCCGGCGGAGTTCTCAAAAGTCCCGTTCGAGCGGGGAACGGTCGGCATGGCGCGGACCAGCAATCCCAATTCCGCCAACAGCCAATTCTTCATCATGTTCGACGAGGGCTCGTTCCTCAACGGCCAATACACCGTGGTGGGCGAAGTCGTCGCCGGCATGGACGTTGTCGACAAGCTCAAGCGCGGTGAGCCGCCGTCCAGACCCGACCGCATCGTCCAGATGCAGGTGGCCGCCGACCTGGTGGAATAAATTCATGCGCGCGTCCCGCACAGCGATCGTGGTCGTCTGCGGGACGATCTGTGTCGGCGGGCACAGCGCGACGAGTTCAGCGAAGCGCAGCTGAACCATGTGCCCCCGGCACGTGCGCCATGCAGCGTGCTCAGCGGGCATCCTTGCCATCCGTCGTTCTGCAGCGTGTTTCAGCGCGGGCCGTGCTTTCCCGAATTCCTGCCGCCGATCGGCCAGGATTTGCGGCTGACAATCGTCTCGACCGACGAGAACGATCCGACCAACAAGAAGACCGGAGATACCGACCAAAAGGCCGGCGATACAAAAGGCGGCGAAGACCTGGCCAAGAAGAGCGAGGATGCCGAGACGCACGACGGACGATCATGCGCTCGATACGATCCGCGCGATGTTTGCCGCGCTCCGCGAGTGCTGGGTGCCGCCGCCGAAGGATGAGGCGCGACACGGCATGGAATATACCATCCGCTTTGCTTTCAAGCGCGACGGCGAAGTGGTTGCGCCGCCGCGCATGACCTATGTGAGCCACGAGGCGCCGGCCGAGGTCCGCACCATCTATCGCGACGCCATCGACGCAGCGCTCAAACGCTGCACGCCGCTGCATTTCAGCGAGGGCATGGGTGGCGCGGTCGCGGGCCGGCCGATTGCCATCCGGTTCGTCGACGATCGCACCATCGACAAAGATACGGCAAAGTAATGCCAGCGCCGCTCACGTTCCGTCATCCTTCGAGGCGCGGTCTTCGACGCGCACCTCAGGATGACTGTAAACCACTGACCCCATGCGAACGGACTTGTTTGACTTCGCGTTACCGGACGACCGGATCGCGCTGCGACCCGCGCATCCACGCGATTCCGCGCGGCTGTTGGTGGTGCGTCGCGGCGGGGGGCTCGAGGATCGCACCATGCGCGAGCTGCCGCAGTTGCTGCGGGCGGGCGATGCGGTCGTCGTCAACGACACCAAAGTCATCCCCGCGAGCCTCCATGGCCGGCGCATTGGGCGCGGCGAGCGGGAGCCGGAGATTGCGGCGACGCTGATCAAGCGTCTCGACGGTTCGCGGTGGCGGGCGCTGGTGCGGCCCGCCAAGCGGCTTGCCGTCGGCGACGTCGTGCGTTTCGGCAGCGAAGGCCGGGTGTGCTTCCTCGACCAGCTTGATGCCACAGTGGAAGCCAAAGGGGAGGGGGGCGAAGTGACTTTTGCCTTCGCTTTCCACGGCGCCGTGCTCGACCAGGCGCTGGCCGAGCGCGGCGACGTGCCGTTGCCACCCTACATCGCCGCTCGCCGCGACACCGACGAGCAGGATCGCATCGACTACCAGACTATATTCGCACGCGAAGAAGGCTCGGTAGCGGCGCCAACGGCGGGGCTGCATTTCACCGAAGCCGGCATTGAAAAATTGCGCGCGGCGGGTATCTCGGTTCACGAGGTGACGCTTCACGTCGGTCCCGGCACCTTTCTGCCAGTCAAGACGGACGATACGTCGGGTCATCGCATGCAGGCTGAATGCGGCACCGTCAGCGCCGCAACGGCGGCGGCGCTCAATGCAACGCGTCGCGGGGGCGGGCGCATTGTAGCGGTCGGTTCGACTTCGCTGCGACTTCTGGAAAGCGCGGCAGCCAAAGACGGCACGCTTGCGGAATTCTCCGGCGAGACCGATTTGTTCATTACCCCCGGGTATCGTTTCCGCGCGGTCGAGGTGATGCTGACCAACTTTCATCTGCCGCGCTCGACTTTGTTTATGCTGGTTAGCGCATTTTCCGGCCTCGATGTGATGCAGAGTGCGTATGCGCATGCAATCCAGAGCGGCTATCGTTTTTATTCCTACGGCGACGCCTGTTTGCTGTTTCGTGCATCCTGAAAACTCATGGCTGAGCCTTTCTCGTTCCGCCTGACTGCGACCGACGGCGCTGCCCGAACAGGCGCGATCACGACGGCGCACGGCGTCGTACACACACCGGCATTCATGCCGGTTGGCACGCAAGCCGCGATCAAGGGCGTGCACCACGATGATGTGCGCGCGTCCGGCGCCGAGATTTTGCTCGGCAACACCTATCATCTGATGCTGCGGCCGTCGGCGGAGCGCATCGCCGCGCTCGGCGGGCTGCACGCCTTCATGCGATGGCCGTATCCGATCCTCACCGATTCCGGCGGCTTCCAGGTGATGTCGCTCGCGCCGCTGCGCAATATTACGGAAGAGGGCGTCACGTTTCGCTCGCACATTGACGGCGCGATGGTGGAGTTGACCCCGGAGCGGGCCATGGAGGTGCAGATCCTGCTCGGGTCCGATATCGCCATGCAGCTCGACGAATGCGTGCGAGCTCCCCGCCGAGCGGGCCGAGATCGAACGCGCCATGAACATTGTCGCTGCGCTGGGCCGAGCGATGCAAACGCGCTTTCGAGCGCGCAGTACCCGGCCGCGCTCTGTTCGGCATTGTGCAAGGCGGTGACGACCTGACGTTACGCGAACAAAGTGCGCGGGCGCTGGTCGATATTGGTTTTCCCGGCTATGCGATCGGCGGACTTGCCGTCGGCGAACCGCAGAGCGTCATGCTTGACGTCGTCACCGCGACCGCGGCGGTGCTGCCGGCCGCCCAACCGCGCTATCTGATGGGTGTTGGTACGCCGGGGGATCTCCTCGAAGCCGTGGCCCGCGGCGTCGACATGTTCGACTGCGTGATGCCGACCCGCAACGGCCGTCACGGTCTGGCTTTCACCCGCTTCGGCCCGATCAACATCAAGAATGCGCACCATGCGAACGATCCACGGCCACTCGATGCCGAGAGCCGTTGTCCGGCGGCGCGCGATTTCTCCCGCGCCTATCTGCATCATTTGTTCCGCAGCGGCGAAGCGCTTGGCGGCACGCTGCTCTCGGTGATCAATTTGTTTTATTATCAAGACCTGATGGCTGGGGCTCGTGCCGCCATAAGCGCCGGTCGCTTCACCGACTACGTGGCGGCGACCCGAGAACAATGGACGGCAAAGACCGATACCCGCCGCGAAGACGCGTGACAAAAATGAACCCGCCGGTCGCGAAATACGCCGGACCGGCGGGTCGCTTGACTTTCGCGACTGCACGCAACGCAACAAGCACGGACGGGAACAACTTTTTGGAACTGACGCACTCAACAAACTAACGCAGCGTGATCGGTCCGGTGTCTGATTTCAGGTCTTTTGTCTGATTTCAGGTCTTTGCACCTAACGGTGGGGCGTTTCCTCCAGCTCGGAACGACCGTGACGCAACAACTGAAAAACGATTTAACCCCGCCGCGGAACGGCTTTAACGCGGCCACAACGTAATTGAAGTGACGAATTCATGTGCGCAATCGTCGCACGACCAGGTGTTGCGAATGCGGCCCTTGACGTTGAACTGCGATTCCTCCGCGATCAGAAGCACGCTTCCGCAACGTGGACATTTGGGTCGGCCAAACTTTTGGGTCGCAGCCGCTTCGGTGTTACAGGCGCATTGCAAGCTCATCGTCGATCTCCTCGACGTTCTACTCACCGCACCCCAAAACTGTCCCTATGGCTGAAATTTTGCACGGCGTCTGTGGCGCCGCTGCGACGCCTTTATGAAACTCTCGTGGCCATTGCAGTGCACAAATCGGATAAATGAATATCGATTGCCGACTATTCGGCCGCTTGTGCGTGAACGTGCTGGTGGAACTTCGGCATAACCTGTTCGGCCATCAATTGCATCGACTGGCGTTCCCAGGCTCCGTTGGGCCCGGTCCAGTCAAGTCCGGTCAGCAGCAGCGTGCCGAAGGGGCCGACTTCTTCGCGGAAGGCGACCAGCTTGTCGAGCATGGTCGTGGGCGAGCCGTAAAGCGTGCAGCCCTCGGTAATGACTTTGACGGTCGCTTCGTCGTCTGACATGTCCGGCCGCGGCTTGAGCACCGACAGGATCCCGGCGCCCGCGAGCGCGGCGCGAATGTAGGTGAAGAAATAATTGTTGGATGCGGCCTCTCCATAAACGCGATCGTGGGCTTCCGCGTCGGTCGGCGCGACCATGATGTTGCGCGACACGCGCCAGTTTTCGCCCGACGGCTTTTTGCCGATCTCTGCGCAAGCTTTGCTGTAGACCGCCCAGTGCGAAGCAACCGAATAAGTCGGCACGATGTTGGCCGAAATCATGCCCCAGTTTTGCAGCGCGGCGGTCCGCGCCGAAGGCGAATTCGGGCTGGCGATTGAAAGCGTGATCGGCGGTCCGCCCTTTTGAAAGGGCTTCGGCATGTAGCCGATGCCGAGTTCGGCATCGACGGTGTCTTTCAACCGAAACTTCCGGAACTCGCCGTTAAATTCGTAAGGTGGATCCTGCGACCAGATCATCTGCATGATCTTGACTGCTTCAATGACCTTGCGGTTGCGCACGCCGACATCGTTGTGACCGAACAGCTCGAAGTCCGACAACAAGCCGCCGGGCCCGACGCCGAGCTCGAAGCCTGCCGCGACTCATATGATCGAACTGCGCCACCTCGGCCGCAACGACGATCGGATCGTGATTGGGAATGCAGATGACGCCGGTGCCGAAGCGCAAATTCTTGGTCTGCGGCACAAGACCGGCCATGAACATCAGCGGCGAGGGGATCGGCTCGCTGGTTGCCGAGAAATGCTCCCCGAGCCACAACTCCTCGTAGCCGAGACGATCGGCCAACAGTGATTTTTCGGTGTCCTCGGCGAGAGTCTCGGTAAAAGTGCGGGCCGGCGGATGCACCGGCATCATAAAAAATCCGAGACGCATTGCTTCCCCCGTGCTTCGACGCGCGATCAATTCGATGGACGATCGGCGTGTTTTGGCATCGGCCATGATGGCACCGGAAGGCGGATCGGATCAAGGACGCCGACGCGGCGCTTGATTCCCTCACGGTGCTGACGCAATGTCGCCGCCAAACGGAGGAAACCCAATGAGTGTTGCCGAATTGCGGACTGCAGCCGCAACAGACAAGATTCCGACGGCCGATGAATTGATTGCTCGCGCCCGCGCACTCGCTCCCAAGTTGCGCGAGCGCGCAGTCAAGGCCGAGCGTGATCGTGACGTGCCGCAGGAGTCCGTGGACGAATATCTCGATTCCGGGCTGATCCACGTGCTGCAGCCAAAACGCTGGGGTGGCTACGAGCACGATCATGAGGTGGCGTTCGACATCTCGGTCGAACTCGGCAAGTCGACCTGCACCTCCTCAGCGTGGGTGCTGAACTATTTGGCCGACCACGCCTGCATCCTGGCGCATTTTCCCGAAGAGGCGCAGCACGACGTCTGGAGCGAGAACAACGCCGCCTGCATTGCCACGTCGGCGGCGCCGACCGGCAAGGTCACCGTGGTGCCCGGCGGCTACCGCCTCGATGGCCGCTGGTCATGGTGCAGCGGGTTGCGGCATTCGCAATGGATTTTGATCGGCGGGCTCGCTTTCCGCGAGGGCGAAGATCATCCGGATATGCGGCTCTATCTCGTACCGGTATCGCAGGTGAAGCAGGATGACACCTGGTTTTGCGCGGGCCTGCGCGCGACGGGCTCGATCACCAGCGTGCTCGACAACGTGTTCGTGCCGGAGCACCGCAGCGTTTCCTTCGCGACGCTCCGCGATGCCCAATCTCCAGGATCAAAAATCAACACCAATCCGATTTACCGCACCCCCTTCATCGCCGTGCACTCCTACGCACTGCTCGGGCCGGCGCTTGGTTCGGCGCGCGGCGCCTATGCCGACTTCGTGGAATGGACCCGTCAGCGCTATCTGACCTATACCCAGCTCGCCATCGCCCACCATGTTCCGGTGCAGATGAAAGTCGCTGAGATCGGCGCGCAGATCGATGCTGCCGAATTACTGGCGCGCCGGGCGCTCGCGACCGCGCGCAAGGATTATTCCGGCATGAGCCTGGAGACGCGGACACTGCTGCGGCGCGATTTTAGCTATGCGATGCGCATGCTGCGCGACGCGATGGATGAGCTGATCAACATCAGCGGCTCAAGCGGGCTGTTGGACAACAATTCGGCCCAGCGCTGTTGGCGTGACGTTCACGCCATTGCCTCGCACGTGGTCATGAGCTGGGACGTGCCGGCCGAAAATTTCGGCCGCACCCAGTTCGGGCTGCCGCTCAACCCGGCCTATCCAATGTTCTAATTGGCGAAGACGTCATGGCCGGGCTCATCCTGGCTCGTCCCGGCCATGGAGAGAAACAAGGCTGTTAATTTGCTGGCCGGTTGTGGCCGACGGTCTTGAGATACTGCAGTGTTTCGTCGAGCGAAACGACGTCGGCGTATTTGGCATTGAGATCAAACAGGCTCTGCTCATGCGCCGCGATCGAGCGGTCGCCGACCGCTTCACGCACCACCATAGGACGAAAGCCATTCTGCACCGCATCGACTGCGGTCGCGCGTACGCAGCCCGAGGTGGTACAGCCGGTCAGAATGAGGGTGTCGATGTGCCGGCTGTTGAGCCGCGGGCACGAGATCGGTGCCGAAGAAGCACGAGGCGTATTTCTTGACCAGGAGGATGTCCTTCGGCCGCCGCTCGAGACGGGTGTCGACTTTGACCGCTTCGGAGCCTGCGGTCAGCGTGCGTGCGCCTGATTGTTTCAGCGCCCAGATGCCGGCGTCCTTGATGTCGGGTTCTTCGTAGAGCACGGTCGAGAAGATCACCGGGATGTCACGCTCATGCGCGATTTCGAGCAGCGGTTTTTGCGCCTCGATCTGCTGATCGAGATTGGCGCCGAGCGGCATTGACGCGTCGGTAAAGCCATTGATCATGTCGATCATCATCAGCGCCGGCCGTTCGCCGAAGCCGATTTTGATGCCAAAACCGCGCTGCCGGAAAAACTCCTCATCGTCTTTACCGCTGGTCACTATCTGCACTCCTTCTCGCAAGCTTTATGCCCGGCGCTGTAGCGGCGGCAGTTGCAACCTGCAGAACACTTCACCGCAGTCCCCTTTATATGCCAAACAATGGTTCGACGAAAACGGGAGGATGAAGAGTGGCGAAAAAACACGAGGGCAAGACCGCGGTGATTTCCGGCGCGGCGTCCGGGATCGGACAGGCATCAGCGGTCAGGCTGGCGGAGGAGGGGGCACGCATCGTCATAGCAGACCGCGACAAGGCCGAGCAGACTTTGGAATTGATCCGCGGCGCCGGTGGGCACGCGACGGCGTTTCAATGCGATATCAGCAATCCGGCGAATGTCGCAGCACTCAAGGCGGAGGTCGAAAAGGACGGCGGCCGTTGCGACATCCTCCTCAACAACGCCGGCATCTATCCGATGCAGCCGTTCGACGAGATCACGTTCGAAGATTGGCGGCGCGTGCTCTCGGTCAATCTCGATTCATTGTTCCTGATGACCAAAGCGCTGGCACTGGGAATGCGGCAGCGGCGCTGGGGCCGGATCATCAACATCACCTCTGATACCGTCAGCCTTCTGGTGCCGAATTTCATCCACTACATCACCAGCAAAGCGGGCGTCGTCGGCTTTACCCGTTCGCTCGCCACCGAATTCGGCGAACATGGCGTCACCGTCAACGCCATCGCGCCGGGACTAACCCGTACGCCCGGCACGCTGAAGGACAAGGAGATCCCCGGCGGCATGTCCAAGGAGGCGTTGTTCGATCTGATGGCCAACATGCAGTCGATCAAACGCAGCGAAAAGGTTTCCGACCTGGTGGGCGCGGTATCGTTTCTCGCCAGCGAGGACGCGGCCTTCATCACCGGGCAGACGCTTTATGTCAACGGCGGCCTCACCCGCACGACATAAGGCACCGTGTCCGGGAAAGCGCGCTCGCGACGGGGCGTGAGAATTATTGGTACGGGCGCAAAAGACGTGACGTCATTGAGCGAATTCGCAAGGCTAGCTCGCGTTGCGCTATCATAAGGCCGGCTCGGGCTGACAAGCCCGACGGCTGTCTTCCAGGCTCATACTACATCGCCACCGCTCCCGAGCCAACTCCAGCTGTTCACGAGCTTCTAATCCATACGAAGGGGTCTCGTTGCGTGGGGCGCACCACCGATCAAGGTTAGTCCGGCTCGAACATCAACAGGTGTGTCCCGTTTGCCAGCGGCGCCCAGAACGGCTTCACGCGCAGGCCGATCTTCAGCCGGTCGCGTGCGCAATGCACGATATTGGCCATCACGTTCACACCTTCATCGAGCGTGACAAGGGCAATCACAAACGGCTCGTGACCCTGAAATGGCGGCCGTGCGCGATAAGCGATCGTGTAGGAGAACAGCTCGCCCTTGCCGGAGACCTCGCGCCATTCAAGATCCCGACGGCCGTCATAGATGCTCGTGGCGCGCGGGAAGAACTGATACTTTCCACAGCGCTTGTCGTACTGGACAATCAATCGTTTCTCGCGCGTCGCATCCCAATATGCCTTCGAGAACGTACGCGGGCGAGGCGGCTCGCGGGGGACGTCTAGCGTGTCGTTCAACCCGGTCATCATCGCCTCTCACGCATCGGGGGTCAGGATCATCACGACGCTGCTACTCCAGTTGCGGCCATAGGGAATGCCGCCAATTCCGGTGACCAGCGCGTTCCGCGTGTCTTTCACTTGGCGCGTTCCACCGTCGCCAAAAAGCTGCCGGACCGCCTCTATAAGGTTGGTGCCGCCGCCGGCAAGCCCGCACTGACCCGCCGAAATCTGCCCGCCGCCAGTGTTCAGCGGAAGGTCGCCGGAATGGGTGAAATTGTGCTCGTTGACAAAATCGCAGCCCTGCCCGCGCTTGCAGAACCCGAGCATTTCAAGCTGCAACATGATCGCGATGATGAAATCGTCATACGGATGAAACGAGGCGATATCCGTCGGCTTCAGGCCGGATTGCGCAAACGCGCGCTGGCCGGCGACGTAATGTCCGCTCTCGGTGACATCAACGATCGCCTCGTCAGCGCGATAATTGGTGCGTTCGCCATAACCGATCGGCACGACGATTTTCCGAAACCCTCGCTTCTCCGCCGCTCTGCGGCTTGTCACGAGCAGTCCGCTCGCGCCGTCGCAGACCATGACGCTGTCGAGCAATCGGACGGGATCGGCAATCATGCGCGAATTGAGATAGTCGTCGACGCTGATCGGCTTGCGCAGCTTCTCGACCGCAAGCTCATTGAGAACCGCGTGGCCACGTTGCGCCACGGCGAGTTTGCCGAGCGCGGCATAGTCGAGCCCGAATTGGTGTTCGTAGCGCCGGCTCAGCAGTCCGAAGGCGGCAGGCGGACCGATATATCCCAGCGGCGTCGTCCACTCGTTGTTGAATGACCGCATGCGCTGGTTGTTTTCGGCCGCCTGGGTGTCGGCGTAGAGACACAGCACCGTACTGCACAAGCCGGCATCGATCGCTGCCGCGGCGCGGGCGACGGCGCCAACCGGCGAACAGCCGCCGATATCCACCGTCTGACAGTAATCAACCTCGAGCGCGAGCTGATCCGCCGTCGTCTGCGACCAGAAGCAATTGCCGGCGCCGGTCATCGATGAAGATAAAATGAGTCCGTCGATCTCGCCTTTTTCCAGATTGGCTCTTGGCGAGGAGGGTTTCGAGGATTTCCGCCCCGAGTTCCCACACGTCCCGATCGCTTTTTTCGACAATCTTGGTCTCGGCATAACCGATGATCGCCGTGTCACTCAACGGCATATTCACGCTCCTTCGACGTCACGCTGTCTTGGCTGAAGGCAGGGACGGGCTTCGCCGGCACGACGTAAGCCGCGGTGTCACAGATCGCGATTTTCAAACAGCAACATTTGCACGCGGGAATCGTCGGGTGCGAAAATACGGCGGTCCGCTCCAGCGGCCTGTCCTTCCGCAGAAGCGAATGCCTTTTGGATCGCCGCCAGATCGTCAAAGTGTAACGTCGCGATCAGATGGACATCGGAGGCACCGGCCGGCGTCGCAATCGGACCCCGGCTCACCTCGTATTTTCTCAAACCGGGAAGTTTCTTGGCGAGCGGAACGTGGACTTCATAATAGTGTTTATCGAATGCGGCGACGTCGGTCGGCGTTTTATAGATCACCACCATCCGGGCCATTTCGTTCTCCTCAACTAGCGTTTTTTCTTCCTCGTCTTTTTCTTTTTCGCAAAGATCGCATTCCAATTTTCCTTGTACGCCGCGGTGACCGGCTTCTGGCCTTCGCCCCGGCTATAGTTGGACGGTGCGGCGGAGGCCGTCTCGCCGCCCGCGGACTTTGCCGCCGGTTCAGCGGCAGGGCTCTTGTCCGTCGACGCCGCCGCAGTCGTTGGGGCGGTATCGGGTTTCTTTGGGGCGGTATCGGCTTTCGTTTTGTTAGTGTCGGTCGCCATGGTCTCTTTCGCTAATTCCAACGCCACACGCCGTAGGCGTGGCCATTCTGCATCTGCGGGGCGATGTAATTCGGCTTGTGATTGCCGATGGCGCCGAGCATGGCGATCCAGTTCAGCACTTCGCCGCCAACGTTACCGGCCTTTAACAGCTGATGCTCGGTGGCCTCGCTGATGAGTTTCTCGATCTGCTGCTCTTCCATAAGCTTGATGATCCGCCAGGCCCAATCCGGATCGGGCACGCCATCGGTGCGGCCCGGCGCCATGCGGGGGCCGGCGACTTCGAGTGAGAAGCTGCCGCTGCCCATGACCACGACCCGCAACGGTGCGGGCCATGACGCAATCGCACGACCGACGGCTTGACCGAGCGCATAGCAACGCTGCGCCGATGGCAGCGGCGGCACGTGTCCGCTGATGAAAAACGGCACGACCGGGACCTGCATGTCCGGCGTGAGAAAGTGCAGCGGCACGGCAATCGAATGATCGACCGAAAAATGCTGGGTCAGGGCTACGTCGAAACCCGCTTCCACGCCGGTCTGCCGAATATGCGCCGCCAGATCGACGGCTGAAGGGATCTTGTACACGGGCATTTCCCGCGGCTCGTCGTTCGGACCGGTAAAGTTCTTGTCCACCCCGACGGCAAAGATCGGCAGATTGTCCAGGAAAAACGTGTTGAGATGGTCGGTGTCGAACATCACGATGACGTCGGGCCGCACCGCGGCGAGCTGTTCCTTCTGCGCCGCGAACAGCTTGGCGGTTTCGCATTCCGGACCATCGCGCTTGACGAAGAATGGAAACACCGGGGTGTGCGGTACGCCGAACCCGGCGACGACATTTGCCATTTCGTTAAACTCCTAAGCCATTCGCTTCGACGTGAGCTTGTGCGACATTAGCGCGAGCGGTGCAATGCCGCCAGATCAATGCACGGCTTTGGAAGTTCGGGAGGAATCAAGTGGCGCGCAGACCGGCAAAGAAAATTACGAAGCGATCAAAGATGCCGAAGAGGCCGACCCCGGCCGTACCGATGGAGCACGACCGGTTCGACTACTCGGCGATCATCGACCGTCCGCGGCTGTCGTGGCCGAACGGAGCCCGGGTCGCGGTCTGGGTCATTCCGAACATCGAACACTTTCTGTTCGATCGGCCATCGACCCGCATGACCACTTTGCCGGTCAACCCGGATGTCCTCAACTATTCGTGGCGCGATTACGGCGTGCGCGTCGGCATCTGGCGCATGATGGACGTGATGGAGAAATACGGCGTCAAGGGCACCGTGGCGCTCAATTCCGATGTCTGCGGCCACTATCCGCGCATTATCGAAGAGGGCAAGAAGCTCGGCTGGGAATGGATGGGCCACGGCACCAACAATTCTACCCTGTTCGCCAATCTCACCGAGCCGGAAGAGCGCGCGCTGATCAAGGAAGTGGTCGGCACCATCACCAAAAGCGTCGGCAAGGCGCCGCGCGGCTGGCTCAGCCCGGCGCTAAGCGAGACCGTGCGCACACTCGATATCCTGGCCGAGAACGGCATCGAATACGTCGGCAACTGGGTCAACGACGACCAGCCCTATCCGATGCGGGTGAAAAAAGGTTCGATGATCTCGATGCCCTATTCGACCGAGATCAATGACATTCCGGCACTCCTCGATTTGCACCAAAGTCCCGAAGTGTTCGGCCAGATGATCTGCGACCAGTTCGACGTGCTCTATGAGGACGGCGCCAAGACCGGCCGGGTGATGTCGATCTGCCTGCATCCGTTTCTGGTCGGCTACCCGCACCGGAGCAAATACTTCGCCAAGGCGCTCGCTCACGTAACCTCGCGCCAGGAAGTCTGGCTGACAACCGGGAGCGAAATTGTCGACTGGTACAAGCAGAATTATCGCAAAGGGTGAACGCGGCGGAGGCGAAGGTGAGTGGCTCTCACGGCGTCGACTGGCGGTCAGTTATTTTCGCAACCCGGGCACCCGGCTGGAGCATCCTGATCCGGTTGGTCGTCGGTTTGGTGGTGTTCTTTCCTGAGGGAATTCAGAAGCTGGTCTTCCCCGAAATCCTGGGGGCGGGGCGCTTTGCCCATATCGGCATTCCCTTTCCCGAAATTGCGGGTCCGTTCGTCGGCGTGGTCGAGATCATCTGCGGCGCGCTCGTCATTCTCGGCCTCTTGACGAGGCTCGCCGCCATCCCACTGATCGTCATCATGATCGTGGCGATCGCGTCGACCAAAGTGCCGATCCTGCTCGGGCACGAGTTTTGGATTTTTCACCTGCCAAAACTGCCGCGCTACGGCTTCTGGAGCATGATGCACGAAGCGCGGGATGATTTCGGCATGCTGCTCGGGTCGCTGTACTTGCTGATCGAGGGTGGCGGCAGGTGGTCGCTCGATGCGTTGCTCAGCCGTGATCGCCTGTAACCCCGAAACGATCCGCACATTGGCAACGGAAAGGAGTGAGATCATGGCAATCGACCGACGCTCACTGCTCAAATATGCCGCCACGCTTCCGGCAATCGGCGGCGCGGCACGCATGACCCAGGCGGCCGGCGATCCTCCGGCTACAAAGGTGGAGTACACACTGCGCATCGCGCCGACGTCGCTTGAACTTGGGCCGGGTAAAACGATCAAGACCACCGGCTATAACGGCAAAGTTCCCGGCCCGGTCTTGCGGCTCCGCGAAGGGCAGCCCGTCGCCATCAATGTGATCAACGACGCCGGCTATCCGGACATCGTTCATTGGCACGGACTTTATTTGCCCGCCGTTCAAGATGGCGCCACCGAGGAGGGATCGCCGATCATCCCGATCGGACAATCGCATCTCTATTCGTTTACGCCCAAGCCCGCCGGCACACGATGGTATCACAGCCATGCCATGGCGATGACCGACCTCACGCGCAGCACTTATTCGGGCGAATTCGGGTTTCTGATCGTCGAGCCGGCGGCAGGAGATCCCGCCCGCTATGATCGCGAAGTGCTTTTGGCCGCGCGGCGCTGGGAAGGCGAATGGGTCAGCATGCAGGACCTGCGCAAGGGGCCACCACCAAATAACGGCCTCGAAGTCATGTATCACGCCGCGACGCTCGGCGAACGGATGTTGGGTCACGACGAGCCGCTCCGGGTGCGGCAGGGTGAGCGCGTTCTGTTCCGCCTGCTCAATGCCAGCGCGACCATGGATGTGACGCTAGCCTTTCCGGGCCACCGCTTTACGGTCATCGCGCTCGACGGCAATCCGGTGCCGACACAGGCTTCCGTGGAGGTGTTGAAACTGGATGTTGCGGAGCGGGCCGATGTGATTGTGGAGATGAACAATCCGGGAGTTTGGGTCTTCGGCTCGACCGATGACGATGACCGCAACATGGGAATGGGGGTCGTCGTCGAGTACGCAAACCAACAAGGCGAGCCGCAATGGCGCGCGCCGAAGGCCACCTGGAATTACGCGGCGTTCGCACTGACAACACCGGCGAAAGCGCCGGATGAGACCATCAAATTGACCTTCGAGAAAGTACCGGGTGGCCGCGGTGGTTACAATCGCTGGACCATCAATGGGAAATCATGGCCCGATACCAATCCGCTGTTCACGGTTCAGGAAGGCAAACGGTATCGGCTGGTGATGAACAACAACAGCGGCGATACTCATCCGGTGCATACGCACCGGCACACCTTCGAAGTGACCAAGATCGGCAACACGTCAATGTCCGGGCTGATGAAGGACACGATCAGCATGCCGCGATTCTCGACCGCCGAGATCGATTTCATCGCAGACGATCCGGGTCCGACATTCTTTCATTGCCATCATCAGGACCACATGGACGAAGGCTTTGCCGGCCTGATCACCTATTCGTAGAATCTCATCACCTGTCGCGGTGATCGCAGGGGGCCGGGGCATCAGGTGGAAACGTCATTACCGAACCTGGGGGCAAACGGAACAAACAAGCGGGACACGGGCACGCCGCTTGAAGTTCTGCGGGTTTTTCTCAAGCTCGGATTGAGCTCGTTCGGCGGTCCGATTGCGCACATCGGCTATTACCGCGAGGAATTTGTGGTGCGGCGGCGCTGGCTCGACGAACAAGCCTTCGTCGACCTGGTGGCGCTATGCCAGTTTCTGCCAGGCCCGGCGTCAAGCCAGGTGGGGTTTTCGATCGGGCTTATGCGGGCGGGCTATCGCGGCGCGCTGGCGGCCTGGACCGGTTTCACCCTGCCGTCGGCGATTGTGCTGGTTCTGTTTGCCTACGGGGCCGGCGCTCTCAGGGGCACCGCGGGAACGGGCGTACTTCACGGGCTCAAGCTCGTGGCCGTGGCCATCGTTGCGCAGGCGGTTTGGGGAATGGCGCGCACGTTGTGCCCGGACCGCGAGCGGGCTTCCATCGCCGTTTTGACGGCGCTGATCATTCTGTTCAGCGGCTCGTCGATTGCGCAGATCGGTTCCATTTTTCTCGGCGGCATGTTGGGTCTACGGCTGTGCCGCGGCGCGCCGCCACCGGCGCAAGGCCATATCGCCATGCCGGTCTCGCGCCGCGCCGGCGTGGCGGCGCTGACAGCGTTCTTTGCTTTGCTGATCGGCCTGCCCATTTTGCAGAGCTTACAGATTTCACCGGGCGTCGCGCTGTTCGACGCCTTTTACCGCTCGGGCGCGCTGGTGTTCGGTGGCGGCCACGTCGTGCTGCCGCTGTTGCGCGAAGCGTTTGTCGCGCCGGGATGGGTGAGCGACGATGCGTTTCTCGCCGGCTATGGCGCGGCCCAAGCGATTCCCGGCCCGCTGTTCACCTTCGCCGCCTACCTCGGCACAGTCGTCGCGCCGTCGCCGCACGGCATCGCCGGCGCGGCGCTTGGGCTCGTCGGCATCTTCCTCCCCGGCATTTTGATATTGCTGGGTGCATTGCCGTTTTGGGACGCGTTTCGCAAGCGTGCCGACGCCCAAGCTGCGATGCGCGGCGTCAACGCGTCGGTCGTGGGCCTCCTTGGCGCGGCGCTCTACAACCCGATTTGGACGACGTCGGTCAAAACGCCAGGGGATTTCGGCGTGGCGCTTCGTTGGCTTTGTTCTTCTAATCGCGTGGCGCGCACCGCCGCTGCTCGTGGTCGTCGTCGGTGCGTTAGGAGGAATAGCGCTGGCGGTAAGCGGGCGCTGATCCGCCAGACCCTTTTAAAACAAAACGGACGTCTAGACCGGCTGGCCGATTTCGTCGACTTTCACCGCCCGCATGCGTTCGTTGTAGTTCTGTACGTTGAGCCCGCAGACTTCAAAGCGCGCCAGATAGCCCATGAGAAAGCCGTTGATGCCCATGCGGTAGAGCGCACCGACGTCGCCGGCAATCAACGCCTTGCGCTCATCATCGGTGAGGTCAAGCGGCGCCAGCGCCTTGGCCGGATCGGCCTTCATGGCGGCTCGGAAAGCGTGATCGCGCAAAACCTCGCGGCACAGATAGTTCACAGCAAAAATGGACATGACGGCTCCCGATGCCAGCCCGCAAGGCATGCTTCAGCAGGCTTGGCGCATGTTGCATGACCGTCCGCGCATTGCCAAGCGCGTACAACGTGCAGATGCCGCCTTTAAAGTTCGGCCGGTCTTAAAGCTAAGCTACTTGCCAAAACCGCTGCGAAGTCGGAGCATTGCATCGACGTTATCGGCCTTGGGGAGCAAGCCATGTTCCTGCGGAATTTCTGGTACGTCGCCGCAGCCGATGACGAGATCGGCCGCCAGCCGCTCGGCCGCATGATCCTCGGCGAGCCGGTCGTCTTGTTCCGCACCGAGGACGGACGGCCGGTCGCGTTCGAAGACCGCTGTCCGCATCGCCATCTGCCGCTTTCGATGGGCAAGCTCGTCGGTGACACGCTGCAATGTCACTACCACGGCCTGCGTTTTAGCGCCGACGGACGTTGCGTGCGCATTCCCGGGCAGGATCACATCCCCAAGGGCGCGAAGGCGAAAACCTATCCGCTGGCCGAGCGGTATCACTGGATCTGGATTTGGATGGGCGATCCCGCCCGCGCCGATCCGGCGACGATCCCGGATTTCCATTGGTTCGACGATCCGGAATGGGGCGCCAAGAGTTCTTATCTGCACGTGGACGCGAATTGGCAGCTCATCGTCGATAATCTTCTCGACCTTACCCATCTCGCCTTTGTCCATGAAACCACGATTGGCAATGCGGCGATTGCGGAACACGCTCAGGTGAAGGTCGAGCGGACGCCGAACAACGTCGTGATGACGCGCTGGGTTATCGATCAGGATCCGCCTCCGACCTACAAGAAGGTCGGCGGCTTTACCGGTAACGTCGATCGCTGGCAGATCATCGACTTCGCTCCGCCGGCGTTCCTGCGTCTCGATGTCGGCGCGACGCCGACCGGAACCGGCGCCCCGGAAGGCAAACGTGTCGGCGGGATCAGCATGCGCAACCTCAACGCCATCACGCCGGAGACCGAAACCACGACGCACTATTTCTGGGGTCAGGCGCACAGTTTCGACGTGAAAAACCCGGAGACGACCAACAAAGTATTCGAACAGGTCCGCACCGCGTTTCTTGAGGATGTGGCCGTATTCACCGCGCAACAGCGCATCCTGAATCTCATGCCGGATCCGCCGCAGGTCGACATCGCGGCCGATGCCGGCGCCCTGGCGGCCCGCCGCATCATCGATCGGCTGGCCGAAGTTGAACGGAGCGAGGCACATGTAGCGGCAGCGGAATGAGATTATTTCTTCAATGCTGATCTGCCGGGTCTCGTTGGACGTTCCACAGGAAACAAATAATGCGAAGTATTGGTACGCTGCTCCTCGGCGGGTTGCTGCTCGCCGTATTCACTGACAGCGCCACGGCCCAGATCTCGGATGGCGTCATCAAGATCGGAGTATTGAGCAACCAGTCGACGGTCGGTGCCGATGCCAGCGGCATCGCCGCAGCGACGGCCGCGCGGCTCGCGGTCGAGGACTTCGGCGGCGCCGTCAAGGGCGTGCCTATTGAAGTGATCGACGAGGATTTCGCGGAAAAGGCCGATACCGCAGCGCTGATCGCGCGGCGCTGGTTCGATACCGAGAAGGTAGACGTCATCGCCGATATGCCGGTCTCGTCCGCCGCGCTCGCGGTGCAGGAAATCACACGCAAAGCCAAAAAAGCCTTACTGGTCGGCGGCGCGGTCACGGCGGATTTGACCGGCAAAGCCTGTTCGCCGTTCACCACCCACTGGACCGACAATTCGCGCTCACTAACGTCCGCGGTGGTCCAGGGTGTGACGGAAAAGCCCGGCGAAACCTGGTTCTTTATGTCGGTTGACTACGCTTTGGGTGCTTCGTTGCAGCGTGACGCCTCAGCTGAAATCGAGCGCGTGGGCGGCAAGGTCGTTGGTGCGGTGCGTTATCCGTTGGGATCGCCCGATCTCGCTTCGTTTTTGCTGCAAGCTCAAGCCTCGCAGGCCCGCTTTATCGGGCTCGGCAGCATCGGCAAGGACACCATCAACGCGATCAAGGAGGCGCAAGAATTCCACATTCAGGAATCGGGACAGCAGTTGACAGCGTTCCTGGTCTTTATTGCCGACATCCACGGCCTCGGTCTTGCCGCGGCGCAAGGCCTCAACGTCGCGTCCGGCTTTTATTGGGATCAAAACGAACAGACCCGGAAGTTCGCACAGCGTATGTTTGCCCGTCATCAAAAAATGCCGACCAAAGAGCAGGCCGCGGTTTATGCCTCGGTGCGCCACTATCTGAAGGCCGTTGAAGCCGCGGGTACCGATGACGGGCGTGCGGTCAATCGCAAGATGCGCGAAATTCCCGTCGACTATTTCGGCCAGACTACGACGATCAGACCCGACGGCCGGGTGCTTTATGACTTGACGCTGTACAAAGTGAAATCACCGTCGGCGAGCAAATATCCGTGGGACTATTATCAACCGATCCGCGTTATTCCCAAGGAGAACGCCTTCGGCAGTGCCGAGAGCAGCATCTGTAAAGCGGAGAATCTGGAACCTTAGGATTTACAACCCGCGGCGCGTCACGCGCGTCGCGCGAATAGTTCTCAATGCAGCCGGCTTCGATCGCCAAACGACGCGGTCGTTTTTACGTCAGCCGCGCCGTCCAATAAATGCCTTGCACGAGGGCGACAGTTCGGCGCGCCGTGATTTCAGGCAGGCAACCTTGGCGCCTCCACCGGACGGAGCGCTGGCGCATAATCGCCGCAAATCGCCGCCGCAGGCTTCACGCAACTGCTTTCCTTTGGCTGAACGGCCCATTTCGGCTGGAGGCGGCGCAGCACCTGGAGGCGGTGGCGGCGGATACTCGGCTCGGCGTGGCGGCGGACCGCCGGGAGGCGGAGGTGGTGGCGGATATTCAGCCGCAGGAGGCGGACCGGCAGGCGGAGGAGGAGGAGGCGGATATTCGGCGACCGGCGGCGGCTGGGCCGGCGCTGGCTCCCAGAATGGCCGCTGGCCGGCGCATGCCGTAAGCAAAAGCGCGGTTGTTCCGACAAAAACAATGTTCCTGAGGCCGCCCAACTTCATCGAAACCCCCGCAGCATGAAATCAGCTTTCGTTTTGCTGATGTGTAAATGAGTCGGTCAAGTGCGACAAATCACAGGCGAATCGCAGGGGAATGCTTCTCGGAGATACGTGGCAAAAGTTTGATGCGCGGACCACCGTCAGGCTGTTCCCGTTTGCGATCGAGACCTGCGCAATTGTTTGATTCTACTGGCAAGTGGGCGGAACGCCGCACTTGAAAAGGCTATCGCCACCTTAAGAGGCTTGGTCCAGGCGTTCGGCCCTGATTGTCACTGCGGAGATAGTAATGCGTCAGGCGGCGGCTTCATTGGCCTGGAAGATGGCCAGTAGTGTTCTACGGGTTGGACCGGCTTCGGCAGGGACGGCGGCTCGGGTGGGGGCGGAACCACTTCAAGCACCACGCGTACCGGATTTGGTACCAAAATCGGTGGCGGCTTTTTCGCGAAAAAAGAGTGCTCTTTTGGCGGCTGCTCGACGCTGATCTCGACGGCGTGCGAAAGGAAGCCGCTCTTCGCAAATGTCACCGATTGGGCTTCGACCGGCAATGCCAGTGAGCAAGGTGTTTGACAGGTCTGACCTTGCGTGGTGCGCACGTCGGCGCCCGTCGGCACCGACTGAAACTGCAAGGTCTGTGGCGTTGGCGGCGACGGTTTCGACCTCGACCAGTCCAACATAAAAGGAGAGCACCCGGTGAGCGCACAGCTGACTGCGGCCGCGGCAGCGGCGATGACGAATCCCATGCGCGACATTGGACCGTCTCCATCCCGCAAAGCGGCGGGCTCGCAATGGGCTGGCGTGTATGCAACGCGGCCGCACGATGAGGAGCGGTAGCTTTCTCGCCGAGTCGGCAAGATAACGTCAAGTTTGGCTTGTCGCAGCGACCCACGGACGCCGCCAAGCAGCGTCTTCTCAGGTCGATTGCGGCATCGTCGATTGTGCTGGTGAGCGCGGTGGGGATCGAACCCACGACCCCGTGATTAAAAGTCACGTGCTCTACCGACTGAGCTACGCGCTCGTGCGCGCACTCCATACGCAAAAGCCCCGCCGGTTACCAGTCCCGGCTGGTCTGTTCTTCGGCCGTTCTCGCGCTGCGCCGGGAACTTATGCGGCGATAGCTTGGGGCAGGATCGGGGAGTCCGCGTCAAAGCGCTTGCCGGCGCGCAGGCAGAACGCCGGGCGCAGCAGCCGCTCGGCGATCACCTCGGTATTCTCGTTGTCGCGGAGGATGAAGCGGCCGCGATCGTCCCACAGCACCGTTACGTCGGCGGCGAAACCGGGGGTGAGCGCGCCGAGCCGGTCTGTCAGCCCCAGCATCTGCGCCGGATGCGACGTGACCATCGGGACCACACTTTCGAGCGGCAGCCCGAGCGCCATCATCGAACTCATCGCCTGGGTAAGGCTGAAGCGGGCCTGGCCGCGGAACGGATGGTTCTCGTCGTCGTAGTGCTGGTCGGGCGTGCCCGCGGGCACCGGCACCTCGGTGTTGTAGCCGTGCATATCGGCGCCAAGCGTGTGCGGCACGACGCCGGCATCGAGCGCCTTGCGCGCGATGCGGTACGAGAAATGGCTGCCGTGGCCGACGTCGATTTTGAGCCCGCGATCCAGCGCGGCGCGAATGACTTTGTGGACTTCGCCCTGCCGATTGACGAAGCCGCCGGGATGGCGCGTGAACGGATGGGCGAGGATGTCGCCTGAACGCAAGCGCGGGATCACGCGCTCAAGGATGGTGTCGGCGTCCTCTCCGTTGGCGCCGCTCTCGGGAAGTCCCCAAAGCGTCCCGAAGTGTACATAGAGCGGCAGGTCGGAGCGGCGGCCGATCTCGGCGGCCATTTCCAGCACCTTGATGCCCCACCGCGCGAAACCGCCGATCTCGGCGTGCCCCTTGATGCCGCGCACGATGTCTTTGTTGGCATTGGCGGCCGTGACCGTCGCGTCAACATCGACACAATCGGGGCTGTACAAATTGGGGTAGTAATGGCCTTCGAGACCGCCGACGAGATAGGCCGACAGGAACGCATAAACCTGAGTCTGCGCCTGCTCGACGATGAAATGGCGGAAGCCAGGCAGCGTCATGCACGATGGACCGCCCTGGTCGATCACGGTGGTTACGCCCGAGCGCACGCCGACCATGTCGGGATTCAATCCGAAGCGTCCGGTGACGTATTGGTAGACGTGGCCGTGGGTATCGATCAGGCCGGGCAATACCAGCTTGCCGGAAACATCGATGGTCTCGATCGCGCTCGATGGCAGGATCGTCTCGGCGATGGCAGCGATGCGGTGATCGCGGATCGCTACGTCGCGGATGCCGTCGATGCCTGACGCCGGGCAAATCACGCGCCCGCCGCGGAGAAGGAGGTCGTATTTCGGGGTCTCGGCCATGGCCATTGTATTCCTCGTTGCTTCCCGGCAACGCGCTCGACGAAACATACTTCAGGCCGCCGCCCTACGGAAACCGATGAGGGGTCGCTTCTCTGCGGCTATTTGCTAGACTGCGGGTCGGGCCGGGTATGCGCCGAGCGAGGATCAATACCATGCCAATCGTGAACCGCATCGCCGACCTGCACCCCGAGATCACCGCGTGGCGGCAGGACTTCCATGCCCATCCGGAACTTCTGTACGACGTGCATCGCACCGCGGCGTCGGTCGCGGAGAAGCTCAAAAGCTTTGGCTGCGACGAAGTGGCGACCGGCATCGGCCGAACCGGCGTCGTCGGCGTCATCCGGGGGCGCAAAGCTGGCGGCAAGGTGATCGGGTTGCGCGCCGACATGGATGCGCTGCCGATCGAGGAGGAGACCAATCTTCCCTACAAATCGACCGTGCCGGGCAAGATGCACGCCTGCGGCCATGACGGTCACACCGCCATGCTGCTCGGCGCCGCAAAGTACCTCGCCGACACGCGCAACTTCGCCGGCACCGCAGTTCTGATCTTTCAGCCAGCGGAGGAGGGCGGCGCTGGCGCGCGCGCCATGCTGAAGGACGGTCTGCTCGATCGGTTCGGGATCGAGGAAGTCTACGGCATGCACAACGGCCCCGGCCTGCCGGTCGGGCAATTTGCCATTCGCTCCGGACCCTCAATGGCGTCGACCGACTCGATCGTGATCGACCTGGAAGGCGTCGGCACCCATGCGGGATTTCCGCATCGTGGCGTCGACACGATCCTGGTCGGCGCGCAGATCGTCAATCAGCTCCAATCGATCGTCGCCCGAAACGTCGATCCGCTGGAGGCTGCGGTCGTTTCAATCTGTATGTTTCAAGGCGGCCATACCGACAACGTCATTCCGCAGCACGTCCAATTGCGTGGCACCGCGCGCAGCCTTTCTTCTGGGGTGCGCGAGCTTTTGCAAAAGCGGGTGCGGGAGGTGGTCGAAGGTACCGCGCGCGCCCACGGCGCCAAAGCCGATGTGACTTACACGACCGGCTATCCGGTTCTTGTGAATGAGGAGCGCAAGACCACGTTTGCCGCGAACGTTGCTGCGGAGATCGCCGGCAAGGACAAAGTCGACCAGAATCCCAAGCCGATCATGGGCGCGGAGGACTTCGCCTACATGCTGCAGGAACGGCCGGGCGCTTTCATCTGGCTCGGCAACGGCGACAGCGCCGGCCTTCACCACCCGGCTTACAATTTCAACGACGAAGCGATCCCGGTGGGGACGTCATATTGGGTGCGGCTCGCGGAGACGGCGCTCGCCGGCTGACGCTTATTGCGCCGCTTCGACCCGATTTTCCGCTGGTAGCTTAGCCGGTTCGGCAATGACCTTGGAGCGCGGCAGGAACTCGAGCGCCTTGGCCTCAAGAGCACGCCAGTAGGCGAAGGAGTTCAGGCGCGTTCCCTCGAGGAAGGCAAGGCCCACCGCCGAAAGAAAGGGCAGGCTCTGCACCACAAGAACAACCGCGAAGATATTGATTTCGCGCACTTGCTTGAAATTGGTGGCGACCAGTGTCAGAGCGCCGATCAAAAGCAGCGCCGCGATCACACCTTCCCAGAATGCCGGGAAATCGCCCTTGCGCGTCGCGCCGCCCTTGGCTGTGCGCAGGAACGGCAAGCGCTCCTTGAAAACGCCCGCACCCACCGCGGATGCCACCGTCCATTGCATGGACATGGCCGCAAAGACCGCACCGAACATCTGGGCAGGCGTTACCCGCACCCGCAGGCGATAGAGCGCGGCAAAATGGGCGATCGACACCGCGAACGAGGCCAGGATCGGAACGGTCAAAATCCGATCAGGCACGGCGATATTAGCGAACGCCACCACCGGGACCCAGAGAATGTTGAGCAGCGCCACCACCACGCCGACGCTTTCCGCACCGAGCCAGTTCAGCCAGCCAAGGCCATATTCGCGTTTTTGCTCTCGTGAAAGGCTCTCCACCCACGGCAGCAAATAGCGCCAGTGCTTGCGCAGCAGCTGGATGCCGCCAAACGCCCAGCGTTGCCGCTGGCGCTTGTAGGCTTCGAAAGTATCCGGGAGCAGCCCGTAGCCGTAGCGGCGATTGCTGTAATGCGCGAGCCAGCCGTGCTCCAGAAGCGCCAGACCGATATCGCTGTCCTCGACAATCGTGTCGCTCGACCAGCCGCCGACGCCATCGATCGCCGCACGCCGGATCAGACACATCGTGCCGTGGACGACGATAGCGTTGACTTCGTTACGCTGGACCATGCCGATATCGAAGAAGCCGGCATATTCGGCATTCATCGCCCGATGCAGGACCGAGCGGTCGCCATCACGATGGTCCTGAGGCGATTGGACGAGACCGACGCGCGGATCGGCAAATACGGGCACTAATGCCTTGAGCCAATCCGGCTCGACAGCGTAATCGGCGTCGATGACGCCGATGATCTCGGCGTCGCTCGCCGTATGGGCCAGCGCGAGCCGCAGCGCGCCGGCCTTGTAACCGGAGAGATTCTCAACGCGGACAAATTTAAAGCGGTCGCCGAGCGTACTGCAGTGTTCCTCAACCGGCCGCCACAGCGCGGGGTCGGGCGTATTGTTGATGACAAGCACGCATTCAAGGTTGGGATAGTCGAGACGCGCGACGGCATCGAGTGTCGCCTTCAACATCTCCGGCGGTTCACGGCAGGCCGGAATGTAAATCGATACTTTCGGCGCAAAGGCTTCCGGCACCAACGGCGGCGCATCGACGAGCCGGCGCGGCGCGCGCCCAAAGGCGATAGCTGCGATCTCTTCGATTCGCGCCAGCGCGATCGCTACCAGCGGCACCAACAGGATCACGCCAAGCCCAAGCGCAAAGGCGGCGCCGAAGACAAAATAATGGCCGGTCCAGAACGCGGCGATGGCCGCAACCCAGGCCCCGACCAGGTTGGCCGAACCCGAAAGTGTCAACGCCTGCGCCGCGGTCACACCCCGGATAGCGAGGATCGGCAACGACAGCAGAATTCCGAACAAAACGGCAAGGCCAGCCTGCTTGATATAGTCCGGATCGGCGATCGGTCCCGTCCAGGAGAATTTCGGCTCCCGTGATGCGTCGAGCAGGCCCCAATACGGCCCGACGCCGCCTTCGGCGGTTTTCCAGGGCTGATCGATCGCCTCGATGACATTGTAGTCGATGCCGTAGGCCTCAGCGCGCCTAACGAAGTCCCGCAGCAAAACCGCCTGCTCCATGCGGCCGGGATTGGCATCGCGAAAATTGTAGCCGGCGCTCGGCCAGCCGAATTCGGCAATCACGATGCGCTTGCCGGGGTGCAGACGCCGCAGTTTGTCGTAGATCTCGATGGTATGATCGACCGCCTTGGAGGCATCGACACCGGCCCAATACGGCAAGATGTGCGCGGCAATGAAATCGACCGAAGACGCAAGCTCCGGATGGTCGATCCACAAGGACCAATTTTCACCAGTTGTTACAGGGACCGGGCTCGATTTCTTCACCCGCTGAATGAGCTTGATGAGGTCGTCGACGCTGGTTTCATTACGCAGCATCGTCTCGTTGCCGACCACGATAGCGTTCACGTTGCTGTTGTGGCGGGCAAGATCGAGCGCCGAGCGGATCTCCCGCTCGTTGCGTTCCTGGTTCTTGTCGATCCAGGCGCCGACCGTGACTTTCAGGCCGAACTCAGCGGCGATCGGCGGCACGAGTTCAGCGCCGCCGGTTGAGGAATAGGTACGGATGGCCCGGGTGTAGGGCGCGATGGCTTTGAGGTCGGCGCGGATTTGTTCGACGGTCGGCCGCTCGCCCCAGTCCGGATGCGCCGAAGCGACAAACGGTGCGTAAGAAACGCTGGCAAGCTGTCCAGTAAAATCCGGAGCCGCTTCTTTGGTACGTAGCGAGGCCCACAGGCCGGCATGCACGCACGCTACAAGCGCGAGCACGGCAGCTACGGTGCGCATTGAAATTCTTAACCACCAGGGGCGTGAGGCTAAAACGCGCCGAACCTGTCCCCGAGGCTCGGCAGTTGTGCAAAAACGGCTGCGACCGGCAGAAAAAAAGTAACTGCGTGTAGTGGCAAATTCAAGACAACGACTTTGTATCTTGAAGTTTTTTTGTCAGACCGAGAGCTGACCCTGCCGGTAATGCTAACGATTGGTCGTCGGGCTTGTGGCAGCGGCCGCCGGGACAGAAATTGCAGGCGTCGTAGGGTTGATCCAGCACGACTGTATCCGTGCGTTCAGGCTGTCGGCTGCCTTCGGGTCGATGTTGTTTCCGTGCAGAATCAGGCACCGGAAGGACGCCTGGATGTGGGCGCTTGGACAGCCAAATCGATCATAGAGGTCGAGATGGCGAAAGGCGGTATCGAGATCGTCGCGCCAAAGTAGACTGACCACACGGCGGCCAAGCCAGACGCATTCGGGATTGCCTGCCGGGCCGGTGAGCGCATGTTGCGCTTCGGCAAACTCATCGACTTTCTGAGGCTCTTTCGCAGGCTCCTGACCCGCCGCCGTCGCCTTGTCAGAGGGCTTGGGATCGTTGCCCTCGGCGAAAACCGGACTGACTGGAACGAGTACGGACGCGGCGATCAAGAGGGCGGCGCACGCTCCGCGGACGGGGCTGAACAAACGATGGTGCATGGTCTTCTTAAGACTTGGATCGAGAATGTAAGACTCGGATCGAGAGGGGGCATTTCCCGGACCACCCGATTGCACCGCCCACGCGGCATCTTCTAGGCAGCCCCTTGTGACAACACCCCAACTGCACCGGTTTGTCCAGCGCGTAAGGCGACGCAGCGCCCAATCTCGGCGTGGAAGTCTTGGCACGAAGCGACCGCAAGGTTAATGGCAGTCATGTCCGACGCGCGACGACGTTCCCCGATTGGCCCAGCAGTCGCATCCTTTGTGTTTACCGCGCTTGCCATCGGCGCGGTCTGGTGGTGGCTCGGCGCGCCGATTCAGATCACATCTTCGCCGGCGACGGTAGGAAGACCGTACTGCTTGTCATATGCGCCCTTCCGCGATGGCCAGGATCCGCTGGTCGAGGGAACCCGCGTCGAGGCTTGGCAAATCGAAGAGGATCTTGCGCTCCTATCAAAGTACACCGGCTGTATTCGTACCTATTCGGTGGATGACGGGCGCGCCGATGTGCTCGAGAGCGCCAGGCGGCACGGACTGAAGGTCTTGCATGGCGTGTGGGTCTCAGGCGACCCGGCAAAGACGCGCCAGCAAATCGAAACCACAATTGCGCTGGCAAAAGCCTATCCCGATGTCATCTCAGCGGTGGTCGTCGGCAACGAAGTGCTGCTGCGCGGTGAAATGACGTCAACCGACCTCATCGGCTACATCCGCCAGGTCAAGGCGCAGGTATCGATGCCGGTCACGTACGCTGACGTTTGGGAGTTTTGGCTGCGATACCCCGACGTCCAGAATGCCGTCGATTTCGTCACCATCCATGTTTTGCCTTACTGGGAGGACTTTCCCATTCCGGCCGCCCGCGCCGCCGCCCATACGGCGGCCATCCGTGGGCGTGTAGCCGCAGCCTTTCCCGGAAAAGAAATCGTCATTGGCGAATTCGGGTGGCCGAGCGCCGGCCGCATGCGCGAAGGTGCCCGGCCGTCGCCATCAAACCAGGCGCGCGCCATCATCGAAACAATGGAGCTGGCGAAGCGCGAAAATTTCCGCATGAACGTCATCGAGGCGTTCGACCAGCCCTGGAAACGCGCCCTTGAGGGCGCGGTCGGCGGCTATTGGGGCATCATCGACCGGGCGACCGGACGGCCAAAATTCAGTTTTGACGGAACGGTCTCGGATCATCCGCACTGGGTCGCCCAAGCGTTGGCTGGCGTGTTGTTGGCCGCCGTAACCTTCGGTGGCGCATTCGCGGCCGGGCGGAAGCAGAACTTGTCCGCGTCTCTTTGGCCAAGAATCGCCGGACTGGCGCTCGTTCCGGCCATTCTGTTTGGTTGGACGATCGAGACGGTCGGGATCGAAAGCTTCAGCCTCGGAAGCTGGCTACGCTCGCTTGCCTTCGCCGCCGTTGCAGTCGTGGCCCCGACCGTATGCGCGGCCGCGTGCGCCGCTGGCCGGGCGCCACCTTCCTTCGCTCTGCTGCTCGGCAGCCGGGGACGACGTCGCGATCCCCTCGATTGGGCGTTAAGCGGCACCTTAATCGCGCTGATGCTCGTTGCTGTCGAGGCGGCACTCGGGCTGGTGTTCGATCCGCGCTACCGCGATATCCCGTTTGCGCCGCTGACCGCGGCGGCTGTGCCGTTTCTGGTGTTGCTGTTCTTGATGCCGCGTCCGGTGGGACCGCGCACCGCCTCCGGAACGGCGGCTGCGGCGGTTCTGGCCGTTTCGGCGGTCTACATCGCTTTCAACGAAACCTTCGCCAACTGGCAGGCGCTCTGGTTTTGCGCCGGATTGATCGGCCTTGCCGTTATCTTGGTGCTGGTGCGGGACGCGCCAGGCTCAGGATGAGCACGCCGGCCGCGAGTGCCGAAAGGTCGGCGTTATGCATCACCACGCCAAAGGCGGCCGCCGCCAGCGCGACGGCGAAAAGGATGCAGTGACGGCCGCATCAGATTGAGCAAAGCCGCTACAAGTGCGATGCCGCCAAAGACCTGATGGTTGTAAAGGACGATCGCTAATCGAAACGTGGCGCATAACCACGTTTCGAGCCCGCCCTGGCAGGCGAGCGATACGACGCTGTTCTCCATCGCCTGATAACGTAGATAAAGCGCCTCTCCCGAGTGACAGGAAGGCGATGACGAGAAGCCAGTTGGTCTGGCGTGCCGTCGGCAGGAAAAGTCGGCGCGGCGCGGTCAATTCAGTCATACGCGGACACTATAGCGCGACGATCATTCGAGCGCGAGGTTACGTCCGTCAAACATGGTCGGAAGGCAGGAAAGCTGAGCGGCCATCAGCGACGCGCACAATTGCGCCGCCGCGGCGGCAGTGCCAAGCGGTCCGACCACGAGCCGCAATTCGGTCTTATGAGATCGCGGATTTTCCCGAAGCGCCACCACCGGCGTCAAGCCGTCAAAAATTTGCAGGTGGGCGGAACGGATCCCGGCCCAACGTGCGTGCAGCGCCTTGATAGAGGAGGCGCTGCCGATTTCGGCGCCATAGGCGCCATTCGTTGCCGGCGCCACAACGTCGGGTAATGGGGCGGCTGCAGGCGGCGCGGCGCGAGGCGGCTGCGGTGCCAAGTCCCACCCGGAGGATGCCAACGTTTCCGGCGCGGCGATTAACGGAGTCGTCGCTGTGGCCATCCAGGATACCGCGGGCGAGCGCGCTCGGAGCTTTGGCTGCTTCGATCTGCTGACTGATCGAACCGGTCATATCGTCGACGATTGCGCTCGAGGGCGGCAAGCCGTTTTGCCATGCGGTCGCGGTCTTCCACCAGGCCGCGAACAGTCTGCGTCAGTTGCCGCACGACGTAATCCGAGTTCGAGCGAACGCGATGCCGGTTGGCTGGGTGCTTGAGTTGTGCGCGATCTGGAGGCGACGAAGATGCCGCGCCGTTCAAAGAAGCAGACGAGCATTTTCGCCCGTTGCGAACCGATATCACGTCAAGCCGGCGAGGATCGCGAGCAGCAGCGCTGCCGCCGCAATGCAGCCCCACACCGCCTGGCGCCAAAGCCGCTGCATGGTGAAAGCCGTCTGCGCACCGGCTTTTTTCGAGGTCGCGTTCACAATACGCGCTCCCTCCAACATTCGTCCGCTCCGGATGCCATTCGCCGAATCAACTGTAAAATAGCAGATTCCATTTCTTGAACCGCTGCTGGTAGTCGTTCGGAACTGCTGAATTGTCATCCAAGGCGGGGATGCGGCTTGGCGAACGCTCGTCATCGCGGCCATGGCTCGGCTATGAGAGCGCCGCGGAGGCCTTCTTAATGACGGCACGAACCTGTCTTGCGATCGTGCTTGCGGCCGGCGAGGGCACGCGGATGCGCTCGGCGTTGCCGAAGGTCTTGCACGCAGTTGCCGGGCGCTCGTTGCTTGCGCATGTTCTAGCGGCGATCGGCGAAGCTCGAAATCACGGCGACGGCGGTCGTCGTCGGCCCAGGGCAGGACGCGGTCGAAGCGGAAGCACGGCGCGTTCTGCCAAGCGCTGAATGCTTTGTGCAGCACCAGCGGCGCGGAACGGCGCATGCGGTGCTGGCGGCCAAAGCGGCGATCGAACGGCGGCCCGATGATGTTTTGATTGTTTATGGTGACACGCCGTTCATCCAGTGCGACAACACTCGAACGTCTGCGCGCGCCTTTGGCCACGGGCGCTGCGGTCAGCCGTGCTGGGATTCCGGCCGGCCGATCCGTCCGGCTACGGAAGGCTGATTGTTGACGGCGACAGGCTCATCGCCATCCGTGAGGAAGCGGACGCCAGTGCCGGCGAACGCGCGGTCGGTCTTTGCAACGGCGGGATCATGGCGCTTTCCGGCGCGCATGCGCTCGCCATTCTGGAGCAGATCGGCAACCGAAATCGCAAAGGTGAATTTTATTTGACCGATGCAGTCGAGATCGCACGCGGCATGAAGCTCGACGCGGTCGCGATCGAAGTCGAGGAGGACGAAGTGCGCGGCATCAACACCAAAAGCCAGCTCGCCGAAGCCGAAGCGCGTTGCGCAGCAGCGACTGCGCAAAGCGGCGCTTGATTCCGGCGTCACGTTCATCGCGCCGGAAACGGTGTTTCTGTGCGCCGACACCAAATTCGGCAAGGACGTGGTGGTCGAACCCTACGTCGTGTTCGGTGAGAAAGTGACGGTGGAGGATGGGGCGGTCATCCGTTCATTTTCGCACCTTGCCGGCGCTCATGTCGGCAAAGGCGTCTCGGTCGGACCATTTGCCCGGTTACGGCCGGGAACGCGGCTCGGCGACGGCGCGCGCATCGGCAATTTTGTCGAGGTCAAAGAGGCCTCGATCGAAGCCGGCGCCAAGGCCAATCATCTGAGCTATATCGGCGACGCTATCGTCGGCGCCGGCGCCAACATCGGGGCTGGCACCATCACCTGCAATTACGACGGCAGCGACAAGCATCGCACCACGATCGGCGACGGAGCCTTCATCGGCTCCAATTCGGCGCTGGTTGCGCCGGTCGAGATTGGGGCCGGAGCTTATATCGGCTCCGGATCGGTGATCACAAAGGATGTCCCGGCGGGCGCGCTGGCTCTGGGCCGCGGGCGGCAGGTCGTTAAGGAAAACGGCGCGGCGCGCTTGCGCGACCTTAAAGTCGCTCGGCAAAAAGAAGGCGCATACGCGCGATTGAGCGCAATATTGCAGCGGCTTGCCGCGGATTGTGGCCGTTACCCGACGAAACTATTTTTTATTTGGCGTTGGCTAGGATTGCGCCCTAACGGTTAACGGCCGGGCGGGTTTCGCCGGGAAGCGGCCGAGGAGGCCACCACAGGGATGTGCGGGATTGTCGGAATCATCGGCGGCGAGCCGGTCGCGCCGCTCCTTCTCGATGCGCTCAAGCGGCTCGAATATCGCGGCTATGATTCAGCCGGAGTGGCCACGCTCGAACATGGCGTGCTGATGCGCCGCCGCGCCGAAGGCAAGCTTAAGAATCTGGAACGAAAGCTCGCGCGCGAGCCGTTGTCGGGAACCATCGGTATCGGCCACACCCGCTGGGCGACCCACGGGCGGCCGACCGAAAACAACGCGCATCCGCACGCCACCGAGCGCCTTGCCGTCGTGCACAACGGCATCATCGAGAATTTCAGCGAACTGCGCCGTGAACTGGAAAGCAAAGGTGCCAAGTTTGCGACCGACACCGACAGCGAGGTGGTGGCGCATCTCGTCAGCGAGGAATTAAAGCGCGGCCTGTCGCCGGTCGATGCGGTGACGGCGGCGTTGCCGCGGCTACGCGGCGCGTTCGCGCTGGCGTTTTTGTTCGCCGGCGAGGAGAACCTGCTGATCGGCGCGCGCCGCGGCTCGCCGCTGGCGATCGGTTTCGGCGAGGATGCGATGTTCGTCGGCTCCGATGCGATCGCGCTTGCGCCGTTCACCGATACGGTGAGCTATCTGGAGGACGGCGACTGCGCCATCCTCAATCGCGCCGGCGCCGAAATTCACGATGCCAAAGGCAAGCTCGTGCATCGCACCGTGCTCAAGTCGCAGGCTTCGATCTTGCTCCTCGACAAGGGCAACCATCGCCATTTCATGGCGAAGGAGATCTACGAGCAGCCCGAGGTCGTCGGTCATACTTTGGCGCATTATCTCGACATGGTGACCGAGCGGGTCGCGTTGCCGATGGCGCTGCCGTTCGATTTCCGTGCGCTCAAACGCATTTCGATTGCCGCCTGCGGCACCGCTTATTACGCCGGCATGGTCGCGCGTTATTGGTTCGAGCGATTTGCGCAATTGCCGGTCGAAGTCGATATCGCCTCGGAGTTCCGTTACCGCGACGTTCCGCTCGATCCCGGCGCGCTCGCGATCTTCGTTTCGCAGTCTGGCGAGACTGCCGATACGCTTGCGTCGCTGCGCTACGCGCGCGAGCACGGGCAGCACGTTCTCTCTATCGTCAACGTGCCGACGTCGACGATTGCCCGCGAAAGCGACATCGTGATGCCGACGCTGGCCGGCCCGGAAATCGGCGTCGCCTCAACCAAGGCCTTCACCTGCCAGCTTGCCGCGCTGGCGACGCTGGCGATTGCGGCGGGCCGCGCTCGCGGTGTGCTCAGCGAGAGCGACGAGAAAGCGCTGGTTCGCGCCCTCATCGAAATTCCGCGGCACCTGACCGAGGCGCTCGCGCTCGAACCGCAGATCGAACAGCTGGCGCGCGATCTCGCCAAATCTCGGGATGTGCTCTACCTCGGCCGCGGCACCAGCTACCCGATCGCGCTCGAGGGCGCGCTGAAGCTCAAGGAAATTTCCTACATCCACGCCGAGGGCTATGCGGCCGGCGAACTCAAGCATGGCCCGATTGCGCTGATCGACGAGACCATGCCCGTGGTGGTGATCGCGCCGCACGATCGGGTGTTCGACAAGACCGTTTCCAATATGCAGGAAGTTGCCGCGCGCGGCGGCCGGCTGATTCTGGTGACCGACGCCAAGGGCGCGGCCGCTGTTGCCGGTCAACCGATGGTGACGCTGACGATGCCGACAATGCCGGCGACAGTTGCGCCGCTGGTCTATGCCGTGCCGGTGCAGCTGCATCGCCTATCACACGGCTGTCAGTTTGGGCACCGACGTCGATCAGCCGCGCAATTTGGCCAAGTCGGTAACGGTGGAATAGCCGCGCGCTGCAGCGGTATTGCCGCAAACTCTGTGCGGCGCGTGTCACATCCGTATATAAATGCAGCGGCAGAGTAGGCTGCCGGCGGCAAAAGCCATGACGGATGACAGCGAACAGAGCGCGGCATTATCCGCAGACGCCAACAAATCCGCGTCCACGTCCGGCGTGGTCAGCCGCCTCCGCAATTATTTTTTGACCGGCCTGGTCGTCGCCGGACCGGTGGCGGTGACGGCGTGGCTGATCTGGTGGTTTGTCACCTGGGTGGACAATCTGGTGCGGCCGCTCATTCCGGTCGCCTACCGCCCCGAGACCTATCTGCCGTTCAACATTCCCGGGCTCGGTCTGATCATCGTGTTGCTGGCGCTAACGCTGCTCGGCTTTCTGACCGCCAATCTGGTCGGCAGCCGGCTGGTCAGTTTCGGCGAAAGCCTCTTGAGCCGCATGCCGATCGTGCGGCCGATCTACCGCACCACCAAACAGATTTTCGAAACACTGTTTTCCGCCTCGGAGTCGAGTTTCCGCAATGTCGGGCTGGTCGAGTTTCCGGCGCCCGGGATGTGGTCGCTGGTGTTTTTGACGCAGCCGCCGAGCCCGCAGATTTCGGCCCACCTGCCCGCGAGCGAGCATGTGTCGGCGTTCCTGCCTTGCACGCCGAACCCTACGACCGGATTCTTCTTCTACGTGCCGCGGCGCGACGTCGTCGATCTCGACATCACGGTCGAACAGGCGATGACGCTCCTGATCTCCGCCGGCATTATGCAGCCCGGCGTCGATCCGCAGAACCGGCTGTCGGCAATGGCCGAAACGGCCCGTGCTGCGCAGGCGGCGCGCAAAGTAGAGCCGAGCCCCGCGACCTAAGCCCGAAGGTAAAATCGTCGGAGCGACTTGGTGTCGCACCCGTGCTATCATGATGCCTCGGAATCAAAGGGCATGGGGAGCAGCATGAACTTCGTCCAAGCCATTTCGTCTGGATTTTCGAATTATGTGAAGTTCTCCGGCCGCGCGATCCGGTCGGAGTATTGGTACTGGGTGTTGTTCACGGTACTCGGCAACATCGTCGCCGAGATTATCGATGCCGTGCTCGGCATCACGGTGATCAATCCGCTGTTCGGTCTCGCGATAATTCTGCCCAGCATCGCAGTTGCCATACGGCGATTGCACGATCTGGACCGTAGCGGCTGGTGGATTTTCATCGGCCTCATTCCGCTGATCGGCTGGATCGTCCTGATCATCTGGTACTGCACGCGCGGCACTGCGGGACCCAACCGCTTTGGTCCCGACCCGCTGGTGACCGACGGCTGGGCGCGCGCCGCCAGCCTGATCGACTCGTCGTCGCCCGCGGGAGGGCGGCAGCGCATCATCCCGCGCCCAACAGCCTGATCGCTTCGTCGCGCGCGAACAGATAGAGCAGCTGGCGGAGCGCGGCGCCGCGCGGCGAAGCAAGCCGCGGGTCGCGGTTGAGCACGAGCGCTGCGTCTTCACGCGCCGCGCTCAAGAGCTTGCCGTGGACTTCGAGCCGGGCGAGGCGGAAGCCGGGCATGCCGCTCTGCCGCGTGCCGAGCACGTCGCCTTCGCCGCGCAGCCTCAAATCTTCCTCGGCGATGCGGAAACCGTCGTCGGTCTCGCGCAAGATCGCGAGGCGCGCTTTCGCGGTTTCGCCGAGCGGGGCCTTGTAGAGCAGCAGGCACGTCGAGCGTTCGGCGCCGCGGCCGATGCGGCCGCGCAATTGATGAAGCTGCGCCAGCCCGAAGCGTTCGGCGTGTTCGATGACCATGACGCTTGCTTCCGGCACGTCGACGCCGACCTCGATCACCGTGGTCGCGACCAGGATGCGCGCCGAGCCTTCGGCGAAGCGCGCCATCGCCCGGTCCTTTTCGGCGCCGCGCATGCGGCCGTGGATCAATTCGACCGTGTCGCCGAAACGCTTGCGCAACGTCTCATAACGCTCCTCGGCGGCGGCGAGGTCGACGCTTTCGGATTCGCCGACCAGCGGACAGACCCAATAGACCCGGCGGCCGTCGTCGAGCGCACGCTGGACCGCATCGATCACTTCGCTGAGCCGTTCGAGCGGCAGTGCGCGGGTGTCGATCTTCTGCCGGCCGGCAGGCTTTTCGCGCAGCTCCGAGATATCCATGTCGCCGAAATAGGTGAGAACCAACGTGCGCGGGATCGGGGTCGCGGTGAGCACCAGAAGATCGACCGCTTCGCCTTTGCGCGTCAGTGCCAGCCGCTGATGCACGCCGAAACGATGCTGTTCGTCGACAATAGCGAGCGCGAGATCGTGAAACGCCACGTCGTCCTGGAACAGCGCGTGCGTACCGACGATCAGATCGATATCGCCGGCAGCAAGCGCCGACAAAATCTCGGCGCGTTCGCGGCCGCGCTCGCGGCCGGTGAGGATGGCGAGGCGGATGCCGGCGGCGGGCGCCAGCCGCGCGATGGTGGCAAAATGCTGGCGCGCCAAAATCTCGGTCGGCGCCATCAACGCCGCCTGGCGGCCGGCCTCGATCACGGTTGCGGCGGCAAGCAGCGCTACCACGGTCTTGCCGGAGCCGACGTCGCCGTGCAGGAGGCGCAGCATGCGATTGGGTTGCGCGAGGTCGGCAATAATGTCGGCGACCGCGCGTTGCTGCGACGGCGTGAGCGAATAGGGCAGGGCCGCGACAATCCGCGTGCGCAAAAGCGCCCTCGGCGGCGCTGCCGCGGCCGGCTCGCGTGCGCATGTGACCGCGCAAGAGCGCAAGCGCGAGCTGGCCGGCGAGCAATTCGTCATAGGCGAGCCGCGACCACGCCGCGCTCGTCGGCTCGAGATCGGCGGGGCTCGCCGGATGATGCACACAGCGCAGCGCTTCCGCGAAGCTTGGAAAGCCGTTGCGCTTGAGCCAGGCGGCGTCCTGCCATTCGGCAAGATCGGGCAGGCGATCGAGCGCCAGATCAAGCGCCTTTCTCACCTGGTTGGGGTGCAGCCCCTCGGTGAGCGGGTAGACCGGATCGATCAGCGGCAGCTTGGCAAAGCCCGCCGCATCGACCACGCGGTCGGGATGCACCATTTGCAGGTGGCCGTCGTAGAGCGTCGTTACGCCCGACACGTAGCGGGTCTCGCCCTCCGGAAAGAGCTTCTCCAGATAATCTTTGCGTGCGTTGAAATAGGTGATGGTGAGCGTGTTGGTGTCGTCGCTTGCGTCGATGTTGTACGGCGCGCGCGGCCGGTTCGGCGGCGGCGGCCGGTGGCGATCGACCGTGACGGCCACCGTCACCACCGTCTCGGGCGTCACCGCGGAGAGCTTCGGCTGATTGCGGCGGTCGACAAAGCCGGTCGGCAGGTGAAACAGCAGATCGATCAGGCGCGGCGGTTCGTCGTCGCGCCCGATCAGCCGGCCGAACAGCTTTTCCAGCTTCGGTCCGATGCCGGGCAGCGCCGAGAGCGGCGCAAACAACGGATTGAGCACTGAGGGACGCATCTAAATCGATCTGCATCGGCCGCTGACATCGTCTGCCTTGCCCTCTATATAACGCCTCGCCCGGCCGCGTCCGGGCTTTTGGCGTTGAGCACGGGTCAAGCATGACCGAACGATCGAGCGAAGGATTGGACCCGCGGCGGCGGCGGCTTTTGTTCCGCGCCTGGCGGCGCGGCGTGCGCGAGATGGATCTGATCATCGGCCGTTTCGCCGATGCCCACATCGAGACGTTCGACGATGCCGGCCTGGACGATTTCGAGCATCTGATGGAAGCGCCGAACGCCGAGCTTTATGCCTGGGTGGTCGGCGCCGAGAACGTGCCGGCGGCTTACGACACCGCCGTGCTCGCCAAACTGCGAAGCTTTCACATGCAGACGAAACCAATCGGCCGCCGGGGAGAAACACTGACCGTGCAAGTACGATCTCCCGCGCGTTCGCCGGCGGAGCGGCTCAAGCCGGGCCGGCCGCTCCTTCTGGCCGGCGTTGCGGACGGTGCCGAAGGGCTGGTTCTCGCCGACCTCGCCCGCGCCGTTGCGGCGCGCCCGAATGCGCCGGCGATCAGCCTCCTCGTGGTCTGTCGCGACGGCCCGCGCATGGCGGCGCTGTCGCGCGCGCTCGGCTTCTTCGCGCCCGACATCGAGGTGCTGGAATTTCCAGCCTGGGATTGCCTGCCTTACGACCGCTCGTCGCCGCATGCGGGCGTGGTCGCGCAGCGCATGAAGACGCTGTCGCGCCTCGCCCACGTCACCGGCCGCGAGCGTCCGGCGGTCGTGCTCACCACCGTGAACGCGGCGCTGCAGCGGGTGCCGCCGCGCGAGACCTTGGCCCGACAATCGTTGTCGGCGGCGCCGGGCAATTTGCTGCCGATGGCGGGCGTGACGCAGTGGCTCGAACTCAACGGCTTCAACCGCGCCTCGACGGTCCGCGAGCCCGGCGACTATGCGGTGCGCGGCGGCATTATCGATCTGTTCGCGCCGGGCATGAACGCGCCGGTGCGGCTCGATTTCTTCGGCGACACGCTGGAATCGATCCGCAGCTTCGATCCGGAAACCCAGCGCACCACCGACGAATTGCGCGCGCTCGATCTGGTGCCGATGGCCGAGTTTCAGCTCACCCCGGAGACGATCCGGCTGTTCCGCACCGGCTATGTCGCAGCCTTTGGCGCGGCTGCGCCCGACGACGTGCTCTACGAAGCGGTCAGCGAAGGCCGCCGCGCCGCCGGCATCGAGCATTGGCTGCCGCTGCTGCACACCCGGCTCGAGACGCTGTTCGATTATGTCGAAGGCACGCCGATCGCGATCGAGCCGCTGGCGGAGGAAGCCGCCCATGAGCGGCTCGCGCAAATCGCCGACTATTATCAGGCGCGCAAGGACGCGATCGACCAGCCGGGCGGCGGCGCGCCCTACAAACCATTGCCGCCGGATCGGCTTTATCTCGCCGAAACCGAATGGCGCGAACGCCTCGACGATGCAACGCTTGCCCGCGTGTCGCCGTTCGCCGCGCCGGAGGGCACGGCGGACGCCATCGAAACCGGCATGCACGCCGGCCATAATTTCAGTGCGGAGCGCAACGAGTCCGCCGCCGGCGTCTTTGATGCGGTGACCAAACACGTCGAAGGGCTGCAGGCCGCCGGCAAGCGCGTCGTCATCGCGATGTGGAGCGAAGGCTCGCGCGAGCGCATGGCGCATGTGCTGGCCGAGCACCGGCTTCTTAATCTCGCCCCGGTCGAACTCATGGCCGCAGGCGCTGTCGCTGTCCCGCCATCAGGTCGCGCTCGCCGTGCTTGGCCTCGATTCCGGCTTCGAGACGCCATGACGCGGCACTGATCACCGAAGAAGACATTCTGGGCGAGCGGCTCGTTCGTCCGCGCCGCGCGTCGAAGCGCGCGGAAAATTTCATCGCCGAAGTCACGAGCCTTGCCGCAGGCGACATCGTGGTCCACGTCGATCACGGCATCGGCCGCTTCGTCGGCCTGCGCGCCATCGAGGCCGCGGGCGCCCCGCACGACTGCCTCGAAATCCATTACGCCGGCGGCGACAAGCTGTTCGTGCCGGTCGAGAACATCGAGCTTCTTTCGCGCTACGGCTCGGAAGGGGCGGGCGTCGAGCTTGACCGGCTCGGTTCGACCGCCTGGCAGGCGCGCAAGTCGCGGATGAAGAACCGCATCCGCGAGATTGCGGGCGAACTGATCAAGGTCGCCGCCGAGCGGCTGTTGCGCGAAGCGCCGCGGCTGACGGTCGAGACCGGCGATGTACGACGAGTTCGCTGCCGGCTTCCCCTATGAGGAGACCGACGACCAGGACGCCGCGATCGCCGCGGTGCTCGGCGACCTAAGCTCCGGGCGGCCGATGGATCGTCTGGTCTGCGGCGACGTCGGCTTCGGCAAGACCGAAGTGGCGCTGCGCGCCGCCTTTGTCACGGCGATGAGCGGCCGGCAGGTCGCGGTCGTGGTGCCGACCACGCTGCTGGCGCGCCAGCACTTCAAGACCTTCTCCGAACGGCTGCGCGGCTATCCGATGCAGGTCGCGCAAGCTTCGCGGCTGGTCTCCGCAGCCGAACTCGCGCGCGTGAAGAAGGGCCTTGCCGAAGGCACCATCGACATCGTCGTCGGCACCCACGCGCTCCTTGGCAAGACCATCAAGTTCAAGGACCTCGGCCTCATCGTCGTCGACGAGGAGCAGCATTTCGGCGTCGCGCACAAGGAAAAGCTCAAGCAGATGCGCGCCGAGGTCCACGTGCTGACGCTGACCGCGACGCCGATCCCGCGCACGCTGCAGCTCGCGCTCTCCGGCGTGCGCGACATGTCGATCATCGCCACCCCGCCGGTCGATCGCCTTGCGGTCCGCACCTTCGTCGCGCCGTTCGATCCGATCGTGGTGCGCGAAGCGCTGTTGCGCGAGCGCTATCGCGGCGGGCAGTCGTTTTACGTCTGTCCGCGCATCGAGGATCTCGCCGAGACCAAAGCGTTCCTCGACAAGAACGTGCCGGAGGTGCGCGTCGCGGTCGCCCACGGCCAGATGCCGTCGGCGGTGCTCGAAGACGTGATGAGCGCGTTCTACGACGGCAAATATCGACGTGCTGCTTTCGACCACCATCATCGAATCCGGCCTCGACATTCCGACCGCGAACACTTTGATCGTGCATCGCGCCGATATGTTCGGGCTGTCGCAGATCTATCAGCTGCGCGGCCGCGTCGGCCGCGCCAAGCTCCGCGCCTATGCGCTGCTGACGCTGCCGAGCGCGCGGAAAATCACGCCGCAAGCCGAGCGCCGCCTCAAAGTGCTGCAATCGCTCGACACGCTCGGCGCCGGCTTCCAGCTCGCCTCGCACGATCTCGACATCCGCGGCGCCGGCAATCTTCTTGGCGACGAGCAGTCCGGCCACATCAAGGAAGTCGGCTTCGAGCTTTACCAGCAAATGCTGGAAGAGGCGGTGATGAGTCTGAAAGCCGGCATCTCCGCGCCGGTCGCCGACCAATGGTCGCCGCAGATCACCATCGGCACCGCGGTGCTGATCCCGGAGGAGTACGTCGCCGATCTGCCGGTGCGGCTTGCGCTCTACCGGCGGCTGTCGGAAATCGAGGACGACCGCGCCATCGAAGGCTTCGCCGCCGAGCTCGTCGACCGCTTCGGCCCGCTGCCGCAGGAGGTGCAATACCTCCTGCAGGTCGTTGCCATCAAAGCCTTATGCCGCCGCGCCAATGTCGAGCGGATCGAAGTCGGCCCGAAAGGCGCGGTGCTCGCCTTCCGCGACAACACCTTCGCCAATCCCGAAGGCCTCATCGCCTATATCGGCAAGCACCCCGAAGGCGCCCGCGTGCGCCCGGACATGAAAGTCGTGTTCTTCGACGAATGGGACGCACCCGCCGCGCGGCTCAAAGGCGCCGCTGGGATTTTGCGGACGCTGGTTGGGATTGCGGAGAAGGCGGCGAAGGCGGCGTAAGGAAAATTCGCCTATGCGGTTGGCGAAAACCTGTCCCGTTACGCGCTCTTTCCCTTTGTGTCAGAATGTGCAGCGCGTCGGGCTTGCCTCGTCGTTAGATTGCCATCACCAGCGCGTCAGCGACGAACTGCGCCGTCTCGCTGTGCTCATCGACCAGCCGTCATCGCTGTGCTCATCGACCAGCCAATACCCGGCGAGAGAACAGATCGACGACGGCAGCCACATAGAGCCAGCCTTCTGCCGTCCACACATACGCGACGCGAGCGCACATGGGTGAGGCTGCGATCTGCTCAAAAAAAACCGCACGGTTTTGAGAGGATCGCCAAGTACTGCTTTTTTCCAACCGCGCACTTGTCATTGGCCTATCACTCGGCCTCAATGTCTTTTTCCAGAATTTGCTTCCGTAGTGAAGGATCCCCCTGGTAGCTCGACGTTGAGGATGACGCAGTTCATGAGATCTCCTGATGTGACCAACCCCAAGCAGAGTGCCGAAACCCCATCCCTGGATGAGTGGCAATTCCGCGCGCTCGTTAACGCCTCAACCGAAGTGATATGGCAATGCGATCTGCGCGGCCAACTAGTGTGTGATAGTCCGAGTTGGCGACAGTTTACCGGGCAATCCGAGGATGACATCAGTGCCGGACGCTGGGCCGACGCCATCCATCCTGAGGATCGGATTCGCGTTACGGATGTTGTATCGCGGGGGATTGCCCAGCAGGCACCTTGGCAAGTCGAAGAGCGCCTGCGCCGCTTTGATGGCGAATGGCGGCACATGGTGGTGCACGGCATTCCTATTCGTGACGCGGAAGGAGCGATCCGCGAATGGGTTGGCTCATGTCACGACGTCACCGAAATCAAGCGGGCGCAGGAGCTGCTAGCGCAGAGCCAGGAACGCTACGCCTTGGTCGAGGCCGCTGTTAACGACGGGATATATGACCACAATCTTCTGACCGACAAATCTTATCTGTCGCCCCGCTGGAAGGAGATTCTTGGGTACGCCGACCACGAAGTTCCCAACTTAGAGTCGGCGTTTCGCGATCTTGTCCACCCCGATGACAGGGCGGCCATTGCCGAGGTGACCAGTCAATACCTGAGATCGAAAGCATACAAGTCGCACACGTTGGACTTTCGGCTGCGGCATAAAAATGGCGACTATCGCTGGGTGCACAGCCGCGGCATGGCTTTATTCGATGCCACGAACCGCCCCATCCGGGTGCTCGGCACCATCACCGACATCACCGATCGCAAGCAGGCGGAGGAGGCGTTACGACGAAGTGAAGAACGCTACCGACTGGCCGAGAGCGCTGTCAACGACGGGCTCTGGGACTTGGACCTTGTCACGGGCAGCCTGTATCTGTCGCCCCGCTGGAAGGAGATTCTTGGTTATGCCGACCACGAGCTTGCGAACATTCCGTCGGTTGTTGTCGATCTCCTCCATCCCGACGACCGGAGGGCCGTGATCGAGGCGCGCCGCTCGCATCTACAAGAAAACCGACCCTATGCGTTGGACTATCGGATGCGCGGGAAGAATGGCGACTATCGTTGGGTCCACAGCCGCGGCACTTCCATGTACGATGCCGCGAACCGCCCCGTTCGCATACTCGGCGCAATCACCGACATCACCGACCGAAAGCGGGCCGAGGAGGAGCTTGCGCGGACGAACCAGGAATTAATCGAGAAGCAATACGCGGTGGATCAAGCGGTCATCGTCGACATCACCGACGTGAAAGGCGACATCATCTGCGCCAACGATAAATTCTGCCAGATCAGCGGTTATGCTCGCGAAGAACTGCTCGGAGCAAACCATCGTATCCTGAAGTCCGAAACTCACTCCGCGGCGTTCTTCCGCGAAATGTTCCGTCAAATCGCAAACGGCAAAGTCTGGCGCGGAGAGCTGTGTAACAGAGCAAAGGGCGGTTCACTATACTGGGTTGACACCACCATCATTCCGCAACTCGGTCCGGACGGCAAACCGGACACATATATGGCAATCCGCATCGACATTACCGCGCGCAAGGAGACCGAGGCGGCACTGTCACAAGAGATGCGGCAGCGCGACGAAGCGCAAAAAGCCTTGGTACAGATCAACCAGCACCTTGAGTTGCGCGTGGCCGAACGCACAGCCGAACTCAAGAAGGAAATGCACCAGCGCGAAAAGGCGCAAATAACGTTGGCGCAAGTGCAAAAGATGGAAGCGATTGGGCAACTGACAGCAGGTATCGCGCATGACTTCAACAACCTGCTGGCGGTGATTACAGGCGGCCTTGAGATCGTCGAGAAAGCCGCGGCACGCGGGCTACCCGCCGAGCCAGAGCTGATTAATGCGGCCGCACGGGCGGCGCGGCGTGGAAGCGAACTTGTGCAGCGGCTGTTGGCGTTCGCGCGTAAGTCGACTTTGAAAGCTGAGCCGGTGATGCTCGATCAGCTGGTACTGGATACGCTCCGGATGTTGCAGCGCATGCTTGGCGAGGATATCAGCATTGTCACCCACCTCAATGCGACAGCAGCCGCGGTCCACGTTGATCGCAGCCTGCTGGCGAATGCCCTGGTGAATCTGGCGCTCAACGCTCGTGACGCGATGCCTGAGGGTGGCGAACTCACTATCGTAACCACGTGCCAAGCTTCTCGGTGGGCGGCCAATGAAGGCGCGTCTCGGTGGCCGACGGGAGAGGAAGTTTGCATGACAGTCCGTGACACAGGGTTGGGCATGACGGAGGAGGTACGCAACCACGCCTTCGAGCCATTCTTCACCACCAAGAAAGACGGGCTGGGAAGCGGTCTCGGTTTAAGCATGGTGCAGGGGTTCGTCGAGCAGTCTGGCGGACATATTGAAATTGAAAGTGAGGTTGGGACGGGTACGTCGATCACCATTCATTTGCCGAAGGTCAACATGGCGAGCCAACCGGCTGATGGCGGCGACGTTGCCGGATCGTCCGCGACCGGAAAAGAAAAAACCGTTCTGCTGGTGGAGGATGATTCCGATGTGCGCGTCGTGATTGCGGCTCAATTGAAACAATTGGGTTACAAGGTGCACGCGGTGGCGAATGGGAATGAAGCCATCGACTTGATCGAATCTCCGGCGAAAATTGACATTACGCTGACCGACATTGTTTTGCCCGGCGGGATCGATGGCGTGACGCTCATGAAGAACGCGATGCAGGTGCGCCCGAACATGGGCGTACTCTGCATGTCGGGCTATGATCCGACGCAAAAGAACCGCAAGTGGTTCCAGATTCAGAATATTGCTTTTCTAGAAAAGCCGTTCTCCAGCACCCGCCTGGCGCAAGCGCTCATTTCCATGCTCGCGGAATGAGGCGGAGAGCAGTGCATGCACACGCTAACAAACGGCATTGGCCAGCTCGTTGGGCGAGCCTGGGGTCACATGTGATGCAGGGGCTGAGGAAAAGTTTAGATCTCCGTCCGCATTTTGCAATTACCAATTACGCCAATTACCAATTACATTGGCAGTGCACTCAATTGGCAATTACGGTGACAGTGCACTCAATTGGGGTGTCGACAATCTAGTAAGCGAGCCAAGCTTTCCCACGACGCTACAAGCTGTCCGGCCAACGCCGGGCGCTGTGATAGACGCGTAAAATCTGGATGGCTCCGCGTTGCACGCGGTAGGGAACGATGTAGGGCGTCTGTGGAATGACGAGTTCGCGCGTTCCGGGCACGCGACCTGGACGGCCCATATGCGGGTTGTCCGGCAGTAGCCGTTCGACGTCATGCAATATTCGCAGCACGATCCGTCTTGCCCCGGCGGGACTCTCCTCGGCGATGTAGGCGCGGAGCGAGATCAGGTCTTCGATCGCCTCTGGCGACCAGATGATATTCATGTCGCCGAGCGTTTAGGCGCCGGCCGCTCGCGCTTGCGGCCCCAGGAATTGACCCAATCCTTGACCTCTTGGTGCGAGACGCCTTCGCAGCGGTCGAGCGATGCGATGGCGCGCTTGACGCCGGCGACCTGCCATTCGTTGACGTCGAGGTATTCGTTGAGCGCCTCGGCGGCGAGAAACGACCGCGTGCGCCCGGTGCTCTTGGCGAGCTTCTCCAGCCGTTTCTTGACCTCAGGCTCGACGCGGACGGTGAAGGTTGTCGAGGGCATGGCTACCTCTGTGCTCGATTGTATACATACTAACACGCCGACGTATTTGCGCAACGCGCGATCTGCTTTGCCGTGCCGGGGCCGCATCCTTCGAGGCTCGCGGAGCCGGTCGGGCCGGCCAGTTCGGGCCGGACGCGTTGGCTCAATCCGGCCTACTTTTTGCTCGTCACCACCGGGCATTAGCCCGTTCGAAGAACGGCGTCGCTTCGCTCGCCTATGACCCGGTGGTCCATGCTGACTCGTCGAAAGTGCGGCGCCGCCGCATAGATTGCCGGATCAAGTCCAGCAATGACGATGCGCGACGCCCTCAGCCGTGCGATCGTCCGGCCCGTGAGAGGTGAGACATGAAATATTGGCTCGACACCGAATTCATCGAGCGGCCTTACACCATCGATTTGATCAGCGTCGGACTCGTGGCCGAGGATGGCCGCGAGTTCTATGCCGAAAGCAGCGAAGTCGATTGGACCAAAGCGCGGCTGTGGACCCTGCAAACCGTGCGGCCGCAACTGCAGGGCTCGGCCATGCCGCGGGTCGAAATCGGCTACGCCGTGCGCCGCTTCGTCGAGCACGACGAGCACCCGGTGTTCTGGGGCTATTTCCCGGCTTACGACTGGGTCGCTTTCACCTGGCTGTTCGGCGACATGAATGAGTTGCCGTTTCACTTCCCGCAGCTTTGTCTCGACATCAAACAATGGGCCATCGAACTGGGCGACCCGGAACTGCCGCACCAGGTCGGCGCGCGCCACCACGCGCTCGCCGACGCGCGGTGGACCCGGCAGGCCTGGGCCTTTCTCGCCGGTCTGCATCCGGCCGGCGCCGAGCGCGAGTGTGTCGGCTCCAAATTCCAGGATCAGCTCACGGCGAAATCGGCGTGAGGCCGGCGTCCGTCCCGCCACGGCCCGGAGCGCAAACCGGCACCGTTATTTCGTCCAGCACGGCGAAGGTGCTCATCCCGAGCGGCTGCCGGCGTGTTGTTAGCTTTTCATGGTGACCACGGCTAAGTGCGGTCGCCGCCCACCGCAATTGGCGTCGGCGCACGCGCCGTGATAAATTTGGTGGTATGAAGAAACGCCTGCGCCCGCTGCAAGACTTTTTCCGCGAGCCGCTGTTCCGGTTGCTCGCGATCAATCTCGGCATTGGCGTCAGCGTTGCCGGATTTTTGTTCGGCGGACTGCTGGCGCTTAATCCGCATGGTCTGCGCGATCTCATCATGGCGGACCGCTCGCCGGTAACGGCGCTCGCCCTCTTACTGTTCGGCTTTGTCGTTACGTTCGGCAGCGTCGCCATGGGTACCGCAATCATGGCGATCGGGCGCACCGAAGCCGGCGGCGGCAAACGGACGCTCGCGCCGGCGTTGGCACGTCAACTCGAATACCGTCATTTGCCCCGCAGCGAGCGGAACGTGATCGAGTAGCGTAGCTCCGCCACGGCCGGAATGCTGTGCTCTCAATCCGTCATAGCGAGGCGCAAAGCGACGAAAGCAATCCACCACCGCGAGGCGCGGCTGGATCGCTTCGCCAGGCTCGCGACGACCTTGCCGGCCCCGCTTTCGCAACGGAGAAAACGAAGTTACGCCCGCTTGCGCGTATGTTGCCCGGCGCTGCGCTCGATCGCACTGGCGAGATAGTCAGGCGACTGCGCTCCGGTGACAATGACGCCGCCGCCGAAAATGAAACAGGGCACGCCATCGATGCCGGCCTCTTTGGCGCTGTTCGCTTCGCCTTCGATGCGGTCAACATCAGCGTCGCTGGCGAGAAGCCGCCGCACCAAATCGCCGTCCATGCCGCAATCGACCGCCGCCTGGATCAGCGTCCTTGAATCGGTGAGATCGGCACCTTCGGCGAAATACAGTTCCATCAGCCGCTGCTTCATGACGCCGGGGTCGGTGGCGCTGCGTGACCACAGGATCAGGCGGTGGCAGTCCAGCGTATTGGGCTGCCGGCTCACTTTGTCGGGCGCATACACCAGGCCGTCCAGCGCGGCCGCTGCAGAAACCCGCTCGGCAATCATGGTGTAACGTTCGACAGAACCGAACTTGGTTTCAAGGTAGGTTTGGCGGTCGATGCCTTCGCGCGGAATCCAGGGATTGAGAAAATATGGCCGCCAGTTGATGTCGACGCTGATGTCGGGGATGAGTTCAAGCGCCATTTCAAGCCGGCGCTTGCCGATATAGCACCACGGACAAACCACGTCGGAAACGACATCGACGCGGACCGAGGCAGCCGGATCGGGGGAAGCGTTCATAGCGGGTTCCGATCGATGGTTTCTTGCGGTGATAGAGAGCCTAGCCCATCTGCCGGTTGAACCGAAAGATATCTGCTCCGGCTAATATGTGGTGTGGGCCTCAGCCGACGGCAACGTCGTCCACCACCCGCGCAATCAGCGAATTGACGCTGTCGGTGGGCTTCAGCGTTGCCAGCGTCACGGCCGTGTCGACACCACTTTTACCGCGATCGGGCGCCAGCATGGTGTGCTTGAGCACGCTCGCGATCCGCCGGGCGATCACGTGGGCCGCGCGCAGATCGGTCTCGGTGAAGACGGCGAAGATCGAATCATCGGCCTCGCGGCAGGCGAAATCGACCTGGCGCATCAGCCGGCTGACCAGCCGTGCCGCATCGAGGCTGACGCGGCGATCGCCGCGCGCAAACGAAAAGCGCGCAATCGACAAGCCAACGCCGCGTCTTTCGGCGTCGCCAACGGCGCGGTTGAGGTCGCGCCAGAATGCGTCAAGCGCGAGAAGCCCGGTATTCGGGTCGATCATGCCGTTGGCGTCGAGCGATTTAAGCGTGCGCTTGAGGCGCTCACCAAAGGCATGCAGTCGAACGAATGGCAGAAAGCGCTCGACCAGGCCCTCCGGAGCCCCGCCAGGAAGGCGCTCGAGGTTCGCTAATTGCGGCAGAAACTCTTCGATCACGCCGGGATGGCCGCCAAGCACGGCGACCGGCAGATCGCGAAAGCGGACGTCCTCGGCAAGTACCGTCAGCAGGGCCGTGATGATACGTGGCCCAAAGCCGTCGCCGATGATCATGCCGTCGACATCTCGTGCATTAAGCGCCCGTGCCGCGCTCTCGACGCTGAGCGCCCCGACAAGGCCGACCCGCTCGCCGACGGCAACCGCAAGCTCCGGATAATTTCGGCCGCGGCCAGCAACCAGAACGGTCGCCTCGTCGAGTACGTCGTTAGCCGGCAATTCCACCGTCGCCGCGCCGTGGGCGGCGAGTGTCTCCATGCGACGCAAAACCGTGCCATGCAGCGCCCTAATGCGCGACGCCGCGCCAAGCCGCTGCACGATCCGTTCCGCCGGTGCGGTTGCGGAAATCGCCAGCGCATCGGGCACCGGGGGAGGGTCGTCTTCGTACAGGCGGGCGATGACCGGCGTGAAGGCGCCGCTGCATGTGCTGAGCCGCTGACCAAACGTCCGGGCATATTCCCCGGCGCGTTCGCGATCCGCGCAAGGCTCAGCCAGCACCACCGCCTCGGGCTCGATGGAAGCTATGGCTGCAACGGCGTCAGCCCAATTGGTTTCGATAATCGGGAAAGCACCTGCCGCGCGCAAAGCCTCAACGATATCCGGCGCCGGGTTGTCGGCAACAACGACGAACGGACCGTGCAATGCCATGACCAGCCGCAGACTTTTCTTGAGCGCAGCCGCAATCATCGCAAAGTGCTGTTAATACCACGTCAACAACAGCGGTGTGCGTCCGCGCTCGCTATGCGGGTCGCAGCCAGGCTTGCCGGCCCCGAGGCAATCACGCTCACGTAAGCCTCCTGATCACAATCAGGTCACGGCAGAGTGAAGGTTTCTGAACACAACCTACATCGACCGGCCCCATTTCTGCGGCTTAATGGGGCGTCTTGAACGTTCTGCCGCTCGATTGATGGGCAATGATTGCGGCGTCGCTGTGCTTTATGCATAGTCCTGAGCACCCGGACTTACGGCGTAGCGGCATTTTCGAGCCGGTCCGTCGTCGCCACGTCCTCTATGTCGAAGGCTACGATCCCATCGGTCCGGAGCGTCGCGCGGCAGAGGAAGCCGCCGCATGGCCGGTCGACGAGGTTATTGATCTTTCAGAATACACCCGCCGGATGATGCGCGATATGGCGCTTGAGCTCCTGTTCGGCGGGCGCAACCAACAAAGTTGCGCGATCGCCGACCGCGTCAGTCGTTTGATGGAACGCAAATGGGATTCAAGCGTGATCGCTTTTCCGATCAACCTTTCCGTGACGCCCTATGGCCGCGTCGTGCGCGATGCGGAAATTCTCGAACGGCTGATTCTGGAATGGGTTGCGGCCAAGCGCGGCCATGTTGACGAAGGTGATCTTGCCTCGATTATCGTGAACAGCAACGACGCTGATGGAGACCAGCCCGACGATGCAGCCATCGTCGGGCAACTTGCATCTCTTTTCGCCGCAGCGTCAGAAGCAAGCCACAGCGTCCTGACCTGGACACTGCTCCTGCTGCAGCAGTATCCGCGTGTCGCCGCCGTTCCTCTGCCCGCGTCGATTACCGTGTCAAGCCGACATTGCGTCCGCGAGATGGAATTCCGGTTCGTTTGCACCTTCGGAATGGCGGTGCGCTTCGCGCAACACCAATCGCGGGCACGATCAGAGAGCTCGTGAAGTTGGCGCATTGACGGCGTTCAATGGCACCACGTCACGCCTAAGCTTCGACGCGATGCGGCTCGCTGCGGTCGCGAAAAGCTGCGACAACGATCGGGTTGGCGCCGGCGGCGCCGAGTGCCGTTTGCATCGCGGCGCGATTGGAAGCGTCGCCGATCAGCCGTTGTCCGATCAGCGGATCGGGAAGCGCCGCCAGGCTTGCGTCGCCATCGATGCGGCCGACCGCTTCCTGAAGACGGCGGACAGGGAAACGATAACCGCTGACGCTGGCAATGCCAGCCGGCGCGCTGGTGATGATTATTTCTTGCGTGGCGGAATCGATGCGGCAGCAATGGCCGGTGTCGACCAGCGCGTCAGGCCCAACTTTGAAATGGGGCAGGCCGGAGTGTTCGATCCCGGGCGGGAAGGCATGGTTCGGAACCATCGACCCGCGCACGGCAAGGGTACCGATTTCGGTTTGCGCAAGTTCGGCGACCGCAAGGCCGTTTGTCGTCTCCCGCGGCACACTTAATCGACCCAAAACGAAAGGGCTCGGCTTGCCATCGCGTCCGCGGCGTCCAGGAACGATCGCGGTTTCGCCAAAAATCGAAACGTCGACGAACTCGGAATTTGCATTCAGCCAAGCCGGGCTCGCCGCAAGCTGCTCAGGCGAACGCCATACCGCTATCACTGATATTCGCTCTTCGCCGGCCAAAATGCCGGTTTCGGGTAATGTAAAGGCGACGGCAGCCGGGACGATGATGGCGCGGCATCGATAGTCCGCCCGTTGACGCGTCAACGTATCCGGATCGAACGGGTGGTGCAGCGCGAGCGTGCCGCTGCTCAGGAGCCACGGTAAAAGGGTCAGGCTCATGCCGGCAAAAGATGCGGGGGCGAAAGCCGAAAGGATATTCGCTTCCGGCGGCAGATGACTTTCGAGCAGCACTGCGAGGCCGCCGGCGAGCAACTCAGCGTGAGTGCGCGCGACCGCGACAATGCCGTCTTCGCAGGTGTCGAAAGTGATGGCGGCGACGTGCAAAGAGGCGTCACTCTGCCGCTCCCGATCATGGAGCGCTGCGGGATCGGACGTAGCCGTGACCATCAGATCGTCGAACGGCACCACCCCGTCGGGCAGATTTGGTCCAAATGCGCACACGTAACGGACCGAAAATATTTCAGCGGCAAGGTGCAGGGTAAAATCAGCAAGATTGAACGCGCCGACATGACCGCACGTGATCAGTGCCTTCGGGCCAACACGTTCGAGCGCTTCGATCGCTTCGGCGCGCCGCCATAACAGCGGGAGCGGTGCGGCAATCATGTCCGCCCGCATCACGCCCAGTATCGTCAGAATGTTCTCGACGATATTGGGCAACTGGATGCCGATGACCGCGTCGGTCGGCAAGCCCATGCTCCGCAGTCGTTCAGCGATTGCCGTAACGATGCGGTCGGCCTCTGCAAAGCTGAGGCACCGCGGTTCACCGCCGGTGAAACGCTTGCGATTTTGGGCGTCGATCAGCGCGAGCGCATCCGGACGTTGCCTGGCGACACAACGCAGCACCTCGTCGATGGTGACGCGGCCCGAATTGAGCGGTGGCCGAGCCGGTGCCCGCCCTAAATCGCCAAGGATCACTGCAGTACTCGCTTCGGTTGACGCCACCACGTTTCCGGCAAGTAGCCGGAAAGCGATGTTCGTTCGGGATGCGCGATCGACGTCCAGCGCGCCACCCATTGGTTGGGCAGATAAAACAGCGGCACAACGTAGAATCCGGAAATCAGCAAACGATCGAGCGCGCGCACAGCGGCGACGAAGTCGGTACGCCGGCGGGCAGCGAGAAGCGCGGCGATCATGGCATCAATTCCGGCGCTGCGTACGCCCATATAATTGCGTGAACCCTGCTGATCGGCGGCCGCCGAGCCCCAGTAGAAGCTTTGCTCATTGCCCGGCGACAGTGACTGCTCCCAACGGTACTGGATCATATCGAAATCGAACGATACCCGGCGCTGATCGTACTGCACGGCATCGACAAGTCGCACCTGCGCCTCGATTCCGGCCCGCGCGAGGTTGCTGGAAAAGGTCAGCGCCAGGCGCTCCTCGTCACGGCTCATCACCATGATCTCGAACCGGAACGGTTTGCCGCTGGCGCGCTCGCGCAATTTCGTACCCTTCAGCGCATACCCGGCGGCGTCGAGCAATGCGAGCGCCTGCCGCAAGCTTTTGCGGTCCCGCCCCGAGGCGTCGGTGACCGGTGGCGACCAGGTGCCGTCCAGAACGTCGGCGCGGACCGCGTCGCTATACGGCTTTAGCAGCGCGCGTTCACGCTCGTCGGCGGGGCGATGATAGGCCGACAATTCGGAATCATCGAAGAAGCTTGCACTGCGCCGGTAAAGATCGAAGAAGAAATTATGGTTGACCCATTCGGCATCGAACAGCAGCAAAATGGCCTCGCGCACACGAATATCGGAAAACATCGGCCGCCGCGTATTGAAGACAAAGTCCGAGGCGATCTTGGGCGTGCCTGACGGAAAAGCTTCTTTGACGATGCGCCCGTCGCGCACCGCAGGAAAGTCGTAGCCAGTCTGCCAGCGGCTCGGATCGCGCTCGGCCCGCACTTCATAGATGCCGGTTTTGAATGCTTCGAAATAGGCGTTGGCGTCGCGGTAATAGTCAAAACGCAACTCGGCGAAATTCCACAAGCCCCGATTGATGGGGAGTGCGCGGCCCCAATAGTTCGGATCCCGCGCGAATGTGACACTCTTGCCCGGATCGATCGTACTGACGACGTAGGGCCCGCTGCCGATTGGTTTTGCCAATGTCGTATCTTCGAAGGTGGCGACATTGATCGCATGCTCAGGCAGCACCGGCATCAGCCCGAGAATAAGAGGGAGTTCGCGATCGTTGCTGTGGCTGAGATCGAAGCGCACCGTCCGCGCGTCGAGCGCTTCAGCCTTGACGACTTTGGAGTAGTAGGTCCGGTAATTCGGGCGGCCGTGATCGCGCAGGAGCTTCCACGAAAACACCACGTCCGACGCCAACACCGGCACGCCATCGGAGAAGTGCGCCGCGGGATCAAGCCCGAAGGTCACGTAGCTACGCGCTTCATCGGTCTCGACCGTACGCGCCAACAGCCCGTAAAGCGTGAACGGTTCGTCGTAACCGCGCGCCATCAGGCTCTCGATCACGTAACCGCGCAGATTCTGGACCGCCAGACCCTTGACGATGAGCGGATTGAGGCTGTCGAAGGTTCCGAGTACGCCCTGCACCAACCGGCCGCCCTTCGGAGCGTCAGGATTGGCATAAGGCAGATCCACGAAATCGTCCCCCATCGCCGGAGCACCGTGCATAGCGATAGCGTGAGCGACCTCCGCTGCCGCTTGCGTGTCGCAAGCGAAGATCGCGCCAGCAATACACAAAGCGGCGCGCACGGCAGCGACCGCGCCTGCGTTAAACTTGATATGCATCGGTGCGAAACACCGCTCGATACAATTCGATCTCCGAGGATGTAACATAGCGGTATTAAACGGCTAAGCGCTCAACCCGTGACCACCGATGCGGCGCTTTTACGTTTGATCGCAGATGCGCTTTATCTTTCGGCCAAAGCGGGCTATTTGAGCGTCCTGTCGGACGGGCGCGGTGTCACGCTGCTGCCGCAATCGGCGTCGAATGACCTTAAAGTTGGGGGCGGCCGCTTAGTTCGCGTGGCAGCATAACGAGGGACTGCAACTCATGACCTATCGGACCGCGCCGGCCACAGCGAGGCCGGCGAGCTTGGTGCTCGCGGCCATCGCCAACACGCGCCCTTCGAATTTGGCCCGCGCCGCGACTGTCGCGGTGGCGTTCGCGTTGGCGATGGGGTTCCCGGCGTTCGCCCAGCAGCCTCCGGCTCCGGCGCCAACGGCAAAGTCCAAGCCCTCCAAGAAGCCGGCGCAGCCGGCGGCGCCCCCGGCAGCCGCCGAGCCTCAGCCGGCGCAAGCCCCGGCCGGCCAGGCGCCGAACGGGCAGCAAGTACAATTGGTATTTTCGCCTTGGACGAAGTTCTGTCTCAAAGGCCAGCCTGGTCAGGCACCTGATCCGAACGCCAAGGAAGTCTGTTTCACCGGCAAGGATGCACGGGTGGAGTCGGGACAGCCGGTGGCCGCGGCAGTCATTATTGAGCCGGAGGGTCAGGAGAAGAAACTTTTACGTATCACTTTGCCACTAGGCATGCAGCTTGTTCACGGCACGCGCGTCATTATCGATCAAAACCAGCCGATGACGGCGCCCTATGTGATCTGTTTCACCAACGGCTGCATGGCCGATTACGAAGTCAATGCCGAGATGATCGGCAAGTTGAAAAAAGGGCAGGGGCTCGTGCTCCAGGCGATCAATGCCACCGGGCAGCCCATCAGCGTCGTGATGCCGCTCGCGGATTTCGCCAAAGCCTATGAGGGACCGCCGACTGATCCCAAGGTGTTCGAGGAGCAACAGAAGAAGTTGCAGGAAGAGCTGCAGCGGCGCGCCGACGAAGCACGCAAGAGGCTCGAAAATCAGCAGGGGGCGCCGAGCTCTTCGGCAGCGCCCGCGCCTGGCGGCAAGACGCAATAGGCTGAGAGTTCCCTCGGCTGATGATTTGGCTGGCGCCGTTCTGCGCCAGCCGGTTTGATACCAACGCCCGCTCAGGCAAGCGGGACCTCTGTTTCGTCGTTGCGTTTTAGAAAACGGGTTTGCGCTCTCGCCGAGCGTGATCGCGCCACCTAATGACGCATTGCGGAACGCGGGCGGTAACTGCCCTTGTCATCGCGGACGAAAACCTCCGCCACCTGCGGATGCCGGACCGGCTCGCCGGTGTCGTCAGGCAACAAATTTTGCTCGGAGACGTAGGCAACATATTCGGTTTCGTCGTTCTCCGCGAACAAATGATAAAATGGCTGGTCTTTGTGCGGGCGAATTTCCGCGGGAATCGACTCGTACCATTCCTCGGTATTGCTGAAAGTCGGATCGATATCGAACACGACGCCGCGAAAAGGAAACAGACGGTGCCGCACCACCTGACCGATCTGATATTTGGCGTTGCGAATCTTGTTCATGGTAGCGACAACTCTAAACCTTTTTGGCGGCACACCCGTCACGACAATGCAATGACATAATTGTGGCAGGCAACTGTTCAAACGCTGAACGCGCGTTCATGGCACGATTCATAGTGTTTTTTCATAGCCCGTAGCGCGCGGCCATTTCCGGGTCTTTGGCGGCCACGAATTGGGCGAGATCGACTAATACTTTGGCCTGCTTCCAGGTGGCGTCGTCCTGCATTTTACCGTCGATCATTACCGCGCCGCTGCCGTCCGGCATCGCGGCAATGATCTTCTGAGCGAACTTCACTTCCGCCGGATCGGGCGAAAATACCCGCTTTGCGATTGCGACCTGACTCGGGTGCAGGGTCCAGGCGCCGACGCAGCCCAGCAGAAAACTGTTACGGAACTGCGCTTCACAAGCAGCGGAATCGGCAAAATCTCCAAAGGGACCGTAAAACGGCTTAATGCCTGCCGCTGCGCAGGCGTCGACCATTTTCGCGGTCGTATAGTGCCAAAGGTCCTGCTGGTAGGCGGCGCGGGGAGCATCTGCCGCGCTTCCCTGAGACGGATCGGCCAGAACCTTGTAATCGGGGTGGCCGCCGCCAACCCGTGTCGTTTTCATCGCGCGCGACGCTGCAAGGTCTGCCGGACCGAGGCTGATGCCATGCATGCGCGGCGAAGCGGTGGCGATTGAGGCAACGTTGTCGACGCCTTCTGCGGTTTCCAAGATTGCGTGAATAAGAATCGGTTTGCTGACCGCGTGCTTGGCTTCGAGTTGGGCGAGCAACTGATCCAGATAGTGAATATCCCAGGCGCCTTCGACCTTGGGCAGCATGATGACGTCGAGCTTTTGACCGATTGCCGCGACGATCTCGCAAATGTCGTCGAGCACCCAAGGCGAATTCAGCGCATTAACCCGGGTCCACAGTCCGGTGGTGCCGAAATCCGATGCCTTGCCCATCGCGATGAAGCCGGCGCGGGCGGCTTCCTTGGCATCGGCAGGAATGGCGTCTTCCAGATTTCCCAACACCACGTCGACCTGCCGGATGAGTTCCGGGACCTTGGCACGCATCTTCTCCAGGTGCGGCGGCACGAAGTGAATCATTCGCTCAAGCTTGAGCGGCAGTTCGCGTGGTGGTGCGGGCGCCCCGATCGCCAGCGGCTTAAAGAAATTCCGCGGCAGCTTCATGTTAGATCCCTCAGTCCCGAGATTGACGGTAGGACGAACGGCATGACCCCGCCAAGCCGTTTTTGACGGCATTCATGCCTACAAAATGCCGAGCGCCTCAGATCTTCTCGCCACGCATCAAGCGGGGTCGTGAGGCTGCCGGGTCGACCCCCTCGCGCATCAGCGTTCGCCGTAACGGGCCGATGCGGTCGACAAGATAAAACGAAAGACCGCGCATGCCGTGCGCGGGCAGAAAGCCCGTCAGCAGGCTGCGGTTAAGGAGGTCGATGGCGATCCTGCGACTGGTCGCATCGACCCGCCGCGCTGCGTCATAGTCCGCAAGCACCTTGGGCGAGCCGATGTCGAGATTTTGCCGCCGCGCGTCGGTTACGAATTCCGCGAGCGTGGCCGCATCGCGTAATCCGAGATTGAGCCCTTGGGCGCCGATGGGTGGCACGACATGGGCCGCCTCCCCAACCAGTGCGATGCGGGAACGTGCGAACGAGTGCGCAATCTCGACTGCCAGCGGGAACAAGCCGCGCCCCGGCTCGACCGTGATCTTACCAAGCACCGAATGCGAACGACGCTCGACCTCGGCCGAAAGCTCGGCGTCCGGCGTTGCTGCCAGCGCCTCTGCCCGTGCAGGGTCGAGCACACAGACAAGGCTTGAACGCCGGCCAGGCAGCGGAACGAGAGTGAACGGACCGTTCTCGGTATGGAATTCCGTCGCAGTATCGTGGTGCGGCCGTGTGTGCGCAAGGTTAAGCGTGAGCGCGGTCTGCGGATAAGTATGGCGACGGGTGCCAATGTGAGCGGCCGCCCGGCATAACGACCGCTGCCCGTCGGCCCCGATTGCCAGCAGCGCGCGCGCGGTGCCGCCAGTAAAGTTGATGGTGACGCCGGACGGATCGCTCGACACCACCAGCGCGGTCGCTTCAATGCGTGACAATTTTAATTCAGCGGCACGCGCGGTCAGTGCTGCAATGAGGTGACGGTTCTCAATATTGTACCCGAAGGCGTCGAGGCCGATTTCCGCCGCCGCAAAGGCAACCTCCGGCGCGCGCAGGAGCCGGCGGGTATCGTCGATGATGCGCAAATTGACGAGGGGAGCGGCGTGCGGCTGGCACGCGTCCCAACACCCCAATGTCGTGAGCGCCGTCACCGAACTTGCCAGCAACGCCGTGGTGCGCTGGTCGTTCTCGGCCTGTGGCGCAATCAGGACAACGTCCACACCGGCCGCTTTGAGTGCGATCGCACTGACGAGGCCTGCCGGTCCGCCGCCAACGATTGCGGTTTCAGCGGTGATGTTTTCCGGACCGTTACTCAACCCTGGCGCCTCACATGTTCAACGGTTTCTTGAGATTTATAGCCGGATGATGAGCAATCGTGGAAAGATTGCGTATGATCGGTATATGGAGCCAAAACCAGCAGAGACCGGCATCACGCTTCGCGAGGCTGCCGCCTTTTCGGTCCACATCTTCACCGCATGCGGCGCCGCATGCGCGTTGCTCGCTTTGGTCGCAGCGGTCGGCGCCAACTGGACACTGATGTTCACTTGGCTCGGGGTCGCAGTCATCATCGACGGCATTGATGGCACCTTTGCGCGACGGCTGCGCGTTGCCGAAGTGCTGCCACGCTGGTCGGGTGACCTGCTGGATTTCGTGGTCGATTATGTCACTTACGTGTTCGTGCCGGCCTACGCCATGGTTGCGGGCGGCCTGCTGCCGCCGCCGGTGGCGCTTGCGCTCGGCCTTATTGTGACCGTGACCGGCGCGCTCTACTTCGCCGACCGCCGGATGAAAACGAGCGACAGCTATTTCCGTGGCTTTCCGGCGCTTTGGAACGTCGTGGCGTTTTACCTCTTCCTGCTCAAGCCTGCACCCTGGTGGGGTGCTGCGCTGATTGTCGTGCTGGCGGCCGCAACATTTGCCCCGATCCATTTTGTCCACCCCGTGCGAGTGCCGCGATGGCGTCACCTCAATATGGCGGCGTTGGTGGTGTGGGGATTGCTTGCCGTTCTGACACTGGCACGAGACCTGGATCCGCCTGCCTGGGCCGCGGGGGTGCTCGCGGTGATCGCCCTCTATTTCGTGATCGTTGGGCTGATGCGCCGCGCCGATTGATCCCTTGCGCCACTTCGATGACTACCTATGATCGCGCCCTCGCGAAAGACTGCGACAGGAGAAGAAGATGGTAGCTGCGGTTCGCGTCCACAAAGTCGGCGGCCCCGAGGTTTTGACATATGAGCAGGTTGACGTACCTGCGCCTGGGCCAGGCCAGCTTCGGGTCAAGCAACACGCCTGCGGCGTCAATTTCATCGACGTCTATTTTCGCATGGGCCTCTATCCTGCTCCCGGCGGCCTGCCATTCGTCGCCGGCAACGAGGCTGCAGGTGAAGTCGTCGAAGTCGGCGCCGGTGTGAGCGAATTCAAGCGCGGCGACCGCGTTGCGTATGTGAATGGACCGGCATGCTACGCTGAAGAGCGACTGGTACCGGCCGACCGCGCGGTCAAGCTGCCGGCCAACATCAGCTACGAGCAGGCCGCCGCCATGATGCTCAAGGGCATGACGGTGGAATATCTCCTTCGCCGTACGTTCAAGGTCGAGAAGGGCATGACCATTCTGATGCACGCCGCAGCCGGCGGTGTCGGCCTGATCCTTTGTCAGTGGGCGAACCATCTCGGCGCCAACGTCATCGGCACTGTGGGATCGAAAGAGAAAGCCGAGCTCGCCCGCGCCAATGGCTGCCATCACACCATTCTTTATCGCGACGAAGACTTCGTTGCCCGCGTGAAGGAGATCACCGGCGGCAAGCTGTGTGACGTGGTCTATGACAGTGTCGGCAAGGACACCTTTCCCGCTTCGCTGGACTGCATCCGTCCCCTTGGGATGTTTGTCAGCTTTGGCAGCTCTTCCGGTCCGGTCGAGGCATTCAACATCAATCTGCTGCAGTTCAAGGGGTCGCTGTTCGCCACCAGGCCCACACTCAACACCTACGCCGCAAAGCGTGAGGATTTACTCGCCATCGCAAACGACCTCTTTGGTGTCGTCGGCAGCGGCGCCGTGAAAATTCCGATCAACCAAAAATATGCCCTGCGCGACGCTGCCAAGGCCCACCGTGATCTCGAAGGCCGGGCGACCACCGGCGCGTCAATCCTCGTGCCGTAAAGGCTGGTCTTCAGCTCATGAGGATTTGGGGTTACTGGGCTACCTTCGGGTGGGCGCTTCTGGCCTTTCTCGTCGGCCAATTTGCCGCGCTTGCCATCCTGGTGTGGTGGCGGATCGGGAACGTCAACGCGGTCCTTGACGTGCCGTTCGACGGCATCGCGGTCGCCCTTTTTATTCTGGTCGCCAATCCCATTACGATCGCGATACTCGTGCTGGCCATTCGTCTCGCGCGAGCGTCAACGGTCGATTACTTTGCGCTGTTGGTGCCGAACACGCGCGATCTGCGGCTCGGCATCATTTGCCTCGTCGGGCTGATCGCGCTGAGCGATGGTTTCCTCTATTTCAGCGGACAACCGCTGGTGACGCCATTTCAGCTGCAATCCTACACCACGGCAGCGGCGGAGGGCTGGTTGGCGCCGTTTTTGATCGCGGCCGTGATCGTCGCGCCCGCAAGCGAGGAAATCATATTTCGGGGATTTTTGTTCCGCGGCTGGGCCCGTTCGGATCGCGCGGCGTGGCCCGCGATCGTCGTCATTTCGATTTTATGGGCCGCGCTGCATGTTCAGTATGACTGGACCGGTATCCTGCAGATTTTCGTTATTGGACTTTTTCTCGGCTGGATGCGCTGGCGCAGCGGCTCTTTGCTGCTGACCATGCTGCTGCACGCCTTGTTCAACCTTGAAGGCATGGCCGAGACGATTTTGCAAATCCGGTTTTTCAGTTAGGGCGCGGTTTTCGTTCCGCGCAACAGATCATACGCCACCGTCAGCGCGCTGTCGGCCTTTGGATCAGAAGGGACATAGGATTGAAACGTGGCGTGTTCCTTGTCTTTCGTTTTGTCGTCGCTTTTAAATTGCTCCGGGACGTTTTGCTGCAGCGCTTCGACATCGGGCAGGATGCCGTTTCCCGTGATCCGGCGGCCTGATGGCGTGAAATAGTGCCCGGTCGTTAGAGAAAGCGCGCCGCGTCCTGGGCCAATCGGAATAACGGTCGAAACCGACCCTTTGCCGAACGACCGCGTGCCGACGAGGGTCGCACGATGGTTGTCTTTGAGAGCTCCGGCCACGATCTCGGCCGCAGAAGCCGAACCCGCGTTGATCAGAACGACGATCGGTTTGCCGCCGGCGAGATCGCCCGGCTTGGCGAGAAAGTTCTCGTTTGCCGGGGTTTTCCTGCCACGGATCGATACGATTTCGCCCGCGTCAAGAAACGCGTCGGCGACCGAGACGGCCGTATCCAGCGGTCCGCCCGGATTGTTGCGCAGGTCGAGGACCAAGCCCTTCAGCCGCTCTGGCTTGATCTTTGCGGTGATGTCCGTGAGCGACTTTTTGACCTCATCGGCCGTGTCTTCGTGAAATCGACTGATGCGCACATAAGCGACGTCACCACCGTCGCTACGCGCCCGCACCGATCCGTTGGTTACAGCGTCCGGGCTGAGTGTCACGTTGATGGGTTTATCGCGGCCGGCGCGCATGATCTTCAAGCGAATTTCCTGACCGCGCTGGCCCTTTAGTTTGTTAGATACCTCATAGATCGACATGTTTTGGATCGGCTCATCGTCGATTTCCTCGATGATGTCGCGCGCCATGACGCCCGCCTTGGCGGCCGGACTGTCGTCCAGCGGTGACACGACCCGGGCGGCACCGTTGACCATGACGATTTCCATGCCGGTGCCGCCATAAAGTGCACATTCGGGACCGGTGCAAATGCTCCGCCGCGCGGCATCAGCGTCCATGAAGCCCGAATCTTCGAGGCCGGAAAGCATGCCGTTGATCGCTGAATAGATCAGCTTGGTATCATCGGGCTTCACCACATAATCGGTGCGAACGCGCTCAAACGCACCGACGAAGAAGCCGAGCAAATGATATTTTTTGGTCGTGGGCGCGGGCCGGGCATCGGCGCCTGTGAAGACGATCTGCGGGTCGGTCGCGGCAAGCGCCAGCACCACGCCGGCCGCCGCGCCGAGGAGCACGAAAGAGCGATCGCGCATGTATTGCAATCCTGTCGGTGATGAAGCTTCCGCAGCCTTACAGTAAGGTGACCTTGTTCTGCGCCAAAAGTGTGATGGAGGCAGGGGGTCAGCACCTCGCTCTAGCCCCGGGGACGTGGCAGCCTGATGACGGGTCCGGTGAAACGGCCTATGGAGGCTGCAACCTCATCCAGCGGTTCGGTGCTATCCAGCGTCTCATTAACGATGGTCGCAAGCACGTTCATGTCGCGTCGTAAAAGCGAATCGAGCGCGGTGAGCGTGTGGCTCACGGTCCCTCGATAGGAGCCGGCGACCAGGATCAGCGGCAGGCGCAACGACATCATCACGTCGAGGACGGTACGGCTTTCATCGAGCGGCGTCATGATGCCGCCAACGCCTTCGATCAGGAGGACATCGCGGCGCCGCTCGATCGCGCTTTGGCAAAGCGCCACCACGCCATCGACATCGATGGTGCGCCCCTCATACCGTGCCGCAAGATCCGGCGACATCGCGGCGCGAAAGCGCCAGGGCGAAACGCGGTCGATGGATTCCGGCGAGAACGGCAGACCGAGCGCAGCAATCAGCGTGCCCGGATCGCTCGCCGCCGCGCGCGCGGTATCGTATCCGCAGACAATCGGCTTGATCGCTTCCACCGTGCGGCCGAACTGCCGCAAGTGCCGGATGAGCGAGGCAACGACTTGGGTTTTTCCCACGTTGGTCCCGGTCGCGGTGATGAAGATCGCGGTCACGATTCAGCGCCTCGCGCGGCATGAAAGCGCCGAACGTCCGCCAATACCAGCGAAAATCGAAAGCATTGCCGCGTTGGTCACAACGCGCGCGAACAGACGGCGAGCTTAATAGCCTACGACTGTTCCATGAAGGTCGTAGGCTTCGGCGCGCTCGATCTTGACGGTCGCAATCTCGCCGACTGCGCAATGGCCGCCGGCTCTGCACGAACACGGTACCGTCAATCTGCGGCGCGTCGCCCTTGCTGCGGCCCTTCGCCGTCGCCTGACCCGATCCGGGCCTGGCAGCGCCGACCTCGTCGATGATGACGCGCTGGCGCGTGCCGACCTTGCGCTTCAGGCGTTTTCTTGAAATCTCCTGCTGCCGTTCCATCAGCCGGTCGAAGCGTTCGGCTTTTACCGGTTCAGGCACCGAAGCGGCGAGATCGTTCGCAGCGGCACCGGCGACCGGCTCGTAACGGAAGCAACCGACGCGATCGAGTTCAGCCTCACCAAGCCAATCGAGCAGCAGCGAAAAATCCGCGTCGGTCTCGCCCGGAAAGCCGACGATGAAAGTCGAGCGGATGGTGAGATCAGGGCAGGCCGCGCGCCATTTTTTGATGCGCGACAGTGTCTCTTCCTGCGCCGCTGGCCGGCGCATGCGCTTGAGTACAGCGCGACTGGCATGCTGGAACGGCACATCGAGATAAGGCAGCACTTTGCCATCCGCCATAAGCGGGATCACGTCGTCCACATGCGGATACGGGTAGACGTAGTGCAGCCGCACCCAGACGCCGAATTCGCCGAGGGCGCGCGCCAAATCGATGAATTTCGCCCGCACCTCGCGGCCTTTCCATTCGCTGGCCGCATACTTCAAATCGACACCGTAGGCCGACGTATCCTGGGAGATGACCAGCAACTCCTTGACGCCTGCCGCGACCAGCCGCTCGGCCTCGCGCAGCACATCGGCGGCGGGGCGCGAGACCAGATCGCCGCGCAATTTCGGAATGATGCAAAACGTGCAGCGATTATTGCAACCTTCTGAAATCTTTAGGTAAGCGTAGTGCCGCGGCGTGAGCTTAATGCCCTGGGGCGGAATCAGGTCAGCATAAGGGTCATGCTGCGGGGGCGCCGCGCGATGCACCGCTTCCAGGACGCTCTCGTATTGTTGCGGCCCGGTTACCGCGAGCACGTTCGGATGCAGGGCGGTGATCTTCTCCGGCTCCGCACCCATGCAGCCAGTCACGACCACTTTGCCGTTTTCGGCAAGCGCCGCACCGATGGCGTCGAGCGATTCAGCTTGCGCGCTATCGAGAAAGCCGCACGTGTTAACGATTGCGAGGTCGGCATCAGCGTGGCCGCGCGACAACTCATAACCTTCAGCGCGCAACCGCGTGATAATGCGCTCGGAATCGACCAAGGCCTTCGGACAGCCGAGCGAGACAAAAGAGATGCGGGGTGCGCGCTTCATCACCGGCTAGCTGGCCCAGCTAACCGGTGATTTCAAGGCCGATGATTGCCCACCCCGCCGATCACGGCGTTACACCACCTTTTCCGGCCGCAACCCGTGACCCGGGCGAGCGCGGGCTGCCGTGATGCTCAACAGCGCGGCGCGAAGCAAAGTCCGCTGTCTTCGCCGCAAGTGAAGGGGAGCAGAATCGTTTTGTTATCGCTGCAGGCATAGACGTGGCACCAGTGGGACTTGTCGCAATCGGCGATGCAACGAAGTTGCGTCTTGGCGCAGGCATTGGGTGCTCTGGTCGCGTGCTTCATATGCATCGCGAGCGAAGGCGTAACCGACGCCATCGCGATGATCCCGGCCAGCATGATTTTAGTCACTGATTTACCGCGCATCTATTTCACTCCGTTCGAATCCCGCCCGCATCTTTCACAAACATGCCGCTTTGGACAAGAGGTACAAATTTGCTCGACGCCGCATACGACGACGAACCCGCGCTAACGCGCGCGGTAAGTGCTGACACCCTGGTCGGGCACCCAGGCGTTGGCTGGAAGTTTTCCGGCTTGCCAGAACACGTCAATCGGCATGCCGCCGCGCGGATGGAAGTAGCCGCCGATGCGCAGCCATTTCGGCTTTAGTAGCGCGACCAGCTTTTTCCCGATTGCTACCGTGCATTCCTCGTGGAAAGCACCGTGATTGCGGAAGCTGTTGAGGTAAAGCTTGAACGATTTCGACTCCACCAGCCACGCCCGGGGCACGTAATCGATCACCAGCGTCGCGAAATCCGGCTGACCGGTGACCGGACACATCGCAGTGAATTCGGGGAAAGTGAAGCGGGCTACGTAGTTGGTGTCTGGATGCGGATTGCGCACGCGGTCAAGCACCGCCTCCGCGGGCGACGCCGGGATTGGCACGGATCGGCCGAGTTGAGAGGGCGGTTTCGGCATGGCGCGAGTGCGATAACACGGAAGGTGCTGACGGCAAAAGCGCGGGCAACTGCCAACGGACAGAGCATGGCCGGCTGTATCAAGCGAGGACACTTCTCCGGGTTTCCGAGCCAGCCTGTGACCGACAGCCTGCGACCGACATGGCGTTGGGCGCAGCGATCCTGTAGAAGCCCGCTTCTCAGGTAAAGCGTTAAGCTGGGAGCACGCATGACTGCCATTGTCGATATCATCGGCCGCGAAATTCTTGACAGCCGCGGCAATCCGACCGTGGAGGTCGATGTGGTGTTGGCGGACGGCTCGCGCGGCCGCGCCGGCGTCCCGTCGGGGGCCTCGACGGGGACCCATGAAGCGGTCGAATTGCGCGATGGCGGTTCGCGTTATCTCGGCAAAGGCGTGCGCAATGCGGTCGAAGCCGTCAACGGCGAACTTTTTGATGCGCTCAGCGGCATGGACGCCGAGGCTCAGGTCAAGATCGACGAAACTATGATCGCGCTTGACGGCACGCCCAACAAGGGCCGGCTCGGCGCCAATGCCATCCTCGGCGTCTCGCTTGCGGTTGCCAAAGCGGCGGCCACGGCCAACAACCTGCCGCTTTACCGCTACGTCGGCGGCACCGCCGCGCGACTGCTGCCGGTGCCGATGATGAACATCATCAACGGCGGCGCCCATGCCGACAATCCGATCGACTTCCAGGAATTCATGATCGTGCCGCTCGGGGCAGCTTCGTTTGCCGAAGCCTTGCGTACTGGATCGGAGATTTTTCATACACTGCGCGCCGCGCTCAAAGCTGCCGGCCATAACACCAATGTCGGCGACGAAGGCGGCTTCGCGCCCAATCTGCCTTCCGCCGAAGCCGCGCTGGACTTTCTGACGCAGGCGGCGATCAAGGCCGGTTATGAGCCCGGCCAAAGCGGTGATGTTCGCCCTCGATTGCGCGGCAACCGAATTTTTCAAGAACGGCAGCTACGTTTATGAAGGCGAAGGCAAAACGCGTTCGCGTCAGGCCCAAGCCGAATATCTTGCCGCTCTCGCCAGCCGCTATCCGATCGTTTCGATCGAAGACGGCATGGCGGAGGATGATATCGAAGGCTGGAAGCTGCTCACCGAAGTGCTCGGCGACAAATGCCAGCTCGTTGGTGACGATCTGTTCGTCACCAATGTCTCACGGCTGTCCAAGGGAATCGCCGAACATTACGCCAACTCAATTCTGGTCAAGGTCAACCAGATCGGCACGCTGACCGAGACGCTTGCCGCGGTCGAGATGGCGCACAAAGCCGGCTACACCGCGGTGATGTCGCACCGCTCCGGCGAAACCGAGGACTGCGACGATTGCCGACCTCGCGGTCGCCTGTAATTGCGGGCAGATCAAGACCGGCTCACTCGCCCGTTCCGACCGCACCGCGAAATACAATCAGCTCCTGCGCATCGAAGAGGAACTCGGCGCCCAAGCCGTCTATGCCGGGCGAGCGGCATTCAAGGCGCTGGTATAGCTTCGGCCCTGCGCGGGCTTGTCGCGCACTGGCAATCGGGGCTACATCCTGTGGCTTCGGGCCACCTAACTGGAGGCGCGCGTCTAGCGTATTGCGCTATGGATCAGTCGCTGGAGTTGAGAGCAGGCGACCGCAGCCTTGCGATAGCACGGCTGCGCGATTTCGTCGTCGCGGCGGTGGATCGGGCGGCCGCTTCCGAAACGCCATTCTATCATCTCGTACTCAACGATGTGTTTCCGCAAGACATTTACGCCGCCATGCTCGAACACATGCCGGCGGCGACCGAGTACCGGCCGATGCACGGCCGCAGCAAGGGCCATGACCTTGCTGACGGAACACACACGCGCGTCAAGATCGATTTGTTCCCGGAATACATCCGCCACCTGGAACCGCAAAAGCGCGCGGTGTGGAATCTGGTCGGGCGCGCGCTTTGCTCGCCCGCGGTTCGCGACGCGTTCATCCGGCGTCTGGCTCCGTTGCTCGAGCGGCGTTTCGGCCCGGGCTACGCCAAGGTCGGGATGTTTCCGATCCCGGTGCTGACGCGCGATATTCCCGGTTATCTGATCACGCCGCACACCGACACCCGGTGGAAGGGCATTACCGTGCAGCTCTATCTGCCGCGCGACCTTTCCACTTCGCACATCGGCACCATTTTCCATCGCAAGCTTTCGGACGGGGCGCTGACGAAGGAAAAGCAAATGACCTTCGCGCCCAACACCGGCTACGCCTTCGCTGTCGGCACCGACACCTGGCATTCGGCCGATCGGATCGGGGATGAGGTGCAAGACGCGGGACAGCATTCTGCTGACCTATTTCGTCGACGCGGGGCTGCTCCGCTATTTGCGTAATCGCGGCAAGCGGCTCGGAAATTTTGTCGTCAACGAATTCCGCAACCATCTGCCCGGGGCACTCGCGCGCCGGGCATTAAGGTCGCCTTAAGCCGGTGCTTTCATGGTTGCGGCATGGTCACCCGCAAGCGTCTGCGCTCGATCCTGACTGCCCTCGGCCTCTATGTCACGGCGGCCCTGCTTATCGGCTATTTTGGCGTCAACGCTTTTTCCGGCAATCACGGGCTCAAGGCCAAGCAGGACATCGACCAGCAAATCGCGCTGCTTTCGACCGAGCTCGCCCGGCTGCAGGTCGAACGCGCGCAATGGGAGCGGCGGGTAAACTTGCTCAAATCCAGAGGCCTTGACCCCGATATGCTCGACGAACGGGCGCGGGCGCAGCTCGACTACACCCATCCCAACGATTTGACCCTGATGCTCGACAAGCCCCGGCATTCGCCGGACGGCAGACCTTGAACTCGTCTTCTCCGTTCCCGAAATAATTTTTGCGGCTAATGATTTAGCCGCCGGAACCAACCCTCGGGCGCCGACTTCCGCCATAAGCCGATTTCGGCTATGGGATGAACGCCCCGATGTCTCGAGGACGCTGATGGCCGTCGCCAAAACCAAAGAAACAGACGAAATCGCCGACGAACACCGTCTCACCGTCCAGCCCGCCGCGCAATTGGCCCCGGTCGAGGAATTCGACAAGGACCAGGAATTTGCTGCACTGCGGCTGATGCTGTTGATCCGGCGGTTCGAGGAAAAAGCCGGCCAGATGTACGGGATGGGGCTGATTGGCGGTTTCTGCCACCTCTACATCGGGCAGGAAGCGGTCGTGGTCGGCATGCAAATGGCCAAACGCGACGGCGACCAGACCATCACCGGCTATCGCGATCACGGGCACATGCTGGCCTGCGGAATGGACCCGAAAGGCGTCATGGCCGAGCTCACCGGCCGGCGCGGCGGCTATTCCAAGGGCAAAGGCGGCTCGATGCACATGTTCTCCCGCGAGAAGAATTTCTACGGGGGACACGGTATCGTCGGCGCCTCGGCGCCGCTCGGTACCGGGTTGGCGTTCGCCAACAAGTATCGCGACAATGACAGCGTCTGCCTGACCTATTTTGGCGACGGCGCTGCGAACCAGGGCCAAGTCTACGAAAGCTTCAATATGGCCGAGCTGTGGAAGCTGCCGGTGGTCTACGTCATCGAGAACAACCGTTACGCGATGGGGACCGCGGTGACGCGGTCCTCGGCGCAGACCGACTTCTCCAAGCGCGGCGTTTCGTTCAATATTCCCGGCGTGCAGGTCGACGGGATGGACGTGCGGGCGGTCAAGGCCGCGGGCGAAGAAGCGATCGCATGGTGCCGCTGCCGGCAAAGGCCCGACCATCATCGAAATGCTGACTTACCGCTATCGCGGGCATTCGATGTCCGACCCGGCGAAATACCGGACCAAGGAGGAAGTCGACAAAGTACGCACCGAGCACGATCCAATCGAGCAGGTGCGGGCGCGGCTTATTGCCAAGAAATGGGCCAGTGAAGACGAATTGAAAAAAATCGATGCTTCGGTACGTTCCGTCATCAACGAGGCGTCGGAATTTGCGACGCACGATGCCGAGCCCGACCCCGCGGAGCTCTACACAGACATCTACCGGTGAAAGCAATCATGCTTGCCGCCGGAGCCTGCTGTCCGCTTAAGGCGTGACGATTGACCACGAGTTAGCCCGCAATGCCCGTCCAAATCCTCATGCCTGCGCTGTCGCCCACCATGGAGAAGGGCAACCTCGCCAAATGGCTCAAGAAAGAGGGCGACACCGTCAAGACCGGTGACGTGATCGCCGAGATCGAAACCGACAAGGCAACGATGGAAGTCGAGGCGATCGACGATGGCACGCTGGGTAAAATTCTCGTGCCGGAAGGCACCAGCGATGTCGCGGTCAACACGCCGATCGCGACGATCCTCGCCGAAGGCGAGGACAAAGCCGCCCTCGCGGACGGCAAATCTGCGCCGGCAAGCGCCGAGACTGCTCAGCCCGCGCGGCAGCAGAAGGGCGCCGAATCTGCGCCGCCGGCGGAAAAGGACCATCGGGCCGAAAAAGCCGCAGCACCCGCGCCCGCGAAAGCCGGGACGCCGCCACCTTCAGCGCCCTTGATGCCCGAACCCGAGGTGCCTGAAGGCACCGAGATGGTCACCATGACCATGCGCGAAGCATTGCGCGACGCCATGGCCGAGGAAATGCGCCGCGACGGCGACGTGTTCATCATCGGCGAGGAAGTGGCCGAATATCAGGGCGCGTACAAAGTCACGCAGGGGCTGCTGCAGGAATTCGGCCCGCGCCGCGTCATCGATACGCCGATCACGGAGCACGGCTTTACCGGTCTTGGCGTTGGCACCGCGCTTGCCGGCCTGAAGCCGATCGTCGAGTTCATGACGTTCAACTTCGCCATGCAGGCGATCGATCACATCATCAACTCGGCGGCGAAGACGCGCTACATGTCGGGCGGGCAGGTCGATGTCGCGATGGTGTTCCGCGGCCCTAACGGACCCGCCTCCCGCGTCGGCGCCCAGCACAGCCAGGACTATTCGTCGTGGTATTCGCATGTTCCGGGTCTGAAGGTGATCGCGCCATCGAACGCGGCTGATGCCAAGGGCCTGCTCAAGGCCGCGATCCGCGATCTCAACCCGATCATCTTTCTCGAGAACGAGCTCCTCTATGGCGTATCTTCGCCGGTGCCGAAACTCGACGATTACGTGCTGCCGATCGGCCGGGCGCGCGTCGTGCGTATCGGCGGCGACGTGACGCTGGTTGCCTGGTCGATGGGGATGACTTACGCGCTCAAGGCTGCAGACGAACTGGCGAAAGAGAATATCGCCGCCGAGGTGATTGATCTGCGCACGCTCAAGCCAATGGACACCGAGACGATCGTCACGTCGCTGAAGAAGACCGGGCGTCTCGTCACGGTCGAAGAGGGCTGGAAGCAATCCGGCGTCGGCGCCGAAATTGCCGCGCGGATGATGGAGGAGGCGTTCGACTATCTCGACGCGCCGGTCATCCGCGTTACCGGCAAGGATGTGCCGATGCCTTATGCGGCAAATCTGGAAAAACTCGCACTCCCGTCGGTCGCCGAAGTCGTCGAAGCGGCGAAGGCCGTTTGTTACCGCTGACATTGCCGTTGAGAGTGCCGCCTTATGCCCATCAACATCCTCATGCCGGCGCTGTCGCCCACGATGGAAAAGGGCAACCTCGCCAAGTGGCTGAAGAAGGAAGGCGAAGCGGTCAAGACCGGTGACGTGATCGCCGAGATCGAGACCGACAAGGCGACGATGGAATACGAAGCCATCGAAGATGGCGTGATGGCGAAGATCGTGGTGCCGGAAGGCACCAACGACGTGCCGGTTAACCAGCTCATCGCCGTGCTGGCGCAAGAGGGCGAGGATCCGAAAGCCGCAGCCGCGGCGGCTGGGAAAGCGGCGCCGGGCGCCGCAGCCCCCACCACCCGCTCCCGCAAGGATAGAGGGGACTGCTCCAAAAGCCGCCGCACCTGCGGCGGCTGGCCCACCAGCCGCCCAACAGGAGAAATCGTCTACGCGACCGTCGCCACCGCCCGCGCCCTCTCCCCTTGCGGGAGAGGGTGGGGCTGAGGGCGCTCGGACTAACGGTCATGGGCCGGTCCGTGTGTTTGCATCGCCGCTTGCGCGGCGCCTCGCGAAGGAAGCCGGCATCGAAATCGGCCGCATCGCTGGCTCCGGGCCGCATGGCCGCGTGATCGCCCGCGACGTTGCGGCGGCGAAAGAAGGCAAGGGGCTTCGCGCGCCGACCGCGGCGCCAGCGGCAGCCGCTGCGGCCGGCATTCCCGCCATCGCGCCGGCGATGTCGGACCAGCAAATCCGCGCACTCTACGAAGAGGGCAGCTACGAACTCATCCCGCACGACGGCATGCGGCGCACCATCGCGCAGCGGCTGACGGCGTCGATGCAAACCATTCCGCATTTCTATCTCACCGTCGACTGCGACATCGGCAAGCTTCTTGCGGCGCGCGAAGAGATCAACGCCGCGGCGCCAAAGGACAAGGACGGCAAGCCGGCCTACAAGCTCTCGGTCAACGACTTCGTCATCAAGGCGCTGGCGCTGGCGCTGCAGCGTGTGCCCGATGCGAATGTGAGCTGGACCGAAGCCGGCATGCTCAAGCACAAGCACTCCGATGTCGGGGTTGCCGTCGCGCTGCAGGGCGGCCTGATCACGCCGATCATCCGCAACGCGGAAACGAAATCACTGTCGGCAATTTCAAATGAGATGAAGGAGCTTGCTGCGCGGGCGCGCGCCAAGAAGCTCAAGCCCCAGGAATATCAGGGCGGCGCAACCTCAGTGTCGAACCTCGGCATGTTCGGCATCAAGGACTTCACCGCCGTGATCAACCCGCCGCAATCGACCATTCTTGCGGTCGGCACCGGCGAGGAGCGCGCCGTGGTCCGGAACGGCAAGATCGAGGCGGCGCAGCTCATGAGCGTAACGATGTCGTGCGATCACCGCGCCGTCGATGGCGCGCTCGGCGCCGTCCTGATTGGCGCGTTTAAGGCGCTGATCGAGAATCCAGTCATGATGCTGGTGTAAGTATCAGTGCTAATCGAAGCCCTTAGCCCGGAATATGACGGCGGCCGCCGGAGATTTCAGCATCTTGATGAGTAGGTTGGCTGCATTCGCTTCGTTGCTTTGTGAGCCCACTCCCGCGGCAAATTCGGTGATCTTGTTGAGATCGCCAGGCAAGAGCCCGACGACTTCCACCCCGGCGACGTACATGATTTCGGGCTTTTGCTGGATAGCCAATTCGGCCTCGCCACTGACCAGAAGGCTGGCCGAATTGCCGCCCGCCGGCGGATATTTGGTCTTGGTCTTCATCGCGTCGGCGATCCCCATGCTGTCGAGCAGCTTGGCGAAATAGACGCCGCTGGCGCCGCCGGAGGCTGGATCGCTGTACGCGATGGATTTCGCGTTCAACAGCGCCTGCTTCAGGGCTTCCGGCGTTGATATGTCGGGCTTGGGCGCGCCAGCCTTAACGGCGATTGCAATTCCGGAACTGGCAAGGAGCATTTCCGACGAAGGCGCTACCTTGCCCTCTTTGGTCAACGTATCGACGCTTGTGCGTGTCAGAATGACCACGTCCGGGGTCTCGCCAGCCTCGATGCGCTTGAGCAGCAGGGCGGCCGTGGACCACGTGAAGACGAGCTTGTTGCCGCTCGCTCGTTCGAATTGCGGGGCGAGTTCTTCCACCGCACCTCGCACGGCGATGGTGCTGTAGACTTTGAGTTCGGCGGCGGGGGTAGCCTGAGCCTGCGCAAAAACAAACGTTGCTAGCACGGTGGTGTAACTGATGCGGCCGATCATGGCTTTCCTCCAATTCTGACCGAAACGGCATTACATACTCGGCCGGCGCCGCCCGCAACGCGCGCCCGCAGGTCGATTTGCCACGGTGGCGGCTGATTAGGGTATGGTGCCGCCGCGTCTGGTCCGAGAGGTTTGGCGAGAGGTTTGGAATGGCTGATACGAGTTTCGACGTCATCATCATCGGCTCCGGTCCCGGGGGTTACGTCTGCGCCATTCGCGCGGCGCAGCTCGGATTTAAGACCGCGATCGTCGAACGGGATTATTTGGGCGGCATCTGCCTGAACTGGGGCTGCATTCCGACCAAGGCGCTGCTCCGCTCGGCGGAGATTCTTCATTATCTGCAGCACGCCAAGGACTATGGGCTGTCGGCGGGTGAGGTCACCTACGATCCCTCCGCCGTGGTCAAGCGTTCCCGCGCCGTTTCCAAACGCCTCAATGAGGGCGTCGGCTTTCTGATGCGAAAGAACAAGGTCGCCGTGATCTGGGGCGAGGCGGCGATCGATGCCCCCGGCAAAATCACCGTAAAAGCCGGCAAGAGCGAAGCGCCGAAGGGGGCACTCGGTCCCGGCGCGTATCAGGCCAAGCATATCATCGTCGCCACTGGAGCCCGGCCGCGCGTTCTGCCCGGCCTTGAGCCGGACAAGAAACTGATCTGGACCTATTTCGAGGCCATGGTGCCGGACAGCATTCCAAAATCGCTGCTGGTCGTCGGCTCAGGCGCCATCGGCGTCGAGTTCGCCTCGTTCTACCGGACGCTCGGCGCCGAGGTGACCGTGGTTGAGGTGCTGCCGCAGATCCTGCCGGTCGAAGATGCCGAGATCGCCGCCTTTGCGCGCAAGAGTTTTGAGAAGCAGGGCATCAAAATCCACACCGGCGCCAAGGTGACCAAGCTCGACAAGAGAGCTGACGGCGTCACCGCGACCATCGACGACGGCAAGGGCGGCACGCAGACTCTGTCGGTTGATCGCGTGATCGCTGCCGTCGGCGTCGTCGGGAATATCGAAAATCTCGGCCTGGAAAAGCTTGGCGTGAAGACCGAGCGCGGCGCGATCGTGACCGACGGCGCCTGCAAAACCAACGTACCGGGGATTTATGCCATCGGCGACGTCGCAGGCCCGCCGCTGCTTGCCCACAAGGCCGAGCATGAAGGCGTCATTTGCGTCGAAGCGATCAAAGGGCTGCATCCACATCCGATGGACAAGCTGCTCATTCCCGGCTGCACCTATTGCTCGCCGCAGATTGCTTCGGTCGGGCTCACCGAACAGGCGGCGAAGGACAAAAAGCTCGACATTCGCGTTGGCCGCTTTCCGTTCGTCGGCAACGGCAAGGCCATCGCACTCGGCGAGGATCAGGGATTGGTTAAGGTGATCTTCGATCAAGAAGACCGGGCAACTTCTCGGCGCGCACATGGTCGGCGCCGAAGTGACCGAATTGATCCAGGGCTACGTGATCGCCATGAACCTCGAGACTACGGAAGAAGAGCTGATGCACACCGTGTTCCCGCATCCCACGTTGTCGGAGATGATGAAGGAAGCGGTGCTCGACGCTTATGGGCGCGTGCTGAATATGTGATGGCGCAGGGCGGGGTGGACGCTACCCCATCAACCCGGTCATAGGTTTTATGTGCGCGCTTGCGGGGAAAACATTCTCCGCGAGCGCCCGCTCGTCCGCACGCAGGTGATCCTTCAGCAACCCTTTGAGCACGGCGCGCAGGTCAGTCGTCGGCTTCAAGTCGCGGTTCTCGTAGAGATCGGTGCTCTTTAACCCCGGCCAATCCGCTATCACGCGACCACCCTTGAGCGCGCCGCCGGCAAGGAGAGCCACCGTCGCGGTCCCGTGGTCGGTACCGTCGGTGCCGTTGATGCGCGCGGTGCGGCCAAACTCGGTCACCACGGCCACGACAGTCTCACGCCACGCCGGGCCCATGTTGGTTTCGACGGCCCCTAGCGCGCCATCGAGCGCACCAAGGAGCTGCGACAAGCGCCCCTGGGTAATGCCTTCGTTGTAATGCGTGTCCCAACCGTCTAGCGCAAGCGCGCCAACGCGCGGTCCGTCGGGTTGCGCCAAAAACTTGGCGGCGGTGCCGGCCGCCTCGGCAAAATAAGCGCGCACCTGTCCGGCGCCGGGCCCGCCCGGTTTTTGACCCATACCGCCGATCTGCTCAAGGGCCATAAGCTTGGCATTGTCCTCGAGGACGGCCGCAAGTTTGACATCGGAATGGCGATAAAGTTCAAGCAGGCGCTGCGCGGTATCCGCGCTCGCCGGCTGAACGCGCTGTGGCGCCCACGACAATACCGGCGCCGGGCCGCGCACGATAAGCGGCGTAACCGGGCCGACCCCGAACACTTTGCTTCCGTGCGGATCGACCCTCCCGCTTGGCGTTAAAGCTGCCAGCGCGCGATTGAGCCAACCACTGTCGCTTGCGCCGGCCTTCGGCAACCCGCTTTCGAGAACGTCTTGGCCGTCGAAATGAGAGCGTTCACGATACGACGTTGCGGCGGCATGAACGATGATCGCTTCTTTCGCCTCATACAGGCGATGCAGGTTGGTCATCGCCGGATTGAGCGCGAAAAAATCGTCGAGCTTAAGGGCAGGCGACCTTGCCGTCGAGCGTCAGCGCGCGCTCGCCGCGCAATGCGACCCAATTCGGATCGCCGACTGGAGCGACGGTGGCGAGGCCGTCGAGCGCGCCGCGCAGCACGATCGTCAGAAAGCGCGGATCGCGGCCTTCGGCACGCGCGAGCTTCGGCAGATAGGCCCAGGCGAACAGGGCACCGGATCCCAGCAGCACGTTACGCCGCGACGGCGCATGGGGGAGGAGCATTTTCATCTCCGCAGGAATTCCGGCGCCATCACCAGAAGCGCCAGGGCTTGATGGCGGCTTTCCGCCCGCACGATCGTGTCGCGCGTGTCAGCTGAAGCGAGCGGACCGAGGCCGCTGTCCAGCACGGCTAGCGGATCGGTCGCAGCCGCGAGCCGTCCGGCGAACTCATTGGCGAAGTCGAGCCGGCGCGGCACGCCATCGATCCACGCCGCTTCGGCATCGGCGTAACCGTTCGGCGCCGGTGGCCGCCACAGCGGCTCACCGAGAGAAGCTTGTGCGTTCAGCAAACGGCCGATCGGGATTGAGCTTTGTGCGCCGGTCACGCGCAAGATTCCGACGATCCAGTCCGCGGGACGCTTAAGCTTGGTGCGCTGCGGCGTCCACGATTCTTCGGCGTTGAGCAGCGCTTTGCTGACCTCTTTCAGGTCGCCGCCGGTATCTTTGAAAGTTCTGGCCAACTTGGCGACCAGCGTCGGCGGCGGGTCGTCGGCGACGAAATGGCACGCCAGCTTTTGCGCGATGTGTTGCGCCGTCGCCGGATGGCGCGCGAGATCGGCGAGGACGCTGCGGCCTTGCTCGGCGCCGCCGCCGGAATAACGCTTGCCGAGAACGGTTTGGTCGCCTGGCTCATGGAGCCGTTTGGCGAAAACGAAGTCGCCGCCGTGCTCGGGTTCGGCAGGGGGGATCCAGGTCCAGCCGGTGAGCACCTCGGCAAAACTGGTGACGTCCGCCTGCGAATAGCCGCCGCGGACGCCGAGCGTGTGCAATTCGAGAATTTCGCGGGCGAGATTTTCGTTCAAACCCTTGTCGCGGGTGATGCCGGCGATCGAGTCCGGTCCCATCGATTCGACGTTGTCGAGATAAAACAACATAGCCGGGTGGCTTTCGACCGCTACAAGCAGGTCGGCGAAACGGCCAAGCACGTGCGGCCGGATCGCTTCGCGCTCGTAGGGACCAGCGGCCGCATTGACCTTCTCCGCCGATACGCAGAAATGGTTCGACCAAAACCATACCAGGCGTTCAACGAAGCCGACTTCGGCGTTAGCGGCAGCATCGATACGCGCCGTCGCTTCGTGTTGAAGCAATTGTTGCGGCAGCGGCGGTTGCTTGTTGTCGGGCGATTTCGGCGCCGATGGCGCAGAAGCGGCGTCGGCGTCGGACATGGCCGGAATCATGCCATGGGCTTCGGCTTCCTTCTTGGCGCGCTGCGCCAGCTTCTGTTGTGCTTGCCGCTCGGCGCGAAATTCGGACACCGCGCGCGTCGCTTCGCCACTCGATGGCAGGTTTGGCGCCGCGATCTGGCCGGCGCCCTGGCGTTCCAGGTCCGCGAGCATTGCGCCGCGCGGATCGGTGGCGATCGCTGAAATCGAATCGCGGCTCGGTCCAAAACCAAACCGATGCAGAGCCAACGCCGCTTCCCGCCTGCGATCAGCGGTCATGATTTTCTCCGCGATACCAATGATCGCGCCGCATTTGGAAGCGCTCTTATTGTGGCAAAAGTTGAATCTTTGATCGTGGAACTATCCGGATTTTCGTTACAAATCGTTCATCGGCGGTCGGCCGGCGGATCGGAGCGATTGGCATTTGCGGCTAATGTGCTTCTCGCTAAGAGCCTTGCGAGTAAGGTACCTGCCTCGTAAATATCGCGTGAGGGCGAACCGCCCCTCGGAGCCGTTATGGCCGTTCTGATCGATACCGTGTCGGGTAGCACACCGGTAGTTCGCCATCCGGAAAAGGCGCATCGGCCGGACCAACCGGCTTTGCGAAAGCCGGATTGGATACGGGTCAAAGCACCGATCTCCCCCGGCTATGTCGAGACGCGCGAGATCGTGCGCGCCAATGGCCTGCACACGGTCTGCGAGGAGGCCGGCTGTCCCAATATCGGCGAGTGCTGGGAGAAAAAGCACGCCACCTTCATGATCATGGGAGATACCTGCACCCGCGCCTGTGCCTTCTGCAACGTCAAGACGGGGTTGCCTGGTGCGCTTGACCCTGCCGAACCGGCGCGGGTAGCGGACGCGACGGCGAAGCTCGGGCTTTCCCATGTCGTCATCACGTCGGTCGATCGTGACGATCTTGAGGACGGCGGCGCGGCGCATTTTGCGGCGGTGATCGGCGCCATTCGCGCCCGCTGCCGGCAGACGACGATCGAGGTGCTGACGCCGGATTTTTTGCGCAAAGCCCGCGCCGTCGAGAGTGTGGTCGCGGCCCGGCCGGATGTGTTCAACCACAATCTCGAAACCGTGCCGTCGAAATACCTTACGGTGCGGCCAGGCGCGCGCTATTTCGCGTCGGTCCAGTTGCTGCAGCGTGCCAAAGAGCTTGATCCGCGCATCTTCACCAAGTCTGGAATCATGGTGGGGCTGGGCGAGGAGCGCAACGAGGTGCTGCAAGTGATGGACGATCTGCGCGCCGCCGATGTGGACTTCCTCACGATCGGGCAATACCTGCAGCCGTCGCGCAAGCATCATCCCGTCGTCCGTTTTGTGCCGCCCGATGAATTCAAGGCGCTGACAACGATCGCGTATGCCAAAGGCTTCTCATTCGTGTCGGCGAGCCCGCTCACGCGTTCATCCCATCACGCGGGTGAGGACTTCGCGCGGCTGAAAGCGCTGCGGGCAACGCGCTGATCCATGCCGGAACTGTCCACCACAAGACGCGTCAAGCATGGCGCTGCCAAGATGTTCGATCTCGTCGCAGACGTCGAACACTATCCCGAGTTCGTTCCGCTGTGTCAGTCGCTCAAAGTTCGGCAGCGGATCAAAGAGGGCGGCAAGGACGTCATCATTGCCGACATGACGGTCGCTTATAAACTCCTTCGCGAGACCTTCACCAGCCGCGTGACGCTCGATCGAGCCAACCTGCAAATCCTGGTGGAGTATTTGGAAGGACCGTTTCGCCGCCTGGATAACACCTGGAAATTCCGCGACGTCGACGATCGCACCAGCGATGTCGAGTTTTTCATCGCTTATGAATTCCGCAGCCGAACGCTCGGCATGCTGATGGGCGCGATGTTTGAGGCGGCGTTCCGGCGCTTCGCTGTGGCATTTGAGCGCCGCGCCGATCAGGTCTACGGCACGCAGGCGGCGTAACACGAACTTCCGACTTTGCGAGGGAATTGCAGTTCGTCGTCAGACGTTTGTTGCCTCGGCCAGCAACTGCAACAACGCGAGCGCTTCGGCGACAGAGCGCTGCCTTACACGGCGGCGTCCGATCTTGCCGTAGCGGCGGCTGCAGGTGATGACGGGGCCGCCACGGCGTGCTGCGGCGAAGTAAACGAGGCCGACCGGCTTTTTCTTCGAGCCGCCGCCGGGACCAGCGATGCCGGTAATTGCCACTGACAAATCCGCCCGCGAATTTTCGAGCGCACCCGCCGCCATGGCCGCGGCCGTCTGCTCGCTGACGGCGCCGTGCTTTTTCAACGTCGCCGCCGGTACCCCGACCAAAGCTTGTTTCGCTTCATTCGAATAGGTGACGAAGCCGCAGTCGATGACATCGGAGGAGCCTGCGATCTCGGTGAGCGCAGCAGCCACAAGGCCGCCGGTGCAGGATTCCGCCGTGACGATCTTGAGGCCTCGCACGCGGCACAGATTGAGCACGCGCGCCGCCGCCTTTCGCAGATCGTCATCGATCACGCCGCGCTCCAGGGCAACCGCACCGTCGCGGTCGCGATCGCGACGATACCTTCACCGCGGCCGGTGAATCCGAGTTTCTCGCTCGTGGTCGCCTTGACCGCGACGCGCTCCACCGGGATCTCGGCGATTGCGGCGATCCGCGCACGCATGATGTCCCGATGCGGTCCGATGCGCGGGGCTTCGCACACGACAGTCGCGTCGAGGTGCGCGATCAAACCCGATCGCGCGCGCACGCGCTCGCAGGCGAAAGCGAGAAACCGGTCTGATGATGCTCCGCGCCATTGCGGGTCACTGGGCGGGAAGTGCGATCCGATATCGCCGTCGGCGAGCGCGCCCAGGAGCGCGTCGACCAACGCATGAAGCACGACGTCCGCGTCGGAATGTCCGGATAGCCCGTGCGAATGCGCGATGCGGATGCCTCCGAGCATGACATGATCGCCTTCGCCGAAAGCGTGCACGTCGAAACCGTTGCCGGTGCGGACGTCGCCAAGGGCAGATATGCGCAGGGCTTCGGCGCGAATAAAATCGTCGTTGGTCGTAAGCTTCACGTTGGTAGCCTCGCCAGGGAAAACGGTGACGCGGTGGCCGGCCCATTCGGCGAGCGCGGCGTCGTCGGTAAAATCCTCGCGGCCAGCCGCCGCCGCGCGATGATGCGCGTCGAGGATGAGATCAAAGGCAAACGCCTGAGGTGTCTGCACGAGGCGCAGCCGACTGCGGTCAAGCGTTTCGATGACGCTCTCGCGCTCATCGACTTTCTTCACGGTGTCGGCGACCGGAACGGCGGGAACCGCCGCGCGGTGTTCTGCCGCCGCGTCGATCGCGCGCGTGATCAGGGCGCCGGTCAGGAACGGCCGGGCGGCGTCGTGGATGAGGACGAAGTCCGGCTGTGTCGCGCGGAGTGCTTCCAGTCCGGCGCGAACCGAAGCCTGCCGTGTGGCGCCGCCCCAAACCGCCGGCAGGCTTTGGAGGCCGGCGGTCGCCGCGCGAAATGCTTCAGCGTCGTCGCGCATGAATAACGGGTTGCACGGCGTCGATCCGCGAATGACCGAGAAACGCCGCCAAGGCGGGGCGGATCACCGGTTCGCCGCAGATAGTCCGGTATTGTTTTGGCACGTCGCCGCCGACACGTTGGCCACGTCCGGCCGCTACAACGACGGCCGCAACTCTGCCCGCCATGTGGCTTCACTCCGCTGGTGATTGGGGCATTCGCTTTAGCGCATGTCTGCCGAATGTGCGACGTCGCGCCGGATTCAACCGTCAATGCTCAAAAACGCATACGGACAATCCACAGCCTCTCAGCGCCGCAGGCCTGCAAATTGACTATATTGCAGTGCAGCACTTGCGCCTGATGTAGATTTGGCTAAACTATATGCAGAAACGAAGTGACGCCTAATTCGTGTGCAAAAACCGGCATCCACTAGATCGCCATAACCGATCGGACCGTTCTCGGTCCCGTCTGTCGCGTTCTCTCGCGTTGCGAGGGAGGGCGACCCGCCCGTTCCGTCGCCATCAAGGCTTCGCGGCATGAGAACCGCGGAGCCATTGCTGACGGCGACGCCCGCCGATGCGGTCCTCAACGCTTTGCCACATCCGGTCATCGTTGTCAGCGCGGATGGCAAGGTGGCTGATGCCAACGTGGCGGCCGAAGCTTTCTTCGAAGTTTCTGTCCCGTTGCTGCGCCGCAATTTGCTGCTCGATCTGGTGCCGTTCGGCAGCCCCTTGCTCGCACTTGTTGATCAGGTTCGCGAAAGCGGCGCCGCGGTCAACGAATACAAAGTGGACCTCGGCACCCCGCGAAATCCCGGCGACCGGCTTGTCGATCTGCACGTAGCGCCGCTTGCGGAGCGGCCGGACTACGTGGTGGTGATGCTGCAGGAGCGCACCATCGCCGACAAGATGGACCGCCAGCTTACGCACCGCGGCGCGGCGCGCTCGGTGATTGCGCTGGCCGCCATGCTCGCGCACGAGATTAAGAATCCGCTCTCCGGCATTCGTGGGGCCGCGCAGCTGCTCGAACAGTCAGTCGGCGACGACGACCGCACGCTCACGCAGCTGATTTGCGACGAAGCCGATCGCATTGTGAAGTTGGTCGATCGCATGGAGGTGTTCTCCGATGAGCGTCCGGTCGAGCGCGAACCGATCAATATCCACGTGGTGCTCGATCACGTGAAGCGGTTGGCGCAATCCGGCGTCGCCCGTCACATCAAGTTTGTAGAAGAGTACGATCCGTCGTTGCCGCCGGTGCTGGCGAACCGCGACCAACTCATTCAGGTGTTCTTAAATCTGGTGAAGAATGCCGCGGAGGCGATCGGCGATAATTCCAATGGCGAGATCGTGTTGTCGACCGCCTTTCGTCCCGGCGTACGGTTGTCGATCCCGGGAGCCAAGACTCGGATTTCGCTGCCACTCGAATTCTGCGTGAAAGACAACGGGCCCGGTGTACCCGACGAACTGATGCCGCATCTGTTCGATCCGTTCGTGACCACCAAGCCGACCGGATCGGGCCTGGGCTTGGCGCTTGTGGCCAAGATTGTCGGCGACCACGGCGGCATCATCGAATGCGAGTCGCAGCCGCGGCGCACCATCTTTCGCGTGCTCATGCCGATGTACGCCGGGGCCGGTGGCGATGGCGCCGCTGTGGCCAAGGACGACCGATCAGTAGGGGATCATTGATGCCGACGGGAAATATTCTCGTTGCCGACGATGATGCGGCGATCCGCACCGTGCTCAACCAGGCGCTTTCGCGTGCCGGTTATGAGGTCCGGTCGACTGGCACTGCGGCGACCATGTGGCGCTGGATCAGCCAGGGCGACGGCGACCTCATTATCAGCGACGTGGTGCTGCCGGACGAAAACGCCTTCGATCTGTTGTTGCGCATCAAGAAGGCGCGGCCGGATTTGCCGGTCATCATCATGAGCGCGCAGAACACTTTCATGACCGCGATCCGCGCTTCCGAACGCGGCGCCTACGAATATCTGCCCAAGCCGTTCGACCTGAAGGAACTGATCGCCATCGTCGGGCGCGCGTTATCCGAGCCGAAGGAGCGGCCGCGGCCCCCGGTCAAGGCCGAAGACTTTGACTCTATTCCGCTTGTTGGCCGTTCGCCGGCGATGCAGGAAATCTACCGCGTGCTGGCGCGGCTGATGCAGACGGATTTGACCGTCATGATCTCAGGCGAGTCCGGCACCGGCAAGGAGTTGGTGGCGCGCGCCCTGCACGACTATGGCAAGCGGCGAACCGGCCCATTCGTCGCCATCAACATGGCGGCCATTCCGCGTGACCTGATTGAGTCAGAATTGTTCGGGCATGAGAAGGGCGCCTTTACCGGCGCCAACAGCCGCAGCGCCGGGCGCTTTGAACAAGCCGAAGGCGGGACGCTGTTCCTCGATGAAATCGGCGATATGCCGATGGAAGCGCAAACGCGGCTTTTGCGCGTGCTGCAGCAAGGCGAATATACGACGGTCGGCGGCCGGACGCCGATCAAGGCCGATGTGCGCATCATCGCCGCGACCAATAAAGATCTGCGTCAGCTCATCCAGCAGGGCCTATTCCGCGAGGATTTGTTTTTCCGTCTCAACGTCGTGCCCTTACGGCTGCCGCCACTGCGCGAGCGCACCGAGGATATTGCCGATCTGATCCGGCACTTCTTTGCGCAGGTGGAGCGCGAGGGTTTGCCGGCCAAGCAGATCGATCAAGCCGCACTCGATCGCCTGCGCCGGCATCGCTGGCCGGGCAACGTGCGCGAACTGGAAAATCTCGCCCGTCGCCTCGCCGCGCTCTACCCGCAGGAAACAATCACGGCCGCGGTTGTCGACACCGAACTGTCGCAGCCCGCGCTCACCGCGCCCGGGGACAGCTACCGCGGTGATGAAAATCTTGCGAACTCCGTCGAGCGTTACCTGGCACGCTACTTTTCGGGCTTCGACGAGGGATTGCCTCCGCCAGGCCTCTACCACCGCATCTTGCGCGAAGTGGAGGCGCCGCTCCTGTCCGCGGCGCTTGCGGCCACCCGGGGCAATCAAATCCGCGCCGCTGATCTCCTCGGCGTCAATCGAAATACGCTGCGCAAGAAAATCCGCGACCTCGAAATTCAGGTGTACCGGACCGGCGGCGGTTGAGCGCGATGATGCGCGGGTAGTCCGTCAGGGCGCCGCTTCCAGACCCATGCGCCAGTTGCATGAAGCTTTGCTTCATTCGCGCCTAGGAATTGTCGCAATCGGGCAACATTGTTGTATAAAAGCATCACTCGACGAGTGATATAAAAGTCACTGGCACGAATGGTCGGGGCCCATTCGTTCTCCGCCGCATCAGTCCCGTGCTCAACGGCATTATGACCACAGCCGATCAGGTCGTCCCGCTCGATCCGGCCGCAGCCGTACCAGTGCTGGTCGGCTCCCGCATGATCGGTGCGATTGCTGTCGGCGCGGCGCTCCTGTCCGCGACGGCGACCTTTCTCGTGCTGTCGGACTTCACGCCGATCGCGCCGGTCCACGAAGTGGTCGTCGCGCTCCTGCTCGGAGATTTCGCCACCGGGCTCTTGCTGCTGGCCATCATCGGACGCGAAGTCTGGATGGTGGTGCGAGCGCGCCGCCGCGGCTATGCCGGTTCGCGGCTGCACGTTCAGATCGTCGGCCTGTTCGCCGTGATCGCCGCCGTGCCGACGATACTGGTCGCCGTCGTCGCCTCAACGACGCTTGACCGCGCGCTCGACCGTTTCTTTTCGACGCGCACCCGCGCCATGATCGAGCAGTCGGTGATCGTGGCCAACGCCTACGTCAACGAGCACGCCCAGGCGATCCGCGGCGAGATCATGGCAATGGCTTTTGATCTTGGCCGCGCCAAGCCCATGTTCGATTCCGATCGCGACCGATTCCGCACATTCTTCACCGCTCAGGCAAATGCACGCGGCCTCTCCGCGGCCATGATGATCCACGGAGACGGATCTACAGTCGAGCGGGCGGACGTCAAAATGGACAAGGCCATCGTGCTGCCTTCCAAGGAACTGTTGAGCAAAATCGGCGAGAGCGAGCCCCAGGTCGCGCTCATTCCCGAAGGCGACCACGTTGCCGCCGCGGTGAAATTGCACGGCTACGATGACACATTCCTCTATGTCGCGCGGCTGTTGGATCCAGTCGTCGTCCAGCAATTGCGCGCGACGCAGGAAAGCGTCGGCGAATACGCCAATCTTGAAGCGCGCCGGCTCGGCATTCAGATCGCGTTCGCGCTGATGTTCGCCGTCATCGCGCTCATTGTCCTGTTGTCGTCGGCGTGGATCGGGCTCGATTTTGCCAATCGCCTGGTCGCGCCAATCCGCCGCTTGATCGGCGCCGCCAACCTCGTTTCTACGGGCAATCTCCAGGTTCAGGTGCCGATCCACCGATCCGAGGGCGACTTGGCCCGCCTCGGCGAGACCTTCAACACGATGACGCAGGAACTGCGCACCCAGCACGATGACATCGTCCGCGCCCGCGATCTGATCGACAGCCGGCGGCGATTTACCGAGGCCGTGCTCGCAGGCGCGAGCGCCGGCGTCATCGGCGTCAATGCCGACGGCCGCATCACCATCCTCAACCGCTCGGCCGAGCAACTGATCGCCCGCACCGAAGGCCAGTCGCTTGGGCATCTGCTCACCGAGGTCGCGCCCGAGCTTGCCGAGATTTTCCAAACCGCGCGCCATGGCAATCAACGTCTGGTCCAGCGCCAGGTCACCGTCAGCCGCAGTGGCCAGGAGCGAAACTTCTCGGTACGCGTGACCAGCGAACAGGCTGCGGAATCCGAGCACGGTTACGTCATCACCATCGACGATGTGACCGAGCTGGTGCTGGCGCAGCGCTCTTCAGCCTGGGCCGATATTGCCCGCCGCATCGCCCACGAGATCAAGAACCCGCTGACACCGATCCAGCTGTCAGCCGAGCGCTTGCGCCGCAAATACAGCAAAGTGATCGTCGAGGATGCCGCTGTGTTCGAGCAATGCACCTCGACAATCGTTCGCCAAGTCGACGACATCAAGCGCATGGTCGACGAATTCTCCCGGTTCGCGCGGATGCCGAAGGCGGTGATGGCCGCCGAAGACGTGGCGGATACGGTGCGCCAGGTTGTCTTCCTGATGCGCGTCGGTCATCCCGATATTGATTTCGAGGTCGATCTACCCGCCGAGACGATGTTGGCGCGCTTTGATCGGCGGCTGATTTCGCAGGGCCTCACCAACATCGTCAAGAATGCCACCGAAGCGATCGGAGCGGTGCCGCCCGAAACTCTCGGCCGCGGCCGCATTGTTGTGAGCGCGCGTCGTGACGGCAAGGACGTGGTGATCGACGTGATCGACAACGGCATCGGCCTGCCTAAGGAAAACCGCGCGCGACTGCTGGAGCCGTACGTGACGACCCGTGAGAAGGGCACCGGTTTGGGATTGGCGATTGTTGGTCGCATTCTTGAAGAGCACGGCGGGCGCATCGAGCTGCGCGATGCTTCGGAAAAGGTTGCAGGTGCGCGCGGCGCATGGATGCAATTGCGCTTCGCGGCCGAGCCGATCGACGCTCCCTCTGCGCCGGTGGAAGTCCAGAGAGCGGCGGTCTGATCATGGCAGCCGATATCCTGATCGTCGATGACGAGGTCGATATCCGCGAACTGGTCGCCGGCATTTTGCAGGACGAAGGCTACGGCACGCGCACCGCCGGCGACAGTGAAGAGGCGGTCGCCGCAGTCATCGCCCGGCGACCCAACCTCGTTTTTCTCGACATCTGGCTGCAAGGCAGCCGCCTCGATGGACTGCAACTGCTCGACGTCCTGAGACAGGAACATCCCGAACTGCCGGTGGTGATGATATCCGGCCACGGCAATATCGAGACGGCGGTTTCGGCGATCAAGCGCGGCGCCTATGATTTTATCGAGAAACCATTCAAGGCCGATCGGCTGCTGCTGGTGGCCGAGAGAGCGCTGGAGAATTCGCGGCTCAAGCGGGAGGTTAAAGAGCTCAAGCAGCTTGGCCCGGTTGCCACGACCATCGTCGGCCATTCGCCCGCAGCCAATCAATTGCGGCAAACGATCGAGAAAGTAGGGCCGACCAACAGCCGGGTGCTTATCGTCGGTCCATCGGGTAGCGGTAAGGAGCTCGCAGCGCGTACCATTCACTCACTGTCGGCGCGCGCCGGCGGACCTTTCGTCGTCATCAACGCCGCCGCCATCATGCCGGAGCAGATGGAGACCGAGCTGTTCGGTGTTGAAGCCGGCAACGGCACGCAAACCCGCAAAGTCGGCGCCCTCGAAGAGGCTCATGGCGGCACGCTGTTTATCGACGAGATCGCCGACATGCCGCGCGAGACGCAGAACAAGATCCTTCGCGTGCTCGTGGATCAGACGTTTCAGCGTGTCGGCGGCAGCACCAAGGTCACGGTTGATGTGCGCATCGTTTCTTCGACCAGCCGCAATATCGAGGCCGATATAGCGGCCGGAAAATTCCGCGAAGACCTTTATCATCGGCTCTCGGTGGTGCCGATCCGGGTGCCGCCGCTGGCCGAGCGCCGCGAGGACGTGTCTGAGCTCGTTGACTATTTCATGACCCAAATATCGCAGATCACCGGCCTTTCCAAACGCAACGTCGGCAGCGATGCGCTTGCCGTGCTGCAATCGCATGACTGGCCGGGAAACGTGCGGCAGCTGCGCAACAACGTCGAGCGGCTGATGATCCTGGCCGGCGGCGATCCTGAAGCCGAGATCACCGCCGCGATGCTGCCGCAAGACGTCGGCTCGATGATTCCCTCGATGCCGAACGGCAACGGTGGCGAGCATCTGATGAGTTTGGCGTTGCGTGAAGCCCGCGAAGTGTTTGAGCGTGAGTATCTCGTGGCCCAGATCAGCCGCTTCGGCGGCAATATTTCACGCACCGCCGAGTTTGTCGGCATGGAACGTTCAGCACTCCACCGCAAGCTCAAAGCGCTGGGGATCGACTAACTGTCGGCCAACTGATGTCCCGAATAGCCTACGTCAACGGGCGCTACCTGCCAATGCGCGCGGCAATGGTCCATGTCGAGGACCGCGGCTATCAGTTCGCCGATGGCGTTTACGAAGTCTGCGAGGTTCGGGGAGGGCGGTTGATCGACGAGCGCCGCCATATGGCGCGGCTGGTGCGCTCGCTCAACGAATTGCGTATCCGCATGCCGATGCCGCTCACTGCGCTCGGCGTCGTTCTGCGCGAGGTCGTGGCGCGCAATCGGATTTCCTACGGTGTGGTCTACCTGCAAATCACCCGCGGCGTGGCGCGTCGGGATCATGCATTTCCAGTTCCGGAAGTGCCGCCCAGCGTCGTGATCACAGCGCGCACGCTCAACAGAGCACGTAACGAAACGCTGGCCGCCAAGGGCGTCGCTGTCATCAGCGTGCCGGACAACCGTTGGGGCCGGGTCGACATCAAGACAATCGGCCTCCTGCCAAACGTGTTGGCGCGGCAGACGGCGATTGAGCAGGGGGCCCGCGACGCATGGTTTGTCGACGCTGCCGGCAATGTGACGGAGAGCGCCTCGGCCAACGCCTGGATCGTCACACCGGCCGGCAAAGTCGTGACGCGCCCGGCCGACCACGCCATCCTGCGCGGAATCACCCGGACCGTACTCTTCGAGGCCATCAAAGCGCAAAATCTTGAGGTAGAGGAACGGGCTTTTACGCTCGAGGAGGCCTACGCCGCTCGGGAAGCGTTCATGACGTCGGCGAGCCAGATCGTCATGCCCGTCGTCAAAATCGACGACCGGACCATCGGCAATGGCAAACCGGGCGCTATCGCGACCGCTCTGCGCCAGGCATTCCATGACTTCGCGGAGCAGGGGTAGCACCGCAAAACGGGGCTTTGTGCTCCGAAAGGCGTGCCTTTGAGGATATTTTGGCCCTTCTCCAATCAAAACTTAGGCTTGCATCCCCCGGCATCCTACCGTCTAATGGTCGCCTCAAATCGTCGGCGGGGGTGGGCTGGACTGAAGGTAAGCTATAGGATGGGTCGAGCGAAGCGCGGTCGCAGTTAGACAGAGATGTCTTGGTGCGGTTTTCGCTTCGCTCGACCCACCCCATTACAAAGCGCAAGAAAAGACCCGCGGGGTAGGGGCCTGCGGTACAAGAACGGAAACAACGGCCATGGCAGCCGACCGCTCACAAAACCTGCAAGACACTTTCCTTAATCACGTCCGCAAGGCCAAAATTCCGCTCACCATTTTTCTGGTGAACGGCGTCAAGCTCCAAGGCGTGGTAACCTGGTTCGACAATTTCTGCGTGCTGCTGCGTCGAGATGGTCATTCGCAGCTGGTTTATAAGCACGCCATCTCGACCATCATGCCGGGTCATCCTGTCCAGCTGTTCGAAGGCGCCGAGGATGCGCCGGCTGGGGAAAAGGTCTGATTGGAGCCGCGCCATCGCGACACGCGCTCTGATCGGTTAGGCCCTGACCGGCTGAAGCTTGATCGGCAAAATTCTGGCGGTCCGACGACGGGCCGCGCGTTTGTGATCGAACCGGTCCTGCGTCGCGGCGCGACGCATGCGACTTCGGCCGATCGCGGGCCGGAAGCACGGCTCGACGAAGCCGTCGGTCTTGCCGGCGCCATCGATCTGGATGTCGAGCAGTCCGGCATCGTGATGCTCGGCGCGGTGCGGCCCGCGACTTATCTCGGCAAGGGCAAGGTCGAGGAAATCGCCGGGCTCATCAAATCACACGAAACCGACATCGTGGTCATGGATTGCGCACTTTCTCCGGTGCAGCAGCGCAATCTGGAACAGGCGTGGAGCGCAAAGGTGCTCGACCGCACCGGGCTCATTCTGGAGATTTTCGGCCGGCGCGCCCGCACGAGGGAAGGCGCGCTGCAGGTGGAACATGCGCATCTGACGTATCAGAAAAGCCGGCTGGTGCGATCATGGACGCACCTTGAGCGCCAGCGTGGCGGCTTCGGTTTTCTTGGCGGCCCCGGCGAAACCCAATTGGAAGCCGACCGCCGCATGATCGAAGAACGCCTCGCTAAAATCGATGCCGAGCTTACCAAGGTCAAGCGCACCCGCGAGCTGCATCGCGAAAGCCGCCGTCGCGTGCCTTATCCGATCGTCGCTCTGGTCGGCTACACCAACGCCGGCAAATCGACGCTGTTCAACAGCATGACCAAGGCCCGTGTGCTTTCCGCCGACATGCTGTTCTCGACGCTCGATCCGACGCTGCGCGCCGTCGGGCTCCCGCACGGCGCGCGCGTCATTCTCTCCGATACGGTCGGCTTCATTTCTGATTTGCCGACCATGCTGATCGCGGCCTTCCGCGCGACGCTCGAAGAGGTGATCGAAGCCGACGTCATCCTGCATGTGCGCGATATTTCGCACGAGGACGCCGAGGCGCAATTTCAGGACGTGGAAAATATTCTGCGCCAGCTCGGAGTTGATCCGCAGCGCGATGCCAACGCCAAGCCGGCGCTCCTCGAAGTGTGGAACAAGATCGACCGGCTCGATGCCGACGCCCGCGGGCGTCTGCAAAATCTCGCCGAGCGCCGGCCGGAGGAAGATCGGCCGGTGCTGGTTTCAGCGGTGACCGGGGAGGGCCTCGACGCCCTCGGCGCCGCCATCGAAGCCAAGCTCGCTGCCGGCCGCGTTCTTATCGAGCTTATACTCGATGCCGCCGACGGCGCGGGTGTGAGTTGGCTTCATCGTCACACCGAGGTCATTCACAAGGCGGTAGACCAAGAAACCGGCCGCGTTGCCATGACGGTGCGCGCCGATCCGGAGCGGGCCGGTGCGGTAAAGGAAATGTTTGCCCAATCGGAGCGCCGCGCTTCGCTCTGATCCAAGCCCGGTTATCCGAAGCCGCGGTTTGTTACTCCCGCGCCTTTGCCTCGTCCCACAGCGCGTCCATTTCTTCGAGGCTTGCATCCTCTGGCGCTTTGCCACGCGCGGCCAGCGCCTGTTCGATGGCCGCAAAACGGCGCTCGAATTTTTGGTTGGTCTGCCGCAATAGCGCTTCCGGATCGGCGTGCAAATGGCGGGCGAGATTGACGGCGGCGAACAGGAGATCGCCGACTTCGGCTGCCGCGCGCGCTTCATCACTGTCGATCTCCGCTTCGATCTCGTCAGCCTCCTCGCGAATTTTGCGCAGGACGGCACGCGGATCGTTCCAGTCGAAACCGACCCGGCTGGCCTTGGCCTGGAGCTTCAGAGCGCGGGTGAGGGCAGGCAAACCCACCGGTACCCCAGCAAGCGCGCCCTGCTCGGTATGCCGGCCGTTGGCAGCTTTCTCGCGCTTTTCTTGCGCCTTGATATCTTCCCACAAGCCTTTGACCGCTTGCGGATTACTGGCTTGTCGTTCGCCAAAGACATGTGGATGCCGGCGAATGAGCTTCGCCGTAATCGCCTCGACCACATTGCCGAAATCGAACGCGCCCTGCTCCTGCGCCATTCGGGCATGGAAAACGACCTGGAGCAGCAGATCGCCCAGCTCATCCTCAAGGTCGTCCAGATCGTTTCGCGCAATCGCGTCCGCGACTTCGTAGGCTTCTTCGAGCGTGTACGGCGCGATGCTGGCGAAATCTTGCTCCAGATCCCACGGGCAGCCGGTCTTGGGCGTACGCAGCGCCGCCATGATTTCAATGAGCCGGTCAATATCGCGGGAAGGGGTCATGACGGTTTCTCGCAACGAAAGGCGTGACCCTATCAGAGCCCCAAATGCCCGGCGACCAAACCCGTCACGAGCTGTGCAGAAACTTGCGGCACTGACGTCGACGTGCATTCACACGCATCGCTGCGGTCGGCAGCCACGCCCGCTCCGCCGTTCCGTCGATGAGCAACCGGGATCGGCGGCGATTACCGCGGCGTCATGGATTCGCCACGCCATGGATTCTCGCCAAGCTCTCAGAATACGAAGATCATTCACAGAGGCGCGGGAGCCAAAAGAGGACTTATGCGGAACCGGCAGCACGGCCGATGCTGCGATTCGCATAAGACATATTATGGAACATTCACACTTAACCCATCAAATGCAGGCTCAACGTTAGGCGGCACTTCCTTGCGCACCGTCTCATAGTCGAGATCGGCATGAAGGTTGGTGAGGATCGCACGCTGCGGCTTGAGCCGCTCGATCCACGCCAACGCTTCGGCAAGCGACAAATGGCTGGGATGCGGCCGGTAGCGGAGCGCGTCGAGGATCCAGACATCAAGCCCGGCCAAAGCCGCAACGCTGTCCGGCGGCAGATCGCTCAGATCGCAGGAATAAGCCAGGCTGCGGAAACGAAATCCCAGCGAAGTAATGTCACCGTGCTTCTGCAGGAACGGCAGCGCCGTGATTGGGCCGCCCGGCCCCTCGATGGTAACCGGCTGGCCTGCCGCCAGACGGCGTTCGCGCAGGATCGGCGGATATTCGCTCCCGGCCGGCGTCGCGAAGCAATAGCCGAAGCGGTCCCGAACAAGCTGCGCCGTGTGTTCGTCGAGGTAGACGTCGATCAGCTGGCGTTGCTTGATGAAGAACGCGCGCAGGTCGTCGATGCCGTGGATGTGGTCGGCGTGTTCGTGGGTATAGAGCACGCCGTCGAGACGATCGACGTGGGCATCGAGAAGCTGCTCGCGCAAATCCGGCGGTGTATCCACCAGCACCCGGGTGACGCCGCCGTTCTCCTGCCGCTCAACGAGCAGCGAGGTCCGCCGCCGCCGGTTTTTCGGATTGGCCGGATCGCAGACGCCCCAGCCGAGCGCCGGCCGCGGCACGCCGCCGGACGATCCGCAGCCGAGGATCGTGAACTTCAGCGTCATGCAGCGGGAGTTTTTTGCTTGAACGGATGCAAAGCGTCCGCGCTGGCCGGCCGCGGTACTTTGTTGAACAAGGCAAAAAAGTTCGCCGTCGTCTGCCGCGCGATCTCGTCAAACTCGACGCCGCGCGTTTCCGCCAGCACTTTGGCGGTCTCGACCACGTAAGCCGGCTCGTTGCGTTTGCCGCGAAACGGGTTCGGCGCCAGATAAGGCGCGTCGGTTTCGACCAGGATGCGATCTGGCGGCAGTTCGGCGGCGATGGTGCGCAGCGCCGTTGAGTTTTTAAAGGTCAGAATGCCGGTGAAGGAAATGAAGAGCCCGAGCGCCACCGCACGGCGGGCCAAATCGGGACCGCCAGTGAAACAATGCAGAACGGCAGGGAAGGCGCCCTGCCCCATTTCTTCTTCGAGAATGCAGGCGGTGTCTTCGTCGGCATTGCGTGAATGGATGACGAGCGGCAGCCCCGTCTCGCGCGCCGCCTTGATGTGGGTACGAAAGCCGCGCTCCTGATCATGCCGCGGGCTGCGGTCGTAGTGGTAGTCGAGGCCAGCCTCGCCGATAGCGACCACCTTTGGGTGCCGCGCACACGCAATCAGATCGGAAACCGTTACGTCGCGTTCTTCATGCGCATAGTGCGGATGGGTGCCGACCGAGCAAAAGACATCGGCGAAGCGGTCGGCGATCGCCAGCAATTCATCGTGACGGCGCACGCGCGTGGAGATCGTGACCATCCGCCCGATGCCGGCACCACGCGCGCGGCCAACCACGGCGTCGAGCTCGTCGGCAAAATCGGGAAAATCGAGATGGCAATGGCTGTCAACCAACATGGCTTTGCATGGCTATTGGGCCGCGCTCGCCGCCGGTTCGACGTAACGCGGAAAGACCGGGACCGGCGCCGGTAGCATCGCGCCACCGGCAAGGCGGTGCTTGCCGTCAAGAAACGAAAAATTCCGTTCAGCCGCGGGTACCGCCAGGAGATCGAGCAATTTCCCGGCCGAAGCCGGCACGAAGGGCTGTGCCAGGATCGCAATCTGCCGCAACACTTCGGCGGTCACGTAGAGCACGGTGCCCTGCCGCGCCGGATCGGTCTTGGCCAGCGCCCAAGGCGCTTCGCCAGCGAAATATCGATTGGCATCCGCAACGACGGTCCACACCGCATTGAGCACCTGGTGCAATTGTTGCGTCGCCATCGCTTCGCGCGCCTTGCCGATCATGGCATCGGCGGCGGCAAGGATTGCCTGGTCGGCCGCGCTCAAGGGTCCCGGCTTTGGCAGCGTGCCGCCGAAATTGCGCGTCACCATCGTGAGCGAGCGCTGCGCCAGATTGCCGAGATCGTTGGCGAGATCGGCGTTGATGCGGTTGACGATCGCTTCGTGGCTGTAATTGCCGTCCTGCCCGAACGGCACTTCGCGCAGGAAAAAGTAGCGCAGCGGATCGACCCCATAGGCCTCGGCGAGCGCGAACGGATCGATGACGTTGCCGACCGACTTCGACATTTTTTCTCCGCGGTTGAACAAAAACCCGTGGGAAAAAATACGCCGCGGCACCGCGACACCGGCCGACATCAGAAAGGCCGGCCAGTACACCGCATGGAAGCGCACGATGTCCTTGCCGATGACGTGAAGGTCAGCCGGCCAATAGCGGCGGAACATTTCACTTTCGGTATCGGGATAGCCGACCGCCGTGATGTAGTTGGTGAGCGCGTCGACCCACACATACATCACGTGCCGCGGATTGGCCGGCACCTTGACGCCCCAATCGAACGTGGTGCGCGAGATCGACAGATCCTGCAGGCCGCCTTTGACGAAGCTCATCACCTCGTTGAGCCGCTCGCGCGGCAGCACGTAATTGGGATCGCCGGCGTAAAGGGCGAGGAGCTTGTCCTGATAAGCGGAGAGGCGGAAGAAATAACTCTCCTCCTCCACCCATTCCACCGGTGTGCCATGGGGGCCAATCCGTTGCCCGTTGTCGTCGAGCCTCGTTTCGCTTTCGTCGTAATAGGCCTCGTCGCGCACCGAGTACCAGCCGGCATATTTATCGAGATAAATGTCGCCGTTCGCTTCCATGCGGTCCCAGATCGCTTCTGAGGAGCGGTAATGGCGCGGCTCGGTGGTGCGGATGAAGTCGTCGTTCGAACAATTGAGCATCTTCACCATGGCCTGGAAGCGCGGCACGTTGCGCTCGACCAGCTCGCGCGGCGTCAGCTTTTCCTTGTTCGCGGTTTGCAACATTTTGATGCCGTGCTCATCGGTGCCGGTGAGGAAGAACACGTCACGGCCGTCGAGCCGCATGAAGCGCGCGATTGCATCAGTGGCAATCGCTTCGTAGGCGTGGCCGATATGCGGCGGGCCGTTCGGATAGGCGATCGCTGTGGTGATGTAATAGGGTTTGCCGGGCATCGATGGCTTTGTTCAAAGACGTGGATGGCCGGGACGAGCCCGGCCATGACGTAGCGGATAGGTATCAACCGCTCGTGGCCTCCGCAAGCAAGCCGAAGGTACTGAAAACCAGCGGCTTTCGCTCCAGATTGTACTCGGCGGCATCCTGCGCCGCCTGATTGATCTGCTCCCAGGCTCCGGCCAACTGCGCGAGACGCGCCAGGTCGTCCTTGCCGCCATGCAGACGCCGCGACAGCCAGGCATTGACCGTGTCGACGAAAGTCGCGAGCGGCTGCTGATCGACGCCGGCGAGCGCGTCGCCCAGCGCGTGCAGGGCCCCGGCGTTGAGGGCAGGCAAGCGATCGAGTTCGCCGAGCGCTCGCTGGCGCAGCGCCAAGGCGTCCTCGTCGAGGAAGGTTAAAGCGCGCGCGACGCTGCCATCGGCAGCGGCGGTTGCTGCCCGAATTTCCGGATCGCTCGCCGATTTGCCAACGGCAGCGGCGAGCGCCGCCGCGACGTCGGCCTGCTCCAACGGCCGCATCGTCATGACGGAGCAGCGCGACCGCAATGTCGGCAACACCCGCGCGGCGGAGTGACAGACCAGCAGCAAGATTGTGCGCTCCGGCGGTTCCTCAAGCACTTTCAGCAGTGCGTTGGCGCCAAAGCGGTTTAGCTCGTCGACCGCATCGACAATGGCAATGCGCCATCCGCCCTCCCCGGCTGTCGAGCCAAAAAATGAGATGGTGCGGCGGATGTCATCGACGGCAATCTGCTGGCGCAGGACGCCCTTTTCGTTTGGTGTCCGCTCGAGGACCAGGAGATCGCCTTGCGCACGCGCCGCCATACGGTGGGCAACCGGGTGCGCGGGATCAACCGCGAGCGACGCTGCTGCCTGCACCTCCGGCGCTGCCGGGTCCGGGTGAGCCAGGACAAAGCGCGCAAACCGATACGCCAATGTCGCCTTGCCAATCCCTTTTTGACCGATCAACAAAAAGGCATGCGGCACGCGCTGGCTTCGATAGGCCGCGAGCAACGCGGCTTCAGTGCCCCCATTGCCGTAAAAGACATTGGTTGCGAACGGCAGTGTTGGCTCGTCGGTTTCGGAAGCCCGCGCACTCATGAGGCCACATTCTGCAGTTCGGCAGAGCCGCTTCCCAGTTCGAACTTCTCCCGCACAACGTCCCAGATCTGCTGCGCCACCTTCTTCTTCGGCGCCTTGGCGTCGATGGCGGCACAGCGCTCCGTCTCGGTTGTTGCCAGCGCCACATAAGCTTGGCGCAGCTTCTTGTGGAATGCGATGTCCTCGGCTTCGAAGCGATCAGCTTTACCGCCGCGGCGCCGGCCCGCAGCGCGCTTCATGCCCAATTCAGCCGGCACGTCGAGCACCAGCGTAAGGTCGGGTTTCAAATCGCCAATCGACACGCGCTCCAACGCCCTGATGAGACGCAGATCGACGGAGCCGAGGACCCCTTGGTAGATCCGCGTGGAATCGGCGAAGCGGTCGCAAATGACCCATTTGCCGGCTTCAAGTGCCGGCAGGATGGTTTGCTGCACATGGTCGTCGCGCGCGGCCGCAAACAGCATCGCCTCCGCGTCGGCCCCTAATGGCTTTGCGGCGCCGGACAGAAGCACGTGGCGGATGATTTCAGCGCCGGGCGAGCCGCCGGGCTCGCGCGTAAGCTGTACGCCGATGCCAAGCGAAGCCAACCGAAGCGCCAGCAATGAAGCTTGCGTAGACTTGCCGGTCCCTTCCCCACCTTCGAAGGTTATGAATTTGCCTCTCATCCAAGAATCTCACTTGGTGGAATCCCAGAGCTTCGATGTATGCGCTGCGCGCCCTCAGCGCGACAATTCTCACAAAAAATGTTTGGGTCCAGTTACTTAGGATGTTATCTTCAACTAAGGCACCGGGTATGCGAACGCAACACTGCGCGCCCCGAACGGACGAACGAACCCTATAGCTTATTCACGCCGGCGCGGAACAGACCGATCATCAACTCGGTCGCGGCATCCATCGCACGATGTGACATGCTGCCGGTGCCGACGTCTTCCGCCGCCTGCAGAGGCACTTCGAGCGCAAGGCTGTCGCCGCGCCATACCTTGAGCTTGCCGACGCTTTGGCCCCTGTGCACCGGCGCGGGCACCGGCCCGGAATAGACAATGCGCGCCAGCAGATGCTCTCCGCCGCTCTTCGGCATCATGACGCGGATGGTGCCGGGCGCGATCAGGGGGACGTAGCGCGTATCGCCGCCGAAGACCCTTGCCTCACCGACCGTCTGGCCTTCCGCGAACAGCACGCGCGCCTCGAAGCCGTGGAATCCCCACTCGAACATTTTGCGCGCCTCCTCGGCCCGCTCTTTGTCCGAGCGCGCGCCAGTGACGACGACGATCAGGCGGAAGGTGTCCTGCACCGCAGATCCGACCAGGTTAAAGCCTGCCTCGGAGGTTTCGCCGGTTTTAACCCCATCGGCGCCGATGCCCATCGCCAGCAAGGGATTGCGATTTGTTTGGCGGATTTTGTTCCAGGTGAATTCGCGTTCGGAAAAATACGGGTAGAACTCAGGATACGTCTGCATAATATGGCGCGTCAAAAAGGCGAGTTCGCGCGGCGTCACGCGCAGGTTTGGATCCGAGTAGCCGGTCGCGTTGGTAAAGGTCGATTTCTCCAACCCGATCTCGCGGGCGCGTTTGGTCAGCATTTCGCCGAACGCAGCCTCATTGCCGGCAACGCCCTCGGCGATCGCGATACACGCATCATTGGCAGAATCGACAATGATGCCGTGCAGCAGATCGTCCAACGGGATACGGCTGTGAATGGCCGCGAACATCGTCGAGCCGTGCGAGGGCGCCCCGCCCTTTCGCCAGGCATTCTCACTGATCGTAAATTCCTGGTCGAGCTTAAGGCGGCCCTGCTTGATTTCGTTGAACACGAATTCGAGCGTCATGAGTTTGGCGAGGCTCGCCGGCGCGACCAACTGATCGCCGCCCTTTTCGAACAAAATGCTGTCGCTGTTGACATCAAGAAGGAGCGCGTTGGGGACGCTGGTCTGGAAACCCTCGTCTTTCTTGACATTCATATTTGACGCGGCGTGGGCCGCAAGGACGGTCACGACCAACAAGCTCGCGGCCATAACCCCTAATGCCGGTCTCGGCAGAAAAACTTGGCGACGCACGGCCGGCACAGCCGCCTCCACTTCGCGCAAAAACAGACCGCAACCCCTTCTCACGTGAAGTTGGCGCGCGCAAGGCCACAGCGCGGGACTGCGCAAATGCCGCACGACAGCACTGAATCAGTATAGGCCGCGCCCGTTCAGCAACTGATCGACGCTGCCCGTCACACCTGGCGGAGCGGTATAGGACACAGCCCGCGCATTCGCTCCAACAGGTGCGGACAAGGCGTCATCGTCCGCTGCGCTCGCGATGCGGGTCGCGCGTAACGGTACGGGCCCGCGCGTGCCGGGAACGATTGACGTCGCTGCGAGCCTGACGCTGTTCGGCGCCGGCGCCGGCTCGTCCTGCCGCAACGTTGCCACCAGCATTCTGTCGTCGGAGCCTTGCACCGGTGCGCGCCCGACATACTCGACCCGTACCCAGGCGGTACCGTTGAGACGGAAGCCCAGGAGTTCCGCGGTCTTTCCCGAAACATCGATAATGCGGTTGCCGTGAAATGGACCGCGATCGTTGACGCGAACGATAATGGAACGGCCATTCGAGAGATTGCTCACGCGTACATAGCTCGGCAGCGGAAGGGTCGGATGCGCCGCCGAGATCCCGTTGAGATCGAACACCTCGCCGTTTGCGGTCATGCGTCCGTGAAACTCGTCGCCGTACCACGAGGCGAGGCCGACGGCCTGGTAGTTGGGATCCTCCGCGGGAACATAGGTCCGACCGGCGACGACATAGGGGGTGCCGACCCGATAGACACCGCCCCCCTTCGGCACCGGCTGACCGTCCTCGACAACGCGCGGACTTGGCGAAACGCCATACTTCGGATCAACGCTGCTGGAGCAGTTAGCGAGCGAAAGAACGATGGCGGCGCAAGTACCGATCGGCACAAGCCGGCTGAACGCCACCCTCAGTCCAAGCCGCATCGTCCGGAATCCCCGCCGACAGGGTATCGAATCCGAGCGTGGTCACATTGTGGCGAAATTGCGTGACGGATGCTGATAGTGAATGGAGCGTTGCGGGCGCCCGGATAGGATCAGCGTCCCTATCCGGGCCAATGCAATCTACAGTCCGACGATTGGCGCGTCGGTGTAGAGCAGGATGAGCAGCACGACGAGACTGCCGATAAAGGCCCCAAAGGTCACGCGTACAAATATCTGCGAGTGGTCGACAAGTTTCTTCTGAACGTACTCAAGCACTTTCGTTCCACGTTTCACCATTTGGCAGCGGTGCCTTTCTTGACTGTTACAAGTTTTTTTGGGGGTCGTAGCCGGCGCGAACGTCCGGCGTGCGCGGGACTAACCATAGGCTGGTTAAAAAGTCCATACTAACCGGCACGATCAAAATCGGATTGCTGATCATCGAGATGCGCAATCGCGCTGTTGCCGTGCCACCAAAACGCCGCAAACGGATTTCCTCACTGGAGGGGTGTTGAACGCGAGCGCGTACTTGAAATTCAAAAGTATTTAGAATTCTAAAATTTCGATTAACCAACGCGTTCTTTGGCAGCGGCTGACGCCGCGAAAATCTTTTCCGCTGAGTTTTTGCAAAACCCATAAGTGCCGCCTGCTTATCGCTGCGACAAAGCAGATAGCGCTGGCGGCGGCATTTTCGCGCTCGCTATTCGTGCCAACACAGACCGCGATCATTTCAGACAAATGCGAGAAAAATCCAAGGTCGAACGTTAGGGCGCTCGCAAATCCTGTTCGCTACGTAATTCTACCCATAGGGGCCGGGCCCAGCGCGACGCCGAGGCGTCGCAAACGGAGCGGGCTATGAAGATCGCCACACTTGCGCTTGGACTGTTTACTCTTGCTCTCGCACCGGTCGCCGCAACGGCCGGCGCGCAGGAAGACCGGCAAGCCTGTATGAACGACGCGCTAACGGTCTGCGCGCAATTTATCCCTGACCGCAACCGCATCGAAAGTTGCCTTTACGCCAATCGCAGCCGCATTTCGCAAGCGTGCCAGGCGGTGCTGACGCGAAGCCAGCCGGCAGTGGTGCCAGCGACGTTGACCAACGCGCGCTGAATTTTCGGCCGGTTCGCGCAAGTTGGGTCGCCTCGACGCCGGCCCCGCGATCATCATTCATCGGCGAACCAATGCTTGCCGTTGACGACGATTTCCGTCAGCTGGTCGTCGTGGTCGACGACGACGACGTTCCTCCCCTGCTTAAGCCAAATGCAGCCCTTCCAACGCACCGGATAGGGCGGCCGTCCGTTGTTAAGGCTTGCGAGCGTGCGCTCGTGCGCTTCCGCCCAGCTCGGACAAAACCTGGTGTCCTTGGTCAGCTTTTGCGATGCGGCGCTAGCCCACAGCGTTCCCAGCACGAGAGCAGTGGTTGCGAAAATAGGAAGACGCATCGAACAACCTGGTTTATGTTGGGGGTCCATTCATTACGCTTTCACAAGCCTAATGCTAATGGCCGGTGGCGGCCACCCGCCGCCTTGGGGTTAGAAGCAAGCAAAAGGGGAGCTTTAGATATCATGAAGACATTCGCCGTGGTGCTGTTTGCGATCGCCGTGTCCGCAGGGGCTGCGAACGCAAAGACAATGAGCCCACATAAGCATTTCCCGCTCTGTACTGACGGCATGGTCAAAGCAAGCTGCATGTGCAAAGCGCCGTCAGGCGCTCATCAGCTTTGCAAGGCTGGGCAATGGTGCCATACCTTCCAGGGCGCCTGCAGGCAGTAAGCATTGCCCATCTGCACGATTGGGCTACGCCTTGAATGGCGCTGCCCTTAGAAACGCACTCTTCCAATATTGCTGAGCCTCGGTCGACGCCGCCTCCTTCGGCAGTGACATTCGACCGGGGCTCTCTTTGTGCTTGGCGGCGACCTGTCGGTGTTCTTTGTGCCGGTCGCTGATAACAACCGATCGCGCACAGCGACGCTCTTAGTCACCTCGGTCCGGCTCGGAATTTGAAACGTTGGCGCAAACGCCAGCGCTGACCGCCGCACGCTCGGCAAGCCTTTGCCACTCCTGAGCCATTTCGATGAAAAGCGCCTTTTGCTTTGAATTCGGAGGCTTTGCGTGCCTCTTCGAGGCATCGCGTCGCGAAGCGCTGATAGGATTTCAGGGCCGGCATGCGATCTCCCAATTTGAGAAATCGCGGCATCATAACACAACAGGTCGGTCGGAGGCGATACGTGAACGGCCCGCGCGTCGTCGCGCGCCTTTAGTTTCGACTTTGTGAAATTTGCGCGCCCGATCCACAACGAACGGTCGATCTGGTGTTTCCGGTCAAGCCACTTTCAACAAGGCGCCGCCGGCGCAACGAGCCGCTCTCAACGCATTGATGGCGCGCTGCAAATCATGCCTTGGCTCGCGGGTGTCATATAACGGCCAAGTTGAGAGCCTAGGGCGAACGCGTTTTTGATCGGTGATGGAGCGTGCGGGGCGGCAATGGAGGAAAGGATATGAAGCTTAGTTCTATTAAATTGTCTGTTATCGGGGCCGCGATCTTTGTTGTCACGGCTGCACCTATACAAGCGAGCGCGCAAACGGCGGCTCCCAGACAAGGCCCGCCGCCACTGCGTGTTGCCTGCGGTGCGGAGATGCAAAGCCTTTGCCCAGGCCTGAAGGGAAAGGACGCCAGGATGTGCTTACGGGCGCATCATGCAACACTTTCGCCTGGCTGCACGGCTTTCTTGGAGGAGGCCAAAGCGAGGCGTGCTGCAGGGACAATGGGCCAGCCGCCCGCGCCGGCCGATAGCCCTCCACCCGGCAACGGCAACCAATAAGCGTAACGCCCCAGCCCTTTGCGGGGCTGGGGCTTTTTTGAACTCGATGGGGAAGAAACGATCGGCGCGGGCGTGACCCGGCTTCTCCGCGACCCCCACAAGACGCGGCTGCTCGATGTCCGCGTGCCGATGCATCTCCCAGCGGCTGCACAGTCGCGATGCGCTCTATTGCTGCGCAGCTATGCTGATGCGAACCAGGAAGGCGGTGTTCCGCGGCAGCCGGAATCGGCGGCTTGCAACGCGCGGCTCTCAGTCGCTACAGATGCGTTGGGCCCCAGTTTGGGTCCAGAGCCCACAAGGCTGCCGGAGCGTTACCGCCGAAAACATCAGTAAACGATTGAAAATCCGGGATTGGAAGGGTGGCCGAGTGGTTTAAGGCACCGGTCTTGAAAACCGGCAGGCCCGCAAGGGTCTCGTGGGTTCGAATCCCACCCCTTCCGCCACTTCAATATTTGTCCGGCCCGGCACATAGGTGACAGAACGTACCTAAGACATGGGTGACAACCTTGTGCGGAACCGGCCTTCCATGGCATCTACACCTCCCGCCCAAAGGCGAAAAGTGTTGCCGCAGGGCTGTCGCGAAGGCGGGAGCGAAATCATGCCGTTATCACGATCCGGCTTTGCGTGAGGCCGCGATCGAACGCAATCGAGTGGCGTTGCGCCAGTACTGGGTCCGATGGCGAGCGGTGCGCTAATACGCGGACGGCATCTTCTGAACAGCTAATGCTGCGTACGGCTAGTCGCCGCCCGTCTTGTCACCTTGCTCAGCGAGTGCAGCAGCGATCTCTCACCGGATTCACAAAGTATACCACGGTACACGCGTGGCACGTAAGTATTGAAACTCGTCGTCATCGTCCTTCACATCGTCGTCAACCCAACCTTCAACCAATCACGCCGTGCTCGGACAGCGGTAAACGAAGGGTGTGCATTAGGTGATATTGATTGTCTGGTGTGCGCTACACACGATCACGTAGGCAACGTAAGGCTCAGGTCAAACCGCTGCGTATCCAAACTTGGAAAGGGTAAAACCGACTAACTTTGATAGCAATTCAACACCCAGTATTCGTAGTCGGGCAGTGTAGATTTGTGCACGCCGAAGATGTTGATGGGGTTCCTGGGTGTGCGGCCGCACATGAAGCAGCAACTGCTGTTCCGAACCCGTTTCTGCACACTGTTAGCGTCCTCACCGTCTTTGATCCGGCGACGGACACTTCACAAGTTGAAAAAATCTTTTTCTCCAAAGCGGCGTGCAATTGCGCGCAGCCATATTTTCCCTCGGTGTCACAGCCCGGATCACTAGCGCCTTCGATGAGCACGTTCCCGAGCGTTGCGACCTCAGCAACTGCGAAACAAAATGGAGCGCCCGGCCCCGTAGTCAAGCAACCCAAAATCCCGATTAAGCTATCCTTGGCGACACCCTGCGAATGGAACTGTCTCTCATTCGCCTTGGTACATTGGAAGTAGCCTTGGGCCGTTATAAAGATGCTTTTCAGAAGATGCGCAGCTCAATCGCGGTGACCTCGTTCACTTTCCGAGCACCCGCAAGCAAAAGGATTTTCACCGACGGTTCGGAAAAAATCCTTTGTCGAATGACGGATTAGCGCACGCCCCCGACCTGAATTGGTCCCACCATCGCCGCCGCTTCCCATTCCCGACGTTGTGATCCTTGCGACACTCGCCGACGTGCGCGAGCTGATGTGCAGCGCGGTCGGACGGCCGTCACACCCGAAGTCTATTATTGCCAAGGCATGTCACCCGCCGTAGCTTTAGCCACCACAGGTTGAAGGGGGATCACGATGCTTAGGTTTTTTCCAGTTGTTTTGTTGGCCCTCATGTTGAACGCATTCGCGCAGGTCACCGTCGGTTCGGCCCAGACGAGCTGCCCGATCCCTCCTCCTCTCCCTTCGGAAGCAGAATTCAACGAGTGTAAGGCGTGCGTTCAAGCCGAGCGCAAGCAAACATCGGATACCCTCATAATTGCAGCAAACGGTGTCTTGTTGAAAAATGTTGTCCTCTTAAAATTTGCTCCGAAGGAGGTCTGCGATCCAAAATTTTATTACAAGATGATCGCCGAGCTTGTTACCGTTGGGGCTGTGGCGGAATATAAGGGTTACATTGAGAGAGCTAAATGCGCGGCTAAGCCAGCATGTCAAAAGGTGCTCAAATTCACCGGTGAGCTTGACTTGTACAAAATGAAAATGACACAGGCCTTAGCTGCGAAGGACAAAAAACCAGCGAATCCCGCAGCGACCCCCAAGGCTGTGACGTGTTATTTTGAAGAAAAAATCAGCCTTTCTGGTGGCACCTATATGTTGTGCGCAAAGGGAACGGATTACCGTTTTCGAGTTAAGACCGGCACAACTGCTTCTGTAGGCATTCCAGGAAATAGTCCAGACTTTCATGCCGCGCACTTCACCTGCGGTCCGTGGAAATGCGGAAAGGCGAAAGATAATCAAATTAGCAGTCCCACCTGCGAGTTAGTAAAATTTGCAGAAAAATGCCCTTGAGGCTGCGTTTCTGCGTTTCTCAGCGAGCTATCGCACTGAGTGTGCTGATACTGGAAGGCGTCGAACGCGCGTCAGCGACGAACTGCGCCGTCATCGCTGTGCTCATCGACCAGCCAACGACCCGGCGAGAGAACAGATCGACGACGGCAGCCACATAGAGCCAGCCTTCTGCCGTCCACACATACGTGAAGTCGGCAAATCCATTTGCGGTTTGGAGCGGGCGCGTCGAAGCTGCGGTCGGAATCCGCACACGATCGGGGCGGGTGATCGCTTGGCGTGTGGCGGAATTTGATTTACCTTGAATTTGGCCGAGGGCGCTATGCAGAGAAACCTCCGCAGAATGCTAGTTAGGGTCGCAGTGATAGCGGGTATGTTCTTACTAGTTTTACCTGTGGCCGCAGAAATTCCACTGTCAAAGGAAACTGGTAGAAAGTGGGGCGAAAAGTGCATGCCCGCCGGAAACGCGATACAGTGCTGCAACGCGCAACGAAACAGCGAGACGGCTTGCAAAAACGCGGAACATAGTCCAACGCGCAGAGATTGTGAGGATGCCGAAAAGGTCTGCCAAGCGATTGTCCGTTCGGCTGAGGATGCAAAAAAGGCCGCAGAAAAAAGGACTGTCCAGCAGGGTATTCCCCGGCTGCAATCTCCGGCGGACTTGGAGAAGGAAATCGACAACGCCAAAAACGATTTAGTTAAAATTGATGAGGAACTCACCAAGGTGGCCTCAAAGGAGGAGCTTGAAGCGCTTAAGAAACGAGGCAGCAAGGACGCTGAAACCATCGCACGCATCAAGACCATCCTGGAAGGCCGGCAGAGGAGCGTGATCGAGACGAACCCGCCCGACTGGACACTAGTGAAACAGAAAACGACGGATGCGGGGGCTAAGTCTGAAGCGGTGCAAAAGAAGTTATTGCATTGTGTCCTCGCTGGGGATGTTACCTCCCCGGACACCAAAGTACCCCCGTCGAACAAAGTACCCCCACCGACGAACATAGACCCCACCGTCCAGGGCAAGCATGTGGTCGGTTGCAAATTCGACATCAGGTAGGCGGCGGGCACTATCTTAAGAAGAGTTTTGGTCGGGCCCGTTCACGGCTAGCGTGGGCGGACTATGATACAATAAGCTCGCGCAACCGAGCGGGACAGCGAGACCGCGCTGCGTAGGCGGGACAAATGGGTGGAGTGCCTAAGATAGAACGTCCAAGGGAGAAGTCCGTGGCAACTTTGGTTAAGCGCGCGAGCGACTGCAGATTTCATTGAGTTGTCTCGTTCTCCCACCTGGACACATTCAGCTCCCCGATCTGCGATGCAACGCTTGCCGACGATCCGAAAACCGATGCTGGCATCACCCCATAAGCAGATCTCGCAATGCACGTCGGAAGAGCTCAGGCGCGGCGAACCAAGCTTACCCGGTTGTTAAGCAAATGACCGTTGCGTAGCGAGCAACACTGCAATCATCTGGATAGCAAGCGCGACATTGAAACTGTCCGCAGATCATTGTTAAATTCCTATTTTTTGATTTTGCGACCGACGGGCTCCGAACATAAACAAAAAATGCGCTTTCTGTTTTGAACAGCACCTAAATGAACCAACGGGCCTGCGCACTCCCGGTCTACTGCCTTAAGGCGCCACTTTTTAAACTTCACGCCGGAGTAAGCGCGGACCCTTTCTCAAACGACGTTCAAAAAGGTCCCCGTGTTGCGAGAGTTGTCGTCTCATGGCATTTCAAAATCGTTCGACGGCATTCGCTGTGAAACCGAGGCTGATTTTAGACAGAGCTCATTTCCCAAACCAGATGCTGAACGGAATTGCGTTACCGGAGCAGATCAATTCGCCGACATTCTCTCGCGATGCTTTCCCCTTATAGGCGCATTGCTGCCCGGCAAAAGCGAATGCTACACCGATTTGCGACCTCGTATCGGTGATTTGTACGGTGATCTCACTGCGACTTTCGTTTGGGCCGTCGTGGGTGCAAAGACCGACATGCCTGATGGTTACTGGGCCCGTAAGCCTGTTTTCGGCGCCGGAGGCGTCCGGAGCAACAATAGCCGAAAGCTCATACTCGTTAAGAAAGCCGAACATTGCACTTATTTGAAGCGGCTGCGTACGACCCGGCGTGCCGAGAAGCGCGATCAACAGAGCCAATGCGAATGTCCTCATAGCACGTTCTCGACGAAGAGATTCCGCACATTGGAACAATGATATTGATCCGCGATCTCGTTGCAAAGGGCCTGCAGATCCGCAGATATGTATCAATGACAGCACGACGGCGCCATTAGTCGACCCTTGAGCAAAAGAAAGAAGGGCATGGCCCTACGAATAACCCGCCCTTTTTCGATTCAGCACAAGCACATCGGCTAGGCGTGGCCGGACGAAGCAATTAGGCTATAAGCCGATGATCCATCTGAAAAGGGGGCCAGTCATGAGATGCAAATTCACCTTCGTCCTCGCCGCCTCAATGGTTGCTACATGCGCTGCCATGGCCGCGCCGGATGAAAAATTCATTAATCTGACGGTGAGCAACTCAGCTGCAGTTCCTATTCAGATCTTGGTACGGGATTTGATTAGCGGCAAGACCGACGAGCAAAACGCAGTCGTGGCGACAGGCAAAAGCACATCCTCTAAGGCGAAGCTTGATGCGAAGGGCATTGCCGACTTTTTCATAAATGTTCGCTTCGTGGACGAAAAGAAGGGATCGTATTATCGCTGCTTGGCGTTTAGGGGGCCAGTCGGGGACAGGGGACTGAAATACAATGCGAACGAGTTTTTCGGCAAATCGGTCGGTGGCTCCGGCGTCGGCTGTAGGCCCTGATCGCGAACCGTCCGTCAATCCAAATCAGCTAGCCTGAAGCGGATCCAGGCGCTGCCGCGAGTTGCTGGCGCGGCGCTCTCCTCCAGATCGACGTTCGAAGCCGCGTTTACGCGATCGCGGGATTCGCGCAGGGTCCGACATTCGTTCGCCCGGAGTGTGAAAGCGGAAATCACGCGAGCAAAGGCTGACGTCCGACTTTTTGACGCGACCCGAAAGGTCTGGTCGACGACCGACAGGGTGTAAACATTTCCAGCGCATCTTTGGTAAGCTATGAATCCCACCGCGCAACGTTGCGGTAACATCGTCCGGCGGCTTCCGATCGGGAGACAAGACGTCGGCTAAAGCACCCCACTTGCATACGACGGGAAGGTGGAAGTTTCGCGCGCAAAGGTGACTTTAATGGTTTGAGATCTTGAGATAAACGGAGGGCGACGTGAACGGAAATTTGTGTGGAATGTTGATCGGCGGCGCCGTTATCGCCGGCGTTTCTTTATTCGTTATTCCGGCGGCCGCGGAAAGCCCAAAAGACATGGGCGGCAAGTGGGGCGGCAAGTGCGCAACCAGCGGGAGGGCCGCCGCGTGCTGTAAAGAACAGCGCGGCTCGGATGCGGCCTGCAAGAATCTGGAAAAAGAGAAGGCCGGCAGTGCGGCGGTCAAAAATTGCGAGGAGGCCGAAAAGGTCTGCGCGGCAGCGGTCCGGTCGGCTGAGGATGCAAAAAAGGCTGAGGACGAGAAAAAGAAAAAGGCCGAGGACGCGAAAAAGCCGGAAGAAAACAAAGGCGCTGCCCGTCCGCTGCCGTCGGCAAGGCAGGTGGCGGATAATTGGCAAAAGGAACTCACGCAGGCGGAAGACGACTATAGTCACGCCATCGATGACGCCAAGAACGGGACCAACAAGGCCGATATCGAGAAGGCGCTCAAAAAAGCCGACGGCCTCAAGAAGAGGATCGACGTGTTGAGGAGAAGAATAGGCGATCTGTCTCCAGCCGAGAGAATTTCCTACACATCTAAACTGCCAAAGGAATATGAATCGAAAAATCCCTTTGACATTATCTACGACGTCATCAGCAAAAAAGTCTGCCGGAAAAATGGCAAGCTGCAATGGGACGGTTCGATCCTAAGCTGCCAATACGGCGAGAACCCGAGCGGCGGCGACCGTCCGATTCCCCCAGCGACCGATATTTCGCCAAACAATCCGAACGCCCGCTGATCGGCAGACTGAGGGCATTTCGATATTGCGGGGATAAGCGTCCGTTACGATGAACGTCCGTCGCAGCGCGATGCTTATGTGGGGAGCCGCGGACGAAGCGCGGACTCGCCCTCAGGGATGTTCTTATGGCGGAGGCCCGTGGCCTTCATAGCATTCGGTTTGAGTTTTATTGCCTGCCAGCACGTCCTTGCCGTTTTCAGTTTTGCATTGCGCCTGTTGGCATGTACGGCAGGTTTTTTTGTCCTTTGCGGCCCACGCGCCGCAGGTTCGCTTTACTCCGGAACAATCGTGGACCGCCGTCGACGTACCGGTTGTCGACGCGGGCAGTGCTGACGAAGCTACGCATGAAACAATTAACGCCGCAATCGCGCCAGTGAACATTCCTGCGCCGCGCGCACGAAGCAGAGTGTTTATCGCGACAGCTCCGGCCCTTTGCCGGGTTCCATCATTTTTTGCCATTGTGAAACATCCGTCCTTGGCACATCGAAGAACTCCCCCATTCTTGCTTGCCCCGCTTGCGGCCCTGCATGGCCCGAAAATATTCGTCCGTTATTTCAAATCGCGGGCAACGCGAAAGCCGTTCGCGTAATATCGAACGTCCTCATCGTAGCGGAATCGCGAAGCCGAGCGCACGAACGTCGCCTTGTTGGCGAACGAACCGCCGCGCAAAACTCGCTGCGAACACTGACCGGAGGTCCAGGCGGAGCCATCTGCCGGTGCACCGCGGTAGTTTTCGTTCCAGCAGTCCTCCACCCATTCGGCGGCGTTGCCGGAGGTGTCAAACAACCCGAAGCCGTTAGGCCGAAATGAGCCGGCCGGCGTCGTCTGTTGAATGGGCTTGCTGCCGCAATCTTCGCAATTGGCGTGATCGGGACCGGCTGTGCGACCCCACCAGAACGGCGACGTCGTACCCGCACGCGCAGCGTATTCCCATTCAGCTTCCGTCGGTAGTCGATATTTTTTACCGGTCTGTTGAGCCAGCCACGCCACGAACGCCTTCGCATCGTCCCAACTGACGTTTATGACGGGCCTGTTGCCCCGTCCCCATCCTCGATCGTTGGGTTGGAATTTGCAGCCACCCGCCGCGAAGCAGGCATCCCATTCTGCAAACGTGATTTCCCGGCGGCCGATAGCATAGGGATTGGCGATGACGACGCGGTGCTCAGGTTTCTCGTTGATCGAGTCGCCGGACCCCATTTTGAATTCGCCTTCCGGCACCACCACCATCTCGGTGCAGTTCGGACAGTCGCGAAAAGTCTCGCCCGGTTCGGGAATCGCCGAAGCCGGACCGGCCGAACCGGCTTCTGAAGGCGCAACTGCCGGTTGTTGGGGCTTGAGTTGAGCGTGACCGGGCGTTGCCGGGAGCCAAAGGCTCGCGACCGTCAGCACTATGATCAGGGAGGGCGGCAGGCGCATCGGCGACTGATACTTTAGCGTGTCCGTTCGAAAGCCCGTTATTAGCGGCCGAATATACTCAATCTACTACACCGCCACTGCAGAGGAAGGCCTTTTGGAGCACAAAACCACGCGGCCACCGCTGTTTGGCCGTCGCGCGCCGCCCCAGCGCCTTACTTTCACAGCTTTCCCATTAGTGATAGATTTCGTTGAATAATTCTGAAGCAACGCGGTCGTTTAGCCAGTTGTAGGCAAGGAGGGGCCATCGTGCATTCAAAAGCAATCGGTTTGGGCATACTGTCCGCATTGATTTGCCTTGCAGCATGTCCCCCAAGCTTTGCTCAGACCGCGGCCGGACCCACGCCTTCGCCAAAGGGGGCTTCGGTATATTTTATCGACCTCAAGAACGGGGCCACCATTCCCGAGAAATCGACCATCCATTTCGGCCTCCACGGCATGGGAGTGGCGCCTGCCGGATCGGAAAAGGCCAACTCGGGACATCATCATCTGCTGATCGATACGGACCTTCCGCCGCTTGATGAGCCAATTCCCAACGACCCCAATCACCTCCATTTCGGGTCCGGGCAGACCGAGGCGGAAGTCACTCTTATCTCCCGGTGACCACACCCTCCAGCTGCTGCTGGGCGACAAAGATCACATTCCGCACAATCCGCCGGTGATGTCCGAACGCATCAAGGTGCACGTCACGGCGGCCGCGGCGCCGGGGACAGCGGCGGCGCCGCATCGCCATCCCTCGCCTCCCAACGCCAAGGTCTATTTGGAATACCCCACGGATGGCACCTACGTCCCTCAAAAGCTCACGGTAAAGTTTGGGCTGATAGGTATGGGGGTAGCACCGGCGGGTTTTGAAAAAGCCAATACCGGCCATCACCACCTTTTGATCGACGCGCCGCTACCGCCGTTCGATGAACCGATTCCCAACGACCCCAATCATCTCCATTTCGGATCGGGGCAGACGGAGGCGCAAGTCACTCTGCCGTTGGGGGTGCACACATTACAACTGTTACTTGGTGATGAAAATCACATCCCCCATGAACCACCAGTTTACTCTAAGCCTATCAAAGTGGTGGTTACAGTTAGCGGTCACGGGCCAGTTCTGATCAAGCGGCCCCTGGCGCAGCAACGTCCGCGGCCGCAACCGCGGCAACAGTGGAAAAGCTGGTACTGACACGAGGTGCGGAGTCGCAGACGTGGCGATGCTAAGACCGCTTGCGAAATGGCTATCGGCGCTTTGCGGGTTCATGCTCGTGACGCTGTCCATCAGCGCGGCCTTTGCCGAAACCAGGGTCGCGCTGGTCGTCGGAAACTCGGTCTACAAGAATTCGAGCCTCACCCTTAACAACCCGAAGAACGATGCCCAGGACGTGGGAGCTGCGCTGCGTGCGTTAGGGTTTGAAGTGATTGTTGCCTACGACACCACGAAACATGATCTTGACCTCGCGATGACCCAGTTTGCACGGGCGGCGACCAATGCGGATGCCGCCCTGTTCTTTTATGCGGGGCACGCCATCCAGTTTCAGGGGCATAACTATCTTCTGCCTGTTGACGCCGAACTCGAGGACGAAGTCAGCCTCCGCTATCAGACGGTTTCGCTCGAAGACGTGCGTGCTGCCGTTGAGCGCGCCAGTGGCGTCAAGATCATGATACTTGATGCGTGTCGCAACAATCCGATCGTTGACAGTCTCAAGCGCAGAATGATGGGGATGAACCGGGGCCTTGACCTCACCCGCGGACTCGCGCGCATCGACAAGGCTGAAGGCGTGATCGTCGCCTATGCCACGGCCGTCGACGAGGTGGCGTCGGACGGCCCGGGTCGTAATAGTCCATTTTCGGCGGCGCTCGTTAAGCGCCTACAGGAACCAGGCCTCGAAATTGCGAAAATGTTCAGGCGCATTGCAGCCGATGTCGTCGAGATGACTCACGGCCGCCAACGGCCCGAGATCTACGTCTCACTGATCGACGAATATTACATCAATCAAAAAGACCGAGTGGTGTGGGATCAGATCAAAGACAAAAACGATCCAAAGGCCTTCCGCGATTTCGTAGCGAATTACCCGTCATCGCCTCGCCTTTCGGACGCGCAGTATCGCCTGGATATACTCGAACGCTTGGCGCGTGAACGCCAGACCGAGAAAGAGAAAGCCGAGCAGGATGCAGTAAAAGCGCGTCTGGCGGAAGCGGAGCGTGTTGAGCGCGAGACCGTCCAACGACGGCAAGCAGAAGAAGCGGCAAGACTGGAAGCCGCGAGGCAGGAAGCGGCGAGGCAGGAGACGGCAAAACAAGAGGCAGCGAAACAAGAGGCGGCAAAGCAGCAGGCGGCTAAAGAAGCCGCAAGGCAGGAAGCTGCCCGCCAGCAGGCAGCCAAGGAAGCGGCGCGGCAGGAAGCAGCAAAGCAAGAGGAAGCTGCCAGACAGGAAGCCGCTCGAAAACAGGCAGCCAAGGAAGCGGCGCGGCAGGAGGCAGCAAAGCAAGCGGAGGCCGCCAAACAGGAAGCGGCCAGGATACAGGCGGCTAAGGAAGCTGCGGCAGAGACGGCAGGACGTAGTCAGGCAGCAAGCTGCCAGATTGGAAGCGGTCAAGCAGGAACTCGCCAAACGGGAGACCGCGCGGATCGCCATGCTGGAGCGCGACAAGACGGAGCGTGACAAGGCGGACCGCGAAAGGGCTGATGCCGCCCAGCGCCTTCGCAACCAAGAGGAGCGCGCCAAGGCCGCGGCTGCGGAGCTTGAAAGGCTGGCCCGCTTGACCACCAGTCCGGTGCAAGAACCGGCGGCACAGCCAAACCCGGCGGCGCCGGAAGCGTCGCAAGAACAGATTTGCAAACGCGACGAAGAGCGGCTGACCCGACTGCGAGCAAATCCTGTCGCCGATGAAATCGCGCGCTTCGAGCGCGAGCTCGGCTGCCGCAAGCTGCGCCCCCAGATTGCTCGGCTGCGCGAAAGTGTGGTCCTCGTCGAAGCGCCTGCCAATACGCCAGCGCCGCCGCCGGCGGCAGCACCCGCGACGCCTGCCCCGGAACCGCCCTCGCCGCCCCGCCTGCAACACCCGCAGACGACGACGTCCAGCGAGCCGAGAGTTGCGCCATCGGCGTCATCCGAGCCTGACTGCAAGCGCGACGAAGAGCGGCTGGCGCACATACGGGCCAAGCCGGTCGTCAACGAGATCGTTCAGTTCGAGCGCGAACTCAGTTGCGCGAGGCTCCGCCCGCAACTTATTCGCCTGCGCGAGAGCATCGCCCCCGGCGAACCGTCCTCCGAAAACGGCACTGGTCCACAAGCCACAGAAACGAAGGCCAATCCTGAAACTTCAAGATCGGTTACAACTGCGGCGCCATCACCATCATCGCCGGAAATCTGTAAGCGTGACGAGGAAAAGCTTGCGCGCCTGCGTGCCAATCCCGCCCGCGACGAGATTGCCCGCTTCGAACGCGAACTCGGCTGTGCGAGACTACGCCCTCAGGTCGTCAGGTTGCGGGAAAGCATCAGCGCCAATTGAGCGCTGTCGGCGCAGAAGCAGTGGCCTACCGAGTGGACCCGGCTGACCTCACGCGAGACATCGTCACTCGTCATCTTCTTCATAGCGCCACAGCTCCCCCCATTCCTGTTTCCAGATTTTGTCGGGATCGATGACGACGATGGGTAGTTTTTTGCTGTTGGCAAGTTCGATGGCGCCGATCACGGCGTCGCGGGCCGGCACCTCCTCGCTGGTCAAATCCGCCGACAACCGATCCGGCGCCGCAGTCTTCGGGCAGTGGATTGTACCGACCTGACCATCGCTTTTCTGCGATAACGTCAGGTTGATGGCGTCTGCCTGAATTTCATCGACCTGCTCGAAGCGGTTTTTTCTCGTCGCCATGGTCAAGCCCAAGCGTAGGAGTAGTCACCATCTGCGACCGTAACCTTGGCTTCCGTCAGCTTTTCACCAGCCAGCGTTCGCTTGAGGAACTCGCGGGAAAGCGCCGGGAGCAGCGTGTTGGTGACGATATTGTCAATCATCCGGCCACCCGAATCCGGGTCGTTGCACATCGAGACGATGTGATCAACAACCGCCTGATCGTAAATAAAGGCAGCGTCATGATTATCGCGAATGCGGCGGCCGATTCGATCGAGCTGCAGACGGACGATGCCACCCAACATTTTACCTGAAAGCGGGTAGTACGGAATAGAAACGATCCGCCCAAGCAGAGCCGGAGGGAACACTTTCAGCAACTCAGGGCGCAATTCCTTCGCCAGCGCTTCGGGATCTTGTCGAAACTTCGGATCCGCCGAAAGGCCCATTATCAGATCAGTTCCGACGTTGGTCGTGAGAATGATCAAGGTGTTCTTGAAGTCGATGCGCCTCCCGTTGCCGTCGTCCATGAAACCCTTGTCGAAAACCTGGAAGAAAATTTCGTGGACGTCTGGATGGGCCTTCTCGACTTCGTCGAGCAAGATCACGCTGTACGGCCTTCGCCTTACGGCTTCCGTCAACCGCCCGCCTTCACCGTAGCCTACATAGCCGGGCGGCGCGCCTTTCAGGGAGGACACTGTGTGCGCCTCCTGAAATTCCGACATGTTGATGGTGATCATATTCTGCTCGCCACCATAGAGAGCTTCGGCGAGAGCGAGAGCCGTTTCGGTTTTGCCCACGCCGGACGGACCGCACAGCATGAACACCCCAATGGGTTTGTTAGGGTTGTCCAGCTTTGCCCTGCTGGTCTCGATACGCTTGGCGATCATTGCCAGTCCGTGCGATTGACCGACAACACGCCGATTTAGAATTTCCGGCAACCGAAGCACATTCTCGATCTCATCCTTGACCATCCGGCCGACTGGAATGCCGGTCCAATCGGAGACCACCGAGGCGACCACCTGCTCGTCCACGTGCGGATAGATCATGCGCTTTTCCGGCGCGCGGCCTTCGAGCGCCTCGAATTTCTCACGCAGCTGTCGGCGGACATCCTCCTTGTCGGCCGATCCGGCGGCATTCATGGCGGCGGATGCGGCCGCTGGAGACCGTTTATCTTCCGGCTCGGCGCCACCGTCAGGCTTTGGCGGCACCAATATCTCGCGCAGGCTTCTAATCTCGCTGACGAGCTTTTGTTCGGCTTCCCATTCTGCTTCCAGTTCCGCGAGTTTCTCCTTGAGTTTGGCAATCTCGGCATCGAGCGGAGCGATGCGCTCATCGCCCGCGACGCCAATGTCGCGGTCGTTCACCAGAGCCGCTTTTTCCTGCTCACGTGAAGCGATGGAGGCCGTCGTGTCGGCGATCATCGCCGGCACCGCACTCTGGCTGATTGCCACACGCGCGGCGGCGGTATCCAGCAGACTGACCGCCTTATCGGGAAGCTGACGCGCCGGAATGTAGCGATGCGAAAGATTAACCGCGGCGACGATCGCCGCATCCGAAATACGAACCTGGTGATGGCGTTCCATCGGGGCGAGAATTCCACGGAGCATATCGCAGCATTGCTCGACGCCAGGCTCACCGACTTGGATCGGCTGAAAACGCCGCGTTAGGGCGGGATCCTTTTCGATGTATTGCCGGTATTCGGACCACGTGGTCGCGGCGATGGTGCGTAGCGTGCCGCGCGCCAAAGCCGGTTTGAGCAGGTTCGCGGCGTCGCCGGTGCCGGCCGAGCCGCCGGCGCCTATCAGGGTATGAGCCTCGTCGATGAAAAGGATAACCGGGGTCGGCGATTGTTGGACCTCGTCCATAACCGAGCGAAGGCGCTGCTCGAATTCGCCCTTCATTGAAGCGCCCGCCTGCATGAGGCCAACGTCGAGCATACACACCCTTACGCCGCGAAGCGGCGGTGGCACGTCCCCAGCCGCGACGCGTTGCGCGAATCCCTCCACCACGGCGGTCTTGCCGACGCCTGCCTCGCCAGTGAGGATTGGATTGTTCTGGCGCCGCCGCATCAGCACGTCGATGATTTGCCGGATCTCCTCGTCGCGGCCCAGAATTGGGTCCATTTCGCCGAGTTTCGCTTTGGCCGTAAGATCCTGGGAAAAACGGTCGAGCGCAGTAGTGCCTTTCGGTCCGCCCGGCTGTTGCGAGCCCGGCGTGCCCGCCCCTACCAGACCCGCGCCGTCGATCGGACGCAGGCTCTCCTCCTCCGAGCCTGCCCAGATCTTGCGGTGCTCGCTGGTTAAAGTGTCGACCGACACCTTGGCGAACTCGCGTGACAGGCTGGACAGCCCGCGCACAAGTTCGCGCGATTGAAGCGCGCCGACGAGGACGTGGCCGGTCCGGATCTGGCTCTCGCCGAAGAATAGGGTGGCGTAGTGCCAGCCGCGATCCAACAAATCCATGACGGTGTTTGAAACAGCCGGCATCTCGGTTTCGTTCTTTCGGAAGCCCTCGACCGCCGCGGTGATATCCGCCATGAGTCTGCCGCGATCGAGCTTAAAGTAGTCCGCGGTCAGGCTGACGTCGCTGCGCTCGTTTTGCAGGATGTGCGCAAACCAATGCGCCAGATCCATGTTGCGGTTGCCGGCTCCTTTGGCCTGGCGCAACGCCTGGAAAAACGCTTCATAGCCCACACGATTGAGTTTGCCGGCGACCGCCTCAAGACTAATGTCGGCCATCGCTGATCCCCCCTCTAAACGTTTTGTTTGTGACGGGCGCGTTTGTATCTCATCCGTTCGGCGGGATGAAATCGCGCATCACAACGGTACTCTTCCGAAGACGCCCAGTTCGGCGCCATCCAGCTGGTCCAGCCGAGTTGTCCGAATTGTCCAACTCGAATCGCGGACGCCTCGCCGGCTGGGATGGCCAATTCGGCGTCCCAATCGAGCTGGTCTCCATTGTAAAAGAATACGAGGTCAGCAAGCGCCTCGCACAAGTCGCCGGTCGGTAGGAAGCGGAGATATTGTTTAAGGTCTTTCGTATGAATGCGCACTCTTATCTTGTCTTGAACACTGAAAATCCGGCCGCCGAGCAATGCGTCAACGCCCAGCGCATTGTGGCGGCCGCCGAGCCGCGTCCATTCGTCGGATTCGATTTCGAGACGCGACCCGACAAATTCCTCGACTTCTGCCTCGACCCGGAACAGGCCGCAAATAACGCTTGCAAGCCTCGAACTGGACCTCGCCTGCGCGCCCATGATGCCGGCGAAACCGAGCTTTGCGGCATCAGGTATGCTGTCAAGGTTCGCATAGGGTGGCGAGCCCATGCCGATCGCTGAACCGATATAGGCAATGAAGCGATCGGCGTCGGGACGGTCATGCTGGGCGATCGGTCGAGAATCCGCCCAGGCGCGAAAGAAAAGCTGGATAAAGCGATGGTTGAATAGGTCGAGGAACCGCGGCAACGCGTCATCCTGGGCCAGAAGGTAATGGTAGGCCTCCTCGGTCGTCGCCAATGGCAGCGCGCCCTGCGGCCCCAAAAGCCCAAGAAATTTGACAAACATAGCGAGGGGCTTGCCCTCTCTCGCCTCGACCCTCGCGATATTCGAGGCCGGGAAGTCCATGTATGGATCCTGGCCGAGTTCAACGAATTCCTCGCGCAAAGCCGAGCTGTCACCGATACGCGGCAAACCCTTTGACGTGCGCTCGAGATGGCGCAACACGCTGAAATAGTCGAACCGCCACGGCTCGGATTCCAAATTATTCAAAAAACTCACCGTCGCCTCGCCTCGATTATAGAGCTTTGCGCGTTCCCATTCGCGGCGGCCATCGCATGATCTCGCCGCGTTCAACGGACCGGATCACCGTTTGAGTGAAATGATTGAACCCAGAGTACTCAGCGAAGAACCGGTCAAGCACTGCGCCGAGCAGAAAAGCGCCTGTTCCTTCGAAAGCCCTCTCATCAATAGTCACCGTAATCTCGATCCCGCGTGCCGCTCCGACCCCGCCCCGCTCGCGGACACGACGCACGACCGGTCTGCTGTCAACCGTGCGCACTCCCCGGATCCGTCTCTCGGTCGTTGCATCGTTCATATTGGCAAACATCGATAAAGTCTCACGCAACGCCTGAGCATTGCGCCCGGCGCCGCGGTCGACGAGGCCGAGATGATTGGTGCTAAGCATATTAACCAGGCGCCAGGAGATCGTACCTGTGTGCGCCGTCTCGCTGCGGCTTCGTAGCTGTGCAACGATCGGCTCACGCGGAGGCGTCGGACCCGCAATGCAAACGAGATCCAGAGCGGAATCGTCTATTAAGTGAAAATCCGCGCCCCCGATGCCAATTGGCAGGTGCTCTGTGAGATGACGATTCGAGCACAGCGCCCGCAGACTCAACTCGGCGATTGCAGTGTTGTCGTCGGCGCCGCCCAGTTCGCTCAGCGAGACAAACATGTCGGTACCCACATAATCCGACGATACCCCCAGCCGCTTTTCCTCGACGGTGCGGCGGCGCGGTAGCCGGCGCACCGTGTAGAAAGGCCCAGCTGGTGATTGGGCCGTCGCCTCCAGTGAGGCCGAATAAAGCGGCCGAACCGGCACTTTTTCACCACCGCCTGCGTAGTGGGCATAAACATCCAGAAGCTGGTGCGGCTCGTAATCGAGATAATGACTTCGATCGGGCACGATGTGATATTCGTGCTGGTTTGATTTGAGTTGAATGCGGTCGGCAGTTTTCTCGAACAAGTTGATGGCCGGAGCCGCATAGAGCGCGAACATGGATGGCTGCACGGCCGGCGCGAGCCGCGTGTTCACTTCGTCGAACGCGAAGACAATATCGATGGTCTTAGCCGCCAGCTTCGCAATGATCGCGCCAAGACCTGTCAGCTTGCAACCCAGGAATTTGCGCGGGAACATAAAATACTCACGCAGAAGATCGAACCCTTCAAAAATCCGTTGATCGTTCGGAAACAGTGTCGCGTCGCGATCGAGGCCAATCTGTCGCAAGCTTTGCGGAGGCACGGCATAAACGACCGGATCGCCGTAGGAATCGAGGCACCGGAAATAGATCCCGCGACAATGGGCAAATAGTTGCTCGTAGAACGCTATGGCGTCCGCTTCCGGTCCAACAAAATATAACGGTAACTCGGTAGTCCGGCAGCCGGCAAACGTCATATCTGCTTTGGTGAAGGCCTCCGCGTCCGTTGGCTCATCCTCCGACCTCGCCGCGACACGATGCGTTAATGTGAGCCGCGCTCCAGACAGCACTTCGCTGCCAACCGACACGCCAAGAGCCTGCAACGGGGCCGGCGAGGAAAAATATTCCGCTGCAACCAGATCGAAAGGCCAAATGACGATCTCGCCGCAAAGCCGGTAACGGCAGGCAAGCTGACGATCCAGCTGACGATATGAGGCGTCAAGGTAGGAACCGCGCGGGATTGCATGGCCGTCGCGCAGCGCTTTGTCGCCGAAAACCGGCAGCGCCTTAATGAGCATCGCCGACGGGGTCGGAGCGAGGTAATGAGGGACGAGTTGCTCAAGCAGATTGTTGGTGAATTCCGGGAACTCGTGCTTGAGCTTGAGCTGCACCCGCGCAGCCAGAAACGCTGCGCCTTCCAATAGACCGCCGATCATGGGGTCTATTCGTTCCTCTACGAGACCACCAAGGCGCTCGGCGATACCGGGATATTCGTCCGCAAATTCACGCGCTTGCTCATAAAGCAATCTCAGTTCCCGATTGTACAGATCGAGAAATTCCTGGTTCATGCCTATTCACAAACGATTTATGATGACTTTGGCCGTATCGATCACATCTGCGACGAATTCCACTGGCACGTGCACCGGTTCGCAAGTCAAATCGGCGCGCACAATGAACCGCACTTTTAGCTCGACGGGATCAACGGTCATGTCCCGCTCGACATCGACCGAGGCGGCCGGAAGCCGGGGCTCGTAGTTCGTGATTGCTGTCTTGATATTGGCCGGGATAGTGCCGACCGATTTGCCGTCGATCGTATGACTGGAGACGTCCGGAAGTCCGAAATTGATGATCGACTTTCGCGCATAGGGCACCTGGCTCATGTCTACAGTCGAACTCCAGGGCGACTGAATTGAGCAAGGCCTCCAGGTCTCTGGATACTTCGCGCCGCAGAACGGGCTCGGTGATAACCTGCCGCGCCCGCAGCCTGCGCCCCGCCACAACGCGGTCACCGCCCCGATCGCGAATATCCAGGCTCTTCTTGGTATCTTTGGCCGCGTGCGCCGCCCGAAATACATACATCAGCGGAGGACTGAGGCGATCCTTGCTGGTGACCGCGGCCATTTTATCAGCCCCTCCGCGGACGGAACGCTTATGACTTGTACTAAGTCGATGTCAGGCGTTCAGCTCGCCCGCGCCGTCTGAATGTTATATCCGAATTCGCGGCCGCCGCCGGCGCCGCCGAGGTCGCGCTGCAGGGTGTAGGTCTGCTTAAACTCGGCAAAGACCAGCTCGAAATCTTCCTGCAGAAGATCGTCGGCCGCTCCTTTCCACTCGACCTTTCTCACCATGATGTCTTTCAATTCGATCTTGAGATATTGCACGCGACTCTCGCCGTCCAATTTCATGCAGCTTATCGTTCCGCCGGGTATGTGGCGGCCGGTCGTGCAATTCTTCCAAAGAACAACTGTCGACTTGTCGCAAAACTTCGAGCCGGTAATCTTGTCGATGTGGGACTGCTTGGCCTGGCCGCCTTGCCCGACCTCGAAAGTAGCCTGCGCTTCAACCCCCCACTGGAAATTCGCGAGTTCGATCCAGCCCTGATGGGTCTCATCGACCGACTCGCCATCAATGCCTTCAAGCTTGAGATAGATATTGGTCTTAGCCATTTGATCTCCCTTCAGCGCGCTTGAGATCGCCACGTGGCGGCGAAACCGTCCAGCCGTCCAGAGATATTCTCTAAAGCGTTACGCGTTCGTATTTTCGCTTTGCGCCTTGCACCAAGTCAACACCGATCATTCAAAATTTTTATTTGATGCCGTCTATTTCGCAACCGGCAAGCGGGAAACGAGGCGTAGCCCTATGTCCATACCTTCCAGCTGGTAGTGCGGCCGCAAGTCAAAGGTGGCCGCGTAATATCCGGGGTTTTCCTCATTAGGTACGATGGTAATCTTGGCACCCGCCAATGGCCGCCGGCACTTCGTGGCTTCGGTCGAGTTCTTCGGATCGCCATCGACATATTCGGTGATCCAGTTCATCAGCCACTTTTCGAGTTGTTCTTCCTCGTAATATGACCCGACCTTGTCTCGCACCATAACCTTGAGGTAGTGCGCAAATCTGCAGCACGCGAACATATACGGCAGGCGCGATGCGAGATTGCTGGAAGCAGTAGCCTCCGGATTGTTCTGATAGGCTTTGGGCTTAAAGAGCGATTGCGCCGCGATGAACGTGGCTCGGTCAGTGTTCTTGCGGTGAACCAGAGGTATCAAGCCGGATTTTGCCAATTCTGCTTCGCGGCGGTCGCTGATTGCGATCTCGGTGGGACACTTAAGATCGACACCGCCGTCGTCGGTCGGGAACGTGTGCACCGGCAAATCTTCTACCTCACCGCCCGACTGCACGCCTCGGATACGGGCACACCACCCGTATTCCTTGAAGGCGCGATTGATGTTGACGGCCATCGCATAGGCAGCGTTCATCCACGCATATTTTTCGCCTTTATGCCCGTCCGTCTCCTCCTCAAACGCGAACTCGTCGACAGGTTCGGTCTTTGCCCCATAAGGCAGCCGCGCAAGCACCCGCGGCATGCACAACCCAACATATTTGGAGTCATCCGAATCCCGCAGCGATCGCCACGCCGCATATTCCGGCGTATCGAATACTTTGCTCAGATCGCGCGGATTCATCAGCTCGTTCCAGGAGTCCATCCCCATAAGGGTGGAGTCCGCGGCAGCAAAGAAGGGCGCATGTGCAGCGCCTGCAATCTTGCTCATGTCGCGCAGAAGCTGGACATCGGTCGCCTGATGGCTGAACGAGTAATCGCCGATCAGGCAGCCGTAGGGCTGGCCTCCGAGTTGACCGAACTCTTCCTCGTAAATCTTCTTGAATACCGGGCTCTGATCCCACGCGGCCGCGGGATATTGGCGCAGATGCCGGTACAGCTCGTTCTTGGAAACGTTCATGACGCGTATCTTGAGCATCGCGTCGGTCTCAGAGTGGGTAACCAGGTATTTCAGACCTCGCCACGCACTTTCGATCTGCTGGAACTCAGGCGCATGCATGATCTCGTTCATCTGCGCCGAAAGCTTCTTGTCCAGCTGGGCGATCATCTCCTCGAGCGTGTCCAGCACATCCGCCTTGACGAGACTGGTGTCCGAAAGAGCCTGATCAACCAGAGTTTTGACTGCATTCTCCAGCTCAGTAGCCGCTCTTTCAGTTCGCGGCTTGAAACTCTGCTTGAGCAAGGCAGAAAACTCGTCGGCATCGCGCGTGCCGGTCACCTCTTGCGTGGCCGGGCTTGATGCAGATTTTGTATCGGTCGCCATGGCGAATTCTCTTTAGTTATCGACGATCTTTAAGAATTTTCCTCACGCTCGTCGGTGTTTTCGGAGACACGATTTTTCAGAGCGTTCATCAGTTGAGGATCGGCCAACAACTTCCGAATCGACTCCTCCGCAGCGACTTTCCCGTCCATGTATCGCATCAAGTTCGCAAGCTGCTGTCTTGCTTCAAGCAGTCTAGCGAGAGCCGGGATCTGACGGGCAACCGCCGCGGGCTCAAAGTCCGCCATGCGATTGAACTGCAACTGCACGCCCATTTTCTCGGTAGAGTTGTCCGAGAGCTTATTATCGACGCGGAACGTCACGCCAGGCTTGATCGCCGCCATTCGAGCGTCGAGGTTGTCCATATCGAACTCGAGGAGCTTACGGTCGGCCAAATCTTCCTTTTCGGCTCCCGGAGCATTGCCGGACAAATCCGACAACACCCCCATCACGAAAGGAATTTCGACCTTCTCTTCGGCGTTTGACGGGTTTTCGTAGGTAATATGCACCCGCGGAGGACGAACTCTGCGGATGAACTTCTGACCGCTCTCTCGCGCCATGCTGTCACCCCGATTTGGCAACTAAATATAGCAGCAAATAGTCCTTTAGGCCAGCGTCAGTTTTATCTCGTGTGTTAACGGATGCCTGTTAACTATCGGTATCTGCTTCGTTTTCAAAAGCGCGCCGGCAGGCGAACGAACCGGCGGCCCTTGCTTATTTGTCCGCACCGATGTCCCGCAACGCCGCCTTTGGAAGCACTTCTCGCAGTACAGCCATGAAATCCCGCTCGACAAAAGCTCGGGCACGCTCCAACAACATGGGCACTGGACTGGACGGTTCGCGCAACCGGAAGTAGCGCTGAACCTGGTCAAGTAACGCGATCGCCTGCGCTCGTGAACTAACCTGAATGCGCTTAGCCGATTCGATGGGACCGGCCGTCGTCCCAGTTGCCCCCGCTGCGTTTGCGGCAGTTTCCTCGCTCTCGCCGTTGCCCGGGGGCGCCGCATTATCGGACGGAACCGGTTCGCTCGCCAGATTGTCCGAAGGCGCATTTCCCGACGGAGCAAATCCGCTGCTCAGGTTGGGCAATCTCTCAACCGGCAAATCGAATATTCGATCGCCGCCGATCTGAAATGCGGCCTTTTCCAAATGAGCCGGCACCAGGATGCGAATGACCTCAAGGAACGATTTACCGATCAACTCGTGAGCTTGACGCACCAGTGGCAAGGTGGGGCTCGAAGGCTCGTGCCGGCTATAGTAGTCCGCAATGGCTGCCAGAGCCTCACGCGCCTCCGAAAAGGAGCTTGGGCCCGGACCGACTAATTCGGTCGTTCCCATGTCCTTGGAATCAGCGGCTGAAGCTTTTGTGGCTTCCACCGGATCGATAAATTCTTAAATCTTCGCTGACCAGCTGCGACAGGGAGTCGAGATCGGCGCTTAAGTCGTGCGTCGCGAATGCACCGTTAATTCGATCAATCGCCGACCTTATCGTTGCAACATTCTCGCGGGCGGCCTGCAGCGATGCCGTATTGGCCGTCGCGCGCGCTTCCAGAATAGGCGAAGCGTCGAGCTTCTGCTCCCCGGTCCGCGGTTTGGCTTCGCCGGTCGCAATCAAGAGACTGCGGTATGTGACGGTCCCGATCCGCGGGGCCTCAAACAACGGCGCATATTGCAGCGAAAAAGTAACAGTCGGAATGTTCAGGGTCGCGATTACGCTAAGTCGCGCCGCCGCGTCGCCGACCGGGTGAACCTGATCCCAGAATCCATCGAGCCAATAAGCAATCGCTGCAAGGCTCGCGGCGAAACCCGCCATGTTTCGGTTGAGCATTTGCAGGCGGGCTTGAATCACCAGAAGCCTGATGTCGCGCGAGCGCGCGATAAGCGGCTTTAGTTCCACCAGCTGATCGTCGATATTCACCGACGAAGGATCAAAAGGTGTGCCATCCAGCGAATTAAAAAATGAGCCCGGGAGGATACCCTCGACCTGCGCGAAAAAATTAAGGTAACCCCCATCTCCCAATGCATCGAGATCAGGACCACACGGCTGATCTTCACCGACAACCGGAACACAAAGGGATGCCACAGCAGGATCAAAGCCGCCGGGTCCCGCAGAATTTGAATTTGGTTGCAAGTTCTCGTTCATTGCCGTGGTTTCTGATCGTCATCCGCGCTTCCGAGACGATTTTACACCATGGCCGGACTGGAGACTATCCAAAAGCCTAAATTGAGCGGCTCGGCCCGATGTGACTGGTTAAGCTTTTGATCAATGTCTGACAATCACCGGAAGTCGGCAACTAAAATCGTGAAGATTTGGTCTGCATTACCCACCTTCACGCTCGCGAAGACGCGGCCACGCTTTGAGGATCGAAAAGATTACTCTGAAATCAGGGGCATCGGGCAGCATCGCGCTCCGTTAAATAGACTTGCGCGACCGTATAGTACTCCGGCGGCTAGGTCGCCCCGCTGTTAGCAAGCAGTGGGCGCTCGCGCTGCTTTCCCAAGTCCTGTGCCTAGATGGCAGTCGATTTCTCTAGGTCGAAACCGAATTCCGTCGAGCCTCCTGGAAAGCCTCGATTTCTCTGCACGGTATAGAATTCTCTAAAGGTCGCGAAATTGAGTTGCAGCTTTTTCTTTGATTTCATCGGCGATTTTCCGAAGTCCATGTAACATCTTGCACATGAACTTTCGTCAGTTCGATATTGAAATACTTAATTCGCGTCTCACCATCTAATTTCAAAAAATTTAAGATTGCACTGTCAATTTTGCTTCCAATCATGCACGCTTGGAAAAGACTTACAGACGCTTTATCAATTTTTTTGGTTATCTCGAATGTTCTAAGTGTCCCTACGGTCTGCGATTTGCCGCCCTTTCCCGACCCGCCCTGTCGGTTTGGTAATCCGCGGCATTACTTACACCCCAACCAAAACTCCCGACCTCAATCCAACCGTGATGATTCATGTCATGACTTTCACCCTCAATTCCGTCGAGCCAGAGATACACGTTGGTGAGAGCCATACAAATTTCTCCGTGCGCTGACTAAAACCCACAGGGTAAACAGGCCCATCAAGCCTTCAGACCAGAATGTTTAGCAGCCACGTTGAAAGTACAGATATGGCAACCGTCGCCATGGTTCGTTGCTAAAAATCCGCCTGCTTATTTTACCACCGTCTGCGATCCTTATATTGCCCCCACAGGGCCATTTTGACAAGTAAAGGGCGCGAATAGGCGGCGATTTATCCGCGACAATTACTGCGACGGTGCGCTAACGTGGACAAAAGCGCTTTCGCTTTACGTTCGACAGCAGCGTCGAAGGCGCGAAAGGGTAGCGCATGATTGAAGACATCACACCCACCGGGCCATCGCCGGACGGCACACACTTCCATCAGATGCCCCTTCGCATTGGAAGCGCTGGAGAGTTTGCCGAAGTTTCGCAACTTTCTGATCTCGGTGGAATTCAACGAGCGGTTAGTTTCGGCGGCGCTGAACATATCTGATGTGAGCCAGATCTCGGCGGCGACTACCGCGAACAACAATAGCGCCGGGATTTCCCGTGCTCTCCTCGCAGTTATCGATCTGCTGGTTTTAGGCAATGCGATCAGTGCCGACGACCTCCGATCAAATTGCGGTCGAGAAGCCTTCGACGCCGCCGCAACCCTGGGTCTGATCCGCGACACACACGAGTTTTCCGCCCTGCAAGCGTGCCCGGTGGGCACAGTTGTCTGCCCGGTCTGGTTATATCCGGTCGATGGATTTCTCATCGTGTCGGATCGTACGAATGAACTGGAAAACAACTCCACCGCGATGACGGAAGTCGTATTTCCGGCCCACGACTTCGGAACTTTGCAATTGCTGCGGTTAATGCCGCATGCCGCCGGAGGCGAGTCGCTGGACCTCTGCGGTGGCAGCGGTATCGGAGCCCTGCATTCAGCCCGCAACGGCGCGCGAGCGACCAGCACCGATCTAACCAGCCGATCGGCTCACTTCGCGGAATTTAACGCTCGATTAAACGGCGTTGCGATCGAGAGCCTGCAGGGCGATCTTTATTCGTCGGTCACCGGTCGTCGGTTCGATGTAATTTCCGCTCACCCGCCCTGGTTACCGTCGATCGGCGATGCGATGGCGTTTCGCGACGGCGGAGACACTGGTGAAGAGATAACGCGGGGCGTGTTCGCTGGCCTCGCACATCATTTGCATCCCGGCGGCACTGCTATCGTCGTGTCGCTCGGGCGCGACGACCACGGCGCTCACTACGAACATCGCGTTCGCCGTTGGCTTGGCGATGCCGGTCATGATTGCGATATCATCATCGGTGTCGACCGGATTAAATCGATCGACGACGTGCTCGAATCAATGCGCCGACTGCACCTCAGGAACGACGAGGCGAAGGCAGAGAGCCTCGCCGCTCATTACCGCGAACTCGGCACCGAGCAGTTTGTCTACGGCGCCGTGTTTGTACGCCGCACCACGACCGAGGTCACCGAGGCCCCGTTGCGCCTTCGCATGTCGCCGGGCGCAACCGCTGCGGATTTCGAACGCATTTTTGCATGGCGGGAACGCCGCCGCCAGCCGGATTTCGGAGGCTGGCTGAAACATGCAACGCCGCACCTCAGCCCGAGACTGGAATCGAACGTTCGATTTGTCGTGCGTGACGGCGCGCTCGTCGCCGAAACGGTGGTATTTAAAATTAAGGCACAACTTTCCACTGCCGTGCAACCCGACGTCTGGATGGCGCGCTTACTGGAGCGGCTTGACGGCCGTCACACCGTCGCAGAAATCTACAACATCGCTCAGGCGTCCGGTGATTTGCCCGAGGATTTTTCCCTCGTCGCGTTCACAAACTTTGTTGGTAAAATGATCGAGTATGGATTGCTCGAAATCGACATTGGTCAGACGGAGAAAAGTTTTGCGGCAGAACAGTAATGCGAGGTAAGTCATGGCGGCGGACGCAATAATACAATTTGGTCGCCGTTTCATCGGAAGTCATTATTTGTGGGGTGCCGCGGGCGCCACGCCAAACCAGCAGGATGGAGCATATTATCGAACTGGCGCCGTCAATCTTGATGCCGATGCCAAATCAAATGAAAAACCTTCCGTGTTCGCGGCCAGTTGCGACGTCGACGGTCACTACGTCTGCGCGGGCAATTTCAAGGAATTTATCGACCAGACCGGTGGAGGTTACACCTATCCGAGCGATGTAAATCTAACAAAGTATCTGGATGAGATTCGAAAGCTGCCGTCGAATTCATACTGGTACCCTTACAAATCGCGCTTCACCCCGCGGGTCATGAAGGGGAACAACCTTGGCGCCGATGACAACAGAATCGTTTGGGGAGAAGATTGCCGGTACGTCAGACATTTCGACTGCGTCGGCTTTGTCAATTTCGTACTTTCGCTGACCACAAGTCAAAAATGGTCTTTCAGTATTTCCCAATATGCGGCGGGGAGCATAACGGGAGCGACCTCCGTCCCCCTCGATAGCCCCATCGTGGACGGCGACATTCTTGTTCGGAATACGGAGCACATCGCATTTTTGTGCGCAGACGGCCAGGTGCTGCAGGCTCAGGACCATGCGACCAGCGTTCACGCCAAAGAAACTTTCCAGGCTCAACGCAATAAAGACAACAAGGCACAAACGCCCCCATGGACTGGGCGATTTAGGTTGCCCGCTGATATTATAAATGCCGCGGGGGTAACTACCTGGGGCGCGGGCGGCGAGGACGCAACTAAGCGTTGGGGCTAGACACTGATTGCCGTGGTGCTGGGCGAAATGGATCAAGGCTTGTGGCGGTCGCCAGTCAGGTTTAGCCCGCAATGTGGAGTTTCGATTACCTTAATCGGCCTGCCGCGCCATTTGGCGTCCGCACGCCGCGGCATCTTGAGTCTCTGCGCGATCAAGCGCACTTTGCCATCAAAGTGGCCGTCAAACGGTATTCAGCGACCGACATGGTCACGAGCAACTCGGCTCAGGCACAAGGAGCAATGCTATGGCCCTCAGCCAAGATGGACGCGTTGGCGAACTAGTCACTCCGCTTGGGAAGGACGTTCTCGTCCTGCAGAGGTTCGACGGGTTCGAAGGTCTCGGAGAATTATTCGAGTTCCACGTTGACGCATTGAGCGAACAGGAGAACATCGATTTTGATAAGGCGATAGGCCGCTCCTGCACGATCAAGCTCAAAACATATGAGGATAAAGTCCGCATCATCGACGGCATCCTTACCGAAGCGCACAGCCTGGAGAAAACCCGCGACAATTATCACTACCGGCTGGTATTACGTCCCTGGTTCGCGCTGCTCGGATACAAAGCGACCAGCCGGACCTTCCTCAATAAAAGCGTCAAGGACATCCTCACCGAGGTCTTCACCAAGGGTGGATTTAGTGACTATCAGTTCAAGACGACCGCGAATTACGACGCAATTCCATATTGCGTGCAGTACCGGGAAACGGACCTCGCATTTTGCTCAAGATTGATGGAACAGCACGGAATCTATTATTTTTTTCAGCACGCTGAAGGCAAGCACACAATGATGCTTGCAGACTCCAGAGCTTCCCATCAGCCTAATCCCGATATTCCGAAGGTTCCTTATCTTCCCGTATCCGTCCGCGGAGTAAATACGCAGCAACGGATAGGCGCATGGAATTCCCATCGCCATTTCCGTACCGGCAAATTTGTGTTGAACGATTACGATTTTACAAAACCACCGAAAGATCTGAAGGCCAGCAATGAAGCGACGACCGACTACAACCATTCCAAACTTGTGGTCGACGATTGGCGAGGCAAATACAGCGAAACGGACAACGGCGAAAAGTTTGCGAAGATTCGGCTTGAAGCAGCGCAGTCACTGGATAATCGGCGACATTCTCAAGGGGAATGTCCCTCGGCATTTCCGGGCAGCCTGATCAACTTTGAGCAACATCCAAACGATAGTCAAAACGCCGAATATTTGGTTGTACGCTCGCACCACCGGTTTGGAACCCAAAGCTACAGCGCTCAATCAGGCGGCGCGGGAAGTTATGCCGGCGGCGCCGGGGGCGGGTCAGAGAGCTATTCCGGGAATTACGAATTTCAGCCAAGCGACTGCCAGTTCCGCAGCCAGCTTACGACCGAAAAGCCCCGCGTTTACGGTGCCTGCGTCGGTAAGGTTGTCGGCAGTGGTGAAATAAACACCGACCAGTACGGTCAAGTCCAAGTCCAGTTCTTTTGGGACACGATGCAGCAATCATACTGGGCCCGGGTGGTGCAGCCGTGGGCCGGCAACCAATGGGGCACCCAATTCATTCCACGTGTCGGCATGGAAGTGTTGGTTGAATTCGAGCAGGGCGATCCTGACCATCCGGTGGTTGTTGGATGCCTTTACAACGGCACTAACGGCTTTCCCTATAGCTTGCCCGACAATAAGACCCAATCCGGGGTGAGGACGAATTCATCGACCGGCGGTGGCGGATACAACGAACTGATGTTCGACGACCAGAAAGGATCAGAACAAGTTCGATTCCACGCTCAAAAGGATCTCAATTCCGTTATTGAAAACGATGAGACGCGAAAGGTTGGGAACGACCAAACGGAGACAATCCAAAACAACAGATCTGCGACCGTCACGATGGACGATACGTTGACGGTCAACATGGATCGTAGCGTAACCGTCGGGGCAGACGACTCGCTGACGGTGGGTGCCGACAGAACCGTGACTGTTGGCGCCAATAGAACGGCCATTGTCGGCGTCGCTGAAACTGTGACGGCCGACGCGACCGTTACGATAGTATGCGGCGCAAGTTCCATTATCATGACGCCTGGATCGATCATCATCACTTCGCCATCGATTTTGCTGAGCGGCCCTACCGCCTTGTCTGGTCCAGGCGTCATTGGCGCTCCGCCGATGCCGATCACCTAAGAACAGTGTCATGGCGCTGCCCCGTTTTGCCACGGCACGGGAACTGCTAGCGGCTTTTCCGTATGCTCGGTACGAGATCCGGACCACGCCGACCGACGAGCCGCCGGTGGAGTTCATCCAGTCGCTGGCGGCGACGGGCAACTTTCGGGACGCCATATCCTGTTGCGCCTATTTGTTGCCTCGACGCGAGGCTGTGTGGTGGGCCTGCCAAAGCGTTCGCGCCGGTAAAGCCAGCTTGTCACCCCATGAAATTGAAGCATTAAAGGCCGCGGAGGCGTGGGTGCAAACGACCGAGGAAGATCGTCGGCTGCAAGCGCTAAGATTGGGGGGCGATGAACCTTCGGACTCAGCCGCCATATGGGCTTGCCGCGCGGCTGCGTTTTCCGGCGGAGTTGTGAGCAATAGCCCCAAGGGACCCGTTCGGGCTCTCCCTGAAGCGACTTCGCGCGCGGCGCGCGCCGCGGTGCTGATCGCGGCAACGACGGTTGAAAGAAAGGCGCGTGACGCGTATTTTATGTCCTGCATCCGGCAAGGCCTTGAATTGGTCCGAAGTAGCGGCGAATAGTTTCGGACCGGCGCAGTCTTAATGGCAGGTGGTGCCGCAACACGCCCAATGTCGCTCAACCTTCAGCTCGTCAATGAAACCACCCTGCCTGACGGTGGTCCCGTCAGCTATCAACTGAACGGCAGACGCGGCATTGACATCGGACGCGCAGCGCATCTCGACTGGACCCTGCCCGATCCCACCAGATACATCTCCAGCAAACACTGCGAGATCCGGTATCAAGACGACGGCTATTGGCTTTACGATGTCTCCACCAACGGCACTTTTTTGAATGGCGCCGAGCAGCGAATGCGTTCGCCGCACAAGCTTCGCAACGGCGATCGGTTCTTGGTCGGACACTACATCGTCGCAGTCACAATCGATGATGCGGAACAGGTAGGCACCGAGCATTCCGTTGCTTCAGCTTCGCCACAGCCCCAAGTACCCAATGACCAAGAACTGTGGGCGGACCTTGGCGATGTCGCGCCGGCCATCGATACCAAACAGCTCCGGCCGGCGCGAGAAAATTTGCCGGTTAATCCAGATTTCCTGGATTGGGCGGCGGATATCGCGACACCTTTTGACCCGTCGCCACCGCCCGCACATTCCGCACCGGCACCGCCGTCCGCATCGCCCGCGGCAACGTCCGGCATAGATTGGGGGGTCGGCCCTCCCTCGGCCGCACCGGTCGCAGCTCAGGCCGCCGCTCCAGCTTCGCTCCAGCCGGACGCTCCCGTTAACGAATTGAACGACAGCGTGATCCTGTCTGTCAAAACAGCGGGCGACCCATCGTTTGACGATTTTGCACGCCGGCTGGCCAGCGTCGCCGGGTTACCTGCCGACATCGTTGCGCGCTCGTCCCCAGCAGAGCTGGCGCAGCAAGTGGGCGCTGTGCTGCTGCTGGTGACCGAAAATATGATGCAACTTTTGAGTGCGCGTCAGCAGGCAAAGCGCCTGGCACGCAGTTCCCAACACACCAGTGTGGAGGCAGTCGACAACAATCCCTTGAAATTTAGCCCATCGGCGCGCGATGCGCTCGCCACCATGTTCGGGCCCAAAAGCAGCGGGTATCTCGACGCACAACGCGCTTTCGTTCAGGCGTTCGAAGACCTAAAGGCGCATCAACTTCGTACCTATTCCGCGATGCAGCATGCCTTAACGATAATCTTAAGCGACCTCGACCCGAAGAAGATTGAGCGCGACAGCGAAGCTGCGGCTGGTCTTGGTGGGCTCCTTCAATCGCGCAATGCCAAGCTCTGGGAAGCCTACAAGGCAAGATGGGACGCCAAGATCGGCCGGAAAGGCGGCGAGGCTATCGACGCATTCATGCAATATTTCGCCGAACATTACGACGGCCGAAACGGGTGAAATGCTATAGCGTGGCAATCTTGGCGCCAATCCATTAGTCTTTGGTCCAGTCCTGCGGCCGTCTCCCCAAAGCCAGATTCGGCCCCAGCCAAAGAATTTCTACTCGATCGGGGCGGTCGACGATGTCGTGGTACAGCAAAGTCTTCTGGTCCGAAGGTCTGTTTCTCAGACCACATCATCTTCAGCAAAACGATCGTTACGTAGAGCATTTTGTCGAGCGGCGCGTCGGGCAGGTAACACCCTATCCGTGGGGATTTTCCTGCTTGGAAATCGATACGGACCTGGCTCAGCAAAGCAAGTTTTCGTTGCGTCGCGCCTCCGGGGTCATGCCCGATGGCACGCCGTTCGATATTCCGGCTGATAGCCCAATTCCGGATCCGATTGATGTTCCGGAGGGTGCCGCCGGACAAATCGCCTGGCTTTCGCTTCCGATCTCATCTCCTAATACGCGCGAGGTCGATGACAACGTTTCAGACAGCGCGAGCCGGTACGTGCGCGGGGCCGAAATGTTTATCGATTCAACCTCGGCGCTGCGGATCGAGGAAGAAATCGACATTGCGCACCCTCGACTCGCCTTTGAACTCCGAAAAACTGCCAAGCCGGGGTACCTGAACCTTGGCACCGCACGTGTCCTGGAAATTCAGGACAAGAACATCCTCTTCGACGAGAAATTCGTCCCACCGATGCTGATCTGCTCCGCCCATCCGGTGATCGAAGGATGGATCAATCGGGTCGTCGGCTGGATTGACAACAAGCTGGAAGAGCTTTCTCGTTACGCCGCGGATCCGGGAGCCGGTGGCGGCCTGCAAAGCGTAGATTATCTTGTGCTGCAAATGCTTAACCGGGAGATTCCGGTTTTGAAGCACTTCGCCACCTCTCGCTTCATCCACCCCGAGCGGTTGTTTGAAGCGCTACTGCGCCTGGCTGGCGAATTAGCGACGTTTGCGACCCGCGAGCGTCGCGCCCGTGATTATCCAGCCTACGATCACGATGACCTCGACGGCGTCTTTACACCGGTGATCCGAGATATACAGGACTTCCTGAGCGCGCAGCTCGGGCGTCGCGCCATTCGGCTCGAAATCATCGAACGCGCACGCAACGCTTTCATTTCCCCAATCCGGGACCGCTCACTATTCCGCAACGCTACATTCGTCCTCGAAGTCGCAGCGCGTCGTCCTTTGGTCGAAATTCAGCAGGAGTTTCCGCAACTTTTCAAGGTTGGCCCCAACACCAAGATGAATGAGATCGTTCACGCCCACCTTCCGGGCGTTACGCTGGTCCATCTGCCGACGCCGCCGCCGCAAATCCGCGCCATCACCGATCATGTCTATTTCTACCTTGACCGGAAATCTCCGCTATGGCCGGATTTCAGCAATGCCGGTTCCGTCGGAATGCATTTCTCCGGCGATTGGCCGGAACTTGAACTTGAGCTCTGGGCGGTTATGGAAAATCGTCAATGAGCGATCAGGATCGACCAGGTAATCCGTTTGGGCGCGGCGAACGAACCATCATCCGGCCTAATCCCGGTGGTCGAGCCCCCGCACCCACTCCGCGAGCCGCACCCATCGCGCCAGCGCCGCAGGGGCCGTCATCGCCCCAGCCGGCGGCTCCGGGCCAGACGCCCGCGGCCGCAACCCCCTCCGCACCATCGTCGACTCACACGGCTGCACCAACAACGCCTATCGTAGAAGACTGGATCAAGAGCGCGGGGCTACCGCCTCCCTCCGCTCCGTCGCCTGAAAATTATGGACCGACGCTGCGCGTCGACGACTTGGTCGCGCCCAGCGCCAATCCCATCATGCGCGCCGCCGGTCCGCTTCTTCAGCTTCTAGGCAGGCTTCGCGTCGCGCTGTTGCGGGCTTCGTTTGCAGGATTGATGGAGCAGGTCGCCGAAGCAATCAAATTTTTTGAAAAGGACATCCGGTCAGCGGGCATTCCCGAACAGCAGGCGAACAACGCCAAATACATTCTATGCGCTACCGCCGACGATATCGTTCAGCATATTCCGACGGAAGAACGGCACGTCTGGACGCAGTACAGCATGTTAAGCCGCTTTTTCGGCGAGCGAACCGGCGGCGTGCGCTTCTTTGATCTGCTCAACAACGCCAAGCTCGACCCGATTCTCAACTACCCGCTGCTGGAGCTGCACCACGCCTGCCTCGCACTCGGCTTTCAGGGCGTCTATCGATCCCAGAGCGGCGGCCTTGCATCTCTTCAACAAATTCAGCGCGACATCTACGAGACCCTGCGACGGGTCCGTCCGAAGGTCGCAAAAGATCTCTCTCCCCACTGGCGAGGTCAGGATTTGGGCCTCGGTGTTGCGCGAACGCGCGTGCCGGTATGGGCAGTCGGCGCTCTGGCCTGCGCCGTCCTGTTTGGCGCTTTCGTTGCCCTGCGTCTTCTGCTTGGAGGTAGTGCAGACGCGGCAGTTCAGGCGACTGCGACACTCCACCCCGAGGACCAGATCGCCCTCAAGCGCAAAGTATACGTGCCGCCGCCCCCACCGCCGCCTCCCCCGCCGCCGACCTCACAAATTGCGCGAATTCGCGATGAATTGCAGAGCGGCGAGTGCAATGTCATCGATCAAACCGCGAACCAGATCATCATTCGCCTGTGCGACCAGGTCACTTTCGATCCGGGTCAGGCGATCATCAAGGATCAATTCAAGCCCCTCGCAGCCAAGCTCGGCGCAATACTGGATAAGGAGCCAGGCCGCATTCGAATTGTCGGGCACACCGACAACACGCCGATGAAGACGGTGCGGTTTCCGTCGAACTGGCATCTTTCCGTCGAACGGGCCAAGGCGGTCGCTGCGCTTCTTAAGCAAATTCTGACGGATCCGAGCAGGATCGATGTCGAAGGCAAAGGATCGGACACTCCAATCGCTTCGAACGCTACGCCGGAAGGCCGGGCCAAGAATCGGCGCGTTGAGGTGATGATCGGACGAACCAGCGAATAGACGATAATGTTCAGGTCAGGCCGCGTCGCAGAATCATGGGGCTGAGCAAAGAAGTTACACGGATCGTTCTTGCCGGCATCGGCATAGCGTCGATTGCTTCGCTCGTCTATTTCGCCGGACCATTTATTACAATCGGCAATTTTCGGCCGTTTGACAGCTACATCGTCCGCGAGATCGCGGTCGTCTTGCTGGTTGCCGCGGCGGCGTCGTTGGGCGGGTTCAAATTCTTCCGTCGCAAGAAAAATGCTGCTGCACTGGCGTCCGGGGTTAGTGAATCGGAAAAGCGGGAAAGCGATGAGACCGTCCTCAAGGACAAGATGAAGGATGCGCTCGCCACTCTCAAGTCGGCGGGCGGGAGCCGGAAGGATTATCTCTACGATCTGCCATGGTACGTACTGATTGGTCCGCCGGGTTCCGGCAAGACTACCGCGTTGATCAATTCCGACCTGAAATTTCCTCTGTTGCGGGGTGCTTCTCCGGCGGCCATTGCCGGTGTCGGGGGCACCCGCTATTGCGACTGGTGGTTCACCGAACAGGCGGTGCTGATCGACACCGCCGGTCGCTACACGACCCAAGATTCAGATGCAGCTTTGGACAAGGAAAGCTGGTTCTCCTTCCTTGCGCTGTTGAAAAAGAACCGGCCTCGACAGCCGATCAACGGCGTGATCGTTGCGATAAGCCTTGAAGATCTGATGACGCTGAGCCCGGCCGACCTGGCCGCGCATTCCGCGGCGATAAGAGCCAGGCTCCTCGAACTGCACGAGCGCCTGAAAGTCGATTTTCCGGTGTACGCGCTTTTCACCAAGGCCGATCTTGTCGCCGGCTTCACGGAATACTTCGCTTTTTTGAACGAGCAAGGCCGTCAGCAAGTCTGGGGAGCGACATTTCAGACTGCGGATAAATCGCGCAACATGGTCGGCGAGGTCGGGGGCGAATATGACGCCCTGCTTGAGCGCTTGACCGAGGAAACGCTCGACCGACTTCAGGACGAGCCGGTCCCCAATACGCGCGTGCTGCTGTTCGGCTTTCCTGCGCAGATGGCGCGCCTTAAACAATCAGTCGGCAATTTCCTCACGCAAATCTTTGAGCCCACGCGGTACCATGCCAACGCGACATTGCGCGGCTTTTACTTCACTTCCGGAACGCAGCAGGGAACGCCGATCGATCAACTGATCGGCGCGCTGGTCAAAAGCTTCGGCGCGGAGGAAGTACCGGCTTCCTCCTATTCAGGGCACGGCAAGAGCTACTTTCTTCATGACCTCATTCTGAAGGTCATTGTCGGCGAAGCTGCCTGGGTTTCTACCGATCGTGCCGCGGTTAGACGAATGATGATCGTCAAGGCGGCGGCCTTTACGCTCATCGGGCTGATCTCGGCGGGACTGCTGGCCGCATGGTTTACCAGCTACAAACGCAACAGCGAGCTGATCGAGCAAACTGACACCGCCGGTAAAAAATACCTCGCCGATGCCGGTCCTTACGCTACCGAAACGCTCATTGGCGATCGCGATTTGCACAAAGTGCTGCCGCTGCTGCAGGAACTTCGCAACATGCCCGCCGGGTACGCGGTTCGAAACGCGGCAGTGCCATGGAGCGCCAGCTTCGGTCTTAGCCAGCGCGAGCGTCTGGAATCGTCTTCGCAAAACGCATATCACATCGCGCTCGAACGATTGTTCCGACCGCGCTTGTTATTTCGTCTCGAAGAGCAACTCGACGGCAATCCCACGGATCCGGGCTTCTTATATGAGGCGTTGAAAGTTTACTTGATGCTCGGTGGGCTGCATCAAACAGATCCCGACCTGATCAAGTCGTGGATGCGCCGTGATTGGTCGGAAAACCTATATCCCGGCGCCTCCAACGCAGAAGGCCGAAAACTACTCGAAGACCATCTGGCCGCCATGCTCGAGCTCGACACGGGGTCTCCCCTGATCGAACTAAACGGGCGCCTGATCGAGGAAAGCCAGAAAACGCTCGCCCGGCTTAGTATGGCGCAGCGCGGTTACGAACTCCTGAAATCACAGGCGCGAACGTCCACTTCGGGGGACTGGGTGGCGGCACGCAAAGGCGGCCCGGATGTCGCCCGCGTATTCGAAGCAGCAGGTGACCCGACGCTGGAGACTGTTCGCGTGCCGGCATTCTTCACCTATGCAGGCTTTCAAAATGAATTTGTTGGGCGGCTGGCCGACATTGCCGAACGCGTCAAAAATGATCGCTGGGTGTTGGGCGAAGCCGGCAACCAACAGGCTCTATCCGAACAACTCGACAAACTTCCGGACGATCTTCTCGCCCTCTACAGCCACGACTTTATCGCAACCTGGCAAGCGGCGCTCGATAAGCTTCGTCTGCAAAAGATGACTGCCGACAAGCCGCGATATATTGCCCTTAGCGCGATTTCCGCGCCCACCTCGCCGCTCACACAATTGATCGAGTCGATTGCCTCTGAAACTCAGTTGGCGCATGAACGACCGAGCGCCGCCAAAGAAGGCACCGCGGCCGGCAACGCTCCGGCGAAGACGAACACGCCCGCTCCCTCCGCGGCCGCAATCCTTTTCAAAACCCAGGACCGTGTTCCGGGTTCTGAAATTGAAGCTGCATTCCGGCCTTATCAGCTGCTGATCGAAGGCAATCCGCGTCGTCCGATCGACGATCTCGTCGGAACGCTGAACGATATTACCCAAGGCTTGATTCTCGCCGCGACGACACCTTCGCAGATTTCTCGTGCGGTCGCTTCGCTCCAGGACTCCGTATCCAAGTTAAGGAGCAGCGCCGCGCGGTTTCCGAAGCCATTCTCCGACATGTTTCAAAACCTCGCCGCGGACGTAGAGGGCGAAGTAGCACTGTCGAGCGCAGGGCAGTTACAGGTGGCGCTTCGCGATCAAGTGACCCCGGCTTGCCAACAAACCGTTTCCAACCGCTATCCATTCGTTCGCGGCAGCAGCGCGGACGTCCCTCTCGCCGACTTCGCCAAGTTGTTTGGAACCGGCGGGATCATGGATGGATTTTTCAAGCAGTATCTGGAGCCCCACGCAGACCGTTCGAAAGCACAATGGACGTGGCGACAGAACACCGAATTGGCGCGGACTCTGTCAGTCGAAACCCTGCAGGCATTTCAGCGAGCCGCCGAAATTCGAGACGCGTTCTTCCAGACCGGGGGTAACGTTCCGATGGTGCAGCTTACCGTAAAACCGGCTGTCGTGTCGGATGCGACCGCTACGCTGGAAATCGGCGGGACGGTTATTTCGAGCCAGCCGCCGGCGTTCGGCGCCACTCCTCAGGCGCAAGCGGCAGCAACGACTCCCGTTCTCGTGCAATGGCCCGGGGCGGCGCTCCGCGCCGCGATTTCCGCGTCAGCGAGTGGAGGCCAGCCGTCAGTGCTCGAACGAAAAGGCCCGTGGTCGCTCTTCCGATTACTTGAGGCTGGCGGGATCTCAGTTCGTGGGGAGGTCGCTACGGCCAACTTTGCCGTCGCCGGCACGATGTTGCGTTACGATTTTACTTCCGCTGCCAGTCGCAATCCGCTCAATTTGGCGACGCTGCGGGCGTTTCGCTGTCCCAGCGGCATCTAAAACCAGTCATGCAGTGCGGCCTGTTCGGAAAACTTTCGTCGAAGCGAGATTTTATCGCGCTTTCTGTCCCCAAGGGGTTCTTGAGCGCTTGGGAGCCCTGGATGCAAGGATGCGTCTCGGCGAGCCGTGACAGCCTCGGAGAAGCGTGGCTCCAATCCTATTTATCCGCGCCGATTTGGCGCTTTTGGCTAGGAGCGGATATTTGCGGATCCACTGTGGCTGGCGCCCTGATGTCTTCGCTCGATGGTGTCGGCCGCTATTATCCGCTGACCATTTTGGCGCAAGCACCCGAGAGCCATGCCATCCCGCCGCCTGATCTCGACTCCCAGGACCAATGGTTTGCAGCAGCAGAAGAGCTGCTGCTTTCAACGCTCGACAAAGCGGTCCCTTTCGAGACGATTACACAGACACTCAGTCAATTTCCGGCGCCTGGCCATTCTCCGCTGGTAACGGTATCGGACGGATTTTCAGTTCTTGCGACTGGAGTAGCCGCGGGACCATTGGGCGATGGTACGTTTTCGCACCTTTTCGAATCCCTACGTGCCGCCAATCATGCGGCGATATATAGTGGCGCTAGTTTTTGGTGGACCATTGGCGGTGAAAATTACCAGCCGTTCGGGTTTTGCTGCCACCTGCTGCCCGATCCATCTGTTTTCGACAGGATGCTGACCGGCCCGGTCATTGCGCGATAGGCGCGGGATGTCTCGGATGCAAACAGCGCGAATGCGGGTCGAGACCGGCGCCGCCACTCACGTCGGAAAGGTTCGACAGCGCAATGAAGACAGTTATTTGGTTCGTCCAGAGGCCGGAATCTGGGCGGTCGCGGACGGCATGGGTGGCCACGAGGCCGGCGATCTGGCGAGTCGGACGGTGACTGACGCGCTTGCGTCCATCGAGGCACCGGATTCGGCCGGCGAACTGCTTTCGTTGTGCAAGCACCGGATTTTCGACGCCAACTCTGAGCTGATGAAAATCAGCCACGAACGTGGCGTCACAATCGGGACCACTGTTACAATTCTTTTGACCTTTGACGGCTATTTTGCCTGCGTTTGGTCCGGGGACAGCCGTATGTATGTCGTCCGCGACGGCAACATTTCACAAATCTCGCGCGATCACACCGAGGTAGAAGATCTGTTGGCGGACGGCGTTATCACGCCCGAAGAAGCCCAATCGTGGGTCGGAAAGAACGTCATCACGCGAGCAATCGGCGTCAGCGAGTTCCCCGAACTTGAAGTGGCTACCGGTACGATACAGCCTGGCGATGTCTTTATCGTTTGCACTGATGGCCTCACCCGTCATGTGCGCGACGACGAAATACTCGAATGCACGACAACATTGGACCCGGAACAAGCATGCGATCGTATGATCCACCTTACGCTCGGGCGTGGGGCGGGTGACAATGTTACGGTCATTGTCGTCCGATATGGAGCCGAAAGCGCCTTGGATTCCGGCGCACACGCTGACCCGTCTGACTTGCGGGGCGGTTCATGAGTTTTGAAGGCACACAAATTAGTTCTTCCCGGCTGTGGCTTCCGCCCGGTACGCGACTTAACGGGATATACGAAATCGATCGGCCCATTGGCATGGGGGGAATGGGCGAGATCTACAAGGGACATTTGGTCGAGACCAACGATCCGGTCGCGATCAAAATGATGCTTCCTGAAATGTCCGCCAATGAAGCGGCGTTGACGTTGTTTCGGAAGGAAGCTTCGGCGCTTCACAACATCCAGCATGACGCTGTAGTCCGCTATTATGTCTTCACGGTCGAGCCCGTGTTACGACGACCGTACCTGGCGATGGAGTTTGTTGACGGCAGAACGCTAACCGAGCTTCTGGACAAAGGTCCGTTGCCGTCGGAGGCGGTCCAGTCGCTCCTGCACCGCGTTGCGTCCGGCCTTCAGGCGGCTCACGAACGCGGCGTTATCCATCGCGACGTTTCGCCCGATAATATTATTCTGCCAAACGGCGACGTGGCGCGCGCGAAAATCATCGATTTTGGCATTGCCCGGACTACGCAGCACGGAACGGTGATCGGCAGCGGCTTCGCCGGTAAATACAGCTACGTTTCACCCGAACAACTCGGCCTGTTCGGCGGTGACGTCACTCCCAAGTCGGATATTTACAGCCTCGGCCTGGTGTTGGCGCAAGCCCTTATCGGCAAAGCAATCGACATGGGCGGCAGTCAAGTCGAAATCATCGAGAAACGCCGCAAAGTCCCCAACCTCGGCTCGATCGACGGCAGATTCCGCCCTCTTCTCGAGCAAATGCTTCAACCCGACCCGGCACAACGTCCCGAGTCCATGGCGGCGTTAGCTTTGTGGACGTCTGAACCGGCGCCGCGCGTCAGCGCCCCGGCCATGCGGTCCGCCGCGCCGACCTCCCCGATCGGAACGCAAAAGACCCAGTCGGCGATTCCATGGCGGCCTGCGGCGATTGGGATATTGCTGGTTGCGCTGCTGGCCGCAGTGAGCGCGGCAGTCTACTCCGTTGCCTTTCGATCTCCGCCGGCCCCAACCGAAAACACTCCCGGTGTTGTGGAGAACGACCACGGTCCGACGTCGCCGGCAGAGCCGGCAACTCCGGGTAAACGGCCTGGTGAGACAGCGGCCCCCGATCGCATCAAATCGTTCGTTCAACAATATGACGGAGGTAGTTGTTTCTTCCTTTCGCCAATCGCGATTAGCGATCGTGCTGCAGCGATCGAGGGCTTCGGCTCCTCGATCACGCCCTTCAAGACGTTCGATGCTGCCTTCAAGCGACAAATTGGATTCGAGGCAAGTATTGGCGTGCGGCAGATAACGGACCAGCAATGCCCCGCCGTTGCCTTTTTGTCCCAGTTGCGCGCCGACAACACGCGCATTCCACACCTGGACCTTGAACAGGAGGAGCTAAAGAACGGCAGCGTACTTAACGGAATGGTGGACAGCTACGGTGAACAGCAAGTCGCACTGCTGCTGGTTTCCGATCTGGGCATGGTTCAAAACGTATCAAGCTTGTTAAAGGCCGGAATGGATTCCAAAACCTTTGCGCTTGGATTAAAGCGCACCGAAGCGATCGCCGGACGCAAACCGCAACTGCTTCTAGCCGTTGCATATGGGTCTCCGATCAGCGCACTTCAGTCCAGCGAGCCCGTCAAAGCCGACCAATTCTTTCCAAACGTGTTGCGAGAAGCCGCCGGTGCGGGAACACCAATGGCCGCTGTCATAAGATATTTTTCCCTGGAGGGAGGCGACAAGTAACAGCGCGCCTGCCTACCGAATAGAGTAGAACTTCACATCGAAGGACCAATGCGCAATTTCCAGATCCTTCGTGTCGTTCTTAGCGATCCGTAGTTCATTCGCCAGCTTGGTCAGATAGTCCACCGCTTTCGCGCTGCCGAGCAGCGATATTGGAATGTCGGGGAGATCAACCAGCTGAACTGGCCGGTCACTAAGCATAGCGACCACCATCGCGATGCCGGCCGGTGGAGAAGCCACCAACTCAAAAGCGGTTTGCGGGTTATCGAGTTTTGCCGTGTTGTCCGGTTCGAGATGATTTGTGTTTTCGTCAGCGCCCTGCTCAACAAGCGAAACGGCACTTGGATAAATCTGCGTAAGCTTCCCGCTTGCGTCGACGTCGACCAGTATCAGATAGCCGGGTTTCTTCGTTGACACTTGAAAAGAAAACAGTTCGCCAATGCTGACGGCCGATCCGGAAACAATCTGAACGGAAAGTCCGGCCTGATTCGGAACCTTGATTTGACGCGATTGAACTTCCGCATTGAGATGATCGGCAACGTTAGCCTTGCCGAGGTTTTCGATTTGATTGTGGGCATGCTTGGGGGTCGATGGAGCTGGCGAGCTCCCGGGCGCTTGCTCATCAGGCGGGACGGATTGAGGCCGCGGCGTCGCCGTCTCCCCGGTATTAGGGCTGTCGAGCGAAGGCGACGGCGATGCTGGAGTAAGAAGTGGATGCTGCTCGGGCGGCTCCAGTTGCGGTGACGCGGGTGTTCCGCCACTGGTATGCGGAGAAGGCGGCTCGCCGATGATTTGCACTTCCGCTCGTGCGGTGCCGGGCCCGCCGACCACAAGCCCAAACCCCGCGGCCACCGCGCCCAAAGCGCAGACACTCGAAGTCAAACGTGGACACGCAACCATACCGTTCTACGGCGCGGTAAAAAGTCCGGCGGACCCGATGCGCGCATCCGCAGGAGCAAGATGCTTTAAAATGTTGACGACTTGTAGGGCCGCTCTTCGTTTGTCAAGTTCTTGAACCGCTTGTTCGATTGACGTCATACGCTGCTCCGAGGTGATAACGATAAGCTGATCGCTACCGTAGGGTTTCCGGACGCGGACCGGGAAACTGTAACTCGGATTGCGCAAAATGTATGGATCGGATCCGATCGGATAGAGCAGTTCCACCGTCCCGTCGCCCGCTATGTTCAATAAAATCATGGCCCGACTGGCGACGCCGGGTATTTCGATATGAACAAGGCTGGAATCGCGGTGCAAGCTGTCGTCAGGCGTTACTTTGATTGGCTGCGGCGCATTGTTGGCCATGAGTTTCAGATCGCGTATCGCGACAGCCCGATCAATGATGCTCGGCAGATCACTGGGCTCAACGCCGTAGGCGATAACGTCTCCCCAGGCAAGAACATCATGCGACGCCGGATCCCATGTGAGATCCGGGTGGTCAACCGGGGCCACAATCTTGAACGGCGCTTGCTGACCCTTGATTTCGGAAAAATGAGACCCCTTGCCATCGAGCGACGCGATTTTAAGCGGCCGCGTGTCGACTGGCGCGGCCGTAGAAGCCGACGTCGCCGGGCCGTCTGCTTGATGCGGTGGCTCGGCATCTGGGGAACGAACGAGCTGGAAAATGACCTCCGTATTCGGGTCCACGCCCACAGGCGCGGCCGTTACGATGTTTTGGCGCTCATTCGACAACTGATAAACGACCTGACGGACATTCCCGAACAGTTCTTTGACCGTTGTCCTTCCGTCACCGGGGTCGGCAGCGTTACCTTCAATCGCACGCGCAACCGCATAGCTGAGAGCGCCCCGAAAACCTGAAATGCCGGGGATCGTGACTTCCGGCGCTTTGGTCTTCCGGTCAACTGCTGCGAGAAAAGTGGTCCGATCAAAATTAGCTTCAGTCAGTAGCTCGTCGGCGGCGGCGGCGATCGGCTGGAGTTGATCACCGGACATTCGGTAGGACGGGACTTGGCGGAAACTCATTTCCTCCGATCGCGGGTCAATATCGCGCGTCATGCCGCCGCCAAAGCAAGTGTCGGCTACGAAGATAACATGCGCGCCGCGCGCTTCGAACTGCTTGAGAAAATGGTAGAACTCGGCGCCAAGAATACGCTGCTGTGAACCTGCCCCTGAGGTTTCAAAGCCGGGAAGCAGAAAGACATTCTCGACGCCATCAGGCTGAGTCCCGCGAACCCGCTCAGGTTCCTGCGCACCGTGGCCGGCAAGAGAAAGAATCACCAAGTCGCGCGGGCCCACGCGCCCAAGCAGATTGTTGATCGAGGATAGAATTGCGGCACGATCCGCCTTCAGGTCGATGAGGGCGGTAATATCCTGAACGCCCCTCCTCTTCAGCGCGCTTTCTATATCGCGCGCGTCCGCAACCGCTCCTTTTAGCGGCTTGACGTGGCGATAGGCGTCGATACCGATGATGAGAGCCCGAACTGAGCCGTTGTCGCCGCTCCGCAGCACTCCATTACCGTTCGGAACCGGCTCGGCCAGAACCGGACTGAACGCCGCGGCAACAAAAGCGAACAGCAGGACCGAAATCCGAAGCTTCGACTGCATATCCGATCTGCTCCCTGCTCAAATCGTTCGAACGTCACTGCTCGACGAAGTTTGGCAAGCGTCGAACCCATCGGCCCGAGGCAACCCCAATCGAACGCGAAGGTCGTTGCCAGGATCGACCACTTGGCAAGCAAACTCGCCGCGCATGCATATAAAAAAGCACCCTAGTTTAATTCTGCAACGCAAAATTACAAAGCCGTGAGGCAGGCCAACCAACGGTCCTTGGTTATCGAGTAATTTGGCGCGTAGCCGATTTCCGGTGCCGGGCGGCGGTCTTCACCGGCTGTGCCGATTTCCGCGCCTTGGGCTCGACTTTCTCGGGCGCAGGCGTGATTTCGGCGACCGTGCTCGTGTCGTTAATGAGAGCTCGAAAGCGGACCGGCTGGTAACCGCGCGCCAACAGCGATGCCAGCGGATAGACATTCCGGCAAACGCGGCCGGGGCAACCGCCGGGGGACGATTCCATCACCTCGACCATGCGGCTGGGCGTAAATCTCAAGAACAGCATGACATGGGAACCTGGTTTGTTGAACGCGTCGCCCGGCCGCAGATCCGAGGTATCCGTCACCGGCTGGGTAATCGACGGAATGGCCGAAGTCGTAAAATGGGTGGCCAATCCCCAGGTCGCGCTGACGAAAGCCGAACAGTCGACACCGACCGTATCGCTCCGCGGCTCGTTCCGGGTACAGATATTCCCCGCCAGAGTGCCATGTTCGATTTTGCCGCGGATGGTCTCCAAAGTACCGTAACACCCCCAACAGTACGGAACACCGCGCACCTGCTGACCAAGTTTCCCTTGAATGTAAGCCGGGCGACGAACGCGGCCACCAAAGCCGGTACAGACGGTGTCCGGATCGCTGCCATAGGCGGAAGCATTGACGAGCCATTGGATTTGCTCAAATGCAAAAGCGGTCTCGATCACCCTTTGCCGACTGAGCGGCCGGACAGCGGCCACCGGGCCGTGGGATATCCGCATCGCAGGTAAAGGACTGCCGACGTGAATATCGATGACTTTTTTATCCTCAACGGCCCGGAAGCCCAGACCCAAAATTTCGACACCTCCGCTTTGCGTGCGAAGAAAATATACATCGCCCTCAACCGACACGGCCACGAAGCGCCTCGACAGCGGAACGTTAGTGAGCGGCAATTCATAGATGCCCTCCAGCGCTCCTGACGGCGAATACCGAGCAACAAAAGCCCCGGCTCTCCCGCCGGAGGGGGGAATGTTCTCGGCGAAAACGAACATCCGGCCGTCGCGGTCGATCTCGAGGAATTCGACTGCACCCAGACGATCGTGCACGCGGATACTCGCTCGTGCCATCGGCGCACCGTCGGCTTCGCTCTGCCGGCGGACTTCAATTTCCGCGCTGGCTCGATCGGTTCCGCCAATGACATCAACGACGATTGTTCCCGCGCCACGCGAAGCAACGAACTGACGCGGTCGCGGCAAATTCTTGGTGCTGTTTACGGCGCGGGTATGCTCGTCCAGCAAATCGGTCGAACTGCCGGGATCAACGGAACCCATTTGCGCAAATGCCGATACGACGGCTTTGTCATCGGCGGCGCGCGTATTGACCTCTTCGAGCCCCCGATATGAGGTATTGTCGTTACCGGCGGGCGCCTGCAGGGTGTGGATGGAACCGTCCCAAACAAGGATATCGGCTTTCCTGACGACCAAATCCGTGGGCTGTATTTGGTCCGGGAATGAGAGAATGCGCGGTTCCGCCGACGGCGCTTTCGGATCAAACGATACAATTCGCCCATTGACCTGATCGAGCAGGTACACGTCGCCGTCTTCACCCGTCGCCAGCGCCTGCGGCCCGTCGATCTCGGTGTCCTCGCTGGCCTCAACGAGGCCGACCGCATTGCGGCCGTCGCCACTTTCAAATCGTTTTATAAGGGTGTCTGCGGCAGCTACGTGCCACATCAGTGCCAAGGCCAAAAACGACCAAAGCCCGCAAACACCGATCTTTAATGGCCGCATGGCATTTCCAATTAAAAGATGCCACAGTCGCCTTCTAGCACAGTCGAAATCCTAGTGACAATTGCAGCCAAAGCGAGCATCGATTCGATTCAATTCAAGGCGATCAGGATGTTTGAACTTATTACTACCGCGATACCGCTGTTCCTGTCAGTGTTCTTCAGTTTTGCGGCGCTTGCGAACAATTCTTCTGCCGAACTTTCCGCCGGCGGTCTTGTTTTCACTCACTCGAACGAGGTTGTTTTGCAATCCGAGCACCTGGACATATCCCCCGATACCGTCCGCGTGCGATACCAGTTTGTGAACGCGACCCGGCAACCAGTGACGCTGACAATTGCTTTTGCACTGCCCGATATCGATCTGTCGACTGAAGACTCTTATTCAATTCCTTATGGTGACGGCGCAAACTTTCTTGGCTTCCAGACCAAAGTAGCTGGCAAACCGGTCAATTTTACCACTCACCAGCGCGCCTTCCTTGAGGACAAGGATGTAAGCGATCTACTGCATAATGCTGGCGTTAATCTGCTGCCTGTCGGCCCGGAACACAGCCGAATACCCGATTTACCTGAGGCCACGCGCAAACAACTCCTCCAACAACGCCTTGTCGTCGAAAATGGCACCGACGATTTGGGAAAGCCGCGATACGAAGCGGCATGGACGGTAAAGACAGCGGCGCTGCGAACCCAGACATTCGAGCCGGGGCGTCCTGTCGTCGTCGAGCATCGCTATCGTCCCGGCCTCGGCGTGAGCCTCGACACAGTCCTTCGTAAAGAGCTACGCGAGAACCCAGCCGTAGCCGCGGAGGTGCAGCGCTATCGCAAGGACTATTGTATAGGAGACGAATTTCTTGCGAAGATTGACAAACTCGCCGAAGCCGCTGCGGCGCATAACGCAAAGCTGCAGGAACAGCGCATTACCTACGTGTTGAGAACCGGTGCAAATTGGGCGGGGCCGATCAAGAATTTTAAGCTGACTGTAGATAAAAAGAAGCCTGATCGCTTGGTGAGTTTTTGCGCTGATCGCATTAAGGTCATATCGCCGATCGTGCTCGAATTTACAGCGAATGATTTTACGCCGGACAAAGACTTGAAGATTTTGATTGTGGGGAAATTTTAGCGCCGCTCCAATATCGGCGTCGCAGCACACGCCACAACACCGCCGCGATTGCAACAACGCTTATTGCGTGAAAGCCTAGCAATTGTCAGTACCCTCGCGTGACTAACGCAGAATGAGTTAAGGGAGGATTGTATGACCTTACATCGAACGCGCATTTTTCTTTCTCTCGCGGTACGACACGCTCTCATTGCACGCGTTATCTTGGCAGGCGCAACGGCAGTTCTTGCCACTTTACCTGGGAATGCCGCGTCCCCTGCCGACTGCTCGGGAACGCCGGAACGTGGAGTATGGGTCGCTGCTAAAATGATTCCGCCACCAAGCCTCCCCAGCGGAAAGGGAGGGACCGGTCAACTTTCGGCACTGGGTTGCGGTAGAGTTTACACCTGCCAAGCGAAAGTGAGTATGATTATAGATTCACGATGCAAGGTCGTGAGTTCACCGGACCAAACTATTCACGGCACGTGCGCATGGAGTGGTCATGGCCCTCCTGACACTTGCGATACATGTTTAACCAGTGCGCCATCCGCTTCAGATTGCAAGTGGCATTTGGAAAAAAGATGAGAACGCGGGGGCGATAAGGCCCATCCAAGCTTCGGCGGCGGAAACCCGGTCGGCGGCGAAGGGCTGGCCTGTCACGCCCTCATAGTCAAGCAACGCTTGCGTAAAAATTCCGGCAGCGTCAATCGGCGTCGGCCGAATTCGCCATTCAAAACGGGCAAGACGTTGTCCCGGAGGTCGGTGTGAGTATGATGTTTGGACTCTCAGACCCACTTACAGATCGCTTCAAGGTGTAGCATTTTGACGCCGTCAGATCGCTGCACTGGGATCTTGTCGCATGAGCGGTTGGCGTGTCGATTGTTGGTTTAGCGCTCTCCGCTCTCGTTGTAGTGACAACCTCACAGTGGGCGTTCCGGACTGCTCTTGCGGTGGCTGTCCATTTTAAGGTGACGTCGAGATCGCCTCTATGAGCCAGCAGCTCTACCGACCTGGAACTGCCTCTCGGGAGCGTAGCGTGCCCCACCCCAGAAGAGTCACCCTTGTTGCGCCACGTTAGTTCGATCTCATCCGCAGCGTTGTTCGTTACTTGCACTCTCACGGCCCGCGCGGTGTCCTGGGCGGAGCCAAAATCTGTACTTAATAGCAATGCTACAGCGACGAAAAATAATTTGCGCACTCGATCTCCCCTGCTAGGTTTGCACAACGCCGCCCAGCCAAGTTCTCTGGGGCGCATTTGCGTGTCGTACTTCATGTTTGTTGGTAGGCCATATCGATCTTGTTGCTACACATTCCAATATCGTTATTTCGCAGTCTAGCATTCATTTGATGCCGCGCAACCGTCCGCTTAAGTTTGGTTCCGTTGTACAGCGAAAGCAATCGCAGGGCTCACCGTGGCAGGCGTCGAGAAGTTGATAGGTTATGGCAAGAATCCGCAGGACCTGAACCCAACGGCGTGACGCAGTCGCGCGCCGGTCCATCTCGACGCCGGCCCTCCGCCGGCGCCCTTGAGTTATGAAGGCGACCAACGTCACAACAAGTCATCTGCCAGACCCTATTTTTTTGGACAAGGAAATGTTGCCCTAAGACCTTCCAACAACAAAATGGAAATTAGCATGTCGTCCATGTTGGCGACCTTGCTTAGTTCTTCCGCTTTTTTTTTCATGATGCTCTCGACTTGATCGACGGTCATTGCCGTCGGCGGCAAACAAAAGAGCGCCTCTTTACCTTCAAATTTCAGCTGTTCATTGTACGTCTCAAGTCCGTCCTTGACGCCCTGGATATATATCCTCAAGCCACCGTTGATTTCGCCGTTTGGCATCTTGTAACTTTTCAACAACACGGCATCGGCATACGCGCTGCAAACCAGAAACAATACAACCATGCCAGCGATCACTCGCGTGAAAATGACTTGCTTAAGCATGAATGCGCCTCAGGGAAAGCTCGAGCTTTGGGATCGGCTGTGCGGACACCGGAGCCTACAACCTACCAGCGATTGGGCAAGGCTCGCAGTGCCACACGCATCGAAAGCTTCGCCGTCCCGTGGGGGAAGGCAAAGAATTTCGGGCGCTTGTCTTTGCCACCTTTGCTGGATCGTAATTTGTGTGGCCTTGCCGGGCATTGGCCCCCCGCTTTGACTTGCGCTTGCGGACGAAAGGGGTTTCCTGGTCGTTTGTCCTGAACTAACTGAGCGCTCAAAATTGAATTAATGGTCGTTCAACTGACCTGCCTTAGTTGTGATATCCTTAGGTTAGTGCCGATCTAACACGCCAACTTGACTGCCATTGAGGAGGTAAGATGAGAAAGCTTGCGTCAGCGTGCATCGTTACCGTCTTTGCACTCTTGGCAGTGCTCTCAAGCGCCGCGCTCCATAAAGCGCATGCTGATTGCACGATCCACGAACATGATCTCACCTCACGGGTTGAGGCGTGGGCCAACGCCGTGACAAAAGCGTCTAACCAATACAGCGATGCCCTGGCTAAGGCCGCGGTGCTCAATGTAAAAACTCCGCCACCGCCCGATGTTCAGGCGCAGGTCAAAGAACTCCTGGCCAAAATGGCAAGTGCCAAAGAAACGATCAACCGGGAGACAACAATGCTTAAGCTCGATATCATGCGTCTGACCTGCGACACGCCAGATACGAGCCAAGGCTTGAAGCTTGCCGGGTTTCTTAACGAAATTATCAAGGCGAAGGGCATTCCGCTGACAAAAACCATGTCGGTCTTGCCGAATTTCACCTGGAATATAAAGACGGGAACGTTGGGTTCTTTCGGCGGCACTCTCACCGTCCGGTTCAACAACCCATGATAGCTATGACAGGCCTCCGTTACGACCAAACCACTTTTCGCATTAGCCGTCGCCCTTTTTCAGAATGGGCACGATAGTCCGTGGTTTGCGGAAGTCAGGTCGTGGGCACTCGGCCGACATAGTCCGATGTCTGAGGTGGCGGGCTGCAGGGCCTTGATGCTGACATTCTGTAATCTGTCATTCAGCCAGTGACCGTGGCATCGCTAGCGCTCCAATTGCGCCCCCAAAGGACGTGCAAAGCGACAAGTCCGTTCCGGTGACCCGTTTGACAATGCCGACCAATTCCTTGCCCCAAGGCATCGCTTCGCCGATCTTGCCGGGCTGCACAGTCAGCGACCCAACAAACGTAATCATCTTTTTCCTCCCAGGTTACGACCGCGGGCGCCGTCCAACCCATTGACCCCCGCGAAATCTACACCTTTACGAGCGGCTGTACATCTAGGCGGCAGCGCGTCTAACAAAGGTGGCGTATGGTATGGGTCGTACAACTAGCCTCGGCACTCTTAGAACGGTTGCCTCGTCAACGCCGCCTTTCAGAATGCATCGGAAAATCGGCTGCGCCACCGACGCGCGCTCGATCTCTCGTTTACATTCGGCACGTGGCTGATCACGGTCCGGCTCATGCTCGGCCTCGGCAGTGCTGAGTTATTTGATGCGGTCGCGATTTCGATCCGCGTTATTCGCGATTATCCGACCGAGGTACTCGCTAATCTCATCCAATATTTCCGGGCGACCAAAACGGCGGCACGCCTCAAAGATGATCTGGAAAAGTACTGGCGCGATCCGATCGGCAGCGATGCGGCACAAGCGGTGCCGGATTACGAGGCTGCGCGGAGGGCTGCTGCTGCCGCATAAGTCCGTCGGTGCCAATCAAAGACTCGATTGGACATTGCCGAACGATACCGCCGGACGTATCCGAAGCACCCCGAGCAATGGGAGCCGATGCTCGCAACACATGCGTATCCGATCTTACGCGCCCTCCCGGTTGAGAAGATCGGATCGAATGACGACGGCACCGGCCCCATTTGAGGACGCACCGGCCCGCGCATTCAGCGGCTCATCAATATGGGACCGTTTTTCCGTGACGCGTTGGGTGGAGCCGCTATGTGATTCCGGTATCGGGGTATTCCGAACGGCCGACAATCGGAACCATTGTGGTCAGCAGCGACCTGTTCGCCGTCGATCAAAACTGCCGTTCTGACCGTCGCTTATTTTTGTTTCCTCACGCGAAACGTTTGCACAATTCGATACGATCTGGCCGTCGCGTGTCGCTTTGTTCACAGGCAAGCCCCTCAATTGGGGGGGTGGCCATGGTTAAAATTCATGGTTTAATCCGTCACAACAGTGTTGCGTCCGTCTAGCAAGTTGCACCGACGATACTGTGCGACGCAGTAAAGTGGGGATATGACGTGAGTTACACGCTGAACAACCTGAATCTCGCGACGCTCGACACATTGTTGCAGAGCGAGGGCGTTGATCCATTCGCCACCGGTGTGAACAACTATCTGATCGCACTCGGTGATACGAAGGGCATAACAGACGTAAAAGATCTCATATCTGTTGTGAGCGGAACGCCGCCGTTCCCGACCTCACAACCCGCAGAAGTCGATAATATTACGTCCTCCGGTACCTATAAGATCGATACCGATCAGTATCCGGCGCTTCAGGCCATTATCCTTGATGATACCGGTGGCAAGCAGCATCTTACGGTAACCGGCAATTCCAACGTTCTGATCGCAACCGGCAACGGTGACAACGTCATCAAATTGGCGGACACCGGCAACGATGTCGTCAATCTCGGTACAGGCGGCAACACTGTCACCGGCGGTTCTGGAACCGACAGCATCTTCGGCGACGGCACCCACGACTCTCTGACGGCCGGTTCTGGAAACTTCTCGATACTCTATGAAGGCGGCAGCCATTCGACGCTCGTTGGCGGGACCGGTACCGACGATATCCTCATCGACGGCGGCGCCGATAACTCTCTGGTCGCGGGCCACAGCAACACCTTGATCGAGGTGGCCAGTGGTGCCGGGAACGGCGCCGGCGCTACACTGGATGGCGGCTCCTTTGACGCCGTGACGCTTCAGGGTGGTTCCGGATCCGGCGAGTACCTCACTGGAACTGGCAACAACGATATGTTTCGCACCGGCAGCAGCCCGACGGAAGCTGTGTATGCCGGAGGTAACCACAACTCGGTGTATGCGGGCGGCGCCGGCGGTTCTGGAAACGGTGGCGGTGTACTGCTCGGCAGCGGCAGCGGCGACACATTTTACATCGGAGCGCATGGCAACGATACGATTATTGGCGCGGGTGCTGGCGAGGGAGTTGTGTTCCAGAACCAAGCCTATCATAATGGCGCTGGTATCACGATTACGACCGAGGCCAGTGGGGTCACCACCGTTAACTTCGCTGCCACTGGCCAGAACTTCAGCATCATCGGTGTTCAGACACTGACGTTCTCGGACGGACACGTTGTCCATCTGTAGTCGCTGCAGAGTGGGGTACCGCGGTCAGTTGAAGGAGGCTCTGTAGGCGTTGAGGGGAGTTGGCCAATGACAACAATCAAACTGGACGGCACGACGCTGGACAATTCGGGTCTTGGTACGTCGCTGGCCAACAAGGGCGATGGGCATCTGACCAATGGCGCCGCGCTGGTCAATGAAGACGGCGCCGACCTGATCAATGTCGGCAAAGGTACGACGCTCACCAATGAGAAAGCGTCGACGCTGACGAATACCGACGCCACTCTCTTCAACATCCGCCACGCGACGCTGGTCAATACCGGCGCGGGCACGGTCCTGACCAACGAAAACAGCTCCACCCTGGTCAATGGCGCAACGATCGACAACCAGGACAACGCGACGCTGACGAACAGTGCGACCGTGGTCAACGACGGCACGATCAATAACAGCGCCACCTTCGATGATACGGCGACCGGAACGGTGCTCGGGACCGGAAGGTTTGTCCAGACCGCCGGAGGCATGACCGAGATCGACGGCAGCTTCACGCAACGCAGTCTGGATGTTGAAGGCGGCGCCTTCATCGTCAACGGGCCGACGACGATCACGGGTAACGCGTCCGACGCGGGCCACATCACCATTACGACGAATAACACGCTGACAGTCGACGGCACTTTCACGACCTCCGGAAATCTCACCATCGATTCCGGGGCGACGCTCAACGCCGGAAGCTTCATTGAGAACGCCGGCGCAATCGTCCTCAACAACGGCACCATCGATCCTGCGGGGATCGAAATCAACGGCGGCACCCTTTCCGGTTCTGGAACGCTGATCGGCAATGTCGTCAATGACGGCACGGTGACGGCGTCCGGCGGCACGTTGGATATCCAGGGCAACGTGACCGGCAGCGGCACACTCGGGGTCGGATCGGGCGCAACGCTTGAACTCGACGGCGCGGTGAGCGGCAACACCCTGCAATTCGCCGCGGATACCGGGGTGGCGCAGATCGGCGATCTGCTCAACGGCTCGGATCACCAGCAGTTCAATGCGCCGATTGCGGACTTTGTGACGGGAGACAGCATCGATCTGGCGACCGCCGGACTAGGCACCTTCAGCGCTATCACCAGCGCCACGCCTGGAGCCTATGACTCCTCGACCAATACGACGACGGTGGACCTCAACGACGGCGGTAATCTCGTTGCCACTCTCACCCTCGACGGTAACTATGCGAGCAGTGTCTTCACCGTATCGCAGGCTGCGGGCTTCGACGATGTCGGCCTGGCCTGTTATTGCCCCGGCACGCTGATCGAGACAGCGTGCGGGCAAAAGCGCGTGGAGGATCTGAAAATCGGTGACGAGGTGATGACCATGGCTGGCGCCTTGCGGCCGATCAAATGGATCGGGCGAAGGAGCTACAGCGGGCGCTTCGGCACAGGGCAGAAACATATCCTGCCAGTCTGCGTCAAGGCTGGTGCATTGGAAGACAATGTGCCGCGACGCGACCTTTGGATTTCGCCGCACCACGCCATGTACATCGAAGGGTTGCTGATCGAGGCCAAGGCTCTCGTCAACGGCGCCTCGATCGTACAGGCCGAGCAGGTCGACAAGGTGGACTATTTCCACATCGAGCTCGACACCCACGATGTGATCATCGCCGAGGGGGCATTGTCGGAGAGTTTTATTGACGACGGTAGCCGCGACATATTCCACAATGCTCACGAATATTCTGCGCTTTATCCCGAGGCGGTGACCGGCATCGCGCAATACTGCGCCCCGCGTTTGGAAGACGGCTATGAGGTGGAAGCGATTCGGCAACGGATCGCGTTGCGCGCCGGCCTGGTCCCGGCCGACAAACGAGTCGGGCAGTTGCGCGGCCACATCAACCGCGTCAGCAACAATCGCATTGCCGGTTGGGCGCAGAACGCCGACCATCCTGAAGCGCCGGTCTGTCTCGACGTTTATGCTGGCGGCCAGCTCATCGGCCAGGTTCTGGCCAATGGGTACCGCGAAGACCTTGCGCGAGCTGGCGTCGGCAGCGGTTGTCATGGCTTCGACTTTAGTCCGCCGGCTGGACTGACTTTTGTTTCCGATGCTGTCCATGTGCGACGTTCGCTGGACGGTGTCGCACTCGAAGCAACAATCGATCCGTGCGAAATGATGCCCACCGGCCCTGCGGGCATAAACGATCGAGCGATCACTCAACGCGCGTGTTGAGGACTTGGTCGCCGGGTGCGTCGCAAGAAGTCGACCGTGAGCAAGAAATCGACCGTGAGCAAGACTTGGTCGACTAGCTCCGAGCCGTCCCATAACGATTAGCGCGTCCAAAGACGCTATTGTCGCTGCTGGCGGTGCTACCCTTCCGCCAATTGTGGCCGTCCCGATTAGCCGCGCTTGGCGCCGCCGGTCGCCAGCCATTCCGCGTAGGTTTGCCGAACCATCGTGAACGGCTTGCCAAGCGGCGCGTAGAGATTGGCGAATAATCGCGCCACCGGCTTATAGGCATCGAGGTCCACATACATCCGCGCGGGATCAACGACACCGGCGCGCGCGTGCACGTAAACGACCTCACCGATGCACAAGCGGCGGCCGTTCTTCACCTCGAGCGTCTGGTAGTGCCGACACTCCAGTGAAGCGACCGCCTCGGCGATGCGCGGCACTGGAATTGCGTTACTCGGTAATGTGGTGAGGCCCGCGGGATCAAGCTCGCTGGTGTCAGCCGGAAAGTCCACCGCGCAAATGTTCATACGCTCGGCCAGCGCCTCGTCGACCAGGTTCACGACGAACGAGCCGGTGTCGCGGATGTGTGCGGCCGTGTCTTTCAGCGAACCGTCGGGGCGCGCTTGCAAACCAAGGACAACCAGCGCGGGGTCTTCCGCAAACACATTAAAGAACGAGAACGGCGCCGCGTTCACGACGCCGCCCGGGCCGATAGTCGTGACCAGCGCAATCGGCCGCGGGACCACCAGCCCACAGAGAAGCTTGTAGCGATCCTGCGCCGGCAGCGTTGCGAAGTCCGCTTCAAACGGCGTGGCCATGTCACAGCTCCGGCGGCAGGATGACACCGGTCTGGCTGGTGATGCGGCCATAGTGCTCGATCCGGCGGTGGCGCCGGAAGTCGAAGATTGTCTCCTTGCCAAAAACAGTCGCGTCGAGATCGCAATCCGCGACGATCAATTCATCATCCTCCGTCTTGGCCTCGACAACGATCTCGCCATCCGGATTGACGATCACACTGCCGGCAATCATGTGGAAGCCGTCCTCGGCGCCGCCCTTAGCAACAGCGACGACCCACGTCGAGTTTTGATAGGCGCCGGCCTGGAGCGTCAGGCGGTTGTGAAACAGCCGCTTCTCGGGCCCCTCGCCTGAGTTCTGTGAATTGACCGAAGGCGTGTTGTAGCCGAGCACGATCAGCTCGACGCCCTGCAGGCCCATGACGCGGTAAGTTTCGGGCCAGCGCCGATCGTTGCAGATGCACATGCCGACAATCCCGCCCATGGTGCGCCAGACCGGAAAGCCGAGGTCGCCTGGCTCGAAATAGCGCTTCTCCAGGTGCTGGAACGCACGTTGCGGATCGAACTCGGAATGGCCCGGCAAGTGCACCTTGCGGTATTTGCCGACAATCTTGCCATCGCGGTCGACCAGAATCGACGTGTTGAAGTGATGGCCGTCGGCCGTCAGCTCGGCATAACCGAACGACAGCCCGATGCGATATGCCGCCGCTTTCTCAAACAGCGGACGCGTGGCGGCATTGGGCATCTCGCGCTCAAACCAGCCGTCGACCTCGGCTTGATCGGTCATGTACCATCGCGGGAAGAAAGTCGTGAGCGTGAGCTCCGGATAGATCACAAAGTCGCAGGCCTGAGCCTTGGCTTGATCGAGCAGATCGAGCATCCGCCGAACCGCCGCCTGACGGCTGTCTGCCTTGTGGATCGGCCCCATCTGAGCGCCGCCGATCCGAAGCACTCGGCTCACGAAACTCTCCAGCAATTCATGCCGCGATCCGCCGCTCCAACCGGCTGATCAGCCGCACCACCGGCCACAACATAGCAAGGTAGATCGCCGCAGCCAGCACGATCGGCGACGAGTTGAAGGTCACCGACCGCGCCATGTCGGCCGAATACAGCAATTCCGGCAGCGCCACGACGCTGGCGATCGACGTGAGCTTCACCACTTCGACGGTATTGGACACCAGATCGGGCAACACGTTTCGCACGGCTTGCGGCAAGACCACATAGGCGAGCGTCTGATAGGCGCGCAACCCGGTCGAGCGGGCCGCGTCCCATTGGCCAAGGCCAACACTTTCAATGCCGGCGCGATAGATTTCGCCGTAATAGCTCGACGCGTTAAGGAAAAAAGCGATGGCCACGGCCGCCATCGGCGAAAGCCGAAGCCCCGCGAACGGCAGCCCGGCATAGACGAAAATCAACAGCACCAACGGCGGCACCGAACGGAACAGATCGATCCAGGCGATCACCGCCCAGCGTGCCGTGCGCCACCGCGAGAGCGAAATCAGCGCCACGGCAAGGCCTCCGATCAGGCCCAGCGGAACGACGATCAAACAGATGATGATGGTCTGTTTAAGGCCCGCGAGGATCAGGGGGAACGCCTGCTCCATGATCGCAACGTTGAAGAATTGCTGAATGATCGCGTCCATCGGACTTTAGACTCTCCGCCAGGCGAAGCGGGTCTCAAGAAAACGGCCGAGCGCAACCACCGGGACAAATAAAATCAAATAAGCAATCGCCCCCATCATCAGTGGCGTTGCGTTACCGGAGAAGGATTGCGCAGTGGTGGCCTGATTGAGGATTTCCGCGACGCCGATCACCGTGCCCAAGGCCGTATTCTTGGTAATGGCGATGGTGCGATTGGTGAGCGGCGGAACGGTCAGACGGATTGCCTGTGGCAGTACGACATAGGTGAGCGTGCCGAGAAAACTCAAGCCGGTGGAGCGCGCCGCCTCCCACTGGCCTTTCGGGATCGAGAGGATGCCGGCCCAGAAGATCTCCTCGGCGAACGCCGCGAGCACGAGTGCAAGCACAAGCCACAACACCAAAAAGGACGGCAGATTGATGCCGAGATTGGGCAGGCCGAAAAAGATCAGAAGAATCAGCACGAGCGGCGGCAGTGCCCGAAACACGTCGACGAAGACGACGATCGGCGCATTGACCGCGCGCACGCGAAACGATCGCAACATTGCGAGCGCAAGCCCGAGCAGAATACCGGTAATGACGACCGCGACAGCGACTTCGATCGTCACCACCATGCCCTTGATGATGGCGGGGAGATACCGCACGATCACGTCCCACTTGAAGAACGTGTCGCCAAACCGTGACCAGGCGCCCATCCAACTCTCCTGCCCGTGTCAGCGTGTCAGTTCGGCGACAAAGGCGCGGGTACGCTTTTCGCGAGGGTTTGAAAATATCTGCTGCGGCGGCCCCTCCTCCACGATCACCCCGTGGTCCATGAAGATCACCCGATCCGCGGCATCGCGCGCGAACCGCATCTCGTGACTGACAACCAGCATGGTCATCCCCCCGCGTTTCAGCTCACGCATGACGTTGAGCACGCTGCCGACCAGCTCCGGGTCGAGCGCGGATGTGGGCTCGTCAAACAGCATGATCTTTGGTTCGAGCGCCAGCGCACGCGCAATCGCGACCCGCTGCTGCTGACCGCCCGAAAGTTCGCCGGGATGGGAACGGCTCTTGTCGGCAAGGCCGACGCGATCAAGCGCAGCCAAGCCGATGCGGTCCGCGTCGGCGCGAGATCTGTGAAGCACTTTAACAAGCGCAAGGGTGACATTCCGCAGCGCCGTCATATGCGGATAGAGGTTGAACGATTGGAACACCATGCCGATCTGGCGCCGCATCGCATTGACGTCCGTCGTGGGCGCCATGATGTCGGCGCCGTCGATGCGGATCGAACCCGCGGAGGGCTCCTCCAGGCGGTTGCAACAACGCAGCAATGTGCTTTTGCCGGACCCGGACGGTCCGATCACAAAGACAAGCTCCTGCGCTTGTACTGAGAGATCGATGCCACGAAGCACCTCTACGTCGCCGAATTTCTTGCGCAGGCCGCGGATTTCCAGGATCGGCGGCCGTGCGGCATCCATCAGCGATCAGTGCTCCGGCTCGTGCTCACGGAACGGCCGGAGCAAACATCGGGCCAGCCCGTTCAGCCGCACGACGGCGTGTGCGGGGTCGGGTCATACCCCGGCATGCCGGGAACGCCGTAACCGGGAAACACAGTGGCAGCCGCTGAACCGGCCGCCGGCACCGAGCCGAGCCATTTTTCGTGGAGCTTTGCGATCGTTCCGTCGAGCTTCAGACATTCGACGGCGACATCGAGCGTCTTGCGAAGTTCGGCGGAATCCTTGCGCAGCGGCGCCGCGAAGACGAGCCCAGTTGAATGCAGATACGATAGTTCCAACTGCGGGTTGATCTTGGCCGCCCACGCGACCGCCGTATTGCCGGCGACATTGGCGTCGGCGCGGCCGGCCAATACTGCCTGTACTGCATCGGTCTGGGTGCCGAAGAATTCGACCTTCCAGCCGATCTTGTCTTCCAGATTGCGGGCCCATGAATCGTAGGCCGAGCCCTTGTTCACCGAAACGATCTTGCCCTTGAGGTCTTCGAGCTTTTCGATCTTCGGTGCGCCTTTCTTGATCATGAACTGAAAGTCGGTGTTGAGATAACCTTCCGTGAACAACATGTTCTCGGCGCGCTCCTTGGTCACCGTCGTCGGCGCGATCAGAAAATCATAGGTCCCTGCCTGCAGCGCCGGGACCAGTCCGGAGAATTGCGCGTAATCGATAACGATCTTGCGCTTGATCAGCTTGGCGATCGCATCGGCGAGATCGATGTTAAATCCCTGATAGCCCCCGCCGGAGAGATTGGGGAAGGCGTGAGGCGCGAAAGTGGCGTCAATTGCGGTGCGAAGCGGCGGCAGGTCCTCCGCATAAGCCGGCGCGACGATCAACAGCACGGCACCAGCCGCGCCAAGCAAATATCGCTTCATGGAGCCTTCCCTCGATCAACGCACCCGGCAGGAGCATTTGCGACTATAGCAATGAGGCCCAACTGAACAAGGCTATTGCTTAGGCCGTGTATTCATAAAATCCGGTCAAATGTCCGCTTCGCTCCAAAAGCCACCGAATTGTTGCGCGGCAACGAAATGTCGCGATGCGCCGACAGCAGACATCACGATAATGTTCGGATACTCCGCTATTGCTTACCAAGTGTAACGCAACGTCGCACTACCGGCGTAGGTCTGTGAGCCGCCGGCGAATTCGCCGTCGAACTTGGCGAGGAAGGTGACGCGCGGCGTCAGGAACAGTTCGGCGCCGGCAGAGGTCAGCGCCGAATTCTGCGGCAACGGCGCACCGTTGACGACGAAGTTTGTGGCCTGCAGCAATTCGAACTGTGCGCCAAGCGAAGGATCGCTGACGAAGTCATGCGCCCAGGCGATCCGCGCGCGCAGCAGAAGCGGCATGCCCGCGATGACTTCGGGATTGTCGAAGCGGGCGCCGAGCTCGGTGCGAACGTCGGTCGCATTCATGGCAGCGTAGGAAAGTCCGAAGCCGCCGCCCGTCACATCAGTTTCGCTAAAGCTCGGCGTATGGAAGTCCTGCGCCTGCACTGCCGCATAGGGCGTCACCCGAGCGTCGGCAGGCGGCGTAGCGATAGCCGCCTTCAACGCGTGCGCCGTAGCTCTGGGCGTCAAAGCTCGCCGTCAAACCATCCCCCAGCGCCGCGCGGTTGGTTGTCATCCAATGATTGGCGAAGGCGAGCGCCGCAGAAAGATACGCGGGCCCAGCACGGGTGATCGCGTAAACGCCGGTCTGGAAGGCGTCGCTCATCCCGGTGCCGAGCCCGCCGGCGAGGCCCCATGCGGTGCCACCGCCGCCGAGCGCAAAACCAAAGATCGTATCGGGCGAGTAGTGATAATCCATGCCGCCAGCAAAACCGTACGTCTGAGCAACAAGGTTGCTTGAGCCTGCGGGCGCGTTGCCACTGGTCCAATTGACGCCGCCATAGCTCGCGCCCCAGGCTGTCCAGCGCTGTTCAAACGGCGCCGGCGGCGGCGCCTTGAGTACGCCGGCATATGCCAGCGCGACCTCGGGGGGCAGGCTCGCCTGCTCATCAGGCGCAAAACCCATCGCGCGGCCACTAACGCTGCCGGCGCCGCTGCCGAGCCGGCCGTCAACAAACGGATCGAGCATGATGCCCAAAAACTCGGTCATCATTTGAAGGCCGCTGCGTTCAGCACCGGTTGTTACCTCGCCGGACAGCTGCGAGAGCGAATTCGTCAGGCTTTGGCCGCTAAGAGCGAACAGCGGCGCGAATCCCTCAGTCAGGATGCCCCCATTGTTGAAGAATTTGTTGATCCCCGTAGCCACGTTTTGTTGATTGGCATTCAGTCCGCTGCCAGCGCCGAGATGCGCCGACGTGAGACTGAACGACACGCTGCCCGGCGGGTCGCTGAGCGCCCCGCTAAAGCCCGGACTGTAGAAGCCGCTGAAAGCCCCTTCCACGCCGCCGCGTGCCTGAAGGATCGTGTAGGTCTCGTTCTTGGAATAGGGGCCGGGCATAAAGACGGCTTCTACGGTTCCGGCGACAGTTGCCGTGCCGCCGATCTTGATTTGCGAAGCCGTCGTCCCGTTGAGCGCCACGATGTAAAGCGCACCCGACTGGAAGGCGAGATTGCCCGGCACTGTCAGCGTAGCCACCGTGCCGCCCGCAGCAAGATTGAGCATGCCGCTATTGGTGAGAGCGTTCAATCCGCTGAACGTCGTCGGGCCGAAAATGTTCATGGTCCCGGTGTTGTTGACGCTTGAATCCCCAAAGGCGCTGGTGCCCAGCGTGTTCCAGGTGCCGGCATTGGCAAAGTTGTTGCTGCGGGTGCCGGTCATCGCGACGGTGCCGGTCACTACACCGCCGGTATTGTTGGTGAGCGTGGCGTTGCCTGCCCCGAAGGCGGCGACCGCCAGACTGCCAGGCTGCTCCGACAGATTCTGGATCGTCGCCGAATTGTCGATGTTGATAGCGCCGCGCACGGAGCTCGCTGCCACCCCGCTCGCCGCTCCCTCTGTCGTGCCGGCGAGTGCGTTGATAGTCGTCCTGCCGGCCCCGACACTGGTCGTCTGGATGCCGCTGCCGCTGTCAGCGGTCACGTTCGCCGACGCTGTGACAGAAATGTTGCCTCGTTCCGCGCTGAAAGCCTCAATGCCGTTCTGTGCTGTCGCCCCAGTCGCTGTGATCGAGGCGTTCGATCTGACGGAAACGGCGCCATTGCCAAAATTGAAGGCAAAGATGCCATCGCCACCTCCGGCATTGATCGTGGCATTGTTGACGACGCGGACGGTGCCGTTGACGTTCGGATTCGGCGTCAGCGTTGTGCATCGCGTTCCCCCCGGGCCGGCACGAGACCCGGTGGGGTTGCACGAGGTATAAGGAGCGGTCGAGGCGGTGCTAAAGACTGGCCCGCCGTCATAACCCGCGATGATGCCTGCCGGCGTGGCGCTGACGCCGCCACCTTCCTGAACCTCTCGTCCGACCGGATTCAAGATGGCGCCGGAATTGATCGTTCCGTTGGCCGTCACGTTGATCAATGCTGTGGTCGGAGGCGGGGATTGCAGTAGCCGAATTGTTTGCAAAGATACCCGCGCCATTGACAGTGAGCGTACCGCGCGCGCCGGTCGAGACGTTGATGCTGCCGGTGCTAGCCGCGCCGTACGCGAATGCACCAATTCCAAACCGGCCGGTGTTGGAGAGCGTGGCGTCTGCACCACTGGCCACAAAAATATTGCCAGTGCCAGCCGTGAACGCGTGAATGGCCGATGTCACGTCAGGCGAGAGGTGCCGCGCGTTTTGAGTAAACGTGTCAATACTGCTGACATCGCCCGAACGATTGATAACAATATTGCTCGAATCCGCAGGGTTGCTGATCTGGGCGTGTATCGCAGAAGAGGTACCGAAAGACGGAGTTCCACCACTCGTAAGTCCGGATCCGGTTATCAGAATGCCGCCGAGCCCTGTGGCGCTCTGATGGGCTAATATAGCGCGACCGCTGGATGATTCGTATGTGCCCGATCCACCTATAACGATATCGCCGCTGCCGGTCGAAGTCGCGCGGAGTCCGCCCGAGATACAGCTCGCGACTTTGCAGGGAAAGTTTCCGGCGATTGTTCCGGTCGCCGTGACAAAAATGCCGCCATTGTTGGAAGTCAGGTTAATCGCGCCGCTGTCGGCGCGGGTAGTTACGTCGCCGCTTCCAACCTTGACGCTCAGTGGTCCGTTTACTGTGCTGGCTAAGATGGCGTTGTTGGCGCTGCCGGCCACCGTGCCGGAACCCGTTCTAATCGTCAAAGCACCGGTTCCAGTCGTGCTCGCATTTATTCCGGTCGCGCCGCTGATCACGCCAGCTCCAGTGGCGATCGATACCTTTCCGGACGTGTTGTCGACGAATAATGCCGCCCCCCTCTTGGCACCGTTGGTGATACTGCCGCTGCCGAGGTAGCTGATCGGACCCCCATTGCCGTCAAGTCGCAGGGTGTTAACGGCCTTGGCGTGAGCGGCAATCACCGCACCTGCATTCTCCATGACGATGGGGAGAGGGGTCGTTGCGCCCTCCTTCAGTTCCAAGCCGCTGCCCCTCACAATGACGCCGGAGTGGACGCTGCCGTTGATCGCAACTCCGGAGTCGAAGAGCTGTTTCCGGTCTGAAGACCTTAGTTTCGTTCCGTTGAGATCGGTGGTGTTTGTCGTTATCGTGTCTGCTTTACAGTCCACGGTTCCGTTGCTCGTGACGAAACACGCGGCCCCTGCATTTTGCGACGTCACCAAGCCCACGAAAGCTGATACAACCCATGCGGCAAGCAGCCCATTTCGCCGCCGCCGCGGCGTTGTACACCCGGGTGGTATGAACTCACCCAAATGTCTTGCGATATTCACGCACAACAATCCCCCAACGAACCGCCGTTCGCGGCGGCGCCGCAAACTGTTCGGCCGATCATGCTGATCGTTCGGCCATCCCCAAATTAAGCTTATGCTTACAGCGATGCGCCGCCAATATCTGAATCGGGCGTGCTTGGGACAACGCCGCATCTCTACCGTGTGCCCAGCCTGGTCGAATGCTTCTTCAATAAGATCAAACGGTGTGGCGGATGCCAGTCTCGCCCGATCGATCGAACAAAAGCGACGGCGGCCGAAGTAGGACGCAAGGCGGCGACACTGTTATTTATGGCAGTTGCCAATGGCCGCCTGCGGCTTCACTGGTCGCAGCGCGTCCGCTGGCAATCAGTCGCCCCCGTTGGCGGAACGCCAAGTGGGGGACGGGCCGCGAGGCCCGTCCCTCCGGCGGGATCAGATCCGCGCTGACACGTCAGCGACCTCTGCACCAATCGCGTCCAGCAACACCTCGACCCACCGCTTTGGAATCCTGCGGGTAATGAAAACCATACGGCTGCGGCGATCGGCCGATGGCCAGCGTTCAAGCCAGGCGGGGGCATGAAAAACGTGCTGCACGCCATGGATAATTGCCGGCCGGTTTGGACTTTCGGCGATGTTCACGATGCCCTTGAGGCGCAGCAGCTCGGTGCCGCAATGCTCGGCGAGCGCCTCCAGAAACAGGGTCAGCGCGACGGCCCGGATCGGCGCCGTGCGAACCACCGCATAGCTCGTGATCTCGCTATCGTGGCTATGATGACCGTGTTCGCGGGTTTCATTGAGCCACGCATCGAATTCGGGCGCGCCCATCTTCCGATCGCACAGACCGGCATCGAAGAGACCCGCGGACTCAACGCAGCCATTTACGGCACGCAAAGTCGGCGCGCTGGCGTTGAGATCGGCGACCCGGCTGAGCAGCGCCGCCTCGGTATTACCTTCCATCAAATCAAGCTTGGTTAGAACGATGCGGTCGGCAACGGCGATCTGCTTTCGCGACACTGCCTCGCGTTCGAGTGTAGCGCACCCGTTCACAGCATCGACCGCTGTCACCACGCTGCCGAGCGCGAGACGGGTCGCGATGGCCGGATCCGTCATCAGCGCGTGAAGGATCGGCGCCGGGTCGGCAAGTCCGCTGGTTTCGATCACGATCCGATCGAACCGCGCGCACGAGCCCTCGTCACGCCGGCGCAGCAGGTCTTGCAGCGTTTGCGACAGGTCAGTGCGGATCTTGCAGCACAGGCAGCCAGTGGTGAGAGCGACGATACTGTCTTCGCTGGTTTCGATCAGCTCGTGATCGAGGCCGATTTCGCCGAATTCGTTGATGATGACCGCGGTACGCGAGAATTCCGGCTGGCGCAGCAGGTGACCGAGCATCGTGGTCTTGCCGCTGCCGAGAAAGCCGGTAAGAACCGAAACCGGAATAACATCCGCTCCAGTCATTGCGGCACCAGTGGCGTCATAGCGACGCGGACCTTGTTGACCGCGTAGTCGGAATCGAGCGCCTCGCGGACTTGTCGAAGCACAGCCAGGACCGAAAGCGCCGGACGTTTGCGACCGTCGATCGATAACCATCCACCGGAACATCGAACCCTGCGGCGCCGGTTCAATTCTGATTTTGGTGTTGCCGCCGATCACGATGCCGCCGTCGCTGGTGCGGTTCAACGCTGCGGGGCACGCCCCAGGCGGCAAGACTCTCCGTCAGGAGGTCACACGCAAGCTCCACGGGCACGCCGCTCACAGCCGAGCTCCTTGCAAAGTTTGTGCAGAAATCTTGCGCTTGAGGTAACGCCCATCCTGCGGCGTCCCGAAATACTTGCCCTGCTCCACCATCACCTTGCCGCGCAGGATCGTCGTCACTGGCCAGGCAAAGATGTCGTGGCCCTCCCACGGTGTGTAATCAGTCTCGTGCAAATCGGCGGCCCGGACCTTTCCCCGCCGGGTCGGATCAAGGATGGCGATATCGGCGTCGCTGCCTGGCGCAAGCACGCCTTTTCGCGGATAAAGCCCCATGATCTTGGCGGCGTTGGTCGACACCAGATCGACATACTGCGAAAGCGAATAGCCCCGCCGCGTGACCATTTCGGTGTACATGACGCCGAGCCGCGGCTCGACGCCGGAATTACCGCCGGTGGTGTTGTCGATGCGATCGCCGACCAGCTTGTCCTTGAGCGTGCAGCACAGCTCGTCGGTGGCGACGCAGTGGATCAGGTCGTTCGCTGTGCCGTGCCACAACGCTTTCTGATCGTCCGCCGATTTCAGCGACGGGTAGGTGTGATAAATCTGGCCATTGGGGCGTTTGTAATCCTCAGCCGAATACAGCAGATATTGGTGCAGCGTCTCGCCGTAGACCGGAAGACCCTTGCTGCGCGCCTCCGCGATGGCGGCGACGCCGGTGCCGGCGGACACGTGCATCATGTAGAGCGCCGTGCCGGGCACGCTTTCGGCCAGACGCAGAATGCGGCGGAAACTCAAATCCTCCGAGAGCTGATTGTGCACCTCGGCGAGATGTTCGAAGCCGACGCGGCCTTCGCGGATCAGCTTGGCGTACATATGCATGACGATGTCGTTATCCTCAGCGTGGATGACGCCAAGACCGCCCTCCTTCGCGAGGACCTGAAATGCTTCCCAGATATCGCCGAAATCGATCATGCGGCCGGAGCGCGACGGCAGAATGTTGGTGGTAAATATCTTCAGGGTCGGATAGCCGGCCTGAATGGCTTCCGCGAGCTGGCCGGAGAATTCCGGCGGCGGCTCGGAATGCAGCATGATGTGGTAGGCCCAATCGCAGGGACTTTTTCCAACAAAGTCCTTGTCGCGGGTTTGGATCGCCTGCAGCGCGGAGACGCCGCCGCGCCAATAGGCGAAATCGATGAAGGTTGTGGTGCCGCCGTAGAGTGCCGCGCGGCCGACCTGTTCCGGGCCGGCCGTGACCAGCGGTGTGCCGTCAGGCTTGGTCCATTCGTGATGCAGATGGACGTGGGGGTCGATGCCGCCCGGCATGACAATGTGTCCGGTCGCGTCGATCACGCGCTTGGCAGACTCCGCCGAAAGCGCGCCGGCGGCTGCAATCGCCGCGATCGTTTCGCCGGCCACCGCGACGTCGCCCTGCACGACGCCGTGCGGCGTCACGACGTCGCCGCCACGAATGATGAGATCGAGCATCGCTTATTCTCTCGCTTGAGCGGCGAGGCTCGCATCGCGACGGCAACGCCGAGCGGCACGACGCCCCCGGCCCATCACACCAGATCAAACGCCGGCGCGAAAGCGCGTCATGACGACGATGATGGCGATCTGCATCAGTCCCTGCAACGCAACGGCGTAGAAATATCGCTGCATCCAGGTGCCAATCCTTTTCATGTCCGGATTGAGCTTTTGCAATTCGAGGCAGACGAAGACGTTCACCGGCGCAATAAAGCCCAGGCCCTGGATCGTCATCACGGTCACCAGCGCCAGCGCCGCGGCGACCCACCCGTATTCCGGCCAGGGCAGCGCGGTGTAGCCGAGCTTGACGGCGAGGAACCAGCCGGTCGTGCCCGCAATGATAGCCAGCGCCGGCATCAGAAACAGGGTTCGCGGCACCAAGCGCCGCACGATTTCCCGGCGGACCGAAAGATCCATGCGGCGCATGATCGGTCCCAGTACAAATCCCATAAAGAGATCAATCCCGGTCCACAGCAGACCCGTGAACACGTGGATGAAGTCGAGGAGCCAGAAATTGTCCACCGCGATGGCCGCGATCATGACGCCGACGGCCGCCAATGCCCACCAAAGATAGCGCCATATGATGATGCTCTGCGGTGCTTCGATAGCGGCGGCGACAGTCATGAGCGCCCTGTTCTTCCTGTGAGTGCCGCGTGCATTATACCAGTGATTGGTCGCTCTACACCGCCGCGCGCGTGACTTTGTAGCCCGCTTTGTCACGGTCCCAGGTCGCGGCCGTAACACCACGCTCGCGGAGTTTGTACTTGGTCACCTTGCCGTTCTCGGTCACCGGCAAGGCGTCGACGAATTCCAGAAATCGCGGCACGGCAAAATAAGGCATGCGCGGCTGACAAAAATCGAGCAGCGCCGCGTGGTCAAGCCGCGCGCCGGAGCGCAGCACCACCGCGGCCATGACTTCATCTTCGGCAAGCTCCGATCGAACCGGAAAGACGGCGGCATTCTCGACCTCGGGATGGCTCACGATCACCTGTTCGACTTCATACGAAGAAATGTTCTCGCCACGGCGTCGAATGGCGTCCTTCATGCGGTCCATGAAGCGGTAGTAACCGTCGCTTTCGCGGACCACACGATCGCCGGTGTGAAACCACAAATTCCGCCACGCCTCGACGGTCTTTTCCGGCATGCCGAAATATCCGGTTGCGAACGCAAACGGCTCGTCGGCGCGGAGCGTCAGTTCGCCCGCCTCGCCGTCGGGAACCTCGTTGTCGTAGCCGTCGACGACGCGCGCGCTAAAGCCCTTCAGGAGCTGGCCCATCGTGCCGGGGCGTTGCGCGGTCAGCGAGGTGCCCATGATGCAGTTGGTTTCTGTCGAGCCGTAACCATCGATCAATCCGATGCCGAAGCGTTCGGTGAACTGCCGATGAAAATGCGCGGGCACGGCCGGCGACAGCGCGACACGCACGCGATGGGCGCGATCAGCGCTGCTCGGCTCCTGCGCCAGCAAAATTGGCACCATCGCCCCAAGAACGAAGGTCACCGTCGCGCGTTGCTCGGTCAGGCCGCGGATGAAACCCGACGCCGAGAACCGCGGCTCGACCACAAGCGATGCACCGTTCAACAGCGCCTGGTAGAAGCTGTTCAGCGCGTTGGTGTGGAACATCGGCAGCGTCGTCATCAGTACGTCGTCAGCACCGACACCGAGAAGTTCGCCGGTATAGAACGCCCACCAGAAATATTGGGCGTGGGGACAACACACGCCCTTCGACAGCCCGGTGGTGCCGGAGGTGTAGAGAATCGCCAGCATATCGTTCGGCTCGACGGGGTGCGGCGGGAGACGTTCGCCGGGTGGCGGAAATACATCGGACTTCAGTGCGGCAAGTCCGGTCCCTCCCCGTCGCCGATCAGCCACAGCGCTTCAAGCGCGGTCTGCTTGCCGGCCAAAGGCGCAAGCACCGGCGTCAAGCCGCGCTCGATGACCATAAGCCGCGCCCCGCAATTGCCGAGGATGTGCTCGAGCTGGGCGCCTCGCGAAGCGGTGTTGATCGGGACCGCCACCGCCCCCAACCAGCCGCAGCCGAGAATCGTCAGCAGCAATTCCGCCCGGTTGCCGCACATGATCGCGACCCGGTCGCCCGCTTTGACGCCCGCTTGTGCCAGCGCGCCGGCGTAACCCGCGGCTGCGGCGAGCGTCTCGGCGTAGCTCATGGCCGTGCCGCCGATGGTTACCAGGCGGCGGTCACCAAACCGCTCCGCCTGACGCATCAGCATTTTCGGCAAGGTACGCTCGAGCGGTGGGAACAGCTCGGGAAGTTTAGCCCCAGACATCGGCCGCCAATCTCCTCAGGACTGCAAGTCGCGACGAAAAAGCCACGAATTGCATTAGCACAAAGGCCCCCGTGACATTATTTTAGGCTTAAAGTATCAGACTTGCGTGAGCCGATCGAGCGGCTCATGCAGCAAGGAGACCCTGATGGCCGAAAATACCGCGATTGAGGTCGTGCTCAAGCGCTCCGGCCTGACCTTCATCGTTCCGCCCGACAAAAGCATACTCGAGGTGCTGATAGAGGAAGCCATCGATCCGATGTACGATTGCCAGCGTGGCGAGTGCGGCATCTGTCAGGTGACGGTCCTCGAAGGAATCCCCGATCACCGGGACCACATTTTGAGTGAGAGCGAACGGGCTGAAAACAAGGTGATGCAGATTTGCGTGTCGAGAGCGAAGACCCCGCGGCTCGTTCTCGATCTTTAGTTTGCATGATGCTTTCCGAAAACCGGCTTCTACTTTTCGGGATCATGCGCTAGCGAATGGGACGAGGAGACCGCTTATGAGCAAATACAACGCCAGCGCGGCAGTGGTTCACGACCTGGTGCACGAGACCGAAGTGCACCGTGACGTCTACGTCGACCAGGAGATTTTCGACCTGGAGATGGAGCACCTGTTCGCCAACACCTGGATCTATGTTGGCCACGACAGCCAGGTGCCCCATGCCGGCGACTATTACGGCACCACCATCGGCAAGCAGCCGGTCATGATGGTGCGGCACACTGACGGCGTGGTGCACGTCCTCTATAACCGCTGCCCACACAAGGGCACCCGCATCACCATAGACACATGCGGCAATGCCGGGAAGTTCTTCCGCTGTCCCTACCATGCGTGGTCGTTCAAGACCGATGGCTCATTGCTCGCGATCCCGCTGCGCAAAGGCTACGAACACACCGGATTGGAACAGAGCGAAGCGATCAAAGGCATCGCCCGGGTCCGGCACGTGAAAAATTATCGCGGCTTTGTATTCGCCAAGATGAGCGACGCCGGTGAGGATTTCGAGGAATACTTCGGCGAGTCGCTGTCGTCGATCGACAACATGGTGGACCGCTCGCCGGTCGGCCGCATCGAGGTTGCCGGCGGCGCGCTGCGGCATCTATTCAACTGCAACTGGAAAATGCTGGTCGAGAACCTGACCGACACCTGCCATCCGATGGTCGCCCATGAATCGTCGGCGGGAACCGCGATCGAGGTTTGGAAGAAAATGTTTCCGGGCAGCAACAAGAAGCCGCCGGCGGTCGAGATTTTTGCTCCATTCATGTCGCCTTACGAAATGTTCGAAAAAATGGGCATTCGGGTCTGGCGCAACGGCCACGGCCATACCGGCGTGCACCACTCGATCCATTCCGATTATTCGGCAATTCCGGGCTATTTCGACCAGATGGTCGCCGCCTATGGCGAACAGCGGGCGAAGGCGATCCTCGACGAGAACAGGCATAACACCTCGTATTTTCCCAATTTCACCGTCAAGGGGCCGATCCAGGCTATCCGTCTGTTCAAGCCGCTTGCGCCGAACCGCACGCTGGCCGAATCCTGGACCTTCCGCTTGGTCGACGCGCCCGAGCAACTGCTCGAACGGACCCTCACCTACAGCCGTCTGATCAACGCGCCGACCTCGGTGGTCGCCCATGACGATCTCGAAATGTACGAGCGTGCCCAGGAGGGATTGCACGTCGACGCCAATCCGTGGGTTAACATTCAGCGCCTCTATGATCCGGCAGAGTTGCAGCAGGAAACCGCGGTCATGAACGGCACGTCGGAATGGCAGATGCGCAATCAGTTCCGCGCCTGGTCGAAATTCATGACGATGACGATGTCGCCGGCGCGAACGCAGTGAACGCGCCGACCGACCAGGACCTGATCGGCTTCGTGGTGCACGAGGCACGTCTCATCGACCAGCACCGGTTCGAGGAATGGCTCGATCTGTTCGCGGACGACGGCTATTACTGGATGCCGCTGGAATGGGGCCAGACCGATCCGCGCCTTGCAACCTCGCTGATGTATGAGGACAAGCTCCTGTTGCGCATCCGGGTCGAACGCCTGAAGGGCAACCGGACGTTCTCGCAGAAGCCGAAAAGCCGTTGCCACCACGTGTTACAGGTGCCGCAGGTCGACAAGCGCGACGAAGCCGCCAATGAATACGTCACCTGGACGCCGATGCACTACATCGAGACCCGTCTCGACGAGCAGGACCTCTATGCCGCGTGGGCAACCCATACGCTGGCGATGATCGGCGGCGAACTGAAGATCAAGCTGAAGCGGGTCGATCTCGTCAATTGCGACGCGGCTTTGCGCAGCATCCAGCTTTTCATGTGAGACCGCAATGAGCGAACGCCCGGTCGCCATTGTCACCGGCGGTAGTTCCGGTATTGGGGCTGCGATTTGCCGGCAGATGCTTGATGCCGGTTATGAGGTTGTGTCACTCGCGCTCCGTGTGCCGGATTGGTCGCACGACGTCGCTGCACGCGGTCGAAGTTGATCTCACCAACGCCCGCGCGACCGAAGCGGCAGCGGCGGATGTCGCCAAGCGGTTTGCCGTCAGCACCGTGGTCCACAACGCCGGCGTCATTCGGCCAAACCTGCTCGCCGACGTGAAGCAACAGGACTTGCACGATCTGGCGCAGCTTCACCTCGGCGCGCCGCTTCTGATCCTGCAGGCGGTGTTGCCGGGCATGAAGGAGCGCAAATTCGGGCGTATCGTTCTGATGTCGTCGCGGGCCGCGCTTGGTCTGCAGACGCGCACGGCCTATTCGGCGACCAAGGCCGGCATGATCGGAATGGCGCGAACCTGGGCGCTTGAACTGGCGCCGTCCGGCATCACCGTGAACGTCGTGGCGCCGGGACCGATCGGCGACACCGCAATGTTTCGCGAGGTGATTCCCAGCGGCGACGCGCGCGAGGTGACAATCGCCAAATCAATTCCGGTCGGCCGTTTGGGGCGCAGTGATGACGTCGCTCGCGCCGTGATGTTCTTCGCCGATCCTAAAAACTCGTTCGTCACCGGTCAGGTGCTGTACATCTGCGGCGGCGCCAGTATTGCCAGCATCAGCCTCTAGAGACAATGTCAGGACATGCCGATGGATCCGATCCGCATCTGGTATCAGAGCTACGTCGATGAGGAGCATGGCAAGCTCTATTGGGATCGGCTGCGCGCGCATCTCGCCGCAATCGCTGATCCCGGTACCACGGTCGACATCAAAGGCATCACACCCCATGACAATTACGCGCATCCGATCGTCGAATTCCGCTGCGCGCGGGAAGTCATCTGCAACGCGGTGAAGGCGGAGCGCGAGGGCTACGATGCTTTCATCGTCGGCCACTTCCAGGATGCCGGCCTTTATGAAGCGCGCTCGGTCGTTGATATTCCGGTGGTGGCGCTCGGCGAGGCGTCGATGCTTTACGCCTGTCAGCTTGGCCAGCGTACCGGCATCGTCACCATCAATCCGCGCTACATCACGTGGTTTCATCACCAAATCGGCAAATACGGGCTGGAGAAGCGGGTCACCGGCGTACACGCGATGACGTTCGAGCCGGGGCAGCTGTTAAAAGCCTACGAATCCAAAACCCTCGCCGACGACGTGGTGCGCTTGTTCGCCGAGCAGGCGCGCCCTCTGGTGGCGTCCGGCTGCGACGTATTGATCCCAGGCGGCGGCATCCCGATGCTGCTATTTGCGGGGATCAAGGGACACGCGGTCGACGACGCGCCGGTCGTCAACGGCATTCCGATCGTCGTCAAAATGGCAGAGCTTGCCGTCAAACTCAAACGACTGACTGGCCTCGGCGTCAGCCGGGTGTCGGATTACATCAAAGCCCCGCCCGAGATCATCGAAGAGTTCTTGGCCAATCCCAAAGGGCTGTGACACCATCCTCCCCCGCTTCGTTGGACGACGCGGGGGCGGATAATTTACTGCAGCAGCTTCCATTTGCCGTCGACGAGCTTCACCAGCACCAGCGCGCGCTTGTCGACGCCGAAACTCTCGCCCGGATGGAACGTATAAACGCCGTGGGTGCCGACGACCTCCTTGGCGTTGACCAGTGCGTCGCGCAGCGCCGTGCGGAATTCCGGCGTCCCCGGCTTCGCGCCAGTAGCCAATGCCCGCTTGGCCGAATCCAGCAGCACCAGCCAGCCGTCAAAAGCGTACGGAGCGAATGCGCCTCGCGCCGGTTCGTTGTTGGTTTTCTGATACACCTTTTGATAGTCGAGCGAGACTTTCTTTGTTGGATAGCTGTCGGGAAGCTGGTCCGCCACCACGACCGGCCCGGTCGAAGCGATCACACCCTCAACGGATGGGCCGCCGACACGGATGAAGTCCGGATTGATGATGGCCGGCGTCCCATAGATTTCCTTGGTGTAACCGCGCTCGCGCAGCGCAATGAACGGCAATGCGCCCGGCGTGCCCGATCCGCCGGTCATCACCGCGTCCGGCGCCGCGGCCATGATCCGCAGTGCTTGTGCGGTGACGGAAGTGTCGGCGCGGGCGAAACGCTCGTTGGTGAGGATTTTCATGCCATCGGCGGATTTTTCCAGACCGCCGTAAACCAGATCACCCCAGCCGTCGCTGTAACCGATATAGCCGACAGTCTTGACGCCTGCCGCTTTCATATAATCGACGACTACCGACACCATCAGCGTCGGTGGCTGTGGAATAGAGATCATCCAGGAGCCGGGCTCACCGGGCATGTTCACCGGAGACAGCGTGATGCACGGAACTTTCAGTTCGTGGCACACGGTGGTGATCGCTATTGAGGCGGGTGTGCTGCCCGCACCCATCAGAACGTCGACCTTGTCCTGTTCGATCAGCTTGCGAGCGGAGCGCGTGGCAACCGAAGGATCCGTTGCATCGTCGAGCTGGATCACCTTGAGCTTGATGCCGTCAACCTCGTCCTTGTAGGCGACGCCGGCCGCGGTGCCCTTCGAATAAGGGATGCCGATCGAGGCTCCCGGACCGGTCATCGAGGTTATCAGTCCGACAGTGATGTCAGCGGCCCTAGCGGGCAGAACGACCGCTGCGGCCATTGCGACCGAGCCGATAAGACGCAGAACAATGTTCATGAGGACCTCCCGGGTCGACGGCTGACGCCGGTCACCACCGTGTTTCGTCCGTGATTGCGCGTGAAAGACATTTTAAGCTTGAAACAATTGCGTCGCAATGGCTTTGTTGGAAGCCGATCTGCGACACCGAGGCGTTTGGGGCACGACGAATGACACTGGACATCGCCGTCATCCTCGGCATCGACGGCATCGCCACCGGATCGATTTACGTCCTCGTCGGGCTTGGCCTCGTTCTCATTTTCTCGGTGACGCGCGTCGTCTTTGTTCCGTTTGGCGACATTGTCGCGTTCTCCGCGCTGACGCTCGCCGCCATGCAGCTCAATCGTATGCCGGGCACGGTTTATCTGATCGCGACGCTGGCAGTGCTTGCGTGTCTCGTCGATGCCGGACACCACGTCCGGCGCGGACAGTATGACCGGATCGCCCGGGGGCTCCTTGGCTATGGCGTGCTGCCGCTTATTCCCGTTGTCATCGCCTGGCTGACTGCGGGAATGAATCTGCCCGCCGCGGTACAAATTCCGCTGGCGATCGCACTTGTCGTCCCGATCGGACCGCTGCTCGAACGGATCGCCCTGCGGCCGCTCGCGGATGCATCCGTTCTGCTCCTCCTGATCGTTTCGGTCGCGTTGACCTTCGGCCTTTCCGGTCTGGGGCTTTTGTTTTTTGGCGCCGAAGGGTTCCGCACCAAACCGCTGACCAGCGAGATTTACCGCTTCGGCACCGTGATCGTGACGTCGCAGACGCTGTTGATGGTCGCGAGCGCCGCCGTCTTCAGCCTGCTGCTGTTTTTGTTTTTCGAACGCACTTTCCTGGGCAAGGCATTGCGCGCCACGTCCATCAACCGCACCGGCGCACGCATCATCGGCATCCGGCCGGCGAGCACCGCGACGCTCGCTTTTTTTCTCGCTTCGCTGCTCGCGGCGATTTCCGGAATTCTGATCAGTCCGGTGACGACGCTGTATTACGATTCCGGCTTTCTCATCGGGCTGAAGGCTTTCGTCGGTGCGATCATCGGCGGCCTCCTTAGCTACCCCGGCACCGCGATCGGCGCCCTCGCCGTCGGCATTCTCGAAAGCTTCGCGTCGTTCTGGAACAGCTCGCTCAAGGAGGTGATCGTCTTTGGCGCTTTAATTCCCGTACTGCTGTGGCGATCGCTGTCATTGACGCAGGTCGATGAGGAAGACGAAGAGGTCCAGGGATGAACCGCCGCATCGCCTATTTCCTGGCGGTCGTTGCGGTCGCCATTTTGGCTGCGGCACCGTTCTGGGCGGCGGAATTCACAATCACGTTGCTCAACTATATCGGCATCTATGCGCTGGTCGTGCTCGGCCTCGTGCTGTTGACCGGAGTCGGCGGATTGACGTCGTTTGGTCAAGCCGCCTTCGTCGGCATCGGCGCCTACGCGACAGCCTGGCTGACGACGGCTTACGGCGCGTCACCGTGGCTTGGGCTTCTCTTTGCACTGGCGGTAACCGGAGCCATCGCCGCACTACTCGGTGCGGTCACGCTCCGGCTCGGCGGACACTACCTGCCGCTCGGCACCATCGCCTGGGGCCTGTCGATCTATTTTCTGTTCGGAAATATCGATGCGCTCGGCGGCCACAACGGCCTGACCGACGTACCGCCAATCTCGGTGGGTCCGATCTCCCTCGAACGCACGCAGGCGATCTACTACCTGATCTGGATCGTGCTGGCGCTGGCGATGCTGGTGGTCGCCAATCTCCTGGAGTCGCGCGAAGGACGCGCCATTCGCAGCCTGCGCGGCGGCGCGGTGATGGTCGAAAGCCTTGGCATCAGCGTTTTTCGGGTCCGGCTGATTTCGTTCGTGATCGCGGCGCTCTTGGCGGCAATTTCGGGCTGGCTCTATGCGCATATGAGCCGCGTTGTCAGTCCCTCGCCTTTCGACGTGCACATGGGCATCGAGTATCTGTTTATGGCGATACTCGGCGGATCGGGCCAAATCCTGGGAGCCGTGGTCGGCTCGGCCTTGCTGACGATGTTGACCAATGCGCTGCAGGACATCCTGCCGCATTTGTCCAGCAACGGCGAACAATTGCAGGCCATCGTGTTTGCGATCCTCTACGTACTGGCGCTGCAATTTGCCCGCGGCGGCGTGATGCCGCTGGTCCTGAAGTTTTTTCCCCGCCGCTCGAAGCCACCCATCACCGCCACAGCGCAGCCCCTGCCGCGACGGGAAATGCCAAAGCCGGGAACGCCGCTCCTGGTGGTCGATCGCCTGATCAAGCGCTTCGGCGGCCTCGATGCCGTCAATCAAGTGGGATTTCAGGTCTTTGCCGGTGAGATCGTCGGCCTGATCGGCCCCAACGGCGCCGGCAAAAGTACCATGTTCAATCTCATCACCGGCGTCCTGCGCAGCGACGGCGGTACCGTCTCGTTCCTTGGACAGGACATTACCCGCTCCGATCAGCGGCGCATCGCCAAAGCGGGCATTGCCCGCACCTTTCAGCACGTCAAGTTACGGTCGAGCATGTCGCTGATCGACAATGTCCTGCTTGGCATCTATCCGCGCACCCGCGCGGGCTTTCTCGGCGGCGCCTTGCGGCTTGATCGGGCCGAAGAAGCGCGCGCGCGTTTCGAGGCTTTGCGACAGTTGCAACGCGTCGGGCTCGGCGCCAATCCCAATGATCTTGCCGGCAATCTGCCGCTCGGCCGCCAGCGTATTCTCGAAGTGGCCCGCGCGCTTGCCGCCGATCCCGCCCTCATCATCCTTGACGAACCGGCCGCCGGTTTAAGTCGCCCCGACAAAGAGGCGCTTGGCGCACTGTTGCGCGGATTACGCCATGAAGGCGTCACCGTTCTGCTGGTTGAACATGACGTAGAGTTCGTTATGGGTTTGGTCGACCGAATTGTGGTGATGGATTTCGGCTCCAAGCTCGTTGAGGGAACGCCGGCTTTGGTGCGCGCCGATCCGCGTGTCCAGGAAGCCTATCTCGGCAGTGTGGCATGACGGCGCTTCTCGAGATCAAGGATCTGCATGTCGCGTATGGCAAGGTCGAAGCCGTCCGGGGCGTCGCGCTGACGATGCAATCGGGTCAGATCGTGACCGTCATCGGCCCGAACGGCGCCGGCAAGACCACGCTGCTCGCAGCCGCCGCCGGACTGCTCGCTTCCCGCGGGACCGTAATCTACGACGGCATCGACCTCGCCCGCCTCGACGTCGAAGAGCGCGTCGAGCATGGCTTCTGCCTTGTGCCGGAGCGCCGCGAATTGTTCGGCGATATGGCGGTCGTCGACAATCTTTTGCTCGGCGCTTACGTGCGGCGCCGCAACGGGACCGAAGTGAAGCAAAGCCTGCAGGAGGTTTATGGCCGCTTTCCCCGGCTTGCCGAGCGCCGGAGCCAAAAGGCGCAGACGCTCTCGGGAGGCGAGCGCCAAATGCTGGCGCTCGGCCGCGCGCTTGATGGCGCGGCCGCGGCTCCTCATGCTCGACGAGCCAAGCCTCGGACTGGCGCCGCTGATCGTGCGCGAAATCTTTCGCATTGTTGCTTCACTGCGGGAAGCCGGCGTCTCAATTTTGCTGGTCGAGCAGAACGCCCGCGCCGCGCTCGAGACGGCCGATTACGGCTACGTGCTCGAGACCGGGCAAGTCACGCATCACGGTCCCGCCGCCGAACTTGCCAACGACCCGCGCGTGGTCGCCACGTATCTGGGCGGATCGAGCTGATGGGCCGCAGTCCTTATGAAGATGTCGTGCTGGCCGTTCCGGTAACTGTGCCTTATGTCCGTTATTCGATCCGGAGCGCGCACTGGTTTCTCGGCCGCGCCATGGCCGAGCTGCTCGCGGCGGCAAAAATTCCCAAAGCGCGCGTCGACGGCCTTGCGGTTGCGAGTTTCACGCTCGCCCCCGATACCGCGGTCGGCCTGACCCAGCATCTCGGTTTGACGTTACGTTGGCTTGATCATGTGCCGATGGGAGGCGCCTCGGGCGTCGTTTCGATCCGGCGCGCGGCGCGCGCCGTGCAAAGTGGCGACGCCGAGATTGTCGCTTGCATTTCCGGCGATACCAATCACACCGACAGTTTCCGGCGAAATACCGCTTCGTTTAGCCAATTCGCCCAAGACGCGGTCTATCCGTATGGATCGGGCGGTCCGAACACGAGCTTCGCGTTCCTGACGTCGTATTACATGCGATCTTACGGAGCAAAGTGCGAGGATTTCGGCAAGCTTTGCGTCGCGCAGCGCAACAACGCACTGAAAAATCCACTGGCATTGTTCAAACAGCCGCTGACGCTCGATCAATATCTCACCGCACGACCGATCGCCGACCCGCTGCGGCTATTTGATTGCGTCATGCCTTGCGCGGGCGCTGAGGGCTTTCTGGTCATGCAGCGCCGGACAGCCGAGAGCCTGGGTTTGCCGTTCGTGCGGCTCCTCGGGGCAATCGAACGGCACAACGCCTTTCCCGACGATCCGATCCAGTATCGCGGCGGTTGGGCGTTGGACCGCGATGAACTCTACGAACAGGCTGGCATAGGACCTGACGACATCGATTTTCTGGAGACCTACGACGACTACCCGGTGATCAACGTGCTGCAACTCGAGGATCTTGGCTTCTGCGGCAAGGGAGAAGGGCCCGATTTTATCCGCGCCAACACCTTTGAGGCCGAAGGCACATTTCCGTTCAATACTTCGGGCGGCCAATTATCGGTGGGGCAAGCCGGCGCCGCCGGTGGCTCGCTCGGCCTTGTCGAGGCGATCCGCCAGCTGACCGGACAAACCCTCGGCGCTCGCGTCGCCGATGCGCGGCACGGTCTGGTGTCGGGCTTCGGCATGATCAATTACGATCGCGGTATTTGCTGCGGCGCTGTCGCGCTTGCGGCGGCCTGATTTTAAAGCTGACAGGACAAAGCCTGTGCCTGAGCCTTCGAAACGGCCGAAGCGAAAGAACCCGATCGCTCGCACACGGCAGCCGACGCTGCCGCCGCAATTGCGTAGTCGCGTATCGCTCGGGCTCACCGCCGCGGCGGCGCGCGGACAGCTGGAACTGCAAGTCTGTAAGGATTGCGGCGCGGTGCAGTATCCACCGCGCGAGGTCTGCCGCACTTGCCTTTCGCACCGGCTGGTGTGGCGGGCTCACGATGGCCGAGGCGAACTTCTCGCCGACACCGTGCTGCGCATTCCGCAGGAATTATTCTTTCGCGAGCGAAGCCCGTGGCGGATCGGCATGGTTCAACTCCACGGCGGCGTCAATGTGGTGGCCTACGTGCACCAGTCTGTGGATGCCGCACCGTGCCGCGTGCGTATCGAAGCGTCGCTCGATCGCGCCGGCCAGGCCGCGCTTGTCGCGATGCCGGAAAATGGGAGGTCCGATTTGTCCGACGATCCTAAATTGCGCGAGATGACTTGCGATCCACGCCTGCGCAAAGTCCTCGTCACCGATGGCAAGTCGGCCGTCGGCCAGGCGATCGTGCGCGCGCTCGCGGCGGGCGGCGCGGACCTGATCTGGATCGGTCAGGCCGAGCCCTGGAAGAAGGTCGCCGGCTTCGAGGCGCTGCGTGAATTGCCGCAAGCGACCGTCGTTCCGCTCGATGTCACCGACGGCCGCTCGGTGCGCGAGCTTGCCGGCGAAATCGGCGGCAAGGTCGACATCCTGATCAACACGGCTGAATGCCATCGTACGTCGGGCATTTCGGCACGCCACGGCGTTGAAACCGCGCAGCTTGAAATGGATGTTAATTATTTCGGCCTGCTGCGGCTCGCTCAGGAGTTCGCTCCGGCCCTCAAGGCGCGCGCCGCGGACGGGCCAACGAGCGCCATCGCCTGGGTCAACCTGCTGTCAATCTTTGCGCTCGCCAATTACCCCGCGCACGGGACGTTTTCGGCGTCGAAGGCGGCGGCGTATTCGTTGTCGCAAGCGCTTCGGGCTGACCTCCGCCATGCCGGCGTGCGCGTCATCAACGTATTTCCCGGTCCGATCGATGATGAGTGGGATCAGTTGGAACTGCCGCCGAAGCTTTCGCCCAACGCGCTCGCGGGTGCTGTGCTGCAGGCCCTCAGAGGTTCGGTAGAGGACGTCTATCCGGGCGACGTGGCCCAGGACTGGCTGGCACGATACGTCGACGACAAAAAAGCGCTCGAGCGCGAAATCAGCGATGGCGGTCGATGAAAGCAAAGCGCAAAAAGAAATTGCCCGCAACAGCGCGCAGCAAACCCGCGTCCAAGAAGGCGCCGCCTAAGGTCGCCGCCGATCTGCATGCGCTCTTGAGCGGCGTTGTTGCGTCGGGCGAGGTACGATTGGTGGATCTGACGCAAACGCTGTCGCCGGATTTTCCGCCAATCGTGCTGCCGCCGGAAATGGGACAGTCCCGTCCATTCCGCATTGAGACAATATCGCGCTACGACGAAACCGGACCGGGCTGGTACTGGAACAACCTGAGCTTCGGTGAGCATACCGGCACACATTTCGACGCGCCAATTCATTGGGTCTCGGGACGCGATCTGCCAAACAATGCGCTCGACACTGTACCGGTCGAGACATTCATCGCGCCGGCCTGCGTGATCGACTGTAGCGTGCAAGCGCGCGCCGATGCTGATTTCGTCCTCAAAGTCAGCGACATCGCGGCGTGGGAAAAGCGTCATGGCCGCATCTCCGCCGGGTCCTGGGTGCTGATGCGGACCGACTGGTCGAAGCGGACCGATCCGGTGGCCTATCAAAACCTCGACGAGACCGGGCAGCACACGCCGGGACCCGATCCCGCTTGCGTGCGCTTTCTGGTGAACGAGCGCGACGTATTGGGCTTCGGCACCGAAACGATCGGCACCGATGCCGGTCAGGCGGCACATTTCACACCGCCCTACCCGTGTCATTACTACATGCACGGCGCCGGCAAATACGGGCTGCAATGCCTGTGCAACCTCGATTTGCTGCCGCCGGCCGGCGCGCTGATCATCGCCGCACCCCTGAAAATTCTGGAAGGCAGCGGCAGCCCGCTGCGCGTGCTGGCTCTGGTACCGGCGCGCCGGCGCGGCTAAGGCCGCACTAAGCCGAACGCTGGGCCCGGTCCTTCTCGTTCTGCGCCTTGATGGCCTCGCGGGCGGCCTGCCATTGCGCATCGGTCCAGTCGCGCAGCTCGTAAAAATTCGAGCCGGTGGCGTGGCTCTGTCCACCATCAAGCGTGATGGTTTCGCCAGTCAGCCACGCACAGCCATCGGCGATCAGGAATGTCGCGAGATTTTGCAGCTCTTGCATCGTTCCGACGCGGCCCATGGGATTGGCACGCTGAGTGCGGTCGGTCGGCCCTTCGCCGGGACTCAGACGCTTGCTGGCGCCCTCGGTCGGAATGACGCCGGGTGCGATGGCGTTAAGTCTGATGCCGTGCTTGGCCCACTCGGTGGCAAGCGACATCGTCATGGTGTTGATCGCCGACTTGCTCATCGCCGACGGCACCACGTAGGGGCTGCCGTTATAGACCCAGGTTACGACGATCGAGACGACGTTGCCGCGGTGCCCGCCCGCGATCCAGCGGCGGCCGACCGCGTGCGTGACATAGAAGGTTCCGTGCATCACGATGTTGGCGATGGCATCGAAACCGCGCGGGCTCAAATCTTCAGTGCGCGAGATGAAGTTTCCGGCGGCATTATTGATGAGATCGGTGAGCGGGCCCGAAGCGAAAATGTCGGCCACCATGGCGTCGACCGCAGCGGCGTCGCGGATGTCGACGCCGTAGACGCCGACCTTGCCGCCATGCCTGGCGGTCAGCTCGGCGGCGGTCGCCTCGCACACCGATTTTCGCCGTCCGCAAATGATGATGTCGGCACCGAGCTCAAGAAACTTTTCCGCCATCCCCTTGCCGAGCCCGGTGCCGCCGCCGGTCACGAGGATGCGCCGGCCGCGTAACAGTCCACCCTTGAACATGATCCAGCCCTCACGGTGATTTTTGCAACACACTTTTGCTCGTCACAATGTCCGCCAGCATGCTCAACGTGTGCAGCGAGGCACGATGCGCCACCATATCGCCCGAGGCGCAACAATCCGCGAACAGCCTGACGTGATAGCCGATGTCGGCGCAGTCGCGCACCGTGTGTTCGACCGAAAACTGCGTCGCCAATCCCATAACGTTGACCCGGCTCACCGCACGCGCGCGCAATTGCGCTTCCAGATCGGTGCGCCGGAAGGCGCTGTTGGCGTTGCCGGTGACAAAGATTTCGCCGTCGGCAGGCTCAAAGCCCTCAAACGCAGCCGCGCCCCATGAACCGCGCTTGAGTGCACCGAGCGTTTCGGTCTTGAGGAACAGCCTGCAGTTGCGCAACAGGTCGGAATAGTCCTCGGAGAATACGATATGCATGTGAGCAATGGTCCAGCCGGCACGCCGCGCCGCGTCGAGCGCCCGCCTGCTGGCCTCGATAAACTGCGCAGCTTCCCCGCTCGTCCGGTCAAGCGAAAACGGAATGCATCCTTGCGGATGGCAGATGTCATTTTGAAAATGCAGCGCAATAAGCGCGTCGCTGCTGGGTGAATGGATACTCGGTATTTCCGCCATAGACGCCCTTCCCGTCTTCCCAGCTTGACGTTTTAAGCTTAAAATGTCCAATAGCGCCGCCGCATCCGCGGCCATCGGATAACGGAAGCTTCGTCAATGAGCGATACGTCGAGTGCGGCACCGCCTGCGCCTGTTGTTGATCCGAGCGCGATCAAGGAAATCGCACCCGGCGTTTTCGTCATCTGCGATCACCGCGTCCCGCTGGTGCCGAACATCGGAATCATTCTCGGCAGTCACACGGCGCTCGTCGTCGACACCGGCATGGGACCCGCCAATGGCAAGAAGGTACTCGAAGCGGCAAGGCGAATAGCCGGTCAACGTCCGTTGGTGCTGACGCTGACGCATTTTCATCCCGAGCACGGCTTTGGCGCGCAGGTGTTCAAAGGCGAGGCGAGAATTCATTACAACCGATCGCAACGCGACGAACTGAAGGCTAAAGGCGAAGGCTATATCGGAATGTTCAAGACCTTTGGTCCACACATTGCGGCCGCACTTGAAGGCACCGAACTGGTCGATGCCGACGATGTCTACGAAGGCACGTCAAGCTCAATTGATCTTGGCGGCCGCACCGTCGAGTTACGAACCTGGGGCTTGGCCCACACCGCGGGTGACCAGGTCGTCTGGCTGCCAAAGGAGCGCATCCTGTTTACCGGCGATCTCGCCGAGGAGCGCATGTTCCCGATCTTCCCATGGTTCCCGCCGGACGATGCTCACATCGACGGCGCGCGCTGGGCACAAATTCTGACCGAGCTGATCAGCTGGAACCCGGCGATCGTCGTCCCGGGCCACGGCGATATCGGCGGCGCCGAGATTATTGTCGCGGTGCGCGATTACATGGTCGAATTGAGCAAGCGGGTCGCGGCGGAACGGAAATCCGGTAAGGATGCCGATGCCATCGTGACGGCGCTGGCGCCAAAAATCCGCGCCGAATATCCCGACTGGTCGGCGCCGGAATGGATCGATTTCGCCATCAAATATTACGCTTCGCTCAATTAGCTGCGCGTGCTGTCAATTCGTTCATCGTTTGCAGTAACTTCTAAGTGTTTTGACGCTTGTCCAGGGCCAATGCCAGCATAACGCCTCATTGCTCCTACAATCGATCGGCCAAGCGCGTCCATAAACGCACCCGAAGAACGGGAGTTTCCCATGTCGCACACAAAGCAGGCTTCGAAGCGAAAGCGCAGCAGAAAAGCTGTTCCGGCCCTGAGCGCAGCCGGGCTGGCTCTATCGCTGGCGAGCGGAGCATCTGCGGCAGTCGGTGTGCCAACGACTGACACGCCGGCGCGGCAAACCGCGACAAGTCAACAGATCGCTCTTGCCGAGGAGGAAGTCTGTGACGTCAGCCTCGGCACATACTACGTGTTTGACAAGGAGCACGGCGAAGCGGCCCGACCTCGCGTGCGGTTCGCCATGGCCGCCGGCGGCTGCGGCTGTTCTGGCTGCAGCGGCTGCGGCGGTTGCTGGACCGGTACCTATTACGAAAACTCGGTGTTCGGAAACGGGGCCGCGCCGCCGCATCATCCGGGCAAACCCGCGCAAAAATCCGCGCGTTCGCCTAAGCATAAGAAGGCTGCGAAAAATCCGTAGCACGCATCATTGCGCGCTTGGCGACGCCGCAGGGCTGGCGAGGCTGCGGTGGGCAAGCTAGTTTGCAAAATTACCGAAACCGCAGGTGCGCCCGGCGTTCGCGACCCGGAGCGGCGTTTTTTAAGGCGCGATGCCGACTGTCATGACAGGCGACCCAGCCACCGGCTTTGCGTCTGACTACAGCGAAGCGGTCGCGCAGTTCGCGCCGAATTTCACGGTCTTTGTGCTGCCACCCGATACGGTTTGCCTCTATTCCGAGGACCGCAAGTTCTTTCTGCACGGCGAACTCTATTGCGCCCTTGCTTCCACGATAGGAAAGGGCGGCAAGACTTTTCGGCAGCTCGCTCGCCAGCTGTCGCGGCAGTTTCCGTCCGACAAAATTCAAGAAGCGCTAACGAGGCTCATTGACCGCAATTTTATATCGACCGCATCGCGCTCTCACGCCGGAGTAACCGCAGCCTATTGGGCGAGCCTCGGGCTTCCGCCGGAAGCCGCTCAGAAAAATCTTCGCCAATGCCGCGCGCGCATTCAGTCGATCGAGGTCGAAGGTGCAGGAGAGCTTGGCGCTGCGCTGGCCAAGTTCGGCGTTCGCGTCGTAACGCGCTCGGCCGATCTTACGATCACGCTGGTAAGCGATTATCTCGATGGCCGACTGGCCCAATTGAACCGAGCAGCATTTGTCGGACCGTACGCGCTGGTTGCTCGCACAACCATCCGGCATTTTTCCTCTGGTCGGACCGGTCTTCAGCCCCGGCGAAAGCGCATGCTGGACCTGTCTCGCCGAGCGAATGAGCCGGAACCGGGAGGTTAAGACGTTTCTCGATCATAGTTCGGCGCGGTGTGTCGCTGTTTCGCCCCTTGCCAAGAGCACGCTCGGACAAAGCGGTGTCGCGCTCGCGGCGATCGAGATTGCCAAGGCGATCGCGACCGGCTTTCGTACCGAATTGCGCGATCACATCATCAGCCTGGATCTTTTGGGTTCAACAACCGCGAAGCATTACGCGGCGGCCCGCCCACAATGCCCGATGTGTGGTCGGAAAAAATTGCGCGACCCGCAGCGCTCTCCGGTCCCGGTCAAGCTTTCCCGCGGCAGCAAGTTGTTGATGACAAGCGGCGGCTATCGGACTATTTCGCCGCGGCAAACGCTCGCACGATTTCGCAAGCATGTGAGCCCCCTCACCGGTGTCATCACGAGTCTCGAGCGCATCGACATCGATTTGCCTCTCAACACCAATTACTACGCCACGCACAATTTTTCGGCGTCGGCCGAGACCGTCAACGAACTGCGGGCCGGCTTGAGCGCCGGAAGCTTTGGCAAGGGCAGCACTGCCGAGCAAGGGGAAGCCAGCGCGCTCATGGAAGGGATCGAGCGCTACTCCGGCGTTTTTCGCGGCGACGAGATCAGGGTGACGCGACGGTTTATCGACATCCCGTCGCGTGATGCCATTTCTCCAAACAAGGTTCTGCTGTTCAGCGACGCGCAACGCCGACACGGTCAGGATTCGCATGTGCCGCCTCAATTCGATCGTTCGGCCGAAATCGAATGGTCGCCGGTCTGGTCTCTGCGCGACCACCGCTTTAAATATCTTCCGACCAGCCTGTTGTATTTTTTTTACCGAGGTCCGGCGGCGTATCCGGCAGATTCCAACGGCTGCGCGGCGGGCAACACGCTTGAGGAGGCGATCGTCCAGGGCTTTCTCGAACTCGTGGAACGGGATGCTTACGCAATCTGGTGGTACAATCGATTGCAGCGCCCGGAAGTGGACTTCGACAGGTTCGATGATGGCTACATCCGCGATCTGAAAAGCCATTTCGCCGAAATCGGTCGCCGGCTCTGGGTGCTCGATGTCACCAGCGATCTTGGGATTCCAAGTTTTGTGGCGGTCGCGTATTGGATGGAGAACGGCCGGGAAAATATCGAGTTTGGCTCCGGCTCGCATTTCGATGCGCGCATTGCCTTGACGCGGGCGCTGACAGAGTTGAACCAGTTTTTGTCGATCGGGCTCGCTGGCGGACGCAGAGCGGCGAAGTCGAGCCTTGGTGGAGCAGTCCCGCTGCGCTTACGGGATCATCCGTTTTTAATGCCCACTCATAAACTGGCGGTCGAACCCTGTTCCGGTTCGAAATTTGGCCGTCTCGATACCCGCGAACAAGTGATCCGCTGCGTGAGTACGGTGAGGCGGAAGGGCCTCGATTTCCTGGTTCTCGATCAAACGCGGCCCGACATCGGCGTGCCGGTAGTCAGAGTGATCGTTCCGGGTCTGCGTCATTTCTATCGCCGTTTCGCGCCGGGTCGGCTTTACAACGTGCCGGTAAAACTCGGATTGCGCGACCGGCCCCTTTCGGAAGACGAACTCAACCCGTTTCACCCCCGCACCTGAGGGTTATCCAGGCTTGCGCGCGCGTAGAAAAAAAGAGCGAGACGATGCGCCGCCGCATCTTTATGCTCGAAATGTTTCCGCCCGCCTTGTCCGCGACGTCACCCTTGCAGCGAGCCCAAACGGCAACATTGTCGCCCGTTTCGACGATCGTTCTGTTGGATTAGGAACATTCGGCGCAAGCGTCGCGGATCACGCCCAGAAACTCCGGACCGGTCTGCCACTCCGTTCCTTGGCCGGCAGCGGTAAAATTGCCAAGGAGATGGACCGGCTGGTCCGGCGATTGGCGCGGCTTGGTCTCCTGGAATACCGCGTCGTGCGCTCGCCTGACGGCGCGGACCTGGCCGTTATAGAGCCTCAAGTCGCCGATTATTGGCCGCGAACGCCGCGCCTTCGCAATGCCGACGTCGTGGTACTGTCGCGGTTTGCGTATATGCGGCGTCGCGGCAACGAGATGGTACTGGAATCGCCCCGCGCCGGCGCGCTGTTCAGAATTAGCGATCCGAGATTTGCGGCCACGCTCGCCCGGCTCTCAACGCCACAGCCCATCAAAGCGTTGAGCAGGCAAGACGCCTTTCCAGGCAAAGAGCTTCTCGCTTTGTTGATCGATTGCCAAATCCTTTTCAAGGTCGATGCTGCCGTCGGCACGGATCTCCGGTTTGCCGAAGGCGACAACAACCTCGTTCTCTGGGACTTTCACGATCTACTGTTCCACGCCCGCAGCACCGCGGGTCGCCATGCCAGCCCGCTGGGCGGGGTTTTTCCCTATGCCGGCACGATACCTCCGCTGCCGGCGGTGCGGCCTCACTGGCCGGGCAGGAAAATCGACCTGAGGAAATTCGTGGCCGGCCGTTCAGCAGCGATGCCGCGGATCGCAAAAAGCCTGCGGAAACGTCATTCGGCTCGCAGCTTCGACGATCAGCGCCCGATCACGCTCACCGAGCTTTCGCTGTTTCTTGACGGGGCTGCGCGCGTTGTGTCGAACTTCAAAAGCCGGCTCGGCGGGAATGACGAGCGTGGTCCGTCGGTCACCTATGCGGTCAGGCCGTACCCTTCGGCGGGCGGCAGCTATGAGCTTGAGCTCTATTTGGCCGTGGACAAATGCGAAGGACTTGTCCGCGGGTTCTATCATTATGACGCCGGCGCTCACGCACTGATGCCGATCGGCGTTTCCGAGGTCGAGCTTGAAGCGCTATTGACCGGCGCCAAGTACGCGATGGGCACGACCGCCTCGCCGCAGATCCTGCTGACGATTGCCGCCCGCTTCGGGCGCGTTTCGTGGAAGTACAGCGCCATCGCATACGCGCTTATCCTCAAGGACGTCGGTGTATTGACGCAAACATTCTACCTGATGGCGACCGACATGGGATTGGGCGGATGCGCGATCGGCCCCACCAACATCGATTTGTTCGCGAAAATGACCGGGATCGACTTCCATGTCGAAGGACCGGTCGGTCAATTTGCGCTTGGTCGTGAGAAGAAATCGCCGCCGGCTTCTCGCGCGGTGCGTTAGCCGCTAGCGGCCGAAGGGCCAGGTCAGCTCGCGCCCAGCGGCAATGCCATCCGGACGAAACAGAATAATCAGCAGCATGATGAGCGCGAGGATGACGTCGCCGATGCCCGCCGGTGCTGCGATATTTGTTGTTCCGACCTGAAAGCCGATCTCGCTCTGGCGCAGCAACTCGGTGAGCGCGGCAATGACCACGGCGCCGGCAACAGCACCGGTCAGGCTGCCCCGCCCGCCGATGATCAGCATGGCGACGATCAGAAACGTCAAATCGAGGTAAAAATTTTCGACCCTTACGATACCAAGGAAATGCGCGAGTAAAACGCCGGCAATACCTGAAAGAAAACCGGAAATAACGAAGGCAATCAGCCGGTGAAGCACTACGTTGACGCCGGATGCCTGCGCCGCCGCCTCATCCTCGCGCGAGGCCCGCAAGAGCAGGGCCGAGCGGGTTTCCTGATAGGCAAAGGCGATCACGATCGTCACGATCGCCCATCCAAAAGCGGTCCACAGATCGACGTAGGCCGGCAGGCCCATCAACGAGTTTTGCCCGCCGGTGACCGCCGTCCAGTTGCCGAACACCACATTGGCGACCACCAGAATGGCGAACGTTGCGATGCTCGCGGAGACACCGGTGAGGCGCATCAATGGCCAGCCGACCACGAGCGCCACAATCGCAGCCGCAACGCCGCCCGCAAGCGCGCCCGACAAGCTCGACCATTCCGCGTGAGCGATCACTGCCGGCAAATCAGGTAAAAAAACCGACTTCGCTGCGGGCTTCATGGTGAGCAGCGCGGAGACGTAGGCGCCGACCGCCATGAAGGCGACGTTGCCAAAGGAAAGGACGCCGGAATTGCCAGCGAATACATACAGTCCGACAACCGCGATCAGATCGATCAAGCCTTGCGTCGCGCGCCGCTGCAGCACCGCGGGAGCAAAGGACGCCGCCAGCGCAATCACCGCGATAATCACGATCAGCGCGGCGAGCGGCCAAAGCCGCGGCAACATGTCGGCGATGCGGCGGCTCAAACGCGCATCGTCCGGCATCAAATCCTCTCTTTCAGGCCGCGGGCCGGGATCAGCCCTTGCGGACGGAACAGAAGAACCAGCGCCACGGCAACAAAGACGAAGGCCTCGCGAAAGGGGCGCAAATCAGGTGGCAGCAAAGCTTGCAGCAGGATCGAGGCGGCGCCGACCAGGAACCCGCCAAGCGCCGCGCCGGAAAGACTGCCCAGTCCACCGATCACCGTACCAACGAACGCGATAATGACGAGCTGCACGCCCATGCGCGGCTGTACGACGCCGGTCTGCACCACCACCAGACACGACACTGCAGCCGCAAGCACGCCGCTGAGCGCAAACGCCATCGCGATCACGCTGTTGGCGCGAACGCCCAACACCCGCGCCATGCGGAAATCTTCGGCCGCCGCGCGCATGTGCAGACCAAGCCGCGTCCCTTTGAGGAACCACGTCAAGGCGACAAGCAGCACCACACTGACGATGATGGTGGCAATCTGCAGCATCTGCAGCCGAATGCCGGCGAACTCGATCTGGTGGCCGAGCGCCGGAAGGAAATCCAGACCTTTAAGCCGCGATCCAACCACCAGGATCAAAAGCTTCTGCAGAAAGAAGCTGACGGCAAACGAAGAGATCAGCAACGTCGTTGGATCAGCCCTTCGTAGCGGACGGAACGCGGCGCGTTCGGTCACCAACGCCAGAACAACTGCCACCGCAAGCGCGCCGAACAACATCACCGGGACCGGCAGGCCGAACAGCGCGAGCAATGTGTAGGCTGCCATCGTGATCAGCTCGCCGTGAGCGAAATTGATCAGCCGCATGACCCCGAAAATCAGCCCAATGCCGAGCGCGGTCAGCGCGTACAGGCTCCCCACGCTCAACGCATCGACAATGGTCTGGACCAGGCGCTCCATTACAAACGGCTCGCCGCCTCCCCCGCCTCGCGCATGTGCACACCGAAATACGCGGCATCGAACCGCGGGTCGTTTTTGATCGCGGCAGCGGCGCCGCTGAGCGCAAACTCGCCGCCGCTCATCACGTACACGCGGTCGGATACGCCGAACACCCGCTCGGCGTTCTGTTCGACCAGCAGGATGGTCATCCCCTGCTCGCGGATCGTCCGGAGCAGTTCGTAGACCCGATCCACCACCGTTGGGGCAAGACCAAGCGAAGGCTCGTCCAGCATCACCAGCCGCGGCCGCGATAACAGCGCCCGTGCGATGGCGAGTTGTTGCTGTTCGCCGCCGGAGAGGAGCCCCGCGGGTTGCCGGCGCCGCTCGGCAAGAATTGGAAACATGGCGAAGAGCCGATCGATATCGGCTGGCACAGCCTTGGCGTCCCGCCGGGTCGTAGCCCCGAGCAGAAGATTTTCGGACACTGTCAGGCTGGCGAAAATGTGCCGGCCTTCCGGCACCAGCGCGATGCCGCGCCCGACCACATCCTCGAGCGCAATTCCGCCGAGCGACTTGCCGCCGAACATCATCGTTCCCGCGGCTGGCGCGACGATCCCGGCAACGGCTGACATGAACGAACTCTTGCCGGCGCCATTCGGGCCGACGATGCTGACGATCTCGCCCTCGTCGACATGCAGATCGATGCCGCGCACGGCGGTGACGGCGCCATACCGTACGACCAGACCGGAAACGGCGAGAAGCGGAGTGCGTGAGATCATTGCAACGTGTTGGGCCCAAGATAAGCGCGGCGGACCCCGGCGTCTGCGCGTATTTCCATCGGCGTGCCGGCCGCAATTGTCCGGCCGCTGTCGAGGACATGAATGCGCTCGCAAAGATTCATCACCAGCGCCATGTTGTGCTCGATCACGAGCACGCCGCAACCGTATTTGGACCGGATCTCGACGATGAGCTTGCGTAGCTCGTCCGCTTCGGCCGCGGCAAGCCCGGCCGCCGGCTCGTCGAGCAACAGAAACTGCGGATTGACAGCAAGCGCGCGGGCCAGACCGACGCGGCGTTCTTCGCCATAGCTCAATCCGGCAGCGAGACGATGAGCCTTTTCGGCCAGCTTGAGGTCGCCAAGAATATCGAGTGCGCGCCGCCGCGCCTCGGCGCGCCCGAGCCCTTGCGCAACGTAACCGATCTCAACGTTCTCGCTGACGCTCAAGCCGCGGAACAGACGCACCGCTTGAAAGGTCCGTACCACCCCGGCATGCGGAAAGCGATGGCGCGGCAGTCCGGTACAGTCACGGTCGCCCACGACGATGGCGCCCGCGAGCGGACGCTGAAAACCGGAAAGCACATTGACCAAGGTGGTCTTGCCGGCGCCGTTCGGGCCGATCAATCCGAGTATCTCGCCACGCTCAAGCCGTATGCTGACCTCATCGACCGCCATCAGGCCGCCGAACCGGACGGTCACACCTTGCGCCTGAAGGGGCACGGTCGAGCGTCCGGCTGGCAGCGGATCGTTATTGTTACAGCGGCGGAATCTTCTCCACCGCGAAGCGGCCGACGCTTGAGAATTTGCCCTTGGTAGCGTTCAGGATCACCATTGGCCGTGTCGTCTGGATATGCAGCGTCTTGGTGTAGGTCGTAGGCCCGATCACCAGCGGCTGCTTGTCCAACGTGTCGAGCACGGCTGCCACCTTCGCGCCTTCCAGCGAATTGGCCTTGTTGGCGGCCAATGCCCAGGCCTGGACGATCGAATAGCCGCGAAGCCCGTAGGACACGTCGGCCTTTCTGCCGAACTTGGTTTCGAAGCGCTTGAAGAACGCGTTCACTTCCGCATCCGGATCGTCGCCATATTTGGAGCCGTAGCTGGTGACGTAAAAGTCACTGAGATCAGGCACGGCGCCAATCCAGTAATCGCCGTCAAGTGACTCGCCGGTCAGGATTGGAGCGTTGATGCCGGCGGCGCGCAATTGCCGGATGGCGCTGGGACCTCCCGGCGCATAGGAGCAGAAGAAGATCAGATCGGGCTTTTTGCTCAGGCTGGTGATGCGCGTGATCTGGGCTGCGATCGTCGCATCGTTGTTGAGGAAGGTGTCCTGACCGAGAAGGTTGTCCTTGCCGGCGAGCTCAGTCCAACGCGTTGCAAAGCTGCCGCACAGCGACTTGGTAAAGGCAATAGTATTATCGAGCAGCACATACGCCGTTTTCCAGCCCTTTGTCTTATAGGCCCACTCCGCCATCATGTAGCCCTGAGCCTGACTGGCGTTGGAGCCCGAATAGGCCAGCGAACCGATACCTTGGACGCCGAACTTCGGATCGGATGCGCCGGAGAAGGCGACCACATCTTTCTGCTGCGCCACGTAAGCGCCGGGCGCGCCAAAATCGAAATCGCTCGGGAACAGGATCGCCTTGGCGCCCTTGCCGATGACGTCGACCGCACCGTCGGCGCCGAGCGGCGGCTCGGACTTATTGTCGAACTCAACGATCTGGATCGGCTGACCGAGCACGCCACCCTTGGCGTTGATGTCATCGACGGCGAGCTTGGCGCCCGCGATGGTGTCGGCATCGATCGGCGCGAACCAGCCACTGAAAGACATGACCAGGCCGAACACCGGCTTGTCGGCGCTCCAGGCCGTCCTGGTGGCAAGAGTCGTGGTGGCAACAGCCGCCACCGCGCAAGCCGCCAAAGCGGCCATTCCGGCTTTTCTGATCATGTGACGAACTCCCCTGCTGCCCGGCGTCGGATGGGCAAACGCTCCAGCATTTTAGGTGCAAGCAGGGATACTTCAAGCTTAAAGTTTTAAGCTTAAAGGGTTTCACCGAACCGTCTTATTTTTTGCGGCAGCGTGCTTTGGTTTTGCGGCAGCGGCATCCCCAGCGTTCGTCGCTCGAGCAACTTTCGCGATCAAATGCCGAGATAACGATGCTGGATGTCGGGAGCATTCGCCAGTTCCGGCGAACTGCCCGACCACACCACGCGACCGCGCTCGATGATGTAATGCCGGTCGGCGATATGGGTGAGCGCATCGACATTCTTGTCGATCACGAGGATCGATTGCCCGGCGGCGCGCAGCAGTTCAAGGCAGCGCCAGATCTCGTCACGGATCAGTGGCGCCAGCCCTTCAGTCGCTTCATCGAGGATCAGCAGCCGAGGATTCGTCATCAGGGCGCGACCAACCGCCAGCATTTGTTGCTCGCCGCCGGAGAGCAGGTTCGCCATGCTACCGGCGCGTGCGGCCAGGCGCGGAAACAAGGCAAACACCTTCTCCAAAGTCCATGGGTCGGCGGCGCCATTGCGGTTCGCCGCAGTGGCGATGAGATTTTCGCGCGCGGTAAGATTGGGAAATACTTGTCGGCCTTCGGGCACGAGCCCGAGACCGAGTTTGGCGATGCGATAGGCCGGAAGCTCGCGGATTTCGCTGCCGGCGAAACGGATTGAGCCGGCGGTGGAGGGCGTGAGCCCCATGATCGAGCGGACGGTCGTGGTTTTCCCCATGCCGTTCCTGCCCATGAGCGAAACCATTTCGCCGGCCGCAATTGACAGCGAAATACCAAACAGCACGCGGCTCAAGCCGTAGCTTGTTTCGATGCCGGCTACTTCGAGCAGCGGCGTGTCAGCCATGACCGCCTTGAGGACTGACTTTGGGAGTGATTTGGGGACCGACCTTTTCACCGAGATACGCCTGCCGCACAGCGGCATCGGCTCTGACGGCCGCTGGATCGCCGCTGGCGATGATGCGGCCGTACACCAGCACGGTGAGGCGATCAGCCAAGGCGAACACGGCTTCCATGTCGTGTTCGATCAGGAGGATGGCGATACTGCCTTTGATCTGGCGAAGCATTTGCACCATGCGCGCGGACTCGTCCGGTCCCATGCCGGCCATCGGCTCATCGAGCAAGATGAGGCGAGGTTCCGTCGCCAGCGCCATGGCAATTTCAAGCTGCCGATGTTCGCCGTGACTCAACTTTGACGCCCGCACCGCCGCACGCTCGGCGAGCCCAACGCGGGCGAGCGCAGCCATCGCAGGCCTGCGCAGTTCGTCCGAGCGACGCGCGTCGCGCCAAAAGCGAAACGAATGGCCGCAATGCGCCTGCACCGCTAGCGCTACATTCTCGATCGCCGTCAGGTCGGAGAACAGCGATGTAATCTGAAACGAACGCGCGAGCCCTAGCCGGTTGCGCCGGTAGACCGGCAGCCGCGTGATATCGCTGCCGTTGAAACGGACGGTGCCATTTTGCGGAGTGATCTCGCCGGCGACGAGGCTGACCAGCGTGGTTTTGCCTGCGCCGTTCGGTCCGATCACCGCGTTGACTTCGCCGGGCAGAATATCAAGGGAGATTTCGTCCGCCGCCAGAACGCCACCGAAGCGCTTGGTCAGACCGGCAATTTGCAAAAGCGGCTCAACCACGGCGCCGACCATCGAGTAGAGCTTCAATTCCGCCGTGCAAATAGATTGCGACGACGAGCAGAATTGGTCCGAGGATCAGATCGGGATATTGGGTGAGCCGCGACAATCCTTCTTCCAGCAAGAGAAACGTCACTGCGCCGATAACCGGCCCGAACAGCGTGCCCAAACCGCCCAATGCCACCATGACGATCAGGTCGCCGGATCGGGTCCAGTGCATCAGCGCCGGACTGATGAAATTGGTATGATTGGCCAGAAGCGCGCCAGCAAGTCCGCAGATTGCGCCGGCGATAACGAAACAGACCAGCTTGTAGCGAAATGTCGGAAAGCCAATCGCACGCATGCGGCGGTCATTGGAGCGCGCGCCGCGGATCACCTGACCAAAGCGGGAATTGACCAGGCGTGCAACCAGATAAATGCTGCCGAGTAAAAGTACGAAGCACAAATAATAGAATAGTGTCTTATTGTTTAGATCCACGAAACCGAACTGGCTGCGCTTGTAGATAGTGAGGCCGTCGTCGCCGCCATAGCGATCGAGCCCGATCGCTACGTAATAGATCATCTGCGCGAAGGCGAGCGTGATCATGATGAAGTAAACCCCGCGCGTGCGCAGGCTGAGCGCGCCGACCACCAGTGCGTAGAGCGCCGAGGCGGCAATCGCGACCGGCCATTGTACAAACCCTGAACCAATCCCCTCTTTCGCCAGGATGCCTACGGCATAGCCGCCGATGCCAAGATAGACGGCGTGGCCGAAGCTCACCATGCCGCCATAGCCCATGATCAGATTGAGGCTCACGGCGCCGATCGAGAGGATCAGTACCCGCGTGAACAGCGTCACCAGAAAGACATCGCCGATCAACGACGAATAAACCGGCAGCAGCGCGAGAAGGATCAGCAGGACAGCCGTAAACACCGTGCGCGGCGTGATCTGCCAAGCCGAAACCACGTCGAGCTGAGGGTCGACCGACGCCGTCATCGGCTCGCCGCCGGGAACAGTCCTTCCGGCCGAAACACCAGGATCACCGCCATCAGCACATATATTAACATCGAAGACAGCGCCGGCCCGAGCGTCGCCGCGGCATTGGTGCTGATCAGGACCTGCAGCATATCGGGCAGAAACGCGCGGCCGACGGTGTCGATAAGGCCGACAACAATCGCGGCCACGAACGCGCCGCGGATCGAACCGATGCCGCCGATGATAATTACCACGAAGGCAAGGATCAGGATGTTCTCGCCCATGCCGATCTGCACCGTGAGGATCGGGGCCTGCATCACGCCGGCAAAGCCCGCGAGCGCGGCGCCGAGCCCGAACACCAGCGTGTAGAGCAACTTGATGTTGATGCCCAACGCGCCGACCATTTCGCGGTTGGAGGCGCCGGCGCGGATCAGCATGCCGAGCCGGGTGCGCATGACCACGAAGTAAAGCAGCGCCGCAACCGCCAACGTCGCCAGGATAATGACCAGCCGGTAGGCCGGATAATAGACGCCGGGAATGATCTGGATCGCGGTCAGCATTTGCGGCGGCAGTGAAAGCGTCATGCCGGACGGCCCCCAGATCAGCCGTACCAGCTCGTTGAAGAACAGAATGAGGCCGAAGGTACCGAGCACGTGGTCGAGGTGACTGCGTTCATAGAGCCGCCTGATGGCCACAACTTCGAGCACCATCCCAACGACGAGCGAGGCAACCACCGCGAGAATGACGGCGACAACAAAGCTGCCGGTCAAGACGGCCAACGTAGCGGCAAAATAGGCGCCGAGCATGTACAGCGAGCCATGCGCCAGATTGACCAAATCCATGATGCCGAAGACCAGCGTCAGGCCGGCCGCCAGCAGGAACAGCAGCATGCCCAGTTGCACGCCGTTCAAGCATTGCTCGAAAAAATACAGCATATCGTCCGAAAATGACCCGCCGCACTTATCCTAAGACGCCAGCCGCAAAGCGGCCAGCGCAAAGGGTTACGGCCCCAACGGCGGATCAGGCAAATATGATGCCGCCGGCTATTTCATCGGACATTTGTCGTGGAAACGATCCTGATCGTTCTCGACGATGGTCGCCACCGTCTTGAGCAGGAATTCGTCGCCCTCCTTCACCGTATTGGTGAGATAGTAGTTCTGGATCGGGATATGATTGTTGCCGAATTTGAAGTTGCCGCGCACGGATTTGAAATCGGCTTTCTCCATTTCCTTGCGCATCTCTTCCTTTTTCGAAAGATCGCCTTTAACAGCCGTCACCGCACTATTGAGCAGGGAAATGGCATCGTAGGTCTGAGCCGCGTAGTTCGAAGGCCATTTCTTGTATTTCTCGTGATAGTCGGCGACGAATTTCTTGTTGGCCTCGTTGGGCAGGTCGCCAACCCAATTCGACGAACCGAGAATGCCGACCGCCAGATCCTTGAGCCGTGGCAGCGACAGTTCGTCGATGATGTAGTTCTGGTAGAGCGGGATCTGACCCTTCAGTCCCGATTGGACGTATTGGGTGATGAACTGAATGCCAGCGCCGCCCGGATAGAACGCATAAAGAGCATCCGGCTGCGCCGCGCGCGCCTTCGACAGTTCGGCCGAAAAATCGAGTTGATCCGGCCAGCGGGTCATCTCCTGGCCGACGAATGCGCCCTTATAGGTGTCGCGCAGGCCTTGCAGCATGTCCCGGCCGGCCGCGTAATTCGGGCCCATCATAAAGACCTTCTTGATGCCCTTTTGATTGAGGTAGAGGCCGAGGGACTGCGGAGCCTGATCGTTGTTGAACGACGTCGAGAACACGTAGGGCGAACACATCGCGCCCGCGAGTTGCGACGCGCCGGCATTGGTTATCACCGTAATGGTCTTGGTTTCGACCAGCGGCTTCAGCGAGCCCAGCATGACGTTCGACCAGATGTAACCGGCGACGAAGTCGACGTGATCGGATTCGAGCAGTTTCTGAGTTTTTTGCACGCCGACTTCGGGCTTTTGCTGATCATCCTCGTAGATGACTTCGACCGGCAATCCGCCGAGCTTGCGTCCAAGGTGATCGAGCGCCAGTTCCACCGCGTTTTTCATATCGGTGCCGATGGCGCCGGCGGGGCCACTGAACGTACTGATGAAGCCGATCTTGATGGTCTTGTCCTGGGCCGTGGCCGGCCCCGCCAGCAGCGCGAGTCCGGCCGCCGCTACAACTGCAATCCTGTTCATGGGGCTATACCCTCTCATTACCGCACACGCCGGTGCGACGTCCCGATGATCGTTTGATGCATGATCCTAACTGTTCCCACCGCTGATATGAACGCGCCGCCGCCTGCTAATCAAGCCGCTCGTGAGTTTTGGTGAATCGCGCAAACCTGCGAATTGGGCCCTAGCGGCACTTACCACAGCAAACAGCGAGCCAAGTCGCGGTCTGGCATGCCGGTTGCGACGTTGCGCCGCTCCGCCTGCCGCCCTACCTGTCCCGGATTGCGCAAGCGCACCGCTTAGGCGCGAAGGACGAATTGACGGCAACCATGGCAGCAGATTTCCAATTTGGTCTCGATACTTTCGGCGATGTGACTACCGGCCCCGATGGCGCCCTGTTGAGCCACGCCCAGGTCATCCGCGACGTGGTGGATGAGGCGGTGCTGGCCGATGAGCTCGGCGTCAACGCTTTTGGCGTCGGCGAGCATCATCGTCCGGACTTCGCCGTATCGGCGCCCGAGGTGGTGCTGGCGGCGATCGCCGGCCGCACCAAACGGATCCATCTGGGTTCGGCGGTCACGGTGTTGAGCACCGACGACCCGATCCGCGTCTTCGAGCGCTTCTCCACGCTTGAACGCCGCTTCGAGCGGGAGAGCCGAGATTACGCTTGGCCGCGGTTCGTTCACCGAGTCTTTTCCGCTGTTCGGCTACGACCTTTCCCAATACGAAGTGCTGTTCGAAGAGAAGCTTGATTTGTTCGTGGCGCTGCTGCGCTCGGAGAAAGTGACCTGGGAGGGGCGGTTGCGGCCGCCGCTGAAAAATCAGGGCATCTATCCACCGATCGACGGTCCGCCGCTCAAAGCCTGGATCGGCGTCGGCGGCAGCCCGGAATCCGTGGTCCGCGCCGCGCACTACGATCTGCCGCTGTCGCTGGCCATCATTGGCGGCGACCCAAAGCGGTTTCACCCTTTCGTCGATCTCTATCGGCGGGCGTTTGCGCAACTCAACCAGCCGGTGAAGGACATCGCCGTGCACTCGCCAGGCCATGTCGCCGACACCGATGCGCAAGCGCGCGAGGAGTATTGGGTCGGCTACAAGGGCATGCACGACCGGATCGGCGCCGAGCGCGGCTGGCCGCCACTCGGACGCGCGCACTTCGAGCAGGAAGTCGAACACGGATCGCTCTATGTCGGCGCCCCGGAAACCGTCGCCCGCAAGATCGCCGCTACGGCGAAGGCGCTCGGCCTCGTGCGCTTCGACATGAAATACTCAGCCGGCACGCTGGCGCACGACAAGGCGATGCGCAGCATCGAACTTTACGGCAGCAAGGTCATGCCGCTGGTGCGGGAGTTGCTGGCCTGAACCAGGCCGTCAGCGGCCCGCTTTCGCCAACACATCAAACTCCATTAATCGCGCAAGAAGCGGTTCCATCGCCTTGAGCGGCATCATGTTTGGGCCGTCGGAAGGCGCCTTGTCGGGGTTCTGATGGGTCTCGATGAAAAGGCCCGCCACGCCGACCGCCACGGCTGCCCGCGCCAGCACCGGCACGAACTCGCGCTCGCCGCCGGATGACGTGCCCTTCCCTCCGGGCTGCTGCACCGAATGGGTCGCGTCGAAGATCACCGGCGCGCCGAGCCGCGCCAGCACCGGCAACGCGCGCATGTCCGAGACGAGCGTGTTGTAACCGAACGAGACGCCACGCTCGGTGACGAGCACGTTGCGATTGCCGGCGCCGGTGATTTTTTCCACGACGTTCTTCATGTCCCACGGCGCCAGAAATTGGCCTTTCTTCACGTTGACCGCCCGCCCGGTTTTGGCGGCAGCGATCAACAAATCGGTCTGCCGGCAGAGAAAGGCCGGGATTTGCAGAATATCGACAGCCTCGGCCACCGCGGCGCATTGGCCGGGCTCGTGAACGTCGGTCAGCACCGGCACGCCGAGTTTGGCGCGCAGGTCGGCGAAGATGGCAAGCGCTTTATCAAGACCGATGCCGCGGGCGCTCTTCGCACTGGTGCGGTTCGCCTTGTCGAACGACGTTTTGTAGATCAAGCCAATGCCGCGCCGCGCCGCGATCTCCTTCAGCGCAGACGCCATCTCAAACGCGTGCGCGCGGCTTTCGAGCACACACGGTCCCGCGATCAAAGCGAGCGGCAGCTTGTTGCCGAAGCGAACTTGGCCGACGGCGACAATGGGGTTTGGTTTTGCGGTCATCGATTTTCCCGGCGGACCATGATCGCGGCACCCTGCCGGGTCAACCGGCGGCGCTCACTTCAGCGCCGAGAATGCGGTCGGCCGCAAGAACGAGCTTTTGATGTTGGCAATGATCGGCCCGTCCTGCTCGCTGTCTTCGCGGACTTTGAGCCAGGCGGGGTCGGCGGCAAACGTGTTCCATTTCTTTTCGCGCTCGGCGAGCGATTCCCAGGCGAGCAGATAATGCAGGTCGTTGTTGCCGTCGCCGATCAGCACGGTCCAGAAGCCGATCTGCTTGATGCCGTGCTTTTCCCAAATTTTCAGGGTGTGGTCTTCGAACCGTTTGAGCAGCACCGGCAGCCGGTTGGGCAAGCAGGAATAGATGCGCAGTTCATAGATCATGAAGGGCCCTCCCATTTGTCATTCCGAGGCCGCGCAAAGCTCGGAGCCGGGAATTATAACCACGATTGGCGCGAATTCCGCTCAGACTGAGATTGTGGATTCCGGACTTGCCGCTTCGCCGCAATTCGGAACGAGGTGATCAAACCAACCGGCTCTGCTCAACTGCCGCGCCGATGAACGATGAAAACAGCGGATGCGGCGCGAACGGCCGCGATTTCAGTTCGGGATGGAATTGCACGCCGATAAACCAAGGATGGTCATCGTATTCGACGATTTCCGGGAGTAAGCCGTCGGGCGACATACCGGAAAACCGCAGGCCATGCTGCGCCAGGCGGTCCTTGTAGGCGGTATTGACCTCGTAGCGGTGGCGATGTCGCTCCGAAATCTCGGTGGCCTGATAGATGTCGGCGACGCGGCTGCCGCGCTGAAGCAAGGCGGGGTAAGCGCCAAGCCGCATGGTGCCGCCAAGATCGCCGTTGAGCCCGCGCTTCTGCAACTCGTTGCCCTTCATCCATTCGGTCATCAGGCCGACGATCGGCTCGCGCGTGGCGCCGAATTCGGTCGAGTTCGCGTCCTCGATGCCGCACAGGTTCCGCGCCGCCTCGATCACCGCCATCTGCATGCCGAAGCAGATGCCGAAATACGGCACCTGACGTTCGCGCGCGAACTGCGCGGCGCGGATTTTGCCGCCGGTGCCGCGCTGACCAAAACCGCCCGGGACCAGGATGCCGTCGACGTGTTCGAGATACGGCGCCGGATCCTCGTGCTCGAACACCTCGCTCTCGATCCAGTCGAGATTGACCTTGACCTTGTTGGCGATGCCGCCGTGCGAGAGCGCTTCGATCAGCGATTTATAGGCGTCCTTCATGCCGGTGTATTTGCCGACAATGGCGATGGTCACATCGCCTTCGGGATTGCGAATGCGGGCGTCGATGTAGTCCCAGGTCGCGAGATCGGGCTCGGGCGGTGATTCAATGCCGAACGCGGCCAGCACCTCTCCGTCCAAACCACCGGCGTGATAGGCCTGCGGCACGGCGTAGATGTTGTCGACGTCGAGCGCCTCGATCACGGCGCTCTCACGCACGTTGCAGAACAACGCCAGCTTGCGCCGCTCGCTCTCGGGGATCGGCCGGTCGGAGCGGCACAGCAGAATATCGGGCTGAATGCCGATGGCGCGGAGTTCCCGCACCGAGTGCTGGGTCGGCTTGGTTTTTAGTTCACCCGCGCTCGGGATATATGGCATCAGGGTGAGGTGGATGTAGACAGCGTGGTTTCGCGGCAGGTCGTTGCCAAGCTGACGGATGGCTTCGAAGTACGGCAGGCCCTCGATGTCGCCGACGGTGCCGCCGATCTCGCACAGCACGAAGTCGAAGCCCTCGTTGCCGTCGCGGATGAAATCCTTGATGGCGTTGGTCACGTGAGGAATGACTTGGATGGTGGCGCCGAGATAGTCGCCGCGACGCTCCTTGGCGAGGATGTCCTGGTAAATGCGGCCGGTGGTGATGTTGTCGGTGCGCGTCGCAGGCCGCCCGGTAAATCGTTCGTAATGGCCAAGATCGAGGTCGGTTTCAGCGCCGTCGTCGGTAACGAACACCTCGCCGTGCTGATAGGGCGACATGGTGCCTGGGTCGACATTGAGATAGGGGTCGAGCTTACGCAGCCGGACCTTGTAGCCGCGCGCCTGTAACAGCGCGCCGAGCGCTGCCGACGCCAGCCCCTTGCCCAAGGATGAAACCACGCCGCCGGTGATGAAAATGTACCGCGCCATGGGGCTCAACCTGTAGCGACGATCGCCCGATTCGACGAGCGATATTCGGGAATAGCTGCCGCGCAGCTCATGCCAGGAGCACGAAAAACACGGCGTTCCCAATCGGCTCCGGCGAAATCCTCATGCCGCGCAGAAGCTTCCCCCGGTGCAGTCATGATCGGCATCGGGGGACCTGCTTGCGCCATGTTGATCACCTATTTCGATTGTGGGACTTGCGGCCCACTCGGCGCGGCTGGAGGGGCCTCTGGGGCTCCCCTCGACTTCAATTGGTCCAGTATGCCGCGGCCGCCCGACCCTATCGGCGCCGGAGAACCGGCAGGCGCTTCCTGCGTCTGCGAACCGCCCCCGGTATTGATGATCGACGCCGGGTGTCGGCCGAGACCGGCCAGCCATGACAACAGGAGACTGGTAATGAAGAATCCGACGGCCAGCAGGGCCGTTGTCCGGGTCAGAACATTGGCGGTGCCGCGGCCGGTCATAAACCCGCTGGTCGAGCTGACAAGGCCGCCGCCCTCGGACTTCTGCAGCAGCACCACCCCAATCAAGCCCAGGACAAGCATGAGGTGGATGACGATAATGACTGTCAGCATCGATTAAGTCCGCTCGCGACTGATAGGCCTTATGCCCGGGATATAGGAAGTCGCGCGGGTCTCTACATGATCCGGCGTGGATTTTCTATGGCAGGCGGTGCCTAACGGTAAAAGCCGGCGATAGCCAGAAAATCATCGGCTTTAAGGCTGGCGCCGCCGACCAAGGCCCCGTCGACATTCTCGACTGCCAGCAGTTCGGATGCGTTCGCGGGATTAACCGAACCACCATAGAGAACACGGACGGCCTCGCTCCCCAACCCAAAGCGCGCACCGAGCCGTTCGCGGATCAAGCCGTGCATCTCGCCGACATCGCCAGGCGTCGGGGTCAAACCGGTGCCGATAGCCCAGACCGGCTCGTAGGCGATGACAAAGCCAGTGGAGTCATCCGAAAGCGATCCTTCAAGTTGTCCGCTCACGACCGCGAGCGCGCGCCCGGACTCCCGCTCCGCGCGTGTCTCGCCAACACACACGATCGCGACGATGCCGGCGCGGCGAGCGCCTTCGGCCTTCGCCCGTACCTCGGCATCGGTTTCGCCGTGGTATCGCCGCCGCTCGGAATGACCGACGATGACGGCCACGGCGCCGGCGTCCTTGAGCATTTCGGCCGAGATGTCGCCGGTGTAGGCGCCCGAGGCGAGCGCGTGGCAGTCCTGACCGCCGATTTCGACGCCCGATCCGGCCGCGACAGCGGCAAACTCTGCGACCAAAGTCGCTGGCGGACAGACCATCAACTCGACCCCGGAAAGGCTACGCGCGCCCACGACGATTTTCTCAAATTCGCCGGTCGCGCTTTTCAGGCCATGCATTTTCCAGTTGCCGGCAACCAGCGGGCGGCGTGCCATCTTTGATGTCCTGACGCGTTGGCCGCAAAATCTGCGACAAAACAGCCGTTAGCAGACGACGTGAATGCGGAAAAGGGGGCGTTTTACTCAGAAAATCGGTCGGTCAGTTGCGGGTCCACGCGCTCATCCTTATGATGCGCGGCCTTGGCGCTCTCGGAGCGTCACTCCAACAATCGGACCTTTATGCTTCGAGGTATTCGCAAAGCCTCCGCTAATTGGCTCGGCCGCTCCGTCATGGGCGTGGTTCTGGGGTTGCTGGCCCTTAGCTTTGCCGTCTGGGGCATCAACGATATTTTCCGTGGCTACGGCCGCTCGTCGCTTGCCAAGATCGGCGGCACCGAAATCTCGATCGAGCAGTTCCGGCAGATGTACAATGAGCGCCTGCAGCAAGTCGGACGGCAGTTTGGCCGGCCGCTCACCCCCGAGCAGGCGAGCGCGTTCGGTCTTGACCGCCAGGTGCTTGGTGAAATGGTCGCCGAAGCCGGCCTCGACCAGCGCGCCAAGCAGATGGGGCTAGGCCTGTCCGACGCCGACGTCGTGCAGCATATCACCGCCGATCCGATGTTTCAGAGCAATGGTCGCTTTGATCGCGTGAAGTTCGAGCAGTTGCTTCGCAATGTCGGCTACAGCGAACAGCGCTTCCTCAATGAACAACGACGGATCTTGCTGCGGCGGCAGATCGTCAACTCTTTGATTGTCGACCTGCCGGTGCCGAAGGCCTGGCTCGAAGCCATCAATCAATTCCAAAATCAAGAGCGCGCTATCGAATACGTGACGCTTGGACCAGCGCAAGCCGGCGACATCCCTGAACCGACCGCCGACGAACTCAACAAGTATTTCGAGGCGCGTAAAATCCTGTTCCGTGCGCCGGAATATCGCAAGATTGCAGTCGTTCAGGCCACACCGGCGGAAATCGCCAAATCGATGGAGATTTCCGACGCGGAGATGAAAAGCTACTACGACGAACACCGCAACCGGTATGCGACGCCGGAGCGGCGGCACGTCGAGCAGATCGTTTTCCCCAACGCTCAGGAGGCCGACGCCGCTGAAGCCAAGCTCAAGGATGGCTTGAGTTTTGCGGCACTTGCCGCCGAGCGGGGCTTGAAAGATCAGGACATTGATCTGGGCACGATAGTGAAAACAGAGATTATTGATCCAGCCGTCGCCGACGCCGCTTTCTCGCTCAAGGAAGGCGAAGTCAGCCAGCCAATCAAAGGACGTTTCGGTACGGTTATCGTCACGGCGCTCAAGATCGAGCCCGAGGTGGAAAAAACGTTCGCCGAGGTCATGCCGCAAATCCGCAACGACATCGCGGCCGAGCGTGCCAAGGCAGAAGTGCTGAGCCTGCACGACAAGATCGAGGACACCCGCGCTGGCGGCAGCACGCTGGAAGAAGCAGCGCAAAAGGCGAAGTTGCCGGTGACGACCTACGACGTGGACCGATCCGGCCGCGACCCCAACGGCAATCCTGTTGCCAATCTTCCGCACGCCGCGGACGTGATCAACGCCGCCTTCGGATCCGACGTCGGGGTCGACAACGACCCGATCTCGGCCGACGGCGGCTACATCTGGTACAGTGTCGCCGCGATTACGCCATCACGCGAGCGAACGCTTGGCGAGGTCAAGAGCCAGGTCGAGGCGCGGGTGCGCGAAGATGCGATCGCCTCGCGTCTGCAGGCGAAGGCAACCGATCTCGTCGACAAGCTCAAGAACGGAAACGCATTCGACGCCCTCGCCAAAGCCGATGGTCTCACCGTGCAGACCGCGGACAAGCTGAAACGCGACCGGGCAACCGGTTTTGTATCAGCTAAAGTCGCGCGCGCCATCTTTCATACCGCCAAAGACGGTTTTGGCAGTACGGAAGGCGACAAGCCGAGCGAATGGGTCGTGTTTCGCGTTACCGATGTGACCACACCCAAACTCGACCCCAACTCCGCCGAGAGCAAGCGCATCGAGGAGACCGTGCAGCGCCAGGAGACCAACGACATGATCGGAGAATATGTCGCGTGGCTCCAGGAAGATCTCGGCACCAGCATCAATCAGGCGGCGCTCGCCCAGGCACTCGGCGGCGGTGGGAGTGGCGGCGGCGCGCCGGAGCCGGATATCAACTAAGATGCAGGTCGAGCCTTCGGCTGCCGCGTTCGCCGCGCGCTATGCCGCCGGCGAGCCACAGGTGGTGTGGACGACGCTCGTCGCCGATCTGGAAACGCCGGTCTCAGCCTTTCTCAAAGTAACCGCCCGACCCAAAGATTCTTCATCCAAAAGTTCTCGTCCGATGAGCTTTTTGCTCGAGTCGGTCGAAGGCGGCGAGGTGCGTGGACGTTATTCCATTATCGGGCTTGAGCCTGACGTCATTTTTCAAGCCAACGGCAATGGTGCGGAAATCAACCGCACGCCGCAAAACAATCCCGAGGCGTTCGCGCCAGCGGGCGCGCCCCCGCTGCAAGCCTTGCGCGCCCTCATCGCCGAGAGCCGAATCGCCCTGCCCGACGCTTTACCGCCGATGGCCGCGGGCGTGTTCGGCTATCTCGGTTACGACATGGTTCGGCAGATGGAGGATTCTCTTGCCGCGCCCCGCCCTGACCCGATCGGCATTCCGGATGCAATCCTGGTCCGGCCGACTTTGGTCATCGTTTTCGACGCGGTCGAGGACGCCATCACGGTCGTCACGCCGGTGCGGCCGCAGGGCGGCGTCACCGCGAAGGCGGCACACGCACTTGCGATCGAACGCCTGTCGGCGATTGTCGAAGCGCTTGATCGCCCGCTCGGCAAATCGGCTGCAACGCCTGAAGCAGGTCCGCTTCATGTAACCCCGCGCTCCAACACCAGCGTCGAAGATTTCGAGCGCATGGTGTTGCGCGCCAAGGAATACATCTTCGCCGGCGATATCTTTCAGGTCGTTCTGTCGCAACGCTTCGAGGCCCCGTTCACGCTGCCGCCATTCGCGCTTTATCGCGCGCTGCGGCGGGTCAATCCCTCGCCATATCTGTTTTTCCTGGACTTCGGCAGGTTCGCAGTTGCGGGCTCAAGCCCCGAAGTCCTGGTCAAAACCAGCCGTGGGACCGTGACCATTCGCCCGCTCGCCGGCACGCGCAGGCGCGGCGCCACGCCGCACGAAGACAAGGCGCTGGAGCAGGAGCTGCTCGCCGACCCCAAGGAACGCGCCGAGCATTTGATGCTGCTCGACCTTGGCCGTAATGACGTCGGTCGGGTTGCGGCGATCGGCAGCGTCAAAGTGACCGACCAGTTCTTCATCGAGCGCTACAGCCAGGTGATGCACATCGTCTCCAACGTTGAAGGCAAACTGCGCCATGACTGCGATCCGCTCGACGCGCTGGCTGCCGGCTTTCCCGCCGGCACCGTTTCGGGCGCGCCCAAGGTGCGCGCCATGCAGATCATCGACCAACTGGAGAAGGAAAAGCGCGGGCTCTATGCCGGCTGCGTCGGCTATTTCTCTGCCGGCGCAGACATGGATACCTGCATCGTGCTGCGCACCGCGCTCGTCAAAGACGGCATCATGTATGTGCAGGCTGGCGCCGGCATCGTGGCCGACTCCGATCCGGAGTTCGAACAGCAGGAATGCATCAACAAGGCAAAGGCATTGTTCCGAGCCGCCGAAGAAGCCAGGCGCTTCGCCAGTGCGGCCAGCCGCGAGAAGTAACATGAGCGTCGTTATGCCGACCGAAATCGTTTCGTTCTGGCGCGAAGCCGGGCCCGAGAAGTGGTTTGCGCAAGACGACGCATTCGACACGGACATCAAATCGCGATTTCTGAAGACGCACGAGGCGGCGGCGCGCGGTGAACTCGCGGCGCTCGAAGAAAACGCCGAAGGCGCGCTCGCGCTTGTCATTTTGCTCGATCAATTTCCCCGGAATATGTTTCGCGGCAATGCGCGCGCGTTTGCAACCGATCCGCTGGCGCGTGCCGTGGCGGACCGCGCCATCGCGCGGGGCTTCGATCAAACGACTGACAAGACGATGCGGCAATTCTTCTGTCTGCCGTTCATGCATTCCGAACTTATTTCCGATCAGGACCGGTCGGTGCGTCTTTACGAGGCGATCGGCGACGCCGACTTATCGAAGTACGCTCTCGCTCATCGCGACGTCGTCGCGAAGTTCGGACGGTTTCCGCATCGAAATCGCATAGTAGGACGCGCGACAACGTCCGCTGAGCAGGAATTTCTTGATGGTGGCGGCTTTGCCGGATAGGCGCCAGTGTACTTTGGCGGCGTCTCGCTGCATGTCCTATCGTGCGCGCAAAATAATCGAGCCGGCTTGCGGTCGATCCCGGATGCGCAAGCCCGCGATCAAGTGCCGAAGACCGTGATGATCCGATCCTGCCCATACAGGAGCTGAGCGCGTGACAACTGCCAAAGGACCCTACTCTGCACCCCGGAAACTGGAGCCCGGCCTCGCTCGCGTGCTGAACTATTGGGAAAAGCTCAAGCGCCGCGAAGCGGAAATGCCATTTTGGGACGACGTAAATGTCTCGGCCCTGCCGAAACTCCTCGGCAAGCTGACAATGATCGAGGCTTCTGACCGGCCGATCCGGTTCCGGTTTGGCCTTGGAGCCGGCGGCGAGGAAATCAAAAGGAAATACGCCGGCGACCTGGATGGCAATTTTCTGGACGAGATGGACGTACGATACCCGCTGCAATTCCTGCTGTCGCAATGTAGCGCCACGGTTGAGAGCGGCAGGCCAACCTATTATCGGCACGGCAGTCCGAGCCGCACCACTTCGCGCGCCAAGCAAGGCTATGCCCGGCTGGTGCTTCCGCTATGGGGAGACGGCCGCATCGGAATGCTTCTGGTGGCGTTTACCTGGGGATAGGGTTCGCGGTCGGCAAAGGCGTTGCCGCGCGCAGAACCACGCGCATTGAGGCAGAATCAGAATGGCGGACATCGTCACCCTCACGATGAATCCCGCGATTGACGCGTGGGTATCGGTCGAGCGCGTTCAAGCGTTTCAAAAGCTGCGCTGCTCGGCCGCGCGACGTGATCCGGGTGGTGGCGGGATCAATGTCGCTCGCGTCCTGAAGCGGTTCGGCGCTGACGTCACCGCGATCTACCCAAATGGCGGCGGGCTCGGACAGCTGTTGCGGCATCTGGTCGATCAGGAAGGACTATCGGGACTGACTATCCCCGTCGCCAACGAAACGCGCGAGGACTTTACGGTTTTTGAACAGAGTACCGGCTCCCAATTCCGCTTTGTTTTGCCGGGGCCGCATCTGTCCGAACCTGAATGGCGCGCTTGCCTTGCCTTGCTCGGCGGCCTGCAGCATGGCGTGCGTTTTGTCGTGGGCAGTGGAAGCTTGCCGCCCGGTGTGCCCGAGGATTTCTATGTGCGCGTCGCGCAAACAGCAAAGCGGTCGGGCAGCAAAGTGATTATCGACACCGTTGGACGACCGCTGCGCGCCGCTTTGGAGGCGGGCGTTTATCTGATCAAGCCGAATCTGAATGAGTTTAGATCTTTCATGGGCGGCCCGCTCGAAACCGAAGCCGAGTGGATCGCAGCGTGTCGTGCGCTGGTCGAGCGCGGGCAAGTCGAAATCGTCGCGCTAACGCTCGGAGAGCAAGGCGCGCTGTTGGTAACCCGTGACCGAGTCCTGCGCGCCCAAGCCCTCGCAATAACGCCTGTCAGCGTGGTCGGCGCCGGCGACAGCTTTTTGGGAGCCTTGATCTGGAGCCTGGCGTGCGGTCACTCCCTCGAAACGGCTTTCCGAAATGCGATGGCCGCCGGATCAGCCGCCCTTCTCGCGCCGGGAACGGAGCTGTGCTTGCTCGATGACGTCGAGCGGCTGGCCCGCGACGTCAACATGCAAGTGATTTGAACGGTTACGTTCTGGCGGCCCCCTCGCCAAGCTAGCGACACTCGTTCAGAAGTGCCGCGACGCCGAGCAAGCCCAGAAGCGGTTGCACGATCAGATAAGTCGGAATCGACGCAAGATACCCGCGCAATCGCCCTTTCGCTTCAAATCGTGCCCTGAACTCGGACTGCGCGAAGAACGAAGCCATATGCGGCACGATACCTCCGGCAATGTAGATGCCGCCCCGCGCACCGAGCGTCAACGCGAGATTTCCGGCCACGGTGCCGAGCATCGCGCAAAACATCCACGTCGCCTCGCGCGTGCGCGGATCTTCCTCCCAGATCAGAGGGCTGGTGATTTGCTCCGCCAAATAGGACGCTGCCGGAGTGCCCGCGAGCTCGCAGCGAGCGTTGTATAAATTGACCAGGCCGGGACCGGACAACAATCGTTCAGCCGAAACGTGGTCGTATCGTTTGCGCATCAGGTCCAACACGGCGCTCTCTTCGGCGCTCGCCGGCGACATGGTGACATGACCGCCCTCACCGGCAATGGTCACCGCCCCGTTTGCCGACGGCAGCAATGCGCTTACTCCGAGCCCCGTGCCGGGGCCGATCACCCCAACGGGAGCGTTACGAGCCGGCGCGCCGCCGCCGATCTGAATGCGATCGTTGGCAACAAGGTACGGGACCGCGGCTGCGTTGGCGGCAAAGTCATTGATCACCAAAAGTCGCTCAAGCCCGAACTGTTGCTTCAACGCATCGACCGAGAACGTCCAAGGGTGATTGGTCATCGTGACCTGATCGCCGGTAACAGGCGAGGCAATCGCCAACGCCGCGCGCACCGGCCGCTTGGCCGGCAAAGCTTCGCCCAGATAAGCAACGATGGCGTCGTGCAGGGAATCGTAGTCGGTCAACGCATAGAAACGCGCCGATGTTGGTCTGCCATCCGGGCCCATCAACGCAAAGCGCGCGTTGGTGGCGCCAATGTCTCCAATCAGGCCGACATCGGCGTCGGTCATGGTCTGAAAGGCGCCCGCCATAAATTCATGTGCTGGAGAAAGTTCCCCTGCTCTCGGCAGCGGCGACGTGCTGCTTCACCGCAATGAAACTGTCAGGGCTCACTGACATTGAGTTAATCCCGCAGCGCACAAGGAACTCGGCAAACTCGGGATGGTCGCTCGGAGCCTGTCCGCACAATCCAACTTTGGCGCCAGCGTCGTGGGCTTCTCGAATGACGTTCTCGATCATCCATTTGACCGCTTCGTCCTGCTCGTCGAACAGGCCGGCCAGTTCCTCGGAATCGCGATCAACGCCGAGCGTCAGTTGGGTGAGATCGTTGCTGCCGATCGAGAACCCATCGAAGCGTTTGGCGAATTCCTTCGCCAGGATGACGTTGGAGGGAATTTCGCACATCACGTAGACCTGCAGCCCATCCTCCCCGCGTTTGAGCCGGTTCTCCGCCATGACCGCCAAAACCTGATCGGCTTCCCAGGTCGAGCGGCAAAACGGGATCATGACGATGACGTTCCGAAATCCCATCTGTTCCCGCAAGCGCCGAATGGCCCGGCATTCCAGCGCGAAGCCGTCGCGGTAGCGCGGCGAGTAGTACCGGGACGCACCACGGAACCCGAGCATCGGGTTTTCTTCCTTGGGCTCGAATGCGGCGCCGCCGATCAGATTGGCATATTCATTGGTCTTGAAGTCGCTCATCCGCATGATGACCGGGTTCGGATGATAGGCTGCCGCGATACGGCCCAAGCCGCGCGCAAGCCGATCAACAAAATATTCGGTCTTTGGTTGGTAGCCTGCAGTGAGGTCGGCGATCTGTTTCTTAGCGCTCTCATCGGCCAGTGTGTCGTAGCGCACCAATGCCATCGGATGGATCTTGATGTGATTGCTGACGACAAATTCCATGCGGGCAAGTCCGACGCCGTCCGCTGGAATCCGCCACCAGCGGAACGCTGCGGCCGGATTGGCGAGGTTCAGCATCACCTGGGTCCGCGTTTTCGGGATATCGGTTAGATCAAGCTCCTTGGCATCGAAGTCAGCGAAGCCCTCGTAGACGAAGCCCTGCTCGCCCTCCGCGCAGGAGACCGTGACCTCCTGCTCGTCATGAAGCAGTTCGGTGGCGTTTCCGGTCCCGACGATGGCGGTAAGGCCAAGCTCGCGACTGACAATGGCGGCGTGAGATGTGCGGCCGCCATGATCGGTGACGATCGCCGCAGCGCGCCGCATGATCGGCACCCAGTCAGGGTCGGTCGTTCGCGTCACCAAGATTGCACCGTCGACGAAGCGGTTGATGTCGGCCGGCGTGTCGATCAGGCAAACGCGCCCCGTAGTGACCGCCTCGCCAATGCTCAACCCGGTCGCCAGCGTGCGGCCCTTGGATTTCACCCGGTAGGATTTGAAAACGCCGGCTTGCCGGCGGGACTGCACCGTTTCGGGCCGTGCTTGCACGATGAACAGTTCACCAGTCTCGCCATCCTTGGCCCACTCCATATCCATCGCACAGCCATAGTGGCGCTCGATCGCGCAAGCCCACCGCGCCAGTTTCAGAATTTCGGCATCGTCGAGCACGAATGCGCTTCGCTCCGCCCTGGATGTCGGCACATTGCGCGTCGGCCGCTCACCCGTGGCGTAGATCATCTTTTGCGCCTTCTCACCGAGATCCTTCTCGATGATCGGCGTGAGCGATCCGTCTGACAGCAGCGGCTTGTAGACTTGATATTCATCGGGATCGACGGCGCCCTGCACCACGTTTTCGCCGAGGCCCCACGCCGCATTGATGATGGCTACCTTGTCAAAGCCGGTTTCGGTATCGATCGAAAACATCACGCCGGCGCCGCCGAGGTCCGAGCGCACCATGTTTTGAACGCCGATCGAAAGCGCGACTTTCAGATGATCAAAGCCCTTGGCCTCCCGATAGGAGATTGCGCGGTCGGTGAACAACGAGGCGTAGCATCGCCGGCAGGCGTCCAGCAAAGCCGCCGTGCCGCGAATATTGAGGAAAGTTTCCTGTTGTCCTGCAAAGCTTGCATCAGGCAAATCCTCGGCGGTGGCGCTGGAACGTACCGCTACGTCTGCCTCGGTCTTGCCGGAGCGCCGGCAAAGTTCCTCGTATGAAGATGAGATTGACGCGGCCAGAGCCGCGGGCCAGGTGCCCCGCAGCATAGCGCGACGAATTCCCGATCCGACTTCGCTGAGCGACGCTTTGCCGCTCGCCAGATCGGCGAGCAGCGGGGCGATCGTCTCCCTGAGTTTGTTGGTCTTGATGTATTGCCAATAAGCCTCCGCGGTGGTTGCGAACCCATCCGGTACCCGGACGCCTTCTTGCGTCAGATGTCGCACCATCTCGCCGAGCGACGCATTCTTGCCGCCGACCAGCGGCACATCCCCCTTCCCTAACGCCCCGAACCAAATGACATGATTGTGCGACGCGACCTGATCGCCGCTCTGTCTGGCCAGCTGCTGCACCATGATGTCCTCGATTGGCTCGGTAGCGACGTCACTCTTTTTTGTCATGGAGCGTCCCTGCAATCATTGAGACAAATCAATGATCCCGGGGCCCGAAAAAGCGGATAAATTGCCCGGCGGGCGGTAGCGCGGCAATGATTGCAGCTGGCTCCTGAGCGTCGCGATTCGGCGCTACGATTTGGTGATTTTCGCTTACAGGATTTGCCATGATTGCCGGCTCAGCTGACGTTAAACCGCTTCCCGGCTTCGTGTGGGGCGTTTCGACGTCCAGTTATCAAATCGAAGGTGCCGCCCGCGAGGACGGCCGCGGCCCGAGTATCTGGGATGCCTATTGCCGGCTGCCCGGTCGGGTCAAAAACGGCGATACCGGCGACGTCGCCTGCGATCATTACCATCGCTATGCCGAAGACATTGCCCTGATGCGCAATCTCGGCGTCAAGGCCTATCGCTTTTCCGTAGCCTGGCCGCGGGTGATGCCGGCCGGCCGCGGCGCCACGAATGCAGCAGGCTTAGCCTTTTACGATCGTCTGATTGACGGTCTGCTTGCCGCGGAGATCGAGCCTTGGCTGTGCCTCTACCATTGGGATTTGCCGCAGGCGCTTGGCGACCTTGGCGGCTGGACCAACCGCGAATGCGTCCAATGGTTCGCCGATTACGCCACGCTGATCGGGCAGCGCTATGGCGACCGGGTCAAGCGCTACGCCACTTTCAACGAGCCTTCGGTGTTCACGCTGTTTGGCTACTGCATGGGCGGTCTGCCGCCGGCAACTTCGGATCTCAGCGGTCTGTCGCAAGCCATTCATCATGTGAATCTTGCGCACGGCGCGGCAGTCGACCGGTTGCGCGCGGGCGTGTCCAACGCTTCGATCGGCGCGGTTCACAATTGCCAACCGTGCCGACCGGCTCGGGAGGGTCCGGAGCACCTGTTGGCGTCGCAAAAACTCGACGCCTATTGGAACGGCGCATTTCCCGATCCCCAACTGCTCGGCAAGTATCCTCCCTTGCTCGCCGATGCGATGGCGCCGCATTTGCGGCCTGACGACCTCGCACTGATCTGTCGCCCGGTCGATTTCTTCGGGCTCAATCACTACTCGCCGCATTATGTCGTCGCAGACGACAGCAAGCCCTTGGGCCTTGGTTTCGGGCCAGCGCCAGCCGGCGTGCCGCTTTCCAGTATGGGCTGGCCGGTCGAGCCGGACGCCTTCCGCGAGACGCTGACCGAAGTAGACCGCCGCTACGGCCTGCCGATTTACGTGCTTGAGAACGGCACGGCATTCGAAGATCAGGTCGATGCAGATGGTGTCGTCTCCGACCAGCCGCGCATCGACTACCTCAACGCCTACACCGGTGCGATGTTCGCCGCGATCAATGACGGCGCCGACGTCCGCGGCTATTTCGTTTGGTCGCTGCTCGATAATTTCGAGTGGGGCTCGGGATACAGCCAGCGGTTTGGGCTGGTTTACGTGGATTACCCGACCCAGCGCAGAATTCCGAAGGCGTCGTTTCGCTGGTACCACGAGCTCATCAAGTCGACCGAAGATCGCCCGATCGTCGTTGCGAGCCGGGGTTGATGACGATGGCCAAGCGGAACAACGCGGGCCGTGATCGCTTTTCACGGTTCTGGTTGACCGCCTCGGGCTTTTGGCGCGGCAAGTCCGGCTTGTCGAGCTGGCCGCTGACCGTCTGTCTTTTGGTCATCGGCGTTTCCCAACTCGCCGTACAATACCGCTTGAGCTACTGGAACCACGACTTTTTCAATGCGCTCGAGTTTCGCGACAGCGGTAGTCTCTGGCATCAGGCCGTTCTGTTCGTACCGCTCGCGTGCCTGAGTATCGGATTGTCCGTCTCGTCGGTGTGGGCCCGCATGACGACGCAACGCAAATGGCGCGAGTGGCTCACCACCGATATTTTGAATACCTGGCTGTCGCGGGAGAATTACCGGCGTCTCGAATCCGTAACCGGCGAATACCAAAACGCCGAATATCGCGTCGCCCTCGATACGCGCACAGCCACGGACGCGCCGGTCGATCTGGCGCTCGGATTTGTAACCTCGGTGCTCACCGCGCTGGTGTTCGTCGATATACTTTGGAACGTCGGCGGCAGCCTGACGATCGCTTCGGGCCGCACAACGCTCACCGTGCCCGGCTATCTCGTTGTCGGTGTCGGTATCTACGCACTCGTGTTTACCGGCGTGATGATGGCCATCGGACGCAACCTGCCGACTGTTGTCCAGGCAGAAACGCAGGCCGAAGCGGAATGGCTCGCAAGCACGCATCAAATTCGCGAGCTAGGCCAACACGTGGTCAGGAAGGCTGAAGAAAACGAAAAGCGGCAACTCGCCCGCGACGCATTCAGTCAGGTGCTAGGCCGATGGCGCCAGCTATGTTGGCAATTGATGGGAACCACCTTCGTCTCCCAGACGGATCTGCTGTTGGCGCCGGTCTTTGCCTGGGTGCTCTGCGCTCCGAAATATCTCGCTGGCGAGATGACGCTCGGTGGGCTCACCCAGGCTTCGGCCGCGTTCGTGACGCTGCAGGTGGCGTTTAACTGGGTGGTCGACAATTATCAGCGCTTGTCGGATTGGCGATCGGCGGTCCATCGCGTCGCCACGCTGTTGCAGGCGTTGGACGAGGTCGAACTCCTGGAGAACGAGAAGCCTGACTTGCCGGCTACCGGAGCCGCCCAATGATCGTTGCAGATTTCATGACCCGCGAGGTTATAACGATCGGGCCGGACGCTGCGGTTTCAGAGGCGGCAAAGTTGATGCTCGAACACAAAATCAGCGGCTTGCCCGTTATTGATAGGCTTGGTCACGTCGTCGGCATCGTCAGCGAACGCGATCTCCTGCGTCGACGAGGCGACGGAAGACCGGACCAGAGGCCGCATTGGCTGCAGTTAATGAAGGAAACGGCCGGAGCGGCCGGCGAGATGACGCAGCTTCTGAGTCGGAAGGTCAACGAGGTGATGACACCCGATCCGGTAACCGTTACTCCCGGCGCATCCCTCAAAGAGGTGTCTCGCCTCATAGAAGATCGCGGCTTCAAGCGCTTGCCCGTTGTCGAAAACGGCAAGCTCGTTGGCGTGCTTGCCCGCGCTGATCTTGTGCGGGCGCTCGCGCACAGCCGCAACGGCGGTGTTGCGACGACGTTGGATATCAGCGTTCAGGAACGGCTGCGCGAGCTTGAGCGGCAGAACTGGCGCGACCGCGCGCGGACAAAACCGTTTTAACGGGCATTGTGGTCGGTCGTGCGCTTTGCTCGCGCGCCGCTCTCCTCAAGCGGCCGCTGTCGGTTTTGCAGTGTCGAGCGGGCCGAGCGATTCCTTGCGCAGGAAATCCTCCAGTAACGCGGCATGGACAACGATGGTGCCGCCATACTCGATGTAACCGAGCCGACGAAATTTGTTCATGAAATAATTGACCCGCGACCGCGTCGTGCCGACCATTTGCGCCAGCAATTCCTGATCGATGGCTTTTATGATCGTTCCCTTCCGACCTTCTTTGCCGTAATTCGCCAAACGCAGCAAAATGCGCGCCAGACGCACCTCGCTCGAATCAAACAAATGACTGAGCAAGCTCTCTCGCAGTCCAAAGGCGCGAAACAAGACACGAACCAGGAAGAACTCGGCAAATGCAGTATCCTGCCGAATGGCGCGAATGAGGCTTGCGCGGTCCAACTTTGCGACGAAACTGTCGGTGAGGCAGGTCGCGGTTGCCGAGCGCACGCAGCCAGCGACGAGGCAGCTCTCGCCGCAAAAGTCGCCCGCGCCGACAATGCTCAGGATCGCTTCCTTGCCTTGCGGGGAAACAACCGTCAGCTGAACTTGTCCTTCCTGAATGTAGAATAGGCGGCTCGAGGGCTCTGCCTGGAGGAACAACCGTTCTCCGGCTTTGAACGCGCGTCGCGTTACTCCGCCGTACCGCGCCACGAATGCTTCAACGTCAAAGACTTGTTTAGCGTCGAACGCCCCACCGTCGACGGCCGGGCGTCCGTCAAGCGTTGAATTCATGGGATGCTCCCCCAAAGCTGCCCGCAGCACCGGTCGAGCAATCATCATCGACCATGCAGCATTGTGCCCGGTTGGATGCGCTTTTGCACTTGGCGATCGCCGAGTAGATTTATGTTTCCCCCCTTTCGGCCGCTCTTCAGAATTGACCGCTCAACCACCAATCTTTGCAGAAATCCATGCGCGGTCGTCATTAGATTCTCTCTAATTTGCACAACTTTCGGTGTTCACTTTCGCACACGTCTGCCCGACATTCAGCCTCCATATTCCACGAGGTATCGAGCCAAAATCGCGCAATTGAGCGTATTTCACCCACGAAGGGGCTCGGGCAGCGCCTCGGCCGGCTGCCGTTTGGCCATTTCCTCTGCGACCAGCTCTTTTTTTGACAGCTTTCCCACCGGTGTCTTGGGCAGGGCCCCACGAATTTCCATCTCGGTGGGCATTTCGTATTTGGCGAGCTTGTCGGCCAGAAAGGCCTTTAGCTCGTCGATCATAAATGGCGCATGCCCTGGCTTGAGTGCGATGAAGGCCTTGGCCGATTGCCCGCGGTAAGGATCGGGAATGCCGATGACGGTGACCTCGGCAACGCTGGGATGCTCGTAAATTGCCTCCTCGACGTTGCGCGGGAACACATTGAAGCCGCCGGACAGGATCATGTCCTTCTTGCGGTCGACCAGCGTGAGAAAGCCGTCCTGATCGAGATAGCCGATATCGCCGGTGTGAAAGCGCCCGCCGCGAAACGCATCCGCGGTTTCTTCAGGTTTTTTCCAATAGCCTTTCATCAGCTGCGGCCCGCGGAAGCAGACTTCGCCCTTCTCTCCGACCGGCAGCACCTGCGTCCCGGTCGCCAGATCAACCACATCTAAAATGGTATGCGGCGCCGGCACGCCGACGCTGCCCTGGCGAACGGGCGCATCTTTGATCTGCAGCGTCCCCAAGGGAGCCACTTCGGTAAGACCATAGCCCTCCTTCGGACAAACGCCGGTGAGCGCTTCGAAGCGTTGCTGCACTTCTAGCGGCAGCGGCGCGCCGCCGGAGCCCCAGGTAGCAACCGAGGAAAGGTCGAACTCTTTCACTTTGGGATGATTGACCAGCGCGGTGTACATGGTCGGCACTGCCGGGAATGCCGTTATCTTCTTGCGCGCGATGTCGGCAAGCACCCGATCCGGATCGAACCTGATGTGCAGCACCATCTGCGAGCCGGTGGCGACCGCAAGCAGCATGACGAAGCTCAGGCCGAAGATGTGAAACAGCGGCAGCACCGCCAGCGCCTTCTGCGGCTCTTCATCCGGTCCAAGTCCGTTCCAATAAGAGTAAATGTTCAACACCGCGCAAAAATTGGCGTGGGTCAGCATGGCTCCCTTGGGCTGGCCCGTGGTGCCGCCGGTGTATTGCAGCACCGCAATTTCGTCTTGGAGTGGGCCGCGCGGGTGGCGGGCGTAAGCGGCGTCATTGGCGATCAGCGTGGCGAAATCAACTTCGCGCCCGGCGCCCCCAATCCGCTCCGCCGCAGGCCCGAAGAAAGCTGCCGCCGGCGCCGGCAGGAAATCAGAGATACTGCAAACGACCAGCGTCTCGAACCTGGCCGTGCCCTTCAAAGCCGCAAGCTGCGGATAGAGCATCGGCAAACCGAGCGTGAGCATCACCGTCGTCTCGGCGTCGGCGATCTGATATTTGAGCTCGCGCGGGGCCGCCAGTGGACTGAAATTGACCACGCGTCCGCCGGCCATCAGCACAGCGAAGAACGCGATCACAAAATGCGGCGTGTTCGGCAGGTGCAGTCCGACGTGGACGCCAGGCCCGACGCCGAGCGCCTGCAATCCCTTTGCTGCGCGCGTCGCAAGATCGTGGAGTTCGCGAAAGGTGAAAGTTCGATCGTAAAAGTCGATCGCGACCCGCTCCGGCCATCGGATCGCCGCGGTTTCCAACAGGCTTTCGAGCGGCACCGCCGGCGGCAGCGGCGCATCCCATGACACGCCAGCCGGATAGGATTTTTCCCAAAGGTACGCCATCACATCCTCCCTTGCCGGGATCGCCTTGGCGCGCAGGCCGGCGCTCCCGCTGTCGTTTTTCGAGGCTAAATTAGCGGGCCAGGGGCGCGCGGTCGATGGCGTCGTAAACAAGTGAAAGAAGCTCGACCTCTCTTCGCAAATGCGACGAGGGCTAGCTCGTGGAATCGCCGTGTTTGCTCCAATTCAGCGACACCCAGAACATCACCAAAAACAGTGGAATGGCGATAATCGAAAACGTCCACGCGATCTGATAATAAACGGTCCGCCAATCGACCAGGCTCGTGAGGTGATTGATCTCCTTGCCGTAATCCAGTTTGTCGGGGCCGCTGCATTCAACATAGTGGAGGAAAGGGTAGGAGATTTCGGACACGCCGAGACATAGGGCCGCGGCCGCAAGCGAGATAACGATGACGGAGATTGCCAACCATCGCGCCATTCCGCGCTTGCGAAAGACATCGCCTTTTTCCGCCGCAAACGTGGTGGCGGCAACGACGATGCCGTCGAAGGCAAGGAGCGCCAATCCCTTGCCGTCGAGAATGGTCAGAATTTCGTAGAGCGTTTTTACAATATCGGTCGCTTCAGGAGGCGTGATTTGCGTGCCGGCGGCGTGCAAAAGCTGGAGTTTTTGCAGTAAATCGCACACGCGGTTGCTCCAGCCTCTGCAGAACAGCTCACCAACGCTTTGTCGATCCGCGAGCAAAACTCGATTCTCGCGGAACTCGCCATAGACTAATCGCCGTTTTCCTCGCCTTCTTCGGAGAGTCGCTCGACCGAGGCGACGCGCTCGCCCTCGGCGGTCGAGAACACGATGACGCCCTGGGTTGCGCGGCCGGCGATACGGATGCCGTCCACCGGGCAGCGGATCAGTTGTCCGCCGTCGGTAACCAGCATGATCTGGTCGTTGTCTTCGACCGAGAAGGACGCCACCAGCCGGCCGTTTTTCTCGGTGATCGCCATGGCGACGATGCCTTTGCCGCCTCGGTTGGTGGTGCGGTATTCGTAGGACGACGTGCGTTTGCCGAAACCCTTTTCCGAGATCGTCAGCACAAACTGCTCTGCAGCCGACAACTCGGCGTAGCGCGCCTGGCCAAGCTCGATCGCGCCCGTGGCCTCCTCAGCCTCCGCGACGTTCTCCTCGGCCTCCCCGTTAGCCCCCCGCCTTACCGCGTTGGCGCGCTTGAGATAAGCCACCCGCTCGTCCGCCGAGGCTTCGACGTGGCGAAGGATCGACAACGAAATCAGCTTGTCGCCGTCGGCCAAATTGATACCGCGCACGCCCATCGAGGTACGGCCCTGGAACACCCGCACATCGTTGACGGCGAAGCGGACGCACTGACCGGCCGCCGACGTCAGCAGCACGTCGTCATTTTCGGTGCAAATCTGCACGTCGACGAAGCCCTCGCCGTCGTCGAGCTTCATGGCGATGATGCCGGAACGCCGCACATCGGCGAAATCGGACAGTTTGTTCCGCCGCACCGTGCCGCGGGTGGTGGCGAACATCACATCGAGCTTGTCCCAGGTCGACTCGTCCTCCGGCAGCGGCATGATGGTGGTGATATTTTCGCCCTGCTCGAGCGGCAGGATATTGATCAAAGCCTTGCCGCGGGCCTGCGGCGCCGCCAGCGGAAGCCGCCAGACCTTTTCTTTGTACACCTGGCCGCGCGAGGAGAAGAACAGCACCGGCGCGTGCGTCGAGGCGACGAACAGGCGGGTGACAAAATCCTCGTCGCGGGTCTGCATGCCGGCGCGGCCTTTGCCGCCGCGTTTTTGCGCCCGATAGGTCGAGAGCGGCACGCGTTTGACGTAGCCGGCGTGCGAAACGGTGACGACCATGTCCTCGCGCTGGATCAGGTCCTCATCTTCCATTTCGCCTTCCTGGTCGATGATGACCGTCCGGCGCGGCGTGGCGAAATCGCGCTTGATCGCGGCAAGCTCATCCTTGACGATCGCTTGAATGCGCGCGCGCGAGCGCAAAATGTCGAGATAGTCGGCGATCTCGTCGGCAAGCTTGTCCAGCTCGGCCTTGATCTCATCACGACCGAGCGCCGTCAGCCGTTGCAGCCGCAGATCAAGGATCGCTTTCGCCTGTTCGGCGGAAAGTTTTGTCGTGCCGGCTGCCGACACGCTGTGGCGTGGATCGTCGATCAAGGTGACCATGGTGGCGACGTCGCGCGCGGGCCAGTCACGTTCCATCAATTGCTCGCGCGCCTCGTTGGCGTCCTTGGCGGCGCGGATGAGCTTGATCACTTCATCGATGTTGGCGACGGCGATGGCGAGCCCAACGAGAATATGGGCGCGGTCACGCGCCTTGGTCAGCAAATGCTTGGTGCGCCGGTAAATCACCTCCTCGCGGAACGCCAGGAACAGCCTGAGGAGGTCCTTCAGATTCATCACCAGCGGGCGGCCGTTATCGAGCGCCACCATGTTGGCGCCGAACGAAGACTGCAGGGCGGTGAAGCGATAAAGCTGGTTGAGCACGACGTCCGGTACGGCGTCGCGGCGTAATTCGATCACCACGCGATAGCCGTCGCGGTCGGATTCGTCGCGTAGCGCCGAAATGCCTTCGATCTTCTTTTCGCGCACCAATTCGCCGATGCGCTCGACCATGTGCGCCTTGTTCACCTGATAGGGAATTTCAGAGACGACGATGGCCTCGCGCTCCCCACGCAAGGTTTCGAATTCGACCTTGCCGCGCATCACGATGCCGCCGCGGCCGAGGTGATAGGCGGCGCGGATGCCCTGCCGGCCAAGAATGATGCCGCCGGTCGGAAAATCAGGCCCCGGCACGATGCCGATCAGATCCTCGATCGAAAGCCCCGGATTGTCGATCAGCGCGACGCAGGCGTCGATCACCTCGCCAAGATTATGCGGCGGGATATTGGTGGCCATGCCGACCGCGATGCCGCCGGCGCCATTGACCAGAAGATTGGGAAAGCGCGCCGGCAGCACCACCGGTTCGCGCTCCGAATTATCGTAATTGGCCTGGAAATCGACGGTGTCCTTGTCGAGATCCTCGACCAGTGAGCCGGCGACGCGTTCGAGGCGCACTTCGGTGTAGCGCATGGCCGCCGGCGCATCGCCATCGACCGAGCCGAAGTTCCCTTGCCCGTCGATCAGCGGCAGGCGCATGGAAAAATCCTGCGCCATGCGCACCAGCGCGTCATACACCGCCTGGTCGCCGTGCGGATGATATTTGCCGATCACGTCGCCGACCACGCGGGCGGACTTGCGATAGGGCTTGTTCCACTCGTAGCCATTCTCGTGCATCGAGTAGAGAATGCGCCGATGCACGGGCTTGAGCCCGTCGCGCGCATCCGGCAACGCGCGCGCCACGATCACGCTCATGGCGTAATCGAGGTAGCTCTTCTTCATCTCCTCGGTGATCGAAACCGGGCGAATATCGGAGGCACCGCCGTCGGTCGGCGGGGGATTATCCTGGTCAGCCAAAGCTCAGAATCCTAACGCGAATCTGCTGGGATTTTCATAGCCGATTGGAGCTTGATCCGCTACTTTTATCGGCACGTTATAGATGGGAGTTTCCTTTTAGATTTCAACGTTTTATTGGTGCGCCGAGCGCTGTCACGGCCATGCACCAGACGGCGGGCATAAATGCCGTGACACACGACGCCGGCGAGGTCCGCTCCGTCCGGGAACCAGGGCGAAAATGTTATTGGATTTTGCGGTCACAAGTCTGCTGACGCTGTTCGTGGTGGTCGATCCGATCGCCATGGCGCCGACGTTCCTGGTGGTAACGACGGGAATGCCGCGCGGCTCCCGCGAAAGCGTCGCCGTACGCGCCAGTATCATCGCGGGCGGGATCCTGGTTGGCACGGCGCTGGTCGGCGACCGGCTCCTGGGTGTGCTCGAAATTTCGCTGCCCGCTTTTCGCATCGCCGGCGGTCTTTTGTTGTTTTGGATCGCGGCCGAGATGGTGTTCGGCGTGCGCAGCCGCAACGAGGGTGAAACCGCGGAGCAGGCAATGGAAGAACGCGTTCGCAACGTCGCGGCCTTTCCGTTGGCGGTGCCGCTTCTCGCCGGACCAGGCGCGATCACCGCGACGATCCTTCTCGCCGGCCAAGCCAACGGCAATCCGCTACAGCTTGTGATCCTCGTCGCCGTGGCTGCGCTGGTCGCCGCCTCGTGCCTTGTCACGTTCTTTTTTGCCGACCGCATCAGCGGGCTTCTCGGCATGACCGGCAACATCGTGCTCTCCCGCCTGCTGGGCGTCCTGCTGGCTGCGCTCGCCGTGCAATACGTCGTCGACGGCATCCGCTCGATCTGGTCGTGAACGGCCGCGGGCCGCTAATTGTTCATTAACTATAAAAGCCGAGCTTATCTCGGTGTTGCGTAGAGTCGGAACCGTACTCATTCGGCAGGAGATCGCCTCATGGCCATTTCTGGAATAACGCCCGGCAGCATCTACGCAACAAACTCCCAGCCGTTGCAGTCGATGAGCCAGCACAAAAATACTCATCATTCGACTTCGCTGAGCGACATTGATGCTCAGGGGTCGAGCGTTGCATCGGCGCCGAGTTCCAGCGGGAAAGTCGGCAGCAAGGTCAACTTCACTGTCTAGAGCATGATCCCGAAAGGCGGATGCCGGTTTTCGGATCAGATCATGCGACCAACAAAGACTCTAGACCCTGATCAATCCAACAGAGTTGGATCGGGGTCTGGAAGATCGAGCTAGCACATGGCAAGCGACCAACAGCCTGCGGCCGCTTTCCGTGTGCGAGCGGCGCGGCCTGCCGATGTTCCGGCGCTGATGCGATTGAAGCGCTTGCTGGCGGAAGGCGAAAATTCGCTGCACGCCGTGAGCGCGACCGCCGCCGACTGGCTGCGCGACGGCTTCGGCCCCGACGCCGGCTTCACCGCCTTTGTCGCCGCAGACGAGCATGCCGAGCTGGTCATCGGCATGGCGACCTGCAGCCGGCGCATCATCACCGGCTGGAACGGACCGGTGGTTTTTTTGCAAGACCTGTTCGTCGAGCCGCAGTACCGCAAACACGGCTTCGCGAGCGCGCTGGTCGCCCGGGTCGCTGCCTACGCGCGCGATCTCGGCAGTCCGATCGTCGAACTGACCGTGCACGCCGACAATCCCGCGCAGGCTTTTTATCGGCGCAGCGGCTTCCAGCATCTGCCGAACTGCCTGACCTATGTGCTGTCAGGGCCGGCGCTTGAGACAATGGCCGGGCAAAACGATCGCAAGCTTCCGCTCGCCGGCTGACATGTCGCCGCGATGCGGATGCGTCGGATTTAATGCGGCTGCCAGATCATCAGAACGAAAATGGCGAGCACGCCGATGAAGGCCGGCCAGCCGAGCCAAAACCAGATCCGGAACAGACGCCGATATTCGTCGGGCAACGGCTCCGCGTTGACCGCCGCGGCGCGCGCCAGGTTCCGCATCCGGATCTGAATAAAAACGACCGGCAGCCAGCATAATCCGACCAGTACGTACAGCAGCAGCGACCACACGATCCAGGCTTCATCGAACGGCGACAGGCCAATCGCCGATGCCAACGCGAAACCGCTGAGCGGCTGCACCACGACCGAAGTCGCGGTGAAAACGAAATTGGCCGTCACGACAAAACGCGACGTGATCGCGATGACGCCCGGATGGCCGGTGCGATTGGCCATGAACATGAAAAAGGCGATGCCGAGACCGGTGCCGAACAACACCGAAGCCCCGATCAAATGCACGAATTTGAAAATAAAAATGAGTTCCATCAGCGATCATCCATGATCGCCAGCGTCAACAGCATGGCCAGCACAATCGGAGCCTCGAAGGTCAGAACCCGGTTGGGCAAGACGGTGAATTGCCACGCTGTCCAAACATCCCCCGCCGCTTAGCCGCCAGCGGAACTCGCCGCCCACAGTGGAGCGAGGGTCATAGCTTGCCGGCGTTCTCCACCGGAGCGCCGGACGCGCCGGTCACGTCAGAAACTCGACGCGGCCATTGTCGAGGTCGTAAACGGCCGCCACGACTTTTACCTTGTTGGCTTTGATGAGATGCGACACGATATGGCTCTTGCCCGATATTTTCTTGGCGGTTCGCATCGCGCTCTCGCGGATCGCGTTGTCGACGAAGTCGCCGGGCTTGCCGTAGACGGCTTTGGCGGCCGGAACGATGGCATTGACCATCGGACCGATCGAGCCGGGAAATTTTGCGTGCTTCTCCACAACGGCGCAGGCCGCGGCAACCGCGCCACATCGTTCGTGACCCATCACAACAATAAGCGGGACGCCAAGATGTTCGGCGCCGTATTCGATCGTCCCCATCGTCGCCGTATCGGCCATATTGCCGGCGTTGCGGGCGACAAAGAGTTCGCCGACGCCAAGTCCGCCAAACAACAGCTCCGGCGGAACGCGGCTGTCGGAGCAAGTCAGGATGGTCGCCCACGGCGTTTGGCCTTTCGCGACTTGACCGCGTTGGGCTAACAGATCGGCCGCGCAAACTTGCGGCGCGCCGACATATTTCTCGTTGCCGGCTTTGAGTTTGGCGAGCGCTTCGTCAGCCGTCACGCTCGTTGTGGCGTCCGCAGCCGATGCGCGAGGCGCGCTGAAGAGCCAGGTCGCGGCGACGCTTGCCGCCGAGAGCGAAAGAAACTTGCGCCGATCCGGCGCGGCACCCCGGCATGCTTCGCACATGTTCCGCTCCCATGTGTGTTTAAGCGTTCGAGCCACGCTAGCCGTGACCCGTTGCCTGCTTCCTAAAAACCGGCGGTTAATTAAAACGGAATTTCATCATCCATGTCGCCGCGGGAGCCTCTGGCGCCGCCCCCCGCAGCGGCCGTGGCCGCAACCTTGCGCGAAGGCCCGGGCGAACCGAAATCACCGCCCGTATCGTCAGCGCCGAAATCGCCGCCGCCGCTGCCCGCCCCGCCGGCTCGATCGAGCAAGGTGAGCTCCCCGCGGAAACCCTGCAGCACGACCTCGGTCGAATAGCGGTCCTGGCCGGATTGATCCTGCCATTTTCGCGTCTGCAGTTGGCCTTCGAGGTAAACCTTGGAGCCTTTTTTCAGATACTGCTCCGCGATCCGGCACAGGTTTTCGTTGAAGATGACCACCCGGTGCCACTCGGTCTTCTCCTTACGCTCGCCGGTCGCTTTGTCGCGCCAGGAATTGGATGTCGCGAGGCGCAAGTTCGCCACCGGACGCCCGTCCTGGGTGCGGCGGATTTCGGGATCGGCGCCCAAATTGCCGACCAAAATGACCTTGTTGACGCTTCCCGCCATGACCCACCTCGCCTAACGATACCCACTCGCCTAACGATCCGCGCCGTTCGCGATGCGGCAACTACCGTAGTCCCGCACCAGCCCCCTGCAAGGGCGATCCAGGCGCGACCGCCGTTATCCACACAAACAGCGTCCCGAGCACTCCTCGTATGATGTTCTTAATTTGTTCCGCGCGCGGATGCAAGCCGGCAACCTCCGGAACGCCCGACGAGTCCCAAAGGCCACCGGTCCCCGGACGCCGTACCGTGAAGGCTGTAACCGAATAGACGGCTGGACGGTCGGCGCCGGCGTCGAAGTCGCGGTCGCGCCGAACTGGACCGTCAAGGCCGAATATCTCTATGTCAAACTTTCTCAATCCGGGCATTGCCGGCACGGGCTTTAAGGACACCGAGAACGTCATCCGCGCCGGCGTGAACTTCAAGTTCTTGCGTAACAGCGGCGACGAACCAACACGGCTACGCACACCGGGCCCCGGGTCTTTACCCGGGGCTTTCGTTTGCCGATAGTCGCAGCGGGGCTTCGTACGCCGGTCGGGCCAATCATGACCTCACTCGCTGCCACACTGCACACGTCTGCGCTCCCGGCGCGGATCGTTGCGGCATGGAACGCCGCCGCGGCGCGGTGGAATCCGATTGCGGTCATCATTGTCGCCTGGGCGGTGCTGGCGCTGCCGCTGGTGTTTTTTCGCGGCTACACCGCTCATGAAGGTCTCGCCGTCTCGATCGCGCGGACCGCGCTGGAGACCGGCGACTGGCTGACCCCGCATATGTACAACGTTCGCTTTGTCGAACGTCCCACATTGCAGTCGTGGATCATCGAGGCGATCAGCGCGCCGTTCGGCGACGTCAACCAGATCACCGCGCGGCTGCCGAGCGTCCTGTTTCTGTTGTTCGGCTGCACATTGATCTACTGGCTGTTGCGACGGGTCGCCGCCAGCGTGCCGGCCGCGCTGCTCGGCGTCGCCTTGTTCCTGGCCTGCCCGCTGGTGATCCGCTCTTATGTCATGGTCACGGCGGATTTGCCGCTCGCGGTGCTGTTGTTCTTCGCCTTCGTTCTGTGGTGGAGCGGCTATGCGAAAGAATCCATCAGCCTCAGCCGCTGGCTGGCGATTGGCATCGTGCTGGCTCTCGCCGGCCTGCTGAAAGGGCCGCAACCGGTTTCCTATTTCGCGCTCGGCGTTGGCCTGTTCATTGTCGGCACGCGCTCTTGGGGGCAAATTCCGGGACTGGTACTGGCCGGTTTGATCTGCGCGGTCCCGCTCGCGGTCTGGTACGCCTTGATCTATACGCCGGGCGACGAAGCAACCTGGGCCGCCTTCATGCGGCTGGGGCCGGGCCACGAGGACTTTCCCGGTCCGATCGTGACCGGTCTTAAAGTGATCGTCGACACGTTGCCGGCCACGATTCTCGCTGCGGCGTTCCTGATTGCTTACGGGTTTCGCGAAAAGCGCTTTGTCCGTCCGCAATTCATGGCGGCGCTCGCCTGCTATGCTTTTGTCGCTGCCGCGTTGATGCTGTTTTGGCCGACAGGTTCCACCCCGCGTTATTATTTGCCGATGGTGCTGCCGCTGTGCGTGTTCGGCGGCCTCGGCTACGATCAGCTCAGCGTGCGGCGACCGCAATTCGTGGCGCCGATTCTGGTCCTGACGGCCGGGTTGCTCATTTACGCTTTGGGCTACTCGCTCGCCTCGCCGCTGATGCCGGAGCGATTCCGCCAGGCTGAAGTCGAGGGCGCACAAGTTTCCGCTCTGGTCGAGGCTGCACCGGGACCGATCTACTGGTCGGGCGACGTGGCGCTCAACCTCTTGCCCTATCTGCCGCGCCCCATTCAAAACGCCTCGCTTGAGCAGCTTGGAGCGGCCCCCGGTCCAGCGTGGATGATCATGACCACCGCCGACGCCGAGGCCTTGGTGGCGCAGCGTCCCGGCAAACTGCACATCGTGCGGCCAGTGGGCGAAGTGCGGCAATGGCGTCTGTTGCGGCTGGACCCTTGAGGGTCACGCGGGATTTTTCCGGGCATAAGCCCGTGAAGCTCTCTGGCGAACCGCGCGCGTTCTCACTATGTTCGTTTTGAAGTTCTGACGGCAGTTGGCGGGGTTCGCACCGCTCATTCCCGTGCAAGCGGGAATCCAGATTGCTTCAGGACAGCCTTACCCAAAGTCTGGGTCCCCGCTGGGGCGGGGACGAGCGGGTGCATGAATGGACGATCTGTTCGACAGCTCGGAGCAGAATTCCGGCCGGCAAACTGGCCGCCTGAGCGACCGCCGCCTGATCTCCATTCGCGGCGCCCGCGAGCACAATCTCAAAAACGTCGACCTCGATATTCCGCGCGACCGGCTGGTGGTGTTCACCGGCCTGTCCGGCTCCGGCAAATCCTCGCTCGCCTTCGACACCATTTATGCCGAGGGCCAGCGTCGCTACGTCGAAAGCCTGTCGGCTTACGCGCGCCAGTTCCTGGAAATGATGCAGAAGCCGGACGTCGATCAGATCGACGGCCTCTCGCCGGCCATCTCCATCGAGCAGAAAACCACCTCGCGCAATCCGCGCTCGACCGTCGGCACGGTCACCGAGATCCACGATTACATGCGGCTCCTGTGGGCCCGCGTCGGCGTACCCTATTCGCCGGCGACCGGGCTGCCGATCGAGAGCCAGACCGTCTCGCAGATGGTCGATCGCGTCATGGCGCTGCCGGAAGGCACGCGGCTTTATCTGCTCGCGCCCGTGGTGCGCGGCAGGAAGGGCGAGTACCGCAAGGAACTCGCCGAGTTCATGCGCAAGGGTTTTCAGCGCGTCAAAGTCGACGGCAATTTCTACGAGATCGCCGACGTGCCGGCACTCGACAAGAAATTCACCCACGACATCGACGTCGTGGTGGATCGCCTGGTGGTGCGGCCGGATATTTCCACGCGGCTGGCGGATTCGCTCGAACAGGCGCTCAAGCTCGCCGACGGGCTTGCGGTGGCGGAGCTCGCCGATGCTCCTTCTCCCGCCGGTGGGGAGTCGGGAGGCGATGAGAGAGCCTCGACGCCCGCGCGACGCCGCACGACCCCCACCCCCAACCCCTCCCCACAAGGGGGAGGGGAGCAGACCGAGCGAGCAAAAGCCAATCGGCAGCGCAACGATACCGCCGAGCGCATCGTGTTCTCGGAAAAATTCGCCTGCCCGGTGTCCGGCTTCACCATTTCCGAGATCGAGCCTCGGCTGTTCTCGTTCAACAATCCGTTCGGCGCCTGCCCGAAATGCGGCGGGCTTGGCGTCGAGCAGCACATCGATGCCGAACTTGTCATTCCCGACAAGGAGCGCACCCTGCGCAAGGGCGCGATCGCGCCGTGGGCGAAATCGTCGTCGCCGTATTACGTGCAGACCCTGTCCGCGCTCGGCAAGCACTACAAGTTCACGCTCGACACCAAGTGGAAAGACCTGCCGAAGAAGACCCAGGACGCCATTCTCTACGGCTCCGGCGACACCGAGATCCGCTTCGCTTACGACGACGGCGCGCGCGCCTACGAGACCAAGCGGCCGTTCGAAGGCGTGATCACCAATCTCGAACGCCGCTTCCGCGAAACCGACAGCGAGTGGGCCCGCGAGGAGATCGCGCGCTATTTCACCGACGTACCGTGCGAGGCCTGCAACGGCTATCGGCTCAAGCCCGAAGCTTTGTGCGTGAAGATCGCCGGCCGCCACATCGGCGAAGTCTCCGATATGTCGGTCAGAGGCGCAGCTACAATGGTTCAATGACCTACCGGACAAGCTCAACGCCAAGCAGAACGAAATCGCCGCGCGCATTCTCAAGGAGATCCGCGCCCGGCTGAAATTCCTGGTCGATGTCGGCCTCGATTATCTGACGCTGGCGCGCGCCTCCGGCACACTGTCGGGCGGCGAGAGCCAGCGCATCCGGCTCGCCTCGCAGATCGGCTCCGGCCTGACCGGCGTTCTCTATGTGCTCGACGAGCCCTCGATCGGGCTGCATCAGCGCGACAACGCGCGGCTTCTGGAAACGCTGAAGCGGCTGCGCGACCTCGGCAACACCGTGATCGTGGTCGAGCACGACGAGGACGCGATCCTCGCCGCCGATTATGTGGTCGACGTCGGCCCCGGCGCCGGCGTGCACGGCGGCCGGATCATCGCCCAGGGCACGCCCGCCGACATCATGGCCAGCCCGAACTCGCTCACCGGCGAATATCTCAACGGCGTGCGCGAAATTCCGGTGCCGGAGCGGCGGACGAAAAATCCGTCGCGCGTGCTGAAGGTCGTCGGCGCCCGCGGCCACAATCTGAAAAACGTCACCGCCGAAATTCCGCTCGGCCTGTTCACCGCCGTCACCGGCGTGTCGGGCGGCGGCAAGTCGACGCTCTTGATCGACACGCTCTACAAGGCGCTGGCGCGGCGGCTCAACGGCGCCAGCGAAGCCCCTGCCCGCTTCGACCGCATCGAAGGCATCGAGCACCTCGACAAGATCATCGACATCGACCAGTCGCCGATCGGCCGCACGCCGCGCAGCAATCCCGCCACCTATACCGGCGCGTTCACGCCGATCCGCGAATGGTTCGCCAGCCTGCCCGAGAGCAAGGCGCGCGGCTACGAGCCCGGCCGCTTCTCGTTCAACGTCAAGGGCGGGCGCTGCGAGGCCTGCCAGGGCGACGGCGTGATCAAGATCGAGATGCACTTTCTGCCCGACGTCTACGTCACCTGCGACGTCTGCAAGGGCAAGCGCTACAACCGCGAGACGCTCGAGGTTCTGTTCAAGGGCAAATCCATCGCCGACGTGCTCGACATGACCGTCGAGGAGGCGCTGGAATTCTTCAAGGTGGTGCCGCGGGTGCGCGACGTGCTGACGCTGCTGCGCCGCGTCGGCCTCGACTACATCCACGTCGGCCAGCAGGCGACGACGTTGTCCGGCGGCGAGGCGCAACGCGTCAAACTCGCCAAGGAATTATCCAAGCGCGCCACCGGCCGCACGCTCTACATTCTGGACGAACCGACCACGGGCCTGCACTTCCACGACGTGGCGAAACTTCTGGAAGTGCTGCACGAGCTGGTCGAGAGCGGCAACACCGTGGTGGTGATCGAGCACAATCTCGAAGTGATCAAGACCGCCGACTGGATCATCGACCTCGGCCCCGAAGGCGGCGACGGCGGCGGCGAAATCGTCGCCAGCGGCACGCCGGAAGACATCGTGCGCGAGAAGCGGAGCTACACCGGCGCGTTTCTCAAGCCGGTGCTGGCGCGCGGGTCGGGGCGCGGCAAGCCGCAAAGCGCGTCGAGGCGGCGGAGTAGTTTCTCTGTCGGCGGCTGGACATGATCCCGCAATGTTCTCTCGACATCTCTGGTGAAGCCTCTCTCGACGAACAGCTCTCCATTGAGGAGGGCAAGGCTATCATGCAGCGGGGCCTCGGTAAATTTGAACTCGAATTGGTCACCTCGTTTTGCACGCCACTTTATTGCGCAATGCGCCAACCGAACGGCGAAGTCTTTTCGCGTAATGGGACAGCATTTTTCCTCGATGCTGGTGAGGGGCTATTTGGCGTCACCTCCGCGCACGTAATTGACGCGCTGCGCGGATTTCAGCAAACGGCCGGCGCTGGGCCATTACGCTTGGCGGGAAATGGCACATCAATTCAACTACATTGGGAAGCGCGTGTCATCGATGCCCACCGCGACATCGACATCGCGACTTTCAAGATCGATGAGCGAGAGGTAACAGCGCTAGGTAAGCAAGTGTTGAGTGGGTATCAGAAGCGGTGGCCTCCAAATCCTCCCGTTGAGCGGTGCGGTATTTATTATTCCGGCTATCCCGAAGTAGGCACTCGTCGCCCATCGCCACAAGAGGCAATATTCGGTGCCGCGCCTGGCTCCGGTATCGCTTCGAGCATCAGTGACAAAGACGTCTCTACCTTGATAGAACGAGAGTACTTAATACCAATGTTGGGGGGCGGAGTTCCGCCGGAAAATTTTGCGTTCAGCGGCATTAGCGGCGGCCCAATGCTGATGGTTATTCAGGGCCGTCTTCGCTCGTGGGCCCTCGCAGGAGTTATCTATCAGGGCCCGAACACTTCTGAGAATCCCGATGAAGCTATCGCAGGCTTGGAAATCATAAAGGCTCGCCGGGCGCATTTTCTTTTGCCGAATGGAAACCTGGATACTGCGCGCTGGCATTCGTTGTCACCATAGTGAAAAAAAATGGGCGTGATCGCTTGGAGAACCGGTCGAGACTATAATTGAATTGCGATGCCGATAAATCTCGATGAGCTTTACGTCATTCTCAGAGAATGGGCGCTGGATGGGCGACCGCAGACCTATAGGCGACTTTCCGAAGTGTACCGCGAACGAACCGGCAATTGGTTTCATTGGCACGGAAGCTGGGACCACCCCCTTGGGGCAATCAACAATCAACTGGCTAGAGTGGGTGCACCAGCACTTTCCGCTGTCGTCATTTTGCAGGATAAAAACGAACCTGGCGGAGACTTTTGGGGCTGCGCCCCGAACGTTCCACCAAGGCCAAGAACGGACGATGCGCGACTCGCGGAGTGGACGCGTATTCTGAACGACGTTCGTAACTATCCTTGGCCGCCCACTCTTGCGGAATTACCCCATATGGCGGATTAGCGAAGCGTAATCCGCCATTTTGCTCTCGCCCCCGAGCCTGCTGGTGGGTTACGCCTTCGGCTAACCCACCCTACTTCGTCACCGCTGGGCCTGACCCGGTGGTCCATGCTGAGCGTGAAGGCCGCATGGATTGCCGGATCATTTGGTAAGACGGCGCTGCGCGCCTTTTGTCCGGCAATGACGAGACGACGAAGTATGTAAAAACGCCGGCGCGAGCGGCGCAGTAATCCCCAGGCGGCGCAAGTGCGCCATCGGCCAGCCCCGAAGCCGTCACATTGTCATCCACACTGCCTTGAAGTCTCGGTGTCGGATTCGTCGCCCGGCAACGGGCGCGGGAAAAACCAAGGGGGATGGCGTCATGAGCATGATCTGGCAGCGCGGCTCCGTCGGCGGGGAGAGATCGGCCGAAGCCGACCTCGAGGGAAAAATTCACGAGCTGGTGCGGCGCGACAGCAACGCCATTCGCCAGGCCGACGGCGAAAGCGAAGCCGCGACCCGCAGTCTGGCCGATTTGCTGCGCCGGGTGTCGGCCAACTCGACCGGCGAAATCGATGCCCTGATCAGCGAATTGCGGCTGCTGCGCGAAAAGCTTCTGGCCGACGGTCAGCGCCTCGAACGCGACGTCGTCGACTATGCGGCGCTCAACCAATCGGTGATCGAGACCACAAAAATCATCACCGACAGCATGCTGCAGGCCAAAAAGCTGCCGTCGGCGGCGACGCTGACGCCGTAAACCCAACCTTGCGTCACCACCGGCGGAGCCGTCCGGCAATGACGAAATCGCGTCATGGCGAGGAGCGTCAGCGACGAAGCAATCCAGAGCGGCGTGCCGGATTGCTTCGCTTCGCTCGCAATGACGAAGGCCCTTCAGCACCGCCACACTGAGGTGCTCGGTGCGCAGCACCGAGCCTCGAAGGGTACCCGCCGCGATCTCGGAGCAGTATCCTTCAAGGGCCGCCGTCGCACATCAAAGACGCGCGTGAACGCGCTTACGGCGGCCGCCACAGGATGAGGGAACGGAGAACGCCTTTCACCCGCTTGTCGCCGCTCCTCTATTGCGAGCCCTCATCCGCCCGTAGCGGCCGGCGCGGCGGCAGCATAATCTGACGGCGGCGCAGCGGGCGCCGGTATGAGGCCTTTCATGATATTGGGATTATCGATCGGCGCTTTCACGCTTTTGCATGTTGCGATCACGCTCGTGGCCATCGGCAGCGGGCTCATTGCCGTCGGCGGAATGTTTGCATCGCGCCGGCTGCCGGTCACGACCGCACTGTTTCTGCTGACGACGGTGCTCACCAGCGTCACCGGGTTTTTCTTCCCGATTCACGGCTTTACGCCGGGGCTCGGGGTTGGCGGCGTCTCTTGCGTGGCGCTCGCGATCGCGCTGTTCGCGTATTACGGCAAACGCCTCGCTGGCGCATGGCGCTGGATTTACGTGATCACTGCGATTGCATCGCTTTATCTGAACATCTTCGTCCTCATCGCGCAGAGTTTCGTCAAGGTCGGTGCGCTGGCCGCATGGGCCCCGACGCAGTCCGACCCACCATTCGTGATCACGCAGGTTGTGGTTCTGGCGATTTTCGTCCTGATCGGGATTGTTGCCCTGATTACATTCCGGCCAAACACATCCGGCTGACGGACCACTGCGCGTTACCGCAAGCGTCCCGGCAATGACGAAGCCCCGTCATTGTGGGTTTCGTCAGCGACGAAGCAATCCAGGGCGGCGTGCTGGATTGCTTCGCTCCGCTCGCAATGACGAGAGCCCGCACCCGCCGCGCTTCGCGCAGCGACATCGGCCCGCAAGCGCGCTGAAGAAATCAGAGAATCAAGCGCGGTATCCCCTGTTCAACCAAAAACACGCGGCACCCAAACGTCCTGATTCACAGGGACAATTCCAAAACCTTTGACTTTGCCGCCGCGATGACCATAACCGCGCCGTCTCGCTCACGTCAGGGACGTCGACCGGTGACAGCCAGTTGATGGAGCGAGTGCGGTTCCTGCGGGCGGGGCTTGTAACCCCGCTCCCGGGCGGCTTGGGTATCGATCCCCTCCGGCATCACGACCGGAGTGCGAGGTGCCTCGCTTAAGCGCAATTCTAAGCGGAGGTAACGCCTTCGCATCGTGTTTCGCGTGAAGCGCGGCCTGGGCTGAGTCCTGGCGTTCGCTCGCCGGGGCAAGCGCCGCAGCGGAGCGCCGGAAGGCGAGCGGTCCCCGAAGCAGATAAGTTGCGCAGACTGCGCAAGCTTGTCTGCGATGGATCGCTTCCACACCCCCTCCCCACGGGAGGAACGGTGCGGACACTGGATGCATGCGCCTTTCGGCGCTTCGCCTCCCTTTTTCTGTTGTGGTGAAGGACCCTGTCGTTCGTACCGCAACTCGGATGCACCGGCTCGCGAGAACGATCTTTCATGTCGTCATTCCGGGGCGCGCTGAAAGCAGGACCCCGGATCCATGGCCACGGAGTGACGATATGCGCATGTTTCGCAGACTTCGGGTATGCAATCGGGCTCGCGCGGCGATCGGCCGGTGCCGATGTTTGCACGGCGTGCTCTCATGCGGACTATCAACGTGAGAGCGACCTGGGCACGGTGCCGCACTTTATCAAACAGTCCCGCCGCTTGCGCCACCGACGATATCAATCCCCTGATGACTCCCATCGGGCTTGAGCATCATTTTCCTGATCGACCACACGCCGTCCCTCTTGACCGCCTCCAGGAAAACCCGGCCGGAGCCTTTCGGGCCGGCCGCCGAAAAGTTGAGGACGGCGTTGCCGGACGCGCCGCTGACGTTGATGCTGCCGAACGGAAAGCCGGTCGTGATCGGGGCGCCAAGAACATCGGCTGCCACCGAACTCGTTCGCAGCGTCTCGGTCCCGAGTTCGTAAGCGGCCGAATGTCTGAAACCGTAGAAAATGCCGCCGAATATTCCGCCGAACAGCAGCAAAAAGCCGATCAGGATGACCGCGCCCCAGATCGCCCACAGCCGCTGCACGCGCTTGAAATGCTCGACGCTGTCCCAGCGCCCATTGCGCCAGGCCCAGCGGCTGCCCTTGGCGCCGAGCACGAATGGCATGACGAAGCCGACCAGCGGAACGAGAGTGAGCAGCGCGATGTAGGTGTTGTTGCCGACGCCCCAGATCCAGTTGAGCAGGAACGCGCCCCAATTCCAGCGGTCGAGTTCCGGAGGGATGTCTTGCGGTTGAAGACGAGTGCGCGCGTCGGTCATGCCCGACATCCTTCCGGTTTCGCGATGCGGCCGCAACAAGCCGCGGACAGCCGAGACGTTATACGCGCGCTACGCCTGCCCGGCCGCCTCAAGGATCAAGTTCGCGATGACGTCGGGCTGCGAGATGAGGGCAAGGTGGCTCGCCTTCACCTCGATCGTCTTCGCGCCCATGCGCTTGGCCATGAAGCGTTCGAGATCCGGATTGATGGTCCGGTCTTCGGTGGACACGGCGTACCAGCTCGGCTTTGAGCGCCAGGCGGCGTGCGTCGTCTTGCCGGCCAGCAGCGCCCGGTTGAACGGCTGTTGCACGGCATAAAGCACGCGCGCTTTGTCGGCGGGAAGGTCGCCGGCGAAGTCGCGCAGGAAGGCTTCCTCGCTGAGCTGTCCCCAATCGCCGGACCAGACAATGCCGGCGGAGGCCGGCGGCGTCGGATAGGTTTTGGCGAGTGCCGTATAATCCTCGCCCGCATCGGGGGCGCGGGCGGCGACATAGACAACGGCCGAAACCTTGGGGTCGACGCCGGCTTCAGTGACAATCATGCCGGAGAAGGAGTGGCCGACCAGCACGGTCGGACCCTGCTGCATGGCGAGCGCGCGCTGCGCTGCCGCCACGGCTTCCGGGAGCGTCGTCAGCGGGTTCTGCACCGACGTGACATTGAGACCCTTCGGCTGGAGACGCGCGATGACCTCGGACCAACACGAACCGTCGGCGAACAGTCCGTGGACGAGGACGACGTTGCGGGCTTTCGGCACCGGCTGCGCGGCGGCAGCGCCTGGCAGCAGCGGACTGGCCGCGCCGGCGGCCAGCATAGTTACGAATGTGCGACGATCCATTCGACACCTCCTGAGGCTCTTGGCTTGATCACGCCGCTCCAAAATTTGGCGATGCCGGGGGGTGCGATCAAGGCGTTGCTATCAAGGCGCCGCTATCAAGGCGCCTCAACAAGTATAGGGTGGGACGCGCGCTATTAGCCCCTTGCCCGCAGCCGTCGTGCGGAACTAGCAACTTGCCGTCACCCTCACCGGCTCCCATGTCGAGCCAGCAGCATTCGTCAGGCGAGTTTACGATATGCAGGTCGATCTTTCAGGTTTGCGCGCTCTTGTCACCGGTTCGACAAAAGGCATCGGCTTTGCCGTGGCGCAGAAGCTTGCGGCGAGCGGCGCCGAAGTCGTCGTCAACGGCCGCAAGGCCGCCGACGTCGAGGCGGCGATCGGCAAAATCCGCGCCGCCGTGCCGAACGCCAGGCTGGTTGCGGCCCCGGGCGACGCGGCGACAGCGTCCGGCGTCGCCGCCATCATCAAGGCCGCGGGCGCGGTCGATATTTTGGTCAACAACGTCGGCATCTACGAAGTCAGGGAGGCCTTCGCCATTTCCGACGAGGACTGGCAGCGCGTGTTCGACATCAACGTGCTGTCCGGCGTGCGCTTCACCCGCCATTACGGGCCGCTGATGCGCGCCAAGGGCTTCGGCCGCATCATCTTCATCTCCTCGGAATCCGGCGTGCAGATCCCGACCGACATGATCCATTACGGCTTTTCCAAATCGGCCGATCTGGCGCTCACGCGCGGCTTCGCGCAGGCGCTTGCGGCCACCGGCGTCACCGTCAATGCGGTGCTGCCGGGGCCGACCCGCACCGAGGGCGTCGACGCGATGTTCCGCTCGATGGGCCGGGACGCCGGCGATCCCAAAGCCCAGCGCGCGTTCATCGACAGCGCGCGCCCGACATCGATCATCAAGCGGCTGGAGCAGCCCGAAGAGATCGCCGAGGTGGTGGCGTTTCTGGTGTCGCGCGAGGCCGGCGCGATTTCCGGTTCGCCGGTCCGGGCCGACGGCGGCATCGTTGCCGGAATTACGTGATTGGGGGCGGGGACTTAAGCAAACAACCCCGCGTGTTCGCGGCGCAGTTCGCGTTTGAGCAATTTGCCGCTCGGGTTCTTCGGCAAAGCGTCCGCGAACACGATGTCCTTCGGCACTTTGAAGTGCGCCAGATGCGCGGCGCAATGCGCGTGGACGGCCTCCTTCGACAGCGACTGCCCGGCCTTGACCACGACCATCGCGACCACCGCCTCCACCCAGCGCGGATGCGGCACGCCGACCACGGCCACCTCCGAGACTTGCGGCAGCTTGTAGATCATCTCTTCGACCTCGCGGCTGGCGACGTTCTCGCCGCCGGTCTTGACCATGTCCTTCTTGCGGTCGACGACGTAGATGTAGCCTTCGGCGTCGATGGTGGCGAGATCGCCGGAATGAAACCAGCCGCCCTCGAACGCGGCCCTGGTGCGCTCGTCGTCGTGGAAATAGCCGAGCATCAGATGCGGCGAGCGGTGCACGATCTCGCCGATTTCGCCCGGCTCAACGTCGCGCATGCGATCGTCGACGACGCGGGTCTCGACATTGAGCGCGGCGCGGCCGCAGGAGCCGGGCTTGCGCAGCTGATCGTCGGGGCCGAGCATGGTGGCGAGCGGCGCGATCTCGGTCTGGCCGTAGAGATTCCACAGCCGCACCTTCGGCATGCGTTCGGCCATTTCGCGCATCACCTCCACCGGCATGATCGAGGCGCCGTAATAGCCTTTCTGCAGGCTCGACAGGTCGGTCGAGTCAAACAGCGGCGAGCGCAGCAGCGAAATCCACACCGTCGGCGGCGCAAAGAACGAGGTGACGCGGTGGCGCTCGATCAGCGGCAGGAGATTGTCGGGGGTCGGCTTCGCGGTGATGACGTTGGTCGAGCCGACATAGATGGCCGGGCCGAGGAACACATCGAGCTGCGCGCAGTGGTAAAGCGGCAGTGCATGCAAGGCGAGGTCATCGGTTGCAATGTTCGCGTCGGCGACGCAACTCACATACTGCCAGATGACGGCGTCGTGCGTGAGCATCGCGCCTTTCGGCAGCGATTCCGTGCCGCTGGTGTAGACGATCTGCGCGACGTCGCTGCCGGATGAGATCGACTTCCGGCGGCGCGGCGTTGGACAAGAGTTCGTCGAAAGCGATCATGCCGGGCGCGGCGCGGTCTTTTCCTCCGACGGCAGCCAGATCAGCTCGCGGACTTTGGTGTCGAGCGCGGCCGCTGTTCGCGCCACCTCGGCGAGGCCGGTATCCGTCGCCAGCAGTCTCGGCGCCGGCATGCTTGAGGATGAAGGCGGCTTCCTCGGGCTTGAGCATGAAATTGATCGGCACCAGCACGGCGCCCAGCCGCGCCAGCGCAAACCGCAGCGCCGCAAAAGCATGCGAATTGCGCGACAGGATGGCGACGCGAGCGCCTTTGCCAACGCCGCGCGCGGCAAGCCCCGCCGCCAGGCGGTCGCACACCGCATCGAACTCGGCATAGCTCCACCGCGTGTCGCCGCAAATGATCGCGGTCTTGTTGGGAAAACGTTTGGCGGTGCGACGCAACAGATCGGCAAGCGTTTGGCGGCGAAGCGCTGCGTGCATGAAATCCTCCCGAGGTTGTTCCCTTGGCCGGGATCGTTGTTTGTTCTTGCTGATTAGGCCCTGATTATGGCCAACCCCTGGGCGTTTGCCTATGCGGTGGAAACGCGATGCCAACCGCAAAAGCACCAGCAAAAGCGGGCGAAAAGACCAGGACCTGACGACGAAATTTTAAGCAATCCGGTGTAAGGCTCCCGTCCGATCGCGGCGCTGCGCAGCGCCGCCTCGCAAAGGATTTCACCCATGCCCCCGCTCTCTTTCATCTCCGCCAATTGGCAGAAAGCCCTGCCCGCACTCAGCGCCATCGGTATTGCCGCCTGGATCGCGTTTTTTCGCGACAACCCGCTGAGCGAACGCGCGCTGTTCGCGGCGCTGCTGGTGATCTACTTCGTCCACCAGATCGAGGAACACCTGTGGCCGGGCGGCTTTCGCCAATTCGCCGACGCCCATATCTTTCACAGCGGCAACGACGACTGGCCGGTCGACATGGGCGGCGTCGCGCTGGTCAACGTCGGCTTTGTCTGGCTGCCGATGGCGCTCGCCATCGCGTTCCCCGAGGCGCTGCGCTGGGTCGGCCTCGGCTGGATCGGGCTCACGCTGATCAACGGCCTCACCCACATCGCCCCTGCGATCAAACTGCGCATGTACAATCCGGGGCTCGTCACCGGCGTCGTGCTGTTCCTGCCCTTCACCATCTTCGTGCTCGCGCACGAAGTCGGGCGCGGCGCGCTGACCGGCGCCGATGTCGGGCTGATCGCGCTGCTCGGCGTCGTGCTCCACCTGCCGGTCGCGGCGTTGTTCGTGGTTCCGTTCCTGCGCCGGCGCTGGGCCTCGGCTTAACCGAGGTCGCACCAGCAACCGGCGGATTCGTCGCAACGAACTCCGGGGCTAAGTCGACGCGGCGACACTTTCCGGGATTACGCGACTTGTTATCGAGTCAGCCACTTCGGGCCGAACCCATTGGCTTTCTCCAGACTGCTTAATTCTGATATACTGAAAGTATGACGATCGAAGATATCGAAATTGCCGTTGCCAAGCTGCCACCCGACCAGTTCGCAAAATTTCGGGATTGGTTTGAGGCTTTCGATGCTGCGCGCTTTGATCAGAAGATTGAGCGCGATGCCAAAGCCGGCAAGCTCGACAGCCTCGCCGATCAAGCCGTGGACGATCTTCGCAAGGGCCGCGCCCGCGAGCTATGAGGCACTTTGCGAGCCGCGCGTTTTGGGAGGCCTATGAAAAGCTCCCCGAGCCGGTTCGCAATCTCGCCGACAAAAACTACGGGCTCCTGAAAAACAACCCGCAACATCCGTCGCTGCAATTCAAGCGGGTTGGGCGATTCTGGTCGGTGCGCGTCGGACTACGCTACCGCGCGCTCGCAACCGAAGCCGACGGCGATCTCGTGTGGTTCTGGATCGGTTCCCACGCGGACTATGACGACCTGATCCGATAAGCTGCGAGTTCATCAACCGCCTAACAACAGATCGTGTGTTCGTTTTGAACGGCGGATTGTGTGTGATCTGTCGGGCAACAGTGACGGAACTATGGCCATTTGCGCCCCATTATCTTGCTGCCCGCATTTTGAAAAAAGCCGTATGGACGACCAGACCAAGCCCCATTATTCGGCCAATTATTCGGCCAGGACCATCCTCGCACAGGGCGTATGCAGCCCATGAGCCGGCTTTCGAGCGCGCTCGTTCCCCCGATCCATATGTCGGCGACCTACCTGCGCGATGCCGACAACGGCTATTCCTCGGGTTACATCTACGGCCGCACCGACAACCCCTCGGTGCAGCAGGCCGAGAACCTGATCGCCGAACTTGAGCGCGCCGACGAAGCGCTGCTGTTCGGCTCCGGCATGGCGGCCGCCACGAGTGTTCTGCTGGCGCTCGACAGACCGACCCACATCATCGCCTCGCAGGTGATGTATTGGGGCTTCCGCTCCTGGCTGCGCGAGATCGGCCGCTACGGCCATTGCATCAGCTTCGTCGAAACCTCCGACCTCGATGCGGTCCGCGCCGCGGTGCGGCCGGGCGAAACCGGCCTGTTCTGGATCGAGACCCCGAGCAATCCGCTGTGGACCATCACCGACATCGCCGCCATCGCCCAGATCGCGCACGCCGCGCGCTGCCGTGCTGTGCGTCGATTCGACCATCGCCACGCCGATCTTCACGCGGCCGCTCACGCTCGGCGCCGATATCGTCATGCATTCGGCGACCAAATATCTTAACGGGCATTCGGATGTAGTCGCCGGCGCGCTCGCCTGCGCGCGCGAGACTGCTCTGTGGGCACGTATCCGCAAAGTGCGCCAGCAGCTCGGCAGCGCGCTCGGCTCGTTCGATGCCTGGCTGTTGATGCGCGGCATGCGCACGCTGGACGTTCGCGTGCGTGCGCAAGCCAAAACCGCGGCGGCGCTGGCAAGCCGGCTCGACGGCCATAAGGAGTTGTCGGCGGTGCTCTATCCGGGACTGAATCGCCACGCCGGCCACGCCACCGCCTTGCGCCAGATGACGGGCGGCTTCGGCGGCATGCTGTCGATCCGGATCAAACAAGGCGAGCGCGCCGCGATCGCGGTCGCCGGCCACGTCGAACTATGGAAACGCGCCACCTCGCTCGGCGGCATCGAAAGCCTGATCGAGCATCGCGCCTCGATCGAAGGCGAAGGCTCGCCCTGCCCCGGCGACCTGCTCAGGCTTTCCGTCGGGCTCGAAGATGCTGATGAGCTTTATCTTGATCTGATGCGGGCGCTGGCGGTGGTCGATTAAGTTGGAGCGATGTTTTGCTCATGCGGGCTACAGTGAGTAGACCATAGCGAAACTCATCGTCTTTCATTGTCGGCGCGGCCCACGGTGGGTTTCGCTTCGCTCAGCCCACCCTACAATTCCTTTGGTGATATATTGACCGCGCGTCCGGGCTGCTGGATCAGGACATGTGCTTTTCTGCCACCGCGAGTTTTTCGGCCGCAGCGGTTTGCGGGGCGATCGGCGTTCTTACCGTTCGGCGCGCCAACAGGCCTGACCTGATGCTGGCGTTCATTCCGATTATCTTTGCGCTGCACCAGTCGCTTGAGGGCGTCGTCTGGCTGACCAATGCCGAAGGCTGGTGGGGACGGTGCGCGGGTTATGATTACACGGTGATCGCGTTCTGCCTGTGGCCGCTTTACGTGCCCACAGCGGCGTGGCTGTCCGAAACCGATCCCCGGCGACGCCGGATCATGCTTGGCTTTTTGGCGCTGGGCGCCGTGGTGGTCGCGGGTGCAGCCTGGGTGCTGCACGCGGGCCTTACCATCGATTTTACCCCTCATCAAATTCGCTATCTTCCGGCCAAGCGCTATCCGCTGATCTTCGATTACATCTACGCCGCCGTGGTGACCGGTCCGTTGTTGCTGCACCGGAACAATTATCTGCGCATCTTCGGATGTTTGATCCTGATGTTCTTCGGCGCTTCGTTCCTGCTGTTCAACCCGGCGCGTTATTCGGTGTGGTGCTTTTTTGCCGCCATCAGCTCGATCGTTTTGTATCTCTTTGTTGCGTCCCGGAGCGCAGAGACGCGGGACAGCCCCGCCCTTGAGCAAGGCGCGCCGATGGCCAGCGCGCCGGATACACTGTCCCGATGACGCTGCGCGACAACACCGCCCTCTCCCGCTTCGAACTTGATGGGCCCGGTGCGACCGCCGTGCTTAACTACAAGCTTGCCGACGGCGTCATGACGCTGGTCCACACCGAAACCCCGCCGGCGGCGCGCGGCCACGGTCTTGCTTCGCAACTCGTGCGAGGCGCCCTCGACAATGCAAAGGCGCGTGGGCTCAAGGTGGTGCCGGTCTGCTCGTTCGTGCGCGCCTATGTGGCCAAGCATCCGGAATATCGCGATCTCGTTGTGGGGTAGAGCCGGCCACTTCGGGCCGGACCCGTTGACCCCTCGAGGCTATGCGGTTCCGCTTTGAACCAAAACCGCGACCAAGGCGACGTATGACGTATAATGGCAATTGGACCGTATGGAGCCCGTCGTGAGCACCATGTTCCGCCTGCCGCGCGTACTGGCTTTGCTGTCGGTCGGCGTCGTGCTCGTTACAACCGCGGGGCTTGCATCGGCCGAAGACGACGCGCGGATGAGGCAACTGCGGCTTCTTTGCGCACAATTGAGCGGCGATCTCACTGATCCCGGCGGCATCGCAAAATTCCGCCGCTGCCTAACCACGCAAAAATCCGCTGAACGAAATCCGGCGCGACAACAACATCGCGGCGCCCGCGGAGGCGCCCGACGCAGACGCGCCCGACGGCTATGGGCGCAACAGCCGTTTTCACATCGCCGACGGGATCGAGCGCTTTGTTGTCGCCGACGCGGGCCTGGTCTACGTCATCAACAGTGCCGGCAAGCTCTGGCGCGCGACCATCGACGGCAAGGATGCGCACCAGCTCGACGAGAAAGTCGGCAGCCTTCCAGATCAACGACGGGCATCTGTTCCTGCATGGAGCCGACGGTACGTTATGGCGCGCCAAGCTCGACGGCAGCGAGAAAAGCCGGATTGATCAAACCGTCGCCGCGTTCCAGCCGATAAACGCCGGTTTGATTTACGTGCTCGGCGCCGACCACACGCTGTGGCGCGAGCTGGGCGACGCCAGCAAGCGCAGCGAGGTCGATCACACGGTGAAGGACTTTCAGGCGATCGATGCGAGCCTCGTCTATGTGCTCGGCGCCGACGGCCAGCTCTGGCGCGAAGCCGGCAGTGCGCAAGCGCGCACGCTGGTCGCCAAGGACGTCACCGCCTTTCAGTATTTTCCGGCCGGCGACACGGTCTATGTGCTCGCCGCCGACGGGACGCTGTGGCGCAAGAGCGGAAACGCCAAGCCCGACCAGGTCGACCAGGCGGTTGCGGCGTTCCAGGCGATGGACGCGCAGATGGTGTTCGTGCTCGGCAAAAACGGGCGGCTGTGGCGGGAGATCGGCGGCCGCGCCCAGGCCATGCTGGTGGACCGCGACGTGCTAATCTCGGCCGGCAAGGCCGCGTTCCAGGCGGCCGACCCGGGACACGTTTTCGTTCTCGGCAGCGACCATAGGCTGTGGGCCGAGTCGATGCCGTGACGGCGTCGGCGCTGGCTCGTGCGTCGGCGGATGCCACGCCCGAGGTGGCCTTTGTGACTTAATCACGGCGGCACTCGCGGCTTTTTGCCCAAATTTCTTGGGGCACCGGCGTCGGCCCTCCCCTCCCGCGCCGCACACCGCACCCCACATAAACGGCGGTTTGCGCACTCAAGGAGAGCCGCAATGACGCCTCAGGAAAATGAGCTCGTCACCGAGCTGTTCGATCGTTTGGCCAAGCTTGAAACCACGCCGCGCGACGCCGAGGCCGAACGGCTGATCGCCGACGGCACCAGGCGCGCGCCGCACGCGGTCTACGCCTTGGTGCAAACAACGCTGCTGCAAGATGAAGCACTCAAGCGCGCCAATGCGCGGATCGAAGAATTGCAAGCGCAGGTGGACGAGCCGCCGCAGCCTGGACAACGGCAGGGCAGCTTTCTCGACTCGATGCGCGCGGCGTTTGGCGGAAGTGAGCCGCGCGGTTCGGTGCCGAGTGTGCGCGCCCAAAATTCGCCGCTGCCAAATGCCGCGCCTCCGGGCTACCCGCCACACAACATGCAATCGCAGCCGCCCTACCCACCGCCGCCGGGATATCCCGGGGGCCCGGCCTTCGGCACCGGCGGATCTTTCCTCGGCACGGCAGCCTCGACCGCCGCGGGCGTGATCGGCGGCTCACTGCTTCTCGATGGCATCCGCTCAATGTTCGGCCACCACCTCGGCGGCGTTCAGGGCAGCGCGCTCGGTGATTTTGCCGGCGAACGCGCTTCACCATGGAGCGGCGGCGCCGCGGACAGCCAGCTCGCGCGTGATGCCGGCATCAATCACATCGCCGACCACGCCAAGGAACCGATCGCCGATGCAAGCAACGATCAGTCGCCATCAGCGGATGATAACTTTGACACCGATGCCGCGGACGACGACGACGTGTCGGACGACACCGATTTCGATGACAACGATTTCGCCGACGATGACAGCATGTCGGACGATAGCTCCGACGTCTGAGGATTTTTTTAACGACGACTCGTCATCGCAGGCGTAGCGCGATCAGCTATTGCGCCGCTGATCGGCCTGGATGGCATCGTCGTGATACCAGCCGCTGCCGGACGCGATCTTCACCGCGGGGGCTATCAGCGTATCGGCCGGCGATACCGGCAGCTGCCCAGCCGCGGCGAAGCGGCCCCGTGGCGGGAATGCAAGGATCTGCGCCGAACCGGAAGCGTGCGGCGATCCTGAAAGATGTGCGATCATTGTTCGGCTCCTTCGCCGTGCGCGCGAGCAACGAGCACGCGTCGTTCAAGTGAGTTTGTTACATCCAATATAGTGCTTTGCTCGCTCTTTGTTCGACATGCCTCACAGAAAATCAGCGCATGACTACAATATGTGCAGCTTGGGATCTGCTTATTGCGGCCGCATTCGCGTGACGGCGTTTTTGCTGCACTGCCGTGCGCCTGCCTAGCAAGCGGTCATGCAATTCGCCTGGCACACAAAATGCTTAAAAATTCTACGGGAGGCGGTCGCTGAACGCCGATGGCGGCGGCTCTGCTCGTCCTCCTGTCTTACGCACGTTCTTTCGACAGACGCCAAAGAGAGATCAGCATGACCAAATATAAACTCGAGTACATCTGGCTTGACGGTTACAAGCCGACGCCGAACCTGCGGGGCAAGACCCAGCTCAAGGACTTCGACACATTTCCGACGCTGGACCAATTGCCGCTGTGGGGCTTCGACGGTTCATCGACCATGCAGGCGGAAGGGCACAGTTCGGATTGCGTGCTCAAACCCGTCGCGCTCTATCCCGACGCCGCGCGCACCGACGGCGTGCTGGTGATGTGCGAAGTGATGATGCCGGACGGCAAGACGCCGCATCCGACCAACATGCGCGCCACCATTCTCGACGATCCTGGCGCCTGGTTCGGCTTCGAGCAGGAATATTTCTTCTACAAGGACGGCCGCCCGCTCGGCTTTCCGCCGACCGGCTATCCGGCGCCGCAAGGCCCCTACTACACCGGCGTCGGCTACAAGAACGTCGGCGACATTGCCCGCAAGATGGTCGAGGAGCATCTCGACCTTTGTCTCGCCGCCGGCATCAATCACGAAGGCATCAACGCCGAAGTCGCAAAGGGTCAGTGGGAATTTCAGATTTTCGGCAAGGGTTCGAAAAAAGCCGCCGACGAAATGTGGATGGCCCGCTATCTGATGCTGCGGCTGACTGAAGCCTACGGCGTCGACATCGAATTTCACTGCAAACCGCTCGGCGACACCGATTGGAACGGCTCCGGCATGCACTGCAATTTCTCGACCACGTATCTGCGCGAGACCGGCGGCAAGGAGTACTTCGAAGCGCTGATGAAGGCGTTCGCCGATCACCGCGAGGAGCACATCGCGGTCTACGGCCCGGACAATCAGATGCGGCTCACCGGCAAGCACGAGACCGCCGCGATCGGCGATTTCACCTATGGGGTCGCCGACCGCGGCGCGTCGATCCGCGTGCCGCACAGCTTCGTCAACAACGGCTATAAGGGCTATCTGGAAGACCGCCGGCCGAATTCGCAAGGCGACCCCTACCAGATCGCCTCCCGCGTTCTGAAGACGGTCGCGTCGGTGCCGACCAGCGGCCGGGTTAGCGCCGCGGCGTAACCCGTCATCGCGAGGAATGTGTAACGACACTCGCATTGCGAGGAGTGTAACGACGAAGCAATCCGGAACCGCGAGGCCGAACTGGATTGCGTCGTGGAACTTGTCAACGGACCGGCCGCTCCGGGCCCGTTGGCTCGCAATGACGAAGTTCAAGCAATCGGCGTCGGCTTCAAGGAGCTCATTGGGGACGATGCTGCGGGGGGAGGTGATCGGCGTCCCTCCCCCCGATCTTTTTTGGTGCGGCACACGAAGTCGCGGTTCGGGCGATCAAGGACGGCGATGCAGACCGGTTGGGCGTGGCCGTGTTCCGCGAAATTTGCTTGGAACGCATAGGACGGAACGGCATTAGGGGCGGCGGCCGAAGCAGTCAGCGATCCAGTTCTTCGAGGCGTTCCGCCAGTTTCTTAAGCTGCCACGCCCGCACCAGCGCGGCCGCCTTTTGCCATTTCGGCTTTTGATCGGGAAGTTTCGGCAACGGCGCTTTGCGGTTCATCGTGGCGATCGAGCGATAAAGCCGCAGATCATCGGCCTGTTTGGCGAAGCGGCCGGCTTTGAGGATGGCATCCAGGCTTCCGTATTGGCGCAACAGCCCCGCCGCGCCGGCCGGGCCGACGCCCGGAGCGCCGGGCAGTTTGTCCGAGGGATCGCCGCGTAGCGCGATGAAATCCGGCACCTGCGCGGGCTCGACGCCGTATCGCTGCCGGACTTCCGCGGGACCGACGCGCTCCACGCCGCCGCCGCGGATCGGGTAGAGAATTGTCGTCTTCGCCGACGCCAACTGAAAGGTATCGCGATCGCCGCTGGCGATCAGCACCGTGCCGCCGCGCCGCTCCTCGAAAGCCGCCGCGGCAGCGAGAAAATCATCGGCCTCGTAACCGGCTTTTTTTGCATTGGCGAAGCCGCAGGCAGCGACGAACTTCGGGATGATCGCAAGCTGTTCAATGATGTCGTCATCAAATTCGCGGCCGCTCTGATAGGCCGCGAACGCTTCGTGGCGGTAGGTCGGCTTCTCATAGGTATCCCAGCCGACCAGCACGGCGCGCGGCTTTTCCTCCCGGTAGAGCCGCAGCAGCAAGTTGGCAAAACCGAGAATGGCGCCAGCGGGGCGATCGCCGTTTCGGCGAATGGTCTTCGGCAGCGCGTGATAAGCGCGATGCGCAAACGAGTTGCCGTCAATCACCAGGAGCGGTCCGCGATGTGTTTTCGACCTGGTTCCGCCAGCTTCATCATCTCCGCTCTGGCGCCGCGTTGCTCGCGAGATTACGTCGCGCAACTCAATCCAGACCGGTGCATGATCACTCGCGTTGTCTTTGCCGCGCACTGCGCGATCGACACCAGCCGCAACCAAAAGCTTCGCGGCTTCTTTGCTCAACAACAGATGATCGATGCGCAAACCGGCATCGCGCGGCCATCGATTCCGCAAATAGCTCCAATAAGTGTACATCGCTTCATCGGGATGGACCGCGCGGACGGCGTCACGCCAGCCGCTATCGAGAAGGCGCTTAAACCGGGCGCGAGCCTCCGGCGCAAGAAGCGCGTCTTTGGCGTAGGAGTTCTTTGGGTAAATATCGCGATCGGTGGGTACGACGTTAAAGTCGCCGGCGAGGACCACTGGAACGTTGGCAGCAAAAAGCTCCGCTGCGTGCGCCGCGAGCCGGTCCATCCAAGCGAGCTTGTATCCGAATTTCGGACCCGGCTGCGGATTGCCATTCGGCGCATAGAGCGAGGTAATCAGCACTCCATTCACAGCGGCTTCGATGTAGCGCGCCTGCCGATCGCCTGGATCGCCTGGAAGTTCGGTGCGCGTCAGGATCGGTTCGGTGCCACGCGCCAGAATGGCGACGCCATTCCACGATTTCTGCCCGCGCCAGACGGCGCCATAGCCGGCTTGTTCAATCGCGGTTTTGGGAAATTCGCGGTCGGTGGCTTTGAGCTCCTGCAGGCAGACCACATCGGGCTTCGCCGCGCGCAGCCAGGCCAGCAGGTTGCCGAGCCTCTTGTTGACGTTGTTGATGTTAAAGGTGGCGATTTTCATCGAAGGCATCGCAGATTGTCGCGCACAGATTTGAGCCGGCCTTTCACCACCAGCTTTAGCCGGTTTTTCAGCTTGGCCAACGTTGAAACGAAAATGCCCGGCGCAAGGCCGGGCATGATCATCCGCCGGAACGGTTCATGCGCCCCGCTCGATGTGGGGCGGTCAATTATGCGGCGGGTTTCGCGACGATCAGGTTGCCGTCGTCATCGACCGAAAGCCCGGTCTTGCGCGCTTCAGCAACCACCGACGGATGCCAATCGACCTTGCCCGCGTCCGGACCGCCGACGACCGCAATCAGAAGCGCATCCGGATTGTCGGACACGTTGCGGAAGCCGCGATAAATGCCGATCGGCACATTGCACATGTCACCTTCATCGAGATCGAGTGTGCGTTCCTGGTCGCCCTCGAGCCAGAACACCTGCCAGCGGCCGTGAATGGGAAGAAATACTTCCTCCGTCGCATGACGGTGCAGCGCTGCGCCTTTGCCTTTCGGCGCGCGAATATAGGTAATCGAGAAGCCGTCAGCGCCGGCCTTCACATGCGGCCGCAACTCGGCGTTTTCGGTAACGCCCATGCCGACCATGTTGATGATTTCACGCTCGTAAGCGGGAAGGCGCTGGTCAAGAAAAGCGATATTCGAGCCCTTGGCGCTTGCGCGCGCAACATAGCCGCGCTCCATCGCCTCGCGCGATATCCGGGGCACCGGTTGCCCGGCAAGCCTTGAATCAACAACTGCCATAAGTGTCCTCCCTTTCTGGCTGGGCCCGGTGACAGGAGCCCTTGCACAAAAATTGTAGCACGCGGAATTGGCAGCGCCTACGGACCCGCTATGCGTAAGTCGCCTAAGACGCCTGCACGTTCATCGCGATTGCTTGTGTTCTGTCGTGGCGCCGGGGAAAATCAGCCAAAGGCCAACGCTTCGGGAGGATCGCCATGATCGTCGCCCTCACACGTGGGCTCGCCGCCGTCGTCGCGCTCGGCTTGTTCGTCGCGCAGCTTTCCCCCGGCCGCGCGCAATCGTTTGATGAGCTGTATGCAAAAGCGAAAAACGAGGGCGCACTGGCGTTTTATGCCGGCGGCCCGACTGCACCCTGGGACGCTCGCGCCAATGCGTTTGGAGAGCTTTATCCCGGGATAAAAGTCTCCATTGTCGGCGGGTTTTCCAACGTGCTCGACAAAAAGATCGATCAGCAAATCGCCGTGAGCAAACTCGAAGTCGATGCGGCCATTTTGCAAACAATCGCCGATTTCGCACGCTGGAAGGCCGAAGGACAACTACTTGTCTTCAAACCGGACGGCTTCGATGCCATGGATGCAAGCTTCAAGGATCCTGACGGCGCGTTCTGGGCAACCATGGTGAACGTCGTCCCCTACATGTACAACACCGAAAAAGTCGCCGCCGCCGACGTGCCGAACTCGGCGCTTGATTTTCTCAAACCGGCTTTCCGCGGCAAAATGGTCACACCCTATCCGGCGGACGATGACGTCACGCTTTGGGTGTTTCACTACATCGTGCAGAAATACGGCTGGGGCTATATGGACAAATACATGGCCGCAAAACCGAACCTAATTCAGGGGCATCTCGGTCAACAGCGCAGCATAGCGAGCGGCCAGAACTGGATAACGTTCAATTCGATCTACGACACCACAAATGAATTGAAGCGGCAGGGCATGCCGGTGGAATCACACTTCCCAACGGTCGACGCGCTGCCGATCTGGCCGCTGACCGCCGCGATCTTCAAGGATGCGCCGCATCCAAACGCAGCCAAGCTGTTCTTCTCATGGCTCCTGGCGCCCGCGCAGCAAGGCAAGCTCGGCACCTGGTCGCCGCGCAGCGACGTGGCACCGCCGGCGGGCTTCAAGCCGATCCTGAATTACAACGTCGCCAATGATTACCGCGCCTTCGTGACCGATCAGTCGCAGGTCGCAGAACTTCGGATGCGCTTCGAAGGTTATACGGGTCCAATCGTCAATGCCGGCGGCGTGCGATAGGGGCGTGTCGCGCGCCACAATCGCGCGAAACATGCCGGAACTTATGTCTCTATCTTGCTCAGGACTTCTTGCATCTTTTGCAGCACGTCACGGGTCTTTTCCGCATAGAACGCATTCACGACCTCGCAGATCGACTGCACCTTCGGGTCAAGCGGATTAATTCCGGCTGCGGTCAGGCGATTATGCAGAGCCTGCAACACCTCATCTCGTTCAAACATAACGGCCTCGCTTTTAGAGTTATGCTTCTGTTTCAGAGCCGCAACACCGGCCGTTTGCCCTTTGCCTTGTCGCTCGGCACTTTGACCAGCGCCTCGCCATCCAACACCACCTCACCGTTAACTTCGCAAAGACACGCAAGGCGCGCTCGCGATTTTGCCGGGATAAGCTCGGCGACGGTCACTGTGACCGCAACGGTATCGCCAATCTTGACCGGAGCGCGGAAATTCAACGTTTGCGAAATGTAGACCGCGCCAGGGCCGGGAAGCCGAGTTCCGAGCACCGCTGAGATAAGGCTCGCGGTATAAAGCCCATGCGCAATGCGGGTACGGAACGAAGTCTTGGCGGCGAAATGCTCCGACAGGTGAATGGGATTGCGGTCGCCGGTCAACTGGGCGAAACCCACCACATCGGATGAGGCCACAGTCTTTGTAAACCTCTCCGTCATGCCGACCGAGAGATCTTCAAAGAACAAGGTACGTAGCGGTGGCAGGTTCATCGTAGCATATTGGACGGCGAACTCCCGGCCGCAAGCTGGACATGGGCAGCAAGATTGGTCAAGCAGCGCGCTGTACGCTCGTACCCGTTGGAACCCTTTATGGCTGATCTGACCCGCATCACCGTTGGCCTCGTCGGAACCGAACATCTCCTGGTCGGACCCGAACATACCGCACCTTTTGTCGGGTCTGGCCGTATCGCGGTTCTGGCGACGCCGGTCATGATCAACGTCATCGAGGCGGCGGCGCTAAATGCCGTCGAGCATCTTCTGCCCACCGGTCACCAGAGCCTCGGCATCCATCTCGACATCAGTCACGTCGCGGCAACGCCGGTCGGCCTGCGGGTCACCGCGACTGCCGAAGTGCTGCGGATTGAGGGCCGGACCATCACCTTCCGCGTCGAAGCGCGCGACGAAATCGAGGTGATCGGCGGAGGCACCCACCAGCGGGTCGTGGTCAGCGTCGCACGCTTCGACGAGCGCGTGCGGCGCAAAGTGCGCGCCGATAGATAGCGCCTTTGGGGGTTACCGACGGCCGACAAACCAGCCGATCAAAAACAGAGCTACCGCTGCGACCAGCGCGATGACGGCATGTTTGATATGAACATGCACGGAACCAACTTCGTAACCTGGCATAAAAGTCGGCAATTGGCCGGCCGGCATAACGAAGTACATGACAGCGGCAATGATGCAGATGATGGCAAGTATGTAGGCAATCATTCTCATTTGACGTTTTCCTTTGTCACACAATCAGCATCGTTTGCCGGTCGAACAGCAAGCAAAAACCAAACTCGGCGACGTTGCGCACGCTCGCGCTGAGATATGCCGGCAGCTAATGTTGCGGCGGCGGCGCGGCCGCTGCAGCGGGCGGAGCAGCGACGGCGGGGCCGCGCGGATCGTCCTTGTTGGCCATGCACTTCTTCATGAATTTACTGCGCGCCGCACCTTGCAGCTTTTGATCGTCGGCGCCAAACTTGCAGGTTTCCATTTTTACTTTTGAGGTGATCGCAAACGACTGCGAACTTGACATGAAGACTGCCAGTGTTGCGGCAGTAATGGCATATCGAAGCATGACGGGACCCCCGGAATGCGGAGAATCGATGTTAGCACCGATCCGACCGCGGGTTGAGGCCTATTCGGGCCCACTACTTCGGGCAACGATACAGGGTTGCGTTGTAAGTCTTGTCGCGATCGATGAAATCGATCGTATTGTTGGGCTTCTGCGTAAAGGTGATTTCGCCCATGAGAGGCCCGGCTGGAAATTGGCATTCCACGTGTAGCTTGACGCTTTTGCTCTCTTCCTTGGTGTCCAGGAACGTGCAGACCCCAATTTTGGATTCGATCTGCTGAGGCGATATCGCGACTTTCGCTTCGACAGGATCCGTGCCGTCCCCCTTGCAGGGCACATTCTGAGTGAAGTTTCCGAGCAGCCAAAAATCGTCCGCAAGCGAAGTCGCCGCGTTTACATTTGCGGCGTTGACGATTGCAGCAAGGGCAAGCGTGACACAGCCGATCGTTGGATAGACGATTTTCATCAGCACCCGCCCTTTTTTTGAACCCCATCCCATTCGAATAGTAGCCAATGTGGCACTGTGCGCCAACGGGCTGAGCAGAATTTCAGCCTGCTGTGTCCTGCCGAACACGCGAACGCGGCCTTATTGCGGCGCGCAACAAAAACGGCGCCCGCGAAGGCGCCGTTTTACAGTTTTGCTGCGCCACATTTCGTGGCCAAGACGAAGCGCAGATTAGTGTGCGGTCAAACCTGATGAATCTTCCTCAATTACCTCGGGAACATCCACAGGCTTTGCCGTGCTTTCTTCCCACACAATCGGCTCTGGATTGCGCACCAACGCGCGCGCCAGCACTTCGTCCATGCGCGAGACCGGAATGATATCGAGGCCGCTCTTGATGCTGTCGTTGATGTCGACAAGATCCTTTGCATTCTCCTCCGGAATAACCACGGTCTTGATGCCGCCGCGATGAGCGGCGAGCAGCTTCTCTTTGAGACCACCGATCGGCAGAACGCGGCCGCGCAGGGTGATCTCGCCGGTCATGGCGACATCGCGGTGCACAGGAATTCCGGTCATGACCGAGACGATCGCCGTGACCATGGCGACGCCCGCGGACGGCCCGTCTTTCGGGGTTGCACCTTCCGGCACGTGTACGTGGATGTCGCGCTTATCGAATGCCGGCGGTTCGATGCCGAATGCGGCCGAGCGCATGCGCACGTAGGAGGCCGCCGCCGAGATCGACTCCTTCATGACGTCACGCAGATTGCCGGTGACGGTCATTTTGCCTTTGCCTGGCATCATGGCCGCCTCGATGGTCAAAAGCTCGCCGCCGACGTCGGTCCACGCCAAGCCGGTGACAACGCCAACCTGATCCTCCGCCTCGACCTCGCCGTAGCGAAACTTCGGAACGCCGAGATAGTCGGACAAGTTTAGCGCAGTAACCTGCACCGACGCAGTCTTTTTGATCGTAAGCTCCTTCACGGCTTTCCGTATCAGTGTCGAGAGCTCACGCTCGAGATTGCGGACGCCGGCTTCCCGCGTATAGCGGCGGATAAGCGTCAGCAGCGCCTCATCGTCGATCGACCATTCCTTTGGCTCGAGGCCGTGCTTTACCGTCGCATGCGGAATCAAATGCTTGCGTGCGATTTCGACTTTTTCGTCCTCTGTGTAACCCGCGATGCGGATGATCTCCATGCGATCCATCAGGGGCGGCGGGATGTTGAGCGTGTTCGCCGTCGTGATGAACATGACATTGGAGAGATCGTAGTCGACCTCGAGATAGTGATCGTTGAACGCGTGGTTCTGTTCCGGATCAAGCACTTCAAGCAATGCCGAGGACGGGTCACCGCGAAAATCGGCGCCCATCTTGTCGACTTCGTCGAGCAGGAACAGCGGATTCGACGTCTTCGCCTTGCGCATCGATTGGATGACTTTGCCCGGCATGGAGCCGATGTAAGTCCGTCGATGGCCCCGTATCTCCGCCTCGTCACGCACGCCACCGAGCGACACGCGCACGAACTCGCGACCGGTCGCCTTGGCGATCGATTTGCCGAGCGATGTCTTGCCGACGCCGGGAGGACCCACCAGACACAAGATCGGTCCGGTCAGTTTGTTGGCGCGCTGCTGCACCGCGAGGTACTCGACGATGCGCTCCTTAACCTTCTCAAGGCCGAAGTGATCGGCTTCGAGAATCTGCTCGGCGAGCGCCAGATCCTTCTTCACCTTGGATTTCTTGTTCCATGGTATAGCGAGCAGCCAATCGAGATAGTTGCGCACGACGGTGGCCTCAGCCGACATCGGCGACATCTGCCGCAGCTTCTTCAGTTCGTGCTGGGCCTTCTCGCGCGCTTCCTTGGAGAGCTTGGTGCGCTTGATCTTCTCTTCGATCTCGGCAAGCTCGTCCTTGCCGTCCTCGTCGCCAAGCTCCTTCTGAATCGCCTTCATTTGCTCGTTGAGGTAATACTCGCGCTGGGTCTTCTCCATCTGGCGCTTGACGCGCGTACGGATGCGCTTCTCGACCTGCAGCACCGAGATTTCGCTCTCCATCAGACCGAGCACTTTCTCGAGCCGCTCGGTAACGGAGGGCGTTTCCAGGATCAGTTGCTTGTCGGGTATCTTGACCGCGAGATGCGAAGCAACGGTGTCGGCCAGCTTGGCGTAATCGTCGATCTGTTGGACCACGCCAACGACTTCGGGCGACACCTTCTTGTTGAGCTTCACATAACCTTCGAACTCGTTGACGACCGAGCGCGCCAGGGCTTCGGCCTCGACCTGATCGCCGGACGTATCGCCAATCACGACCGCATCGGCCTCGAAATAATCTTCGCGGTCGGTGTATTGCTTGACCTGAGCGCGCGCGGCGCCTTCGACCAGCACCTTGACGGTGCCGTCGGGGAGCTTGAGCAGTTGTAGAACGCTCGCAAGCGTGCCGACGCCGTAGATCGCGTCCGTCGGTGGATCGTCATCGGAGGCGTTCTTCTGCGTGGCCAGCAGGATGAACGTGTCCGAGCGCATCACCTCTTCAAGCGCCTTGATTGACTTTTCGCGACCGACGAAAAGCGGAACGATCATGTGCGGGAAAACAACGATGTCCCGCAGAGGTAGCACCGGATACGCCCGGCTTTCACCGGTCGTCAGCGGCGGCTTTGGCTTGGCGGCACTTGTCATGGCCCCATGTCCTTATTGTTGTGCACGCCCGTCGAGACCCGCAGGATGCGCTGTTACAACGGACTGCCGATTGCGCGTTGCTTCGTACTGATTTTCGCGCGTCCACTATAGGTGGCGTCGCCGCGCGGGCGTGTCAAGAAAGTCGGCTTTTTCGAACAAAACGCCGGATCGAGGCGCTGCGGCGTAGTTCCGCGTTGCGAATCGAAGTTGCCGAAAAGCGGCGCCACTCAGGCGCTCGCTCCGCCGGTCTCGCCGGCCCGATCCGAGCGGTCAGCATAGATGTAGAGCGGACGTGCACTGCCCTCGACCACTTCGCGCGAAATTACCACCTCTTCTACGCCTTCAAGGCTGGGCAGATCGAACATGGTGTCGAGCAGAATGCTCTCCATGATCGAGCGCAGTCCGCGCGCACCGGTTTTGCGGTCGATGGCCTTTCGCGCGATCGCAGAAAGGGCTTCGTCGGCGAGCGTGAGATCCACTGTCTCCATCTCGAACATCCGCTGGTATTGTTTCACCAGCGCGTTCTTCGGCTCGGTGAGGATGCGCTTGAGCGAAGGCTCGTCGAGGTCTTCGAGCGTGGCGACGACGGGAAGCCGGCCGACAAATTCCGGAATGAGCCCATACTTCAACAAATCCTCGGGCTCAACCTCGCGGAAAATTTCGCCCTGCTTGCGGTCTTCAGGCGCCATGACTCTGGCGCCAAAACCGATCGACGTTGACCGGCCGCGCGACGAAATGATTTTTTCAAGGCCGGCGAAAGCGCCGCCGCAGACGAACAGAATATTCGTCGTATCGACTTGCAGGAATTCCTGTTGCGGATGCTTGCGGCCGCCCTGTGGCGGCACGCTCGCGATCGTGCCTTCCATGATTTTCAGGAGCGCCTGTTGGACGCCCTCGCCCGACACGTCGCGCGTGATCGACGGATTATCCGATTTGCGCGAGATCTTGTCGATTTCGTCGATATAGACGATGCCGCGCTGAGCGCGTTCGACATTGTAGTCGGCCGACTGCAAGAGCTTCAGGATGATGTTTTCGACGTCCTCGCCGACATAGCCGGCTTCCGTCAGCGTGGTCGCATCCGCCATGGTGAAGGGCACATCGAGGATGCGCGCCAGCGTTTGCGCCAGCAGGGTCTTGCCGGAGCCCGTCGGTCCGATCAGCAGAATGTTCGATTTCGCCAGCTCAACGTCGTTGTGTTTGCTCTGGTGATTGAGCCGTTTGTAGTGATTGTGAACAGCGACCGAGAGCACTTTCTTGGCATGATCCTGGCCGATCACGTAGTCGTCGAGAACCTTGCGAATTTCCCGCGGCGTCGGGATACCGTCGCGCGATTTCACCAGCGAGGATTTGTTCTCCTCGCGGATGATGTCCATGCACAGCTCAACGCATTCGTCGCAAATGAATACCGTCGGCCCGGCGATGAGCTTGCGCACTTCGTGCTGGCTCTTGCCGCAGAACGAGCAATAGAGCGTGTTCTTTGAATCGCCGCTACCAACCTTGCTCATTCCCGTCTCCGTATTCGCCGCGAGGGAGGCCGTATGACCCTCGATACCTTACCGGGCCCCGCGCTAAAAAACCGTAGCACCTTCCGCGCTGTGTACCCGAACAAGACGCTATCGTGACAATACCTAGTCACCCAGCACAAGCCTGCATGCTAATGGCGTGCCAATCAAGAATCCATTAACGATAACGCGACTTTGGAACAGTGTGCTTTCCCGAACACACCGCCAAATTCCGCTTGACGCCGTCGCGGACGTCGTCCGAGCGCCGATTCGGCTCGCCAAGGTGGTCAAACCTTGGAAAGCATCGGTTGTTCGACCTTGAGGCCAGGTTCCTCAGGTCGCTTCTGGATGACCTTGTCGATTAGTCCGAACTCTTGAGCCATATCCGAAGTGAGGAACATGTCCCGTTCCAGCGCATCCTCGATCTTCTTCAGGGGCTGACCGGTGTGCTTGACGTAGATTTCGTTTAACCGGCGCTTCAGGTTCAGGATCTCCTGGGCGTGAAGCATGATGTCGGTGGCCTGACCCTGGAACCCGCCGGACGGCTGATGCACCATAATCCGGGCATTTGGCAGAGCGAAGCGAAGATCCTTCGCCCCAGCGGCCAGCAGCAGCGATCCCATGGACGCGGCCTGCCCGGTGCACAGCGTTGATACCGGCGGACGAATAAACTGCATGGTGTCGTAGATCGCCAGGCCGGACGTCACGACGCCGCCCGGCGAGTTGATGTACATTGATATTTCTTTTTTCGGATTTTCCGCCTCGAGGAACAGGAGCTGCGCCACCACCAGCGAAGCCATGCCGTCCTCAATCGGGCCGGTGATGAAGATGATCCGCTCTTTCAAGAGCCGGGAATAAATGTCGTACGCCCGCTCCCCGCGGTTGGTCTGCTCGACCACCATGGGGACGAGGTATTGCATGTGAGTGTCCTTCGGGTCGCGCATCTCGGATCGCCTCTCAGGGCTTATGACTTAAATCTAACGGGCATAGTGTGGCTTGAGTCGGTACGATTTGTCGAAGCCGCCAACGACCGGATACCCAATCGACTATGCAAGTGTGGCAGATATGTGTGGAAGTTCCCGCCACAAGACGTGCGCGCCTGCCAAATACCCGTGCCAAACCTATGCTTCGTCTTCCTTGAACAATTCTTCCCGCGAAACCGGCTGATCGGTGACGTCAGCCAGCTCGACCAGGAAGTCGACCACCTTGTCCTCGAACAGGGGCGCGCGCATAGCAGCGAGCGCGTTGGGGTTCTTTTGGTAATACTCCCAGATCTGTCGTTCCTGCCCTGGGAATTGCCGCACCTGTTCCATGAGAGCGGCCCGCAATTGCTCGTCGCTCACCTTAATATTGTTTCGCTCCCCGATTTCCGCAATCACCAAGCCTAGGCGCACGCGGCGCTCAGCGATGCCGCGATATTCTTCACGCGCCTTTTCCTCGGTCGTGCCTTCGTCGGCAAATGTCTTGCCCTGGTCTTTGAGATCCTTTTCAATCTGAGCCCAGACGTTGTTGAACTCCTGCTCGACCAGGCTCGGCGGCGGCTCGAACTTGTGGCGCTCATCGAGCTGATCCAGCAATGCGCGCTTGAGCTTCTGGCGCGACGCGCCCGAGTGTTCGCGGCCGAGACGGTCTTTGATCGCCTCTTTAAATTTGGCCAGCGATTCAAGTCCCAAAGTCTTGGCAAAGTCGTCGTCGATTTTGATCTCGCCAGGCGCCTCCACCGCTTTCACCGTAACAGCGAAGGTGGCGTCCTTACCGGCTAGAGCGGTAGCCCGGTAATCATCCGGAAACTTGACATCGAAGGTCTTGCTGTCGCCGGCCTTGAGGCCGAGAAGATGGTCCTCAAACCCGGGAATAAACTGGCCGGCTCCCATGAGCAGCGGGACATCCTCGCCCGTCCCGCCCTCGAACGGCGTGCCACCGATCGACCCCTGAAACGAGATTGTCACGCGGTCGCCATTTTGCGCACCGTCAGCCTTGGCTACGAACGGCCGATTCTGCTCGGCGATCGTTTGCATCGTTTGATCAATTTCGGCGTCCGTCACTTCGGCGGTGAGCCGCGTGAGTTTCAGCGTCTTGAAATCAGCCAGCGTGATCGGCGGAACGAGCTCCATTTCCACCGTGTAGGCAAGGTCGGACTTGCCTTCGATCACTTCCTCGACGGCTTCCTTTTCGGAGGGCAGAACAACCTTTGGTTCAATCGCCAGCTTAAATTTGTTGTCGTTGATGATCTTGCTATTGGCCTCATTGACGGCCGCTTCAATCACCTCGGCCATGGCGGACTTGCCGTAGAGGCGCTTGAGGTGCGCGACCGGCACTTTACCCGGCCGAAAGCCCCGGAGTTGCACACGGCCTTTCAGATCGTCTAGCCGTTCATTGACCCTGGCTTCGAGATCGCTGGCGGGAAAGACCACCCGGTACTCGCGCTTAAGGCCGGCGGCGGAAGTTTCAGTCACTTGCATCGACATTACTCTTTGCGGCGCAGCTTGATTGCATTCTGGCCGATTGCATCCTTGCCGCTTTGGGAAAACAACCGCCCTCTTGGTGCGGGCGGAGGGGCTCGAACCCCCACGACTTTCGTCACGGGAACCTAAATCCCGCGCGTCTACCAATTCCGCCACGCCCGCGACAGGAGGGCGGCCCGGCGGCGCGGCTTATATCATGTGATATCGGCGTGGCACTAATAAAAATAGCCCCGCGGTCGCCGCTTACAGTCTAGCGGTCACAACAGCAATCTGCGGTAAACGCCAGGAAGCATTTCCGGCAAGTCCTCCGAAATCAGTCCAGGGCCAAAAGCAGCGGCGGCTTCACCGTGCAGCCAAACAGCGGCCGCAGCACCTTCAAAAGCCGACATGCCCTGAGCTAGAAGCGCCGCGGTCATGCCAGTAAGCACGTCACCGGCACCGGCGGTAGCGAGGTACGAAGGCGCGTTCGCGGCGATGGCGGCGCGGCCGTCGGGAGACGCGACGACCGTATCGGCGCCCTTAAGGACAATAACCGCGCCCGTCAGCGCAGCGGCAAGACGCGCCCTATCCAGCTTCGATCCGTTCTTAGTTTTCTCGTCTAATGCGCCGAAATAACGAGAAAATTCGCCTTCGTGAGGGGTTAGGATAGTCGGCTGATTGCGGCGCTGCGCCAACAATTCGGCAAGACGCTGCGGATAGCTCGCAAAGCTCGTGATGGCGTCCGCGTCGAGCACCACGGCGCGCTCCCCGGAAAGCGCCGCCAGGACCATTTCGGCGGTAACCTCGCCAACACCTGCTCCGGGACCGATCGCGAATGCATTCAGACGGCGGTCGGCGAGAAATTTGCCCAGTTCGTCGGCACCGTCGACCGGTCGGACCATGACGGCCTGACTTGCCGCCGCGTTAACCGCCAGTGCTTCGCGCGGGCTTGCAATCGTGACCAATCCCGCACCGGCGCGTAGTGCACCGCGGGCCGCCAGGCGGGCGGCCCCGGTCGACCATTCGGGGCCTGAAGCGACAACGACGTGTCCGCGGTCATATTTGTGACCCACCTCGCGCGGATGGGGAAAATGCGCACGCCAGAGTTCGGGTGTGTTTTCGAAGGTCTTAGCCGCAATGGCGCCAAGGACGGAATCGGGTATGCCGATATCGGCCACCCCTGTCGTTCCGCAATGAAGCCGTCCTGGCAGCAGCAGGTGTCCTGGCTTTTTGCGAAAGAACGTCACTGTCTGAGCAGCCTTTATGGCACTTCCCATCACCGTCCCGGACGTGCCGTTGATGCCGCTTGGAAGGTCGACGGCAACGATCGGCGCCGATCGCGCGTTCGCCGCCTCAATCAGAGACCGTGCCGGCTCCTCAACCAACCGATCGAGGCCTGCGCCGAACAGCGCATCGATGATGACTTCCGCCCCGGCAAAGCCGCCTGGCTGGGCTGTTTCGATCGGGCCCGTCCACGCTTTCGCGGCGATCGCGGCATCACCCTTGAGGCGTGCAACCTCTCCCAACAGCATCAAGCGAACGCGGAAACCTCGCTGAGCCAATAAGCGAGCCGCGACAAAACCGTCACCGCCGTTGTTTCCCGGCCCAGCCAAGACAACGACTTGACTTCCCCTTGCGTGGCGTGCGGCCACCGCGGCGGCAACGGCCCCACCCGCCCGTTCCATCAACTCAATTCCGGCCACTCCGCCGGCAATTGCCAGTTGGTCGGCCCGTGCCATCTCGTTGGTGGTCAAAAGCTCAATCATGCTGCCCGGAGGATAATCATTGCCGAGTGCGTCGAACACTTATGAAAACCGCTGTGGCGCATCACGGTGCGGTATTGACGTGACAATAGGCAATATGCCCACTTTAGCAGCGGCGCCATGTACTGATGCATTGCTGGGGGGGCCAGCCCACCCCCTACCAACTTGATCTGCTTGTGCTTTTGATAATTTTGGGGGCTTGGCACGGGACCTGCTAACCAACGCTCGGCTCCCACTGTGGTCGTACCCCCCACACACCGGAGTCGGGAGATGAAACGCGATGAAGAAAATCGAGGCCATTATCAAGCCGTTCAAACTCGATGAGGTGAAGGAGGCGCTGCAGGAAGTCGGCCTACAAGGCATCACCGTAACAGAAGCCAAGGGCTTCGGGCGCCAAAAGGGACACACCGAGTTATACCGGGGCGCCGAGTACGTGGTCGATTTTCTGCCCAAGGTGAAGATCGAGATTGTGCTTGGTGACGACATGGTCGAAAAGGCTATCGACGCGATCCGTCGTGCCGCTCAAACTGGGCGGATTGGCGATGGGAAGATCTTCGTGTCGACGATTGAAGAAGCCATCCGGATCAGGACGGGGGAATCCGGAATTGACGCCATTTAACTGTCGCGATTGACTGTACGCGCCTGATTGCGGCCGGCACAAGCCGGCCGGCACGACACGCCGTTCACCAGCATCACGAAAGGGTACGCCTGCCATGACGACGCCGAAGAATGTCATGAAGACGATCAAAGACAACGATGTGAAGTACGTCGATTTCCGCTTCACCGATCCGCGCGGCAAGTGGCAGCACGTCACGTTCGACGTTTCCATGATCGAAGAGGATACATTCGCCGAGGGGCAGATGTTCGATGGCTCATCGATCGCCGGCTGGAAGGCGATCCACGAGTCCGACATGTGCCTTATGCCCGACCCATCGTCGGCCTGCATCGATCCCTTCTTCGCCGAGACGACTCTGGTGTTGGTGTGCGACGTGCTCGAGCCGACGACCGGCGAGCCTTATTCGCGCGATCCTCGCGGCATCGCCAAGAAAGCTGAAGGCATGGTCAAGTCGCTGGGCGTTGGCGACACGATCTACTTTGGGCCCGAGGCTGAGTTCTTCGTCTTCGACGACGTCAAATACAAGGCCGACCCCTATAACACCGGATTCAAGCTCGACTCCGTGGAGTTTCCCTCAAATTCCGACACCGCCTATGAGGGCGGCAATCTCGGTCACCATATCGCTGTCAAGAAGGGCTATTTCCCCGTTCCGCCGCAGGATTCGGTGCAGGATATGCGCTCCGAAATGCTCGCGGCTATGGCCCGCATGGGCGTGAAGGTTGAAAAGCATCACCATGAGGTCGCCTCTGCCCAGCACGAACTCGGCGTGAAGTTTTCGCCGATGGTGCAGATGGCCGACCACCTGCAGATATACAAATACTGCATCCAGCAGGTTGCGCAGGTTTACGGCAAGACGGCATGCTTCATGCCGAAGCCGATCTACGGCGACAACGGTTCGGGCATGCACTGTCACCAATCGATCTGGAAGGGCGGCAAGCCGGTTTTCGCCGGCAACAAATACGCCGACCTTTCCGAGACCTGCCTGCAATACATCGCAGGCATCATCAAGCATGCCAAGGCGATCAACGCTTTTACCAATCCGACGACGAACTCGTATAAACGCCTGGTCCCAGGCTTCGAAGCGCCGGTGCTGCTCGCCTATTCGGCACGCAACCGCTCCGCATCCTGCCGCATCCCTTATACGACCAATCCGAAGGCCAAACGCGTCGAAGTGCGTTTCCCCGATCCGCTGGCAAATCCCTATCTCGGATTTGCAGCCATGCTGATGGCCGGTCTCGACGGCATCAAGAACAAGCTCGATCCGGGCGAGGCGATCGACAAGGATCTCTACGATCTGCCGCCAAAGGAATTGAAAAAGATACCAACCGTTTGCGGTTCGCTGCGCCAGGCGCTCGAAGAGCTCGATAAGGACCGCGGCTTCCTAAAGGCGGGCGGCGTGTTCGACGATGACTTTATCGATGCCTACATCGAACTAAAGATGGGTGAGGTTATCCGCTTCGAACACACGCCGCATCCCGTGGAATTTGAAATGTATTACTCGGCCTAAGGCGCGTCGCCGGAACAAATCAAACTCTGTCCGCGTAAGCGTGCTCTGTCGATATCCTCCTCCTAGGCAATGCAACCTTCCAGGGCGCCGTTTAGAGCGGCGCCCTTTTCTTTTACCCGTACAGCTGAACGAACGGCACGCGCGGCACGGGTTTCTGCGTGAGTCTCGACGATCTCGTCGGCCATCTCGACGCGGTTGCGGCCGCCGCTTTTGGCCCGATAAAGCGCTTCGTCGGCGCGCGTGATCAACGAGTCGACTGCGCCCAACGGCGAGCCGGACGCAACACCGATACTGACCGTTGCCGCGATGCGTTGTCCGTTTCGCACAATGCTGGCCGCGGCAAGCGCCGAACGTACGCGTTCGCCCGCTGCTGCCGCATCCTTCAGCCCTCCCGGTAGAACGGCGACAAATTCTTCACCGCCCAGACGGCCAATCACGTCATCGGCGCGCATCGTCTCGCGCACCACGCGAGCAAACAATTGCAGGACCGCGTCGCCAACCGCGTGCCCATAGCGGTCGTTGACCGATTTGAAATGATCGAGGTCGAAGGCGAGCACGCTCACCGGGGCCGCACTCTTGCGATTACGTCCCATAACGAGACCCGCAGCCTCGAAAAATCCGCGGCGGTTAAGCAAGCCCGTAAGCGGGTCGGTCGTCGCTGCGGTCTTATACAGATGAACCGTGTGATCTTTAGCCAATATCAGCACAATGAATGCCGTGCCGACGACATAAAGCAGGATTTCGATCGCAAACACCGCAATCCAGCCACGGGCTACACTGTGGAGGCCGTCATCGGCCGAAAGTGTCGCGAGCGCGACCGGAAACAGGAAGATCGCCCCATGCAGCATCGGCACAAAAATCGCCGGCCAACGCCGGATCAGCGATCTGCGCCGTTCCCGCCGCAGTTCCGCGGCGGTGAGGAATGTATACGCCGCAACAATGATTGCGCAGACGACGATGCGTGACGCCGCCGACATAGCGAAAGCCGGGACAAAACAGGCGATCAGCCAAAACGCCGCACCGAACAGCATGGCAGGCCACTGAACCGGCAGGCCGTGGAATTGCCGCGCGCCGCTCCAGATCATGCCTACGGCGACGAACAGCAAAATCGTTGCGAGATTCGCGGGTACGGCCGGCGGGAGCAGGTGTCCGAAGCGCCACAGTGCACCGGACGCGCCACCAATCAAATACGCCAAGCCCCACCAGGCGAGCGCCAGCGTGCGCTCTTGCATCCAGGCGAACATCAGAAACAGCCCAAGCAACGCCGCGACGCAAATGGCGATCAGGAACAGGGTTCCGACATCAAGCGATACCGATGCGGGGGCCAAGTCCATCAACATGAAGCGGTACTCCAATCCGGTCTATACGCTCAAACACGTACCACCGATCAGCGCACCGAACAGAACCTTTGCTTTTCAGCCTTTGCCAAGGGTGAGATATATGACGCGGCTTTTCCGAAAAAGAATTCGCAAAAAAACAAAAAAAACAACGAGCGGCCTTTACGAGTGTAAACGGTTCATGCTCGTCTTGCCTTGAGAACTAATGTCCGGCTGGCGTGCTTTTCACTTCCAGAACGGAAGCAAACAGAGATCGCTCCCGTCACATCCGCTCGCGAGTGACCAGCCGGAATTTTAACGCTTGGAGAATTGGAAGCTACGGCGCGCTTTGGCCCTGCCGTACTTTTTGCGCTCGACGACGCGCGGGTCGCGGGTGAGGAAGCCGCCCCGCTTCAGCACCGCTCGCAAATCCGGCTCGTGGCGCATCAGCGCCTTGGACAGGCCGTGACGTACCGCACCGGCCTGACCTGAAAGTCCCCCGCCGGAGACCGTGCACACGACATCGAACTGCCCCTGCCGGTTGGCGGCGACCAGCGGCTGCTGAATCAACATGCGCAGCACGGGGCGGGCGAAATAAATCTCCACCGGCCGGTCGTTAATCACGATGGTGCCAGCGCCCATCTTAATCCAGACCCGCGCTACGGCATCTTTGCGCTTACCTGTGGCGTAGGCTCGCCCCTGCTTGTCGAGCTTTTGCACGTATTTCGGCGGCTGCGGCGCCGCGGCCGGCTTTAGCGTCGACAATTCCTCGAGAGCCTGCATGGTCTCGGCCATCACGCGATCCTCTTGTTCTTGCGGTTCATGGCTGCAACATCGAGCGCCTGCGGTTGCTGCGCTTCGTGCGGATGCGCGGCGTGCGGGTAGACGCGCAGATTGCTAAGCTGGCGGCGGCCGAGCGGCCCGCGCGGCAGCATCCGCTCAACGGCCTTTTCCACGATGCGCTCGGGAAAGCGCCCGGACAGGATCGACTTGGCGGACCGCTCCTTGATACCGCCGATATAGCCGGTGTGCTTGTAGTAAATCTTTTGCTCGACCTTGCGTCCGGTCAACACGACCTTGGCGGCGTTGATAACGATGACGTTGTCACCGCAGTCGACGTGCGGCGTAAAGCTCGGCTTGTGCTTGCCGCGGAGCCGCATCGCGACGATCGAGGCAAGCCGGCCGACAACCAGGCCGTCAGCGTCGATCATGACCCATTTCTTTTCAACCTCGGCGGGTTTTGCCGAAAAAGTCTTCATAATCGCATCCATTCGGGAGGGAGCCGCTGCTGGGCAGCTCTTTTTGCGCGAGCGTATGTAACCGCTGCACTTGACCGGGTCAATCCGCTTGCGAGGTTATTTTGCAAATATCTCAGTGATTTGGCCTAGTGGTAATTTGTTACCTCTCAACAGGAATGGAGTAGGTCGCCGTCGCATGGGCAACGAGGTCGTCTCCGCCCTCCGAGCGGATAGAGACGTCGGCAACGGCCAGGCGTTTGCCCAGCTTCAAGAGTTTTGCCTCGCCCACGAGATCCCGCGCCGCCGGCTTTTTGAGGAAATTGATGTTGAGATTGGTGGTTACAGCAAGGGGTACCCAGCCAATGGTCCCAAGGATCGCCACATAGGCCGCAAAATCAGCAAGCGCCATCATCGTCGTACCGGCGATCGTGCCGCCGGGGCGCAGTGACTGGGCGTCGAACTGCTTTCGGACGCGACAACCGCCGTGCCAGACCTCCGCTATCGAATAACCGCTGAGCGGATTGAACATTTCCGGAAATTCGGTGCTGAGCAGCCGATCAAGCTCCTTGACCGAAAGTTTGGACGCCGCCATGTCCCTAATGTCCCCTGCTTCGTGCCGCAGGATCGGATACAATCTGATGAGCGCGTTGCCAATCGGCTCGGCTAACGGAAGTCAAAGGACTTACGAATCATGAACGCCCTCTCCGCCGCCGCCAAAGCTTCAGACTCTTCGCTGATCCTGCTGCGGGAAGATGTCGCCAGCGTCGCCGTCCTTACGCTCAATCGCCCGCATGCGCTCAACAGCCTGTCGGAAGCGATGCTTGAGGCGCTTGGCGATGCGCTCACGGCTATTGCCCACGACGACTCAGTGCGCGTGGTCGTGCTCGCCGCCAATGGACCAGCCTTTTCCGCTGGCCACGATCTCAAGGAGCTTTATCAGCACCGCGCCGACGAAGACCGCGGCCGCACTTATTTCAAGCACATCATGACCATGTGCAGCACGATGATGCAGCAAATCGTCAGGCTGCCCCAGCCTGTCATTGCCGCCGTTCAGGCGACCGCAACCGCGGCAGGCTGCCAGCTCGTGGCGACCTGCGACCTCGCTGTCGCGGCGCGCACTGCCAAGTTTGCGACCTCCGGCATCAACGTCGGCTTGTTTTGTTCAACCCCGATGGTGGCGCTTTCCCGCAACGTCGCGCACAAGCCGGCAATGGAAATGCTGGTCACCGGCGACATGATTTCAGCCGATCACGCCGAGCGCATCGGGCTGGTTAACCACGTGGTCGCACCCGGTACCGAACGTGAGGAAGCGCTCAAGCTTGCGCGAAAGATCACGGAAAAGTCCGCAAGCGCGATCAGGCTCGGCAAAGAGGCGTTCTATCGCCAGCTCGAAATGCCGCTTGCTCAAGCCTACGATTACACGGCGGATGTGATGGTGGAAAATTTGCTCACGCGTGACGCTAACGAAGGGATCGGCGCCTTCATCGACAAGCGCAAACCGAAATGGGAAGACCGCTGACCTTCAGTCTTCGATGAATCACGATTCCTACTCCGATACCTACATCCGCGGCATTCTCAACACCGCAAAATCGATCGCCATGGTCGGCGCGTCGGATAAGCAGAACCGTCCAAGCTATTTTGCTTTCAAATATTTGCTGGAGCGCGGCTACAACATGATCCCGATCAATCCGGGTCATGCCGGGCAAAGCATTCTCGGTCGTGCGGTTTACGCGCGGCTTGCCGACGTGCCGGAGCCGATCGACATGGTCGATATTTTCCGGGCTTCGCGTTACGCGCTTGCGATCGTTCAGGAAACCCTTGCGTTGAAGCCGCGACCTCAGGTGATCTGGATGCAACTCGGTGTGCGTAACGACGAAGCCGCCGCGCTCGCCGAGGCTCAAGGTCTGAAAGTCGTGATGAACCGCTGTCCAAAGATCGAATATGGACGTTTATCCTCCGAAATCGCCTGGATGGGCGTCAACACGCGGACCATCACGTCAAAGAGGGCGACGACGACCGGAGGTATCCAGCGCTTGTCGCTCAACCGCACTTCAACCCCCGGCGGCGCGACCGCAGCGGCCGCGGCCGCCGAACGCGCACAGAGCGACGCCGAGGAAACCCCGTCGTGAGGCGGCGCCCTTGGGCAACGGCGCCACAATTTACCCACAGCAAATGGCGATGCTAATGTGCAGTTGGCTGGAACTTTTCACACCATTTTCACATTATCTGCCGGGGCTTTTTGGGTCTGCGGCTGGGTCGAATGGCTCGGACGGACGGCGCAACACAGAGTTGGAGGAGAGAGCCATGAAACTTCGATCGGTCCTCACGCTGGCTCTGGTGAGCACCGTCCTTGCGGCTCCGGCGGTCATGGCGCAGGATTTCCAAAGGCAGGACTTCCAAAATCAGCGCTACCAGCGCAATCAACAACAAGACCAACAAAATCAGGACGCGTGCATGAATGACGCGATGACCATCTGCGGGGAATTCGTGCCGGATCGTGAGAGGGTCGCCGCTTGTCTCCTCTCCAACAAACGCCGGGTTTCGGCAGCCTGCCGCACAATGCTGTCGCACTGGCACGGCTGAATTCAGCACCGGCCGACGAGCGCTTTTTCGCGTCGTGCGACGCGGCCGACTTCCAGGCTGACTTCCAAATTAACGAAAACGCGATTTCCGCGCCTTGACGGCTTCGGCTCGTTCTATAAACCGGTCGCGCTTCTGCCCGCCTGCTCAGCGTTAAGGATTGGCCGATGAGCGATCGCATTCCCGGTTTCTCGACGCTCGCGGTTCACGCCGGCGCGCAACCCGATCCAACCACTGGCGCGCGCGCGACGCCGATCTACCAGACCACCTCCTACGTGTTCGAAAGCGTCGATCATGCGGCCTCGCTGTTCGGTCTGCAGACCTTCGGCAACATCTATACGCGTATCGGTAATCCGACCAACGCCGTGCTGGAGGAAAGGGTCGCCGCACTCGAAGGCGGCACTGCGGGGCTTGCCGCGGCATCCGGACACGCTGCTCAAGTCCTCGCGTTCCATTGCCTGTTGCAGCCGGGTGATGAATTCGTCGCTTCCAAAAAGCTATATGGCGGCTCGATCAATCAGTTCAATCACGCGTTCAAAAATTTCGGCTGGAACGTCGTTTGGGCCGACCCTGACGACATCACGTCGTTTGAACGTGCGATCTCGCCCAAGACCAAGGCGATCTTCACCGAGTTGATCGCCAATCCGGGCGGCGTCATCACCGATATGGCCGCGGTCGCGCAAATCGCACGGCGCGCCGGCGTGCCCTACATCGTCGATAACACGCTGGCGACACCGTATCTGTGCAAGCCGATCGATCACGGCGCCGACATTGTCATTCATTCGCTGACCAAATTTCTCGGCGGCCACGGCAATTCGATCGGCGGCATGATCGTCGATGCCGGAACCTTCAACTGGTCACGCGAACGCCGCTATCCGATGTTGTGCGAGCCGCGGCCGGAATATCACGGCATTGTGCTGCACGAAACGTTCGGCAATTTCGCCTTCGCGATCGCCTGCCGCGTGCTGGCGCTGCGCGATATCGGTCCGGCATTATCGCCGTTCAACGCGTTTCTCATTCTCACCGGTATCGAGACGCTGCCGTTGCGGATGCGGCAACACTGCGAGAATGCGGTCGCGGTCGCCGAATGGATTTCGGAGCACCCGAAGGTCGCGTGGGTGAGCTACCCCGGCTTGCCGGGCGACCGCTATTACAATCTCGCCAAGAAATACTGTCCGAACGGCGCCGGCGCGGTGTTCACGTTCGGGCTCAAGGGCGGCTTCGACGCCGGCGTCAAGCTCGTGTCCAACGTGAAGCTGTTTTCGCACCTCGCCAATATCGGCGACACGCGCTCGCTGATCATCCATCCCGCTTCGACCACGCATCGCCAGCTTTCCGACGCGCAGAAGATCCAGGCCGGAGCCGGGCCCGACGTGGTGCGGCTCTCGATCGGGATCGAGGACAAAGACGACATCATCGCCGACCTCGAGCAGGCGCTGGCCGAGTAGCTTGCTTCACCCCGCTCGTCCCCGCGAAAGCGGGGATCCCAGACTGGCTTCCCGCCTGCACGGGAATGAGTGGAAAACTTGCTGGTTTCGCCATGTTTGCGGCGTGCAGCGTTGCCACCGTCAGGATCAGCATCGCCACCGCCTGATGCAACAAAGCAAGCGGCAGCGGGACCACCAGCAACAGCACAGCGACGCCAAGCGCCACTTGCAGCGCGACGGCGGCGAACAGAAGGAAAGCGCCGGAGCGCGCGGGTCCTGCTTTCACCGTGCGCGCGGCGTCGAGCGCATGCAGCAACGCAACGACAAAGATCACGTAGGCGAGCATGCGATGGTCGAATTGCACCGTCAGCGGATTCTCGAAAAAATTTCGCCAGAGCGGCGTTGCAAACAACAAGTGCGCGGCGTGCGGAATGAGCGCGCCGTCGATCAGCGGCCAGGTATTGTAGATGTAGCCGGCGCGCAATCCGGCAACCAGCGCGCCGAGATAGATTTGCACCAGCACGAGCACCACAAGACCGATGGCGCCGGCTCTGATGCGCGGCCCTGCCCTCCTCGCCCCGGCGTACAAACCGGGCGAAGACGCCTCGACTAGCCGCCGCGCGGTCCAGATCAGCGCCACATAGATCGCGCAGGCGAGGATCAGATGCGTAGCGAGGCGGTACTGCGAGACTTCGGTGCGCTCGGCAAGCCCCGACGCAACCATCCACCACCCGACCGCGCCTTGCAGCGCGCCAAGCCCGAAAATGAACCACAAACGCGGCCGCAGCGAGGGCGCCACCCAACCGCGCCACAGGAACCAGACAAACGGCAGGAGAAAAGCCGCGCCGATCAGCCGGCCAAGCAAACGATGCGTCCATTCCCACCAATAAATGGTCTTGAACTCACTCAGGCTCATGCCGGCATTAAACGCGCGGTATTGCGGAATGGACTGATATTTCGCGAACGCGTCCTGCCAGTCGCGCGCGGAAAGCGGCGGCAGCGTGCCCATGACCGGCTTCCACTCGGTGATCGAGAGGCCGGATTCCGTCAGCCGCGTCGCGCCGCCGACCAAAACCATCGCCAGCACCAGCGCGGCGACCGCATAAAGCCACAGCCGGATCGCGCGCGCGTGCGTGTCGGCCGCAGGATTGCCGGTCATCATCGCTCCGCTTGTCGTTGGCGCGCGGACCATATAGTGCTGCGGCCAAAGCTTGCAACATCATCGTCATTGCGAGGAGCAAAGCGACGAAGCAATCCAGAACCGCCGAGGCAGAACTGGATGGCTTCGTCTTTGCTCGCAATGACGAACTGACACTGGTGTGCTTCCTTATGTCGCTTCGGCTCCGCAAGTTTATCGGCGCGATCGTCCTGATCGTACTCGTTATCGTCTGGGCGCTGGTGGCGATGGCGTTGTCGCAGATGCCGGCGATCCGCGACCATGCCATCATCTCGGTCGCTTACTACGTTATCGCCGGCCTTGGCTGGGTGCTGCCGGCGATGCCAATCATCGCCTGGATGAGCCCGCGCAAGATCCGCAACACGCGATCGCCTTAAGCCGCTTCCTGTTAAGCCGCTTCCTGGCGGCGGAAGCCATTCCACATCGCGGTCGCCGCGCCGGAGAGCAGCACCCGCACGTAGCGCAATTGTTGATACTCGCCGTTGACCGAGATGCGCGGCAGCGCGGTGAGGTGCTCGCTGTGCGCGGAAGTGACGACGCCCGGCCGCGTCGTCACCGCGGTCTTAAAGCCAAGCTCGGCGGCAAGCGCGAAGTCGCGCGGCCCCGCGGCCGTCGGATCGCCGTACGGATACGACAGATGCTGCGGCCGCTCGCCAAGCGCCGCCTCGATGATCGAACGGCTCAAATCCATTTCCGCGCGCGCGGTTTTGTCCGGAAGCTTCGCCAGCATCAGATGATTGACGGTATGCGCGCCGATCGTCACCAGCGGATCGGCGGCAAGCTGCGAAAGCTCCTGCCAGTCCATGCACAGCTCTTCGCAGAACGCCGCAAGGTCGACCGAATAACGAGCCGCGAGGTTGCGGATGACGTCGCGCAGCTCGGTCTCGCTCGGCCGTCCGCCGCAGCCACCAGTAAATTTCCTCGAAGAGCGCGCGCTTCTCGTCAAGCGTCGTGCAATCGAAGGTGCGGTTCTCGCCGTCGAGCACGAGGTCGATGCGGGTATTGCGCGCGATCACGGCTTCAAGCGCGAGCCACCACAATTCGCCGAGCCGGTCGGGAAAGCTCGTCGGCACATAGACCGCGAACGGCATCCCGGCTTTCTTAAGGATCGGATAGGCGTATTTGAGCGTGTCGCGATAGCCGTCGTCGAAGGTCAGGCACACGAAGCGGCGCTTGAAATCGTGCTCGGTCAGGCGCCGGTACATCTCGTCGAGGCTGATGACATCGACGCCCGAGCGGCGCAGCAGTTTCACCACCCCGGTGAGAAAGCGCGGCGTGATCTCAAGCAGCCGATTGGGCTGGAACAAATCGGTCCGCGCCGGGCGCACGTGATGGAACGTCAGGATCACGCCGCGCCCGCCGACAAACGGCTTGAGCGCATAATGCGCGCCGGTGAAGTACAGCGATTCCAGTCCGCCGCGGATGATCGTCTGCTTGAGGCCTGCCACGGTGCGTCCCTGAAGCGGAGTTTCCTCGAAACCAGCCACTTTCTCTGCGCCCGACCCTATCCGACCTTAAGTTGACAATTCTTTGCCGCGACAGCGGTTTTCTCCCTTCATCCTGCCCCGCGAAGCGGGGGAGGGGGACCGCCCGAAGGGCGGTGCAAGGGGCGTCGGCCGCGGCGCCAGCTCAATCGCCGCGTGCCCCCTCCACCGCGCAAACGCGCGGTCCCCCTCCCCCGCTCCGTTGCACTACGCGGGGGCGGACAAGCGAATGTGTTCCCGCGACGCGATCCGCGCCCGGGTTTTGCTCACCAACCAAAGCACGAAGCGGCCTCTGCGAGGCCATTGACCGAAGCCCATCTAAAAGGCGGGCTTCCGGCCATAAAGAAAGGGAGGCGGAGCGCCGAAAGGCGCACCAACCATGCCCCGCACCGTCACTCCCTTTTCCCTCCCCGCTTGCGGGGGAGGGTTGGGAGGGGGCGCGGGCGCGCGCCACAGAACAAGTTTGCGCCGAACGGCGCAAACCGTCTGCTTCGGGCGCGCTCGCCTTTCGGCGCTCACGCAAGCGGTGCTTGCCAGAACGAGCGAACGTTCCAGCTCAGCCCAGGCCGTGCTTCACGCAATCGACAAACAACGCGAGCGTTACCCGCGCCGTCGATCGCGCTTAAGCGGAGCACCCCGCGCGCCGGTCGTAATGCCGGCGGGAGCGATACCCGAACCGCCCGGGAGCGGGGTTACAAGCCCCGCCCGCAGGAACCGCACTCGCTCCGTGGTCAGGTGTGTCTCGAGATCACGTCCCTTACGAGCGAGATTCTTTTCCTATAACTGAAATGGGGACGCGATGTCAATGAATAAGTCGCAGATGTAAGGACTGTTCTTGGCGTTGATGAAAGCGAAGCGGCATTTAATCGGGCTTTTAGGAAGATTATTCCTGCTAAGGAGAAACCGTCCCAGACGAAGCAGGGACTACAGCGGTCGAAGTCACGGTAATGGCCGGCACTACTGGAAGCGCCGCCAACATCCCTGTATAGGCGTTCTTAATTTGCCAAATCTCAAATTGGTTGACTTGGCGGCTGAAGTCTTTTTGGCCGCTCTGCGCTTTCAAAAGGTCTAGCAGTGCTTGCCCGAGCGCATAAGAACTTCGGAGATACGGCGTATAAAGGCCCCCTTGCAACAAGGCCGACATCGCTCCTTCCGCAACAAGAACGGGCACAAATATTTCATTGTAAGCCACGTCTTGATTGTCAGGCAGCCGGCTCAACGGCTCCAATTAAGTCGCAAGGTTAAAAACATACGGAAGCGAAATCCGGATCATCGGAATACAGCCGATCTTGAGAGGACATTCATATTTTTAGCCCCCACAACCGGCGAAATATTATGTTGGGTCCGTGAAGTCCGATAGCGCCCTGTCGATCGATGGCGCAGAATAGCTTTTTTAATGCGGCTATGACCTTTCCGGCACGCGCTCGGGCGGGCAAGGTCATGCTCCATATGTGCACAATATGCGAGCCCAAGCCAAAACGCGGGGCCGGACGAAGAAAATACGGCGCGCAGCGATTAAATTTTTGCCCCCTACACCGCCCGCCACGCGGGCTTGCCCGGATCGACGCGCTTTAGATCAATCGGCGCGATGCCGATGATGCCGATGACGGCACGAAGATCGCCGGTGAGGCGAAGCTCCTCGCTGCACGCCCCGTCCACCGCGCGGAGCCTGTCATCGGGCCGGCCACTTCGGGCCGGACCCGTTGGCATGGTCCCCCTCCCCCGCTTCGCGGGGGCGGATGAAAGCGCTTGGCTTTAAGCCTCGACGTATTCCGCAATGCTGGTTGGCGCCGGCACCGGCGCGCCGTCAGCCTTGAGGCCGTCGATGTGGAAGCGGATCGCTTCGCGGATTTCGGCCTCAACCTCGGGGATGCTTGTGCCGGTCGCCACACAGCCGGGAAGGTCAGGCACATAAGCGGAGTAATTGTCTTCTGCTTTTTCGATGACTACGGCGTAGCGCATTTACTTCGGCTCCTTGAGCCCGCTCTGCTTCAGAACGCTGTTCAATGTACCCGGCGCCATGTCGTCAGATGGCTTTCCGGCAATCGTCACTCGACCGGCTTTCGTCTGATGCTTGTATTGCCGATGCGAGCCCCGGGTAGCAACCAGGAACCATCCGTCCCGTTCGATTAAACGGATTACATCCCGAACCTTCATCCGACTACCCCTCCCCTGCTTCGCGGGGCGGATGAAGAGGACCTACGCTGCGGCCGTCGCGGCGTAGGAGACGCCGGAAGCGGCGGCGTCGGGGTGGCCGGCGACCAGGAGCGTGACGTTATTAAAACCGGCGTCCTCAAGACGCTCGCGCGCCTGGTCGGTGCTGAGGTTCGACAGCGTCTCGACCAGAAGGATCGCGTGCGAGGCAAGCGGCGCGACGTTCGCCAAGTCGCTCTCGTCGACCGTTCCGGCGTCAATGACGACGTGCGCGTAGGTGTAAGCCAGCGCCTTGAAGTTCCTGGCCATGCCGGGCGCCGAAACGAGTTCGCCCGGCGCCGCCGGTGCGCGGCCCGAGACGATCAGATTGAGGCCGGACATCCGATCCCTGGTGATGATGTCGCCGAAGCTGGCCTCACCGTCGGCAAGCTCGGTCAATCCGGGCGCTGAGGGATCGCCGGAAATCCCCCGGATCGCGGCGTCGCCGGAGCCCAGGCCGACCAGCACGACGCGCGTTTCCTGCGCCAGCGCGCGGGCGAACTTGATGGCGAAGCTGGTGGTGCCGAGATGCGGCGCAACGCCGAAGAACGCGATCTGGCTGCCGTTGCCTTCAGTGCTGTTCAGATTGTGCGCGAATTCGCCGAGCGCGCTGACCGGTATGCCGGCCGGCCGGCGGCGTTTGACCACCGCGGCAAGCCGCGACGCCAGGCGGCCGGCGACGGCTGGCCGCACCTCATGGGTCCGTGCGGTTGCGGCCGCCGCCGCAGCGGCGGGACTGCCGGCAGGCGCGGCGTGCCGGTCCGGCATCCGCGCGAGCGGCTTCGTCGCGGTTTGGCGCGCGACGCGGGCGGGCGGCGCCACGGTGTCGCTTGCCGGATTGGCGAGAAACTCGCGCGTCACCACGATGCCGCAGCACACCACAAACGTCGCAAAGGTGGCGATCAGCACGGTGGGGAGTTTTTTCGGATAGGCCGGAACGTTCGACACCGAAGCGCGCGAAATGATGCGGGCGTCCGGCGGCGCCGAGGCGATGCTGTCGCGGGCGGAGGCCTCGCGATATTTGGCGAGATACGATTCCAGGAGATCGCGCTGCGACTTCGCTTCGCGTTCCAGCGCGCGCAATTGCACGTCCTGCTCGTTGGTCGACGACGCCTGGTTCCGGAACTGGTCGAGCATGGCGGTTTGCGAATCGACCCGGTCGCTCGCGAGCTTGGCGTCGTTTTCGAGCGAGCGCGCGATCGACTCGGCTTCGTGTCTGATCTGCTGGTCGAGGTCGGCGATCTGCGCCTTGAGTTCCTTGATGCGCGGATGATTGCCGAGCAGCGAAACCGATTGCTCGGCAAGCTGCGCCCGCAACGTCACGCGCTGCTCGGACAGCCGGCGGATCAGCTCGGAATTGAGCACGTCGGAGGACTGGATTTCCTCGCCGGCCTTGAGCATCTGGCGGATCAGCTTGGCTTTGGCCTCGGCATCGGCCTTGAGCGTGCGCGCGGCGCCAAGCTGCGCGTTCATCTCGCCGAGCTGCTGGGCCGACAGGGTGGTGCCGTTCGGGCCGACCAGAAGGTTGGTCTTGCCGCGGAACGCCTCGACCTTGGCCTCGGCCTCCTCGACTTTTTTGCGCAGCTTCTCGATTTCGCCGGCGAGCCACGTGCCGGCGCCGCGCACCTGTTCCTGCTTGGCGAGTTGCTGGCGCTCGAGATAAGCGTCGGCGATGGCGTTGGCGACGCGCGCGGCGAGCTCGGGATTTTCCGACAGAAAATCGATCACGATGACGCGCGATTTCTCCACCGGATAGACGTTGAGCCGGTCGTAATAAGCGTCGAGCACGCGCTCTTCCGGCGTCATGGTCGCCGGGTTCTTGGTGACCCCGATGAAACCAAGCACCGATTTGATGAGCGAAACCCCGCCGAGCGCCGGGTCGAATTCCGGGCGCTCGTTGAGTTTCAGCTTGTTGATCACTTCGACCGCGAGATCGCGCGACAGAATGAGCTGCGCCTGGCTCGTCACCGCCTCGAGATCGACCGTGCCACGCTCGCCGGTGTCGCGGTCGACATCGGGGCGGAGAAACACATTGTCGCGTCCGACCACCAGCACCCGCGATTCGCCGAGATATTTCGGCGGGATCAGCATCACCACCGCGAAGGCGATAAGCGCCACCGCGATGGTGGGTCGGAGGATCTTGCCGCGGTTGCGCCAGAGCGCAGAACCAAGCTGAGACAGGTCAAAGTCGGCGTCCATCATCGAGCCGCGCGCCGGCGGCCGGGGCGATTGCGAGGCCAGACTCATGTCGCGGCTCCTGCTGACGGAACTCTGCGTGGACCAAAAAGCGGGCTTGGTGGGCACGCGCCATCACAGTCGATTATGGTTTCCATCTGGTTAAACGGCGCCGGAACCGGCGGTTTGCGCGGGCGCGGCGGCGGAATGGCAAAGCTTTCTTAATCGCAAGGCTTTCTTAACGTCGTGGCTGCTCTATCGCGCTTAACTCGCAGCCGCGACTTTTAAGGATTTGCCATGGGCGATGGGCGGCCCGCACTGTCGATGCAAGCCGCCGCCGCGGCGGCGGATCTGCCGATGCCCGTGGCGCGCGCGGTCGAGCCGCAGGCTTCGGTCGCGCCGTCGCTCAAGATCATGCACATTTTGCGGGCGCCGCTGGGCGGCCTGTTCCGTCACGTGCTCGACATCGCCGGCGGCCAGGCGGCGCGCGGCCATCGCGTCGGCCTGATTGTTGATTTCATCACCGGCGGCGCGCGCGCCGACGCCGTGCTCGCGGAACTTAAACCCCAGCTCGCGCTCGGCCTGCAGCGCGTCGCCATCGCCCGTGAACTCGGGCCTTCCGACTTTCGCGCGCTCTCCATTATCGCCGGCCACATCAAGCATGCCGCGCCCGACGTGCTTCATGGCCACGGCGCCAAGGGTGCGGCGCTGGCGCGGCTTGCGCCGAGCGCGCCGCGCGCCATCCGGGTTTACACGCCGCACGGCGGTTCGTTGGTCTATCGCCCCGGCACCATCGGCGGCGGCTTTTATCGCTCGCTGGAATGGCTCTTGAAGTGGCGCACCGATCTTTTTCTGTTCGAGAGCCATTACGTTGCCGGCCTGTTCCGCGCTCAGATCGGGCGCACGCCGACGCTGACGCGCGTGGTGCACAACGGCGTCGCCGACGCCGAGTTTGCGCCCGTTACGCCCGCGGCCGATGCAACCGACCTGGTCGGGCTTGGCGAATTGCGGCCCGTCAAGGCATTCGACGTCCTGATCACGGCGCTGGCGAAGCTCAAAGCGCATGGCCGGCGGGTCACGGCCACCATCGCCGGCGAAGGCCCCCTGGAAGCGGAACTCAAAGCCCAAGCCCGCCACCTGCAAGTCGCCGATCAGGTCCGCTTTGTCGGCCACCGCCAGGCGCGCGCGGCGTTCGCCATGGGGCGCACCATGGTCATTCCCTCGCGCGCCGAATCCCTGCCCTACGTGGTGCTCGAAGCGGCCGCCGCCGGTGTGCCCATGATCGCAACCCGCGTTGGCGGCAACCCGGAGATCTTCGGTCCCGAGGACGTCGATCTGATCCCGCCGGATGACGTCAACGCACTGACCGCCGCCATCAGCGCGGCGCTCGACACGCCGGAGCATCTGCGGCAGAGCGCGCAGGCCGTCAGAAGCCGTGTCCACAGCGAATTTTCGCTCGCCGCCATGGTTGATGGCGGGTTAGCGGCTTATCGCGAAGCGCTGGCAATGCGAAAATTGAAACAATTCGCCTAACTAATTTTTGAAATTTCTTCACTATTCAGAATCCTGGGACCAAGCGCTTGGGACTAACCAAGTGCCGAGACTGCACCGGGGCGTTCCCGCGTCTGCGCGCGGGCATCGAAAGTAGCGTGCACCACAGTGTCAGTAATGTCGAAGCCTGAGCCCGGTGGGATTTTTGATACCGCCTCTGCGGTTCGCTCCGCCGTGACGGCGATGCCGCGCGGCAGCCTGCCGCGGACCGAAGCGCCGCCGCTTTCGCCCGAAGCGCTCGCGATCACCGCAAAGCCCTATCGCGCCGCCTATTCGCCAATCGTGCTTGCCGGTCTCGTTCGGGCGATCGAATTTGCGCTGGTCGCCGTGGTGGGCTTTGCGGTCTATGTCGCTTACGTGGTGCCATCGCACGGTTTCGCCTGGTACTATTTCGCCGTCATCCTCGGCATCTCGCTGTTTGCGATGCTGGCGTTCCAGGCCGCCGACATCTATCAGGTCCAGGCTTTTCGCGGCCACGAAAAACAATACATGCGGCTGGCCTCGGCATGGTCGGTGGTTTTTCTGATCGCGATTTGCGCATCGTTCTTCGCCAAGGTCGGCGACCAGTTCTCCCGCGCTTGGCTTGGCAGCTTCTATGTGCTCGGCCTGTTCACGCTGATCACATTCCGGCGCGGGCTGTTTCTTCTGGTGCGCCGCTGGACGCGGCAAGGCCGGCTCGATCGCCGCACCGTCGTGGTCGGCGCCGACCAGAACGGCGAGGCGCTGATCGATTCACTTGCCGCGCAGCGCGATTCCGACGTGCGCGTGATCGGCGTGTTCGACGATCGCAACGACGAGCGCAGCCCGTCGAGCTGCGCCGGGGTTGCCAAGCTCGGCACGGTCGGCGATCTCGTGGCGTTCGCGCGCAACACCCGCGTCGATCTCGTCATCTTCTCGCTGCCGATCTCGGCGGAAAGCCGCATCCTGCAGATGCTCAAGAAGCTTTGGGTGCTGCCGGTCGATATCCGCCTCTCGGCGCACACCAACAAGCTGCGCTACCGCCCTCGTTCTTACTCCTATGTCGGCAACGTCCCGGTACTCGACATTTTCGACAAGCCGATCGCCGACTGGGACGTCGTGATGAAGTGGCTGTTCGACAAGATCGTCGGCTCGCTGGCGCTGATCTGTGCGCTCCCGATCATGCTGGTCGTCGCCATCGCCATCAAGCTCGACAGCCGCGGTCCGGTGTTCTTCAAGCAGAAGCGCTACGGCTTCAACAACGAGCTGATCGAAATCTACAAATTCCGGTCGATGTATGTCGATCAAACCGACGCCGCCGCGAGCAAGCTTGTCACCGTCAGCGATCCGCGGGTGACCCGCGTCGGCCGCTTCATTCGCAAGACCAGCCTCGACGAACTGCCGCAGCTGTTTAACGTGGTCTTCGCCGGCAATTTGTCACTGGTTGGTCCGCGCCCGCACGCGGTGCAGGCCAAGGCCGAGAACCGCCTCTACGACGAAGCCGTCGACGGCTATTTTGCGCGGCACCGCGTCAAGCCCGGTCTCACCGGTTGGGCGCAGATCCACGGCTGGCGCGGCGAAACCAACAGCCAGGAAAAAATCCAGCGCCGCGTCGAGCACGACCTCTATTACATCGAGAACTGGTCGATCCTGCTCGACCTCTACATCGTGGCGCAGACGCCGTTCGCACTGATCCGCACCGAAAATGCGTATTGACGCCTGACTTCGCGCAACGGCGGGGGTTGCCTTGCACATCCTGATCAACGATTTCATCGGCGGCGTGCTCGATCGCGGTATCCCGCTGTATGTCCGCAATCTTATCGGCGGCTTGCGCGAAGAAGGTTTTGAAGTGAGCGTCATACGCGCGCCGTCAATCTGCCGGGTGCTGCCGCGCAACCTGTTTTATATGATCGCCGTTCTGGTCGAGCAGATCGCGTTGCCGATAGCCGGTTATCTGTTGCGCGCCGATCTCACGCTTTATCCCTATAATTCGGTCGCGATTGTCGATCTGTTCACCCGGCGCGGCCGCATCGTGGTGCACGATCTCGAGCAACTCAATCGCGGCATGTCGTTGTCCAAGATTTACTACCTGGTCTGCTACCGCTTCCTGAAAACGCACAACAATCCGATTTTCACCATTTCCGAGGCGACCCGGCAGCGGCTCGCCGAGAGCGGGCTGTTTGGCGGCTGCCCGGTGGTGATGCTGCCCAACACCTTTTACACATTCGAACGCTACCTGCGCGCTTTGAAGCACAAGCCCGAGCCGGATAAGTCGCTTCTGCTGTGCACCGGGTCGACCGCGAACAAAGACATCGAAACGCTGGTCGCCGACTACCTGCCGAAAGTGATGGCCGCCGGCTTTCGCGTCTCGGTCCTCGGCCTGCACAAGGCGAGCGACGCGCCGCGCCTGAGTTCGCTGCAAAGCTTTATCGAGACCGGGCAATTGCGCATCTGTGGACGCCTTACCGATCGTGCGGTCGCGCGCGAATACCGTTCACACGGGATCGTCTGGGTTCACTCCCTGCGCGAAGGATTCGGCCGCTGCCTGGTGGAAGGCCGGCTCGCCGGCGCTCAGGTTATCTGCTCGGACATTCCGGAATTTGAAGGCCTGCGCGACGAGGCGGTGCATTTTTACCGTGATGCCGGTCAATTCATGGCCGTGCTGGATCAGGTTCTGCACGCGAATGCGCCAACCACGCCATACAAGGCCTATCCCTACCGGGAGTTGCTGCGCACGGGAATCGAACGCGGCTTGCGCGAAGTCGATGGCACCCGCACTGCGCCGCAGGTGCGGCCCGCTGGTTGATCGGCGGTCCGACCCGGTCCTCGCGCGGAACCGCCGCAGCTTCACAGCGGGCGGCTTGGGAACCAGAGCACCGCGCTTCATCGCGTCAATGTTTTCGCCTATAATTATCTTCAATCAATATTTCGGGGACGGCACCGGACCCAGCGACATCGCGCGTCCGGTCGTTAAGCGCATGCCAAGAAACGGAGTTGGAAATGCTCGACCGCACCAATGTTGCCCGGTCAATTCCCGGCCGTCCGAGCTATCGCACGCCGCCGCTGGTGCACAGCCGGCCGCCGCGATGTCCGCCGTTTGTCGAGGTGACAAACTCCGATCAATTGCTGCCCTATCTCGAGCATGTCGCCAAGCGTCCCTACAATCACGGCCTCAATGCTTGCTGGGACCTGAAAGAAGGCGAACGCGTCTTGTTGCGGGTCGACAACTGGCACAGCGATCTGACGATTGAAGCGTGCAAAAAAATCCTCGAGAAATACAAAGTCAAATATGAGATCAAGCGGATCGACCGAGGCCCAATCAAACAATGGGTCGGCGCCGACGAAGTCGAATATTATCTGTTCCGGACCAAAGAGCTCGCCGAGTGGATGGACTGGTGGGAAGAGGAGGAAAAGAAACAGCAATACGACAAGATCCTGATGGGTTACGGCGGACCGGTTCTCGCCGAACGGTTCATCAAGATTCAGCGCATGCCGTTCATTACGCCGGAGCTGCTGGCGTCGCCGGCGCATGCCATGCCGATTGAAGTTATCAACGCCATCGATCGTTGGACCTGGGATCGCATCCGCACATCCAGACGTGCGCGCATCGTTGACCCGGAAGGCACCGACATCGAATTCACCAATCATCCGGAATATTGGGACAGCGCGCGCGAATTCTACGATCCGACACTCACGGCCGAGACCTGGACCGGCAACGAACATTTCGGCAAGCAATACCTGCCCGGTCACATAACCGGGCGTCCGTGGATGTTTCATCCCACCAAGGAGGACGGCAATGGTGTCATTGCCGGCACCACCAACCACATTGCGCCCGTGGATTGGACCCAGCTCGTGGTGGAGAATTCGAAGATCACTCAAATCAACGAGGGCGGAGAATTCGGCGACAAGCTGCGCGACGTGATGGAGCGCACCAAAGATCTGCAATATCCGGGGGTTCCCGGCAAAGGCCTCATGTATTGGTGGGAAGCGTCGATCGGCACCAACCCTCACATTCACCGGCCGCGCCAGGATTTTCCGTCCGGTTTCGTCAATTGCCTCTACGAACGCGTACGGTCCGGCGTCATTCACATGGGCTTCGGGACGATCATTTCATCGATGGCAGAACGGCGCGCCGCACGCATGGGTCATCTGGTCGGACATTGGCATGTGCATCTCTATTTTCCGACCTACACCCTTGAGCGCGACGGCGACAACGAAACACTGATCGAGAACGGCCGGCTGCTGGCGCTGGACGATCCCAAGATCAGGCAGCTCTGCTCCAAATACGGCGATGTCGATCTCTGGCTCGATGAATCGTGGAATCCCGCCGTGCCGGGCATCAACATGGCCGGCGACTACTGGGAGCATTACGCCAAAGATCCACTCCGCTGGGTCAAAGCGGAGCTGGAAATCTGCCGCAACTATCATCCCATGTTCATGAAGATGGTCGGGGCCGATGGAAAGTATTGCCACGGTGCCGCTGCCGAGTGGTGGAAAGGAGGATGCTGCGCGCACAGCGGTCATTCTGCCGCGCCGCTTCCTGGAAATTGCTGCGCGGACGATCACTGACTTCCGAAACCGTCAAAATCGCCGAAGCATTAACCCGGCCGAGGAAGGCAGATGAACATGATCCGTCGCTCGCGCTGCCTTGCGCGTAAGGCCATAGTCGCGCTCATCGCTGCGGCGGCGCTCACCTCTCCGCAGGTTGCGGCCGCCAAATATCCCGACAAACCGATCCGCGTCATCGTGCCGTTCGCGCCCGGCGGAGGTGGCGACACGTTGGCGCGCTCGGTGCTCGGCACAGTCGCCGCCCAGCAAGGCTGGACGGTCGTGATCGAGAACCGCCCCGGTGCCGGCGGCAATCTCGGCACTGAGGTGGCCGCCCGTTCGGCACCCGACGGCTACACATTGGCTTACGGCACCAACGGCACTTTCGCGATCAACCAGGCGCTTTACCAACATCCGGGCTTCGATCCTGTTAGAGATTTTGAGCCGATTTCGCGTTTCACTCAAATCGCTTTGCTGCTGGTCACCAATCCGTCAGTGCCGGCAAACTCAGCACGCGAACTCATTGCTTACCTCAAAGCCAACCCTGGCAAGGTGAATGTAGCGTCCGCCGGTAACGGCACGACGTCGCACCTCGCCCAGCAAATGTTCAAAAATGCCACGGGCGTGAACTACCTGCATATCCCTTATCGAGGCGGCGGGCCGGCCAAGATCGATCTTCTTTCCAATCAAGTTCAGATGATGATCGAGATCATGCCCAGCGTTTTACCGCTGGTCACCGAAGGCAAGCTCAACGGCCTCGCCGTGACGACCGCCAAACGCTGGCCTCTGGCACCCAACATTCCGACGCTGACGGAGGACGCCGTACCCGGTTTTGAGGTCGAAGCGTGGGATGGATTATGGGCGCCGCGCGGCACCCCGAACGACATCATTGCGACGTGGAACGCGGCCGTCAGACAAGCCCTTACAGATCCGGACTTACGCCAATCGTTACTCAAGGCGGGCGCCGAGCCGGCGCCGACCACGCCTGAAGAACTCGGCAGTTTCGTCCGCTCCGAATTACCACGCTGGGGCCAAGCCGTTACGCAAGCCGGCGCGAAGATCGATTAGAAGAGCGCAACTGCGACGCCCGTGACTGCACAAAAGTCGGCGACACTTTTGCGGAACGGCTGCAGCGGCTGCGCCGTCGATCAATCCTGCGCACGCTGTGCAGGTACCGCTTCGCGCCGATAACGTTCCAAAGTGAAGTGGTGAAAGGGCGACAGGATTACGGCGAGCGCTTCCGCGACCCAGGCACCACGAAACAGGAAATAGTATCGCCAGCGATCGCCGTCGCGCCACGAACGCGGTCGCCCGGTCTCGTCGACGCGCGCGTCGACGCGGTAATCGCCGAGGAAGCGCTGCCGGGCCACCATCGGAAACAGCGCGTACATCCCGGGCAGATTGACCATCGCGCCATCGATCGAACCGGCAATTCGCCGCCACGTGGCCACGTCAGCACTCAATGGCTCGGTGTCGGCCAACCATGCCAGCAGGCGCGGGCTCGCGACATAAGCATGGGCACAGCCTGAACGCACGCGCAGAATGTTTGAGCGCACAAAATGCGCTTGCAAGGGAACGTGACCGAGATAGAAGCACCACCAGTCGGACGGTAGCGTGGTGATCGCCCGGCCGATCCGGGGCGCGAGTTGCTCCCAGGGTTGCCGAAAGAACACGTCATCCTCAAGCATAAGCGCGTGCGAGCGTCCGTTGGCCAAAGCGTGGCGCGCCAGCGCCTGATGCGATTCCCAAATGGCCCGCTCGCCGTTCTCGCCCCGCCTGGGGCGATAGAGCGTCACGTGCCGACACATGCCTACGCGATGGAAATGAGCCTCAGCCTCACGCGTCCGGTGCGGTTGTTCCTGCAGCGAAATGCAGTAGATCGCATCGATCGGATACGGCAATGGGCTGCCCAGGCGCCGCCCGGTGCAATAGTCGCAACACTCGTCATGGGCGACCGACTCGAAATAGGGCAGCATGTCAGGGATGTTTGCTGATGGAGGCTTATCCACCGGATCGCCGCCACGGCAAATCCCGGTATCCCGGCCCCGAGCGCATCCGATGTGGATTTAAACCCCCAGCCTCTCCGTTAGCCGTTGTGTCGACGGCACTTACCCCGATTCGGATGTTAATCATCGAGCCGTTGCGGTCAATTCCCCTTCGGTACGGCGCTGAATAACGGGACCGGCCGGCGCTCCTGTGTTGCCTTTGTCACACGTCCTCAGGTACAAGTTAGCCATGTCGCGTCGAGAAAAGAGCATGAAGTTATTCATTGCAAATCAGCATCTGGCGACGCGTTCTCGGGTCATCTCGATTTTGCGCTTTCCATTTTTGTCTTTCGCCGTAACCGCGCTGATCGTCGGAATTTGCACCGGTTTGTTTTGCGGTAGCGTACGGGCAACGTCCATTCCGGACGCAACTTCTTCCTCGCGTGACCATGTTTATCTGTTTCGGGGACTGCTCCCGATTTTTTCCTCGGGCATGATCGAAATCGCAGACCAGCTGCAAAAGCACGGCATCAGCGCCACCGTCTACAATCATACGGAATGGCAGCAGGTTACCGACAAAATTACCGCCCGATACAAGACCGGGCATCTGCGCAGGATCGTTCTTGTCGGCTACTCGGCTGGCGCGGGCGCGATGACGAAAACCATGGCCCAGTTGGGCGCGCGCGGCATCCCGGTAAAATTGATGATCAGCCTGGATCCGGTGTGGCCGATCACGGCCGTCGGACATGTTGAGCGTTACGTCAACTATTACAATTCATACGGCAGTCATTCGGTTCGCCGCGGCGATCAATTCAAGGGTTCGGTGCAAAACGTCGACGTGGGGGACACGCCGGGCATGGGCCACCTCAATCTCGATACCAATGCAGTGGTCCAGGGCAAAGTGGTCAACGAAATTCGCGCCGCGCTGCAGACCGATCACCACACGGCCTCTTCGCCCCGGGAAGTCGCACCGTCAGCCGATCGGCAAGCTGAAAAAACTTCGCTTCCAGGAAGCTGACACCTTCTGCGGCCGGTGGTTCATGCCATCGGGGCTGGACTCTGGCTTCGGTTTTTGTTTGGGCTCTTGCCCGCCTTAGCGCCCAACGACGTCACACTCTCCAACGCCGTCATCAGTCGCGACACCCGAGTCCTTGCCGATCGCACGCCGTTATGAGTAAATCTGCTCATAACCGCACGGGTGGCGTTCTGTCGCGCGCACTCCCGGCACGATGTTCAAAAAAGTAGGGAGAAACAGCATGGCTAATCGGATTCTGACGACGCATGTGGGAAGCTTGCCGCGCCCGGCGAAGCTTCTTGAGTTGAGCCAAAAGAAAACTCTCGGTGAAAAGTTTGACGAGGCCGCCTTCGACCGCGAGCTCAAGGCTTCGGTGGCCGAGGTCGTCCGCATGCAAAAAGAAGCTGGCGTTGATCTCATCAACGACGGCGAGCTTGGTCACACCGTAGGCTGGGCCTACGATTACGGCGCGTGGTGGTCATATGTGATCCGGCGCCTCGCCGGCGTGGAGATCGTCGACCAGGGTCTCTGGTTCACCAAACTTTCTGCACACACCAAGACACCGATGGCGCCCAAGGATTTCGTCGTCGGCGACTGGGGCGAGCGCCGGGACATGGCCAAGTTCCACGACGCCTATCTCGACCCGCATTCCGGCTGCGGCTTGCCCGAGCAGTTCATGACCAACCACAGCCCGCTGGTCAGAGGCCCGATCAAATACAAAGGCCAGGATCTGATCCAGCGCGACATCGCCAACTTCAAAGCCGGTCTGAAGGCTGCCGGGCTTTCGACCGAAGGAGCGTGGATGAATGCGATCGCGCCGGCGAGCTGCGCGCGCATGCCGAACGAGCATTACAAGAACGAAGAGGAGCTGCTGTACGCCTGCGCCGACGCGATGCACGAAGAGTACAAGGCGATCATCGACGCCGGCCTGATTGTCCAGCTTGATGATCCGGCGATCGGCGAGAACTGGGATCAGCAGAAAAACGAACCAAGCGTCGAAGGCTATCGGCGCTACACCAGGATGCAAATCGACGCCCTCAACCATTCGATCAAGGGGCTGCCCCCGAGCAAAATCCGCTTCCACTTGTGCTGGGGAAGCTGGCACGGCCCGCATACCACCGACATCCCGATGAAGCACCTCGTCGACCTGATGCTGGCGGTCAACTGCGACTACTACTCATTCGAGGCCGCCAACGCCCGCCACGAGCACGAATGGAAGCTGTGGAAGACCATCAAGTTGCCCCCGGGCAAAAAAATTCTTCCGGGCATCGTCAGCCACTCCACCAATCTGATTGAAGACCCCGAGCTCGTCGCCGACAGGATCATCCGGTTTGCCGAAGCCGTGGGACCCGAAAACGTCATCGCCTCCACTGATTGCGGGCTCGGCGGCCGCGTCCACCCGCAGATCGCCTGGGCGAAGCTCAAAGCGCTCTCGGAAGGCGCGGCACTCGCCAGCAAACAGCTCTGGCAGGGACGGGCTGCGGCGTAACCGGTGGAATCGTAGCGGGCCGGGGTCCGCCCCGGCCCGCTTGCCTGTCCGAAACTGACGCGTTGCAGCTGCTTCGGCCGGACCGCATAATCTCGCTGCGGGTGGGTTGATCTTGCGTTTCGCGTCGCCCTTAGAGTCGGAGGCCTTCACGTTGTTTGGCGGTTGCGCGTGTCAGCCGGGAAGCTCCCGCTCGTCCGACCTTGCGCGCGCCGAACTGGGCGACAATGTCATCCGTTGCGCAGTTGGAACCCCGTTCGTGTTAGCCGCATAAAAGATCGTCAGCGGCAAGCGCCACCCGGCCGCATTTCCAAACTTCGACCCACGCGAGAGTGCTACATGAAAATGTCTACCGAGCGCATTCTGACGACCCATTCCGGCAGCCTGCCGCGCCCGAAGCCGCTGATCGACCTCATTCTGCGGCGCGAAGCCGGCACGGCCGTCGATGCGCAAGCCCTCGAAAACGAGGTGGTAAAGGCGGTCGATGACGTTGTGGCGGCGCAGGTCGCAGCCGGCATCGACGTCGTCAGCGACGGCGAGATGAGTAAGCCGTCCTACACCACCTACATTCGTCACCGCGTCAGCGGCATCGCGGCAGATCCGCGCGCCGCCGAGAAGGGCCGCGACATCATGCTGGGGCGCGACCTCCTGGCGCATCCGGATTTCACCAGCCAGCAACGCAATTTTAGCAGCATGCCGTTTCCGGGTTGCATCGGCGAATTGCGCTATCAGGATCGAAGCGGGTTGGACCGCGACATCGCGCATCTCAAGGATGCGGCCGCGAAATCCCGGCCGGCCGAAGTTTTCATGACAGCGCCATCGCCGGGCATTTTGACCCGCTTCATCATCAACCTGCATTATCCGACCGAGGATGCTTACGTCGCTGCATTAGCCGACGTGATGCGAAATGAGTATCGTGCGATCGTCGAAGCGGGCTTCCTGCTGCAGATTGACGCCCCGGACCTCGGCTCGGCGCGCAACAATCAATATCGGCACCTCACCGACGATGAATTCCGCCAGAAAATTGCCGAGCGCAATGTCGCGGCGCTCAATGCCGCGACCGCGGGTCTGCCGGCCGACCGCATGCGCCTGCACATTTGCTGGGGCAATTATGAAGGCCCGCACACCCACGATCTGCCGCTCCTGAAAATCATCGATATTGCATTCAAGGCGCGGCCGCAGGCGATCAGCATCGAGGCCGCCAACCCGCGTCACGATCACGAATGGGAGGATCTGAAGGGAATAAAAATTCCCGACGACAAAATTCTTATCCCCGGCGTGATCGAACTCGACCACGAATTTCGTCGAGCATCCGCGGCTGGTGGCGCAGCGCATCGCACGCTATGCGACCGTCATCGACCGTGAACGCCTGATCGCCGGCGTCGATTGCGGCTTTGGGACCGCGGTGCGCACCGAACCCGCCGTGGCGGACAGCATCGTATGGGCGAAATTGCGCGCGCTGAGCGAGGGCGCCGCTATTGCCAGCAAGCAGCTGTGGGGGCGGTGATCCCGGTTTGAGCGGCGGCCCCCTCCTCCGGTGCGGGCAGTGCCGCCGCCGCATCAGCTCAGCCCGAGACAAGCCCGAGCCGCACCGCAATTGCCGCCAGCCAGACGAGACCGGACAGGCAGATCGCGCAGAACACCGCCGCTGAACCGAAATCCTTGATCCTGCGGATCTCGACGTGCCGCTCGCGCGTGACGTAATCGGCGAGCTTCTCGATCCCGGTGTTGAGAAATTCCACGGCCAGCAGAATAAGCAGCGACCCGACCATCCCGACGTACCAGGCCACGTTCGGCGCTACGACAAAGCCGAACAAAACGCCGGCGACCAACAGTACCATCTCCTCGCGCAGTGCCGCTTCGCTCTGAAACCCGTAGCCAATGGCGCGTAGCGAATTGATGGTCGCGCTGAAAAGCCGTTTCACGGAGGATCCGATTGTGCGGGCGAGCGAACCAGAAGAATCGCCTCTGTATACGTCGTCGCGGTCTTATGAGCGAGCGCAAGTTGCGGCTTGTCGCTTGTGCCGCAGAGTGCCCGTTATTATAGTCCGCGGAGCAACGGAGCGTAGCGCAGCCCGGTTAGCGCACCAGTCTGGGGGACTGGGGGTCCCGAGTTCAAATCTCGGCGCTCCGACCAATAAAACGACCGGCAGATTAAGTTAATTAGGGCTTTGGGTTAGGCCGCATTGGAAATTCTCGGCATCCCGGTTTCGGCGGCAGGATCTGCGGGCCAGGTGGAAGTCTCCATGCGTGCGTTCTTGTGTTTGTTGTTTGCCGTCGTCGCGCAGGGCCTGGCAGGCTGCTCGCAACTGATGACCCAAGAAGCGGCGAAGCAAGCGCGGGACCAGTTTGCGAAGTGCGGCGCGGAGAACCGCGCGACGCCGGAGGGTCAAATCATCGCGGGGCGGCTGTGGATGGGCGACAGCACCGACAGCGCCGCCAAATTGCTGGACCCCTACCCGCTGACGCCGGCGGAACGTACTGCGCTTGCGCAACTGCACTCAAGAGCTGCGCAATGCCGGCAAATCATCATGGCGAAGGTCGATCAGTCCGCCGCATGGCAACTGCCCTATTTGCAGCAATACGTTGGCCGATCGGACCAGGTCTTCGATAAGCTTGCAGCCGGAGAACTGCCCGTCGGCTTGGCGAATAAACTTTCCATCGAAAGCGACCGCAGGCTACAGCTCGATCTGGCTGCCGGACCTGTTGACGGCGTCGGGCACATTACAGGGGTTCGTACCGATCAGGTCCAGCGCGAGCGCAAAACTGACGCACTGCTTGAACAGAGCAAACAAATCGCGTCGTCGCAAACCACGCCACGCGTGCCCACCACGTATTGCGGCTGGCAGGGCAATACGTTGAATTGCGCCAGTCTGCGTCAGACTGAAGCCGCCGGACAATCGCGTTAACATTTCATTCACCGTGATCTTCTAGGCGAATGGAGCCGGGGTGTTGTCACGCGTACCCGAGATTCTGCGCACGCTTGATAGGACAGCACCGTGGCGAACAGCCCGCCGGCGAGCCCGACCGGAGATCCCAAGGCTTTCGCGGCGGTCGCGCAAGCCGCCAAATTGTCGGCGCTGTGCACACGGGCCCTTGCAAGCCACCAGGCCGGTCGACTTGACGACGCGATCGCTCTTTACGAACAAATACTCGTGTTGGAGCCGAACTTCGCGGAGGTTCACAATAATCGCGGACTGGCGCTGGCCGAACTGGACAGGCCCGAAGAGGCCGTAGCGTCGTACGCGCAAGCCGTGGCCATCAAACCGGACAATCCGGAGACACTGTGCAACTGGGGCATCGCTCTGGCGCAGATTGAGCGATGGGACGAGGCGGAGGCGATATTCCGCCGCGCCATCGCGACCCATCCGGGCTTTGCCGGCGCCTACAACAACCTCGGACTGATCTTGAAGGAACGAGGGCGAATGGCGGAAGCCCGAAGCGCCGTCGAGGAGGCGATCCGGCTGTCACCCAAGGACGCTTCCTACTACGACAATCTCGCGGCCATGCGATCATTCACCGCCGGCGATGATTACGTCACAGCGCTCGAGAACCTGGCCGCAGAGGCCGCATCGCTTTCCGCCGTGAACCGGATGCATCTGCACTTCGCGCTCGCCAAGGTCAACGAACAACTCGGCAATTCGGAAGACGCTTTTCGCCAGCTGCTGGCCGCCAATACGCTGAAACGCCAGCAGATTGCTTACGACGAAGCGGCAACGCTCGCGCAAATGAGCCGCACGGGAGAACTGTTTACGCGGGAATTTATCGAAGCGCGCGAAGGCGCGGGTGTGCGCTCGCCCGCTCCGGTTTTCATCATCGGCATGCCCCGGTCGGGCACGACCCTTATCGAGCAGATATTGGCGAGCCATCCCCAAATATTCGCGGCGGGCGAGCTGACGCTGCTGGAGCAAATAACCGATGCCATCGGCCGCACGACGCCACGATCGCTGCTGTTTCCGCATTTCGTGCCCGACATGTCGGCCCGTCAATTTCGAGAGCTGGGTTCACGCTATATCGAGAAACTGCTGCCGCGAGCGCCGGGCGCACTGCGAATTGTTGACAAGATGCCGGCGAATTTTCTCTATGCGGGCCTCATTCACCTGGCGTTGCCCGACGCCGTCATCATTCACGCGGTCCGCGATCCGGTGGACACTTGCGTCTCCTGTTTCTCGGTGCATTTCACCAAGGGCCAGCCGCACACCTACGACCTCTCCGAATTGGGGCGCTACCATAGGCGTTATCATCAGCTCATGGCGCACTGGCACGCTGTACTGCCGCCCGGCCGCATCATGGACGTGCGCTACGAGGAGCTCGTCGACGATCTGGAAGGCGTGGCGCGCCGCATCATCGCGCGTTGCGGTCTTAGCTGGGATCCGCGCTGCCTCGCGTTTCACCGCAACCGGCGGCCGGTCCGCACGGCGAGCGCCACACAAGTGCGCCAGCCGGTTTATCGCAGCTCGGTGGGGCGTTGGCGCCGTTACCAGAACTTTCTCGGACCCTTATTCGCCGCGCTTGCGCCCGCTAATGGCGGCAACGCATCAGAGCTACGCAAGGCCAGCTAGTCATGCGCAGACAGACGTCCGTTCTGCTCTTTTCGTCGCTTTAAGTACGGTGCGTACGCGTTCACTTGCCTGTCCACTTCACTTCCCACTTCATGAGGACACCCATGCGAGCTACTTTTCTCACGATCTTCGCCGCCGCGGCCATGCTCTCCTGCGGATCATTAGGCAACCAGGCTGAGGCTTTCACAACGACTGCATCGGCAGCGCTCGGCGTTGCACTGCCGTCTGTCGTCCTGCCCGTTGCGAATATCTGCGGATCCGTTGGATGCGTGCCAGTGCAAACGAAAAAGGTACGACACTTCAAGAACGGCAGCGCCGTCGGCCAACATATCTAGCCGCCAAGAGAACCTGACAGACCAACGCACGATCCCGCGCTGCGCGCGCACGCGCGCTGCGCCGCATCAAGGTCTAATCCTGAGAGACAGGCGTCTGTGACAGCGCGGCATCGAGGAGACGACGGCACGCGATAAGGTCATCGAGCGTCGTCTGCAGTTTGCGCCGTTGTTCAGCGCCGAGCCGCGGCGGCGCTGCTGCCGTGCTGGCCGGCAACACCAGTTTCGGTTCACGCCGCTCATCTGAAGGCGCGTCTATTGCAACGCTGGGTGCGCTCTCGACAACATCCGCCTGATCTTCGGAGTCACCACCGCCGTCATCGTCCAGTTCGGGCGGTGGCGCCTCGGTGCCGGCGCGCCAAACGTTTTGCACGAACGACTGGCCTTGTTCGCGCAGCAACCGCTGCACGCCGCGAATGGTATAGCCTTCGCCGTAAAGCAGATGGCGCACACCGCGCAACAAGTCGACGTCGTTGGGGCGGTAATAGCGCCGGCCGCCACCGCGCTTTAATGGCCGGATCTGCGCGAACCGGCTTTCCCAGAATCGCAACACGTGCTGCGGAACGTTGATCTCTTCGGCGACTTCGCTGATCGTGCGGAATGCGTCTGGCGCTTTTTCCACTGCCCTGCTCCGTCCGCCGTCAGTCGTCGAATTCCATGGCGCCGCCGTCGCTCTCGGCATTGATCCGTTGCTTGAGGATCGCGGAGGGTTTGAACACCATCACCCGGCGCGGCGAAATCGGCACTTCCTTACCGGTCTTCGGATTGCGCCCGATACGCTGGCCCTTCTTGCGGACGACAAATGAGCCAAACGATGATAGCTTCACCGTTTCGCCGCGTTCCAAGCAATCGGTAATCTCTTTCAGAACCAGCTCGACGAGGGTGGCGGATTCCGTGCGTGATAGGCCTACCTTCTGGTAGACGGCCTCGCATAGATCAGCCCGCGTGATCGTCTTTCTCGCCATCGCCAGCCCCGCTCTCGGCGATCAATACTAACCGATCATGGTATCGTACTGAATTATCAACATTATCAACGATATTAACTTCTCGCCGAACGGTCAACGGCCTTGGCGGCCTTCCGCCTCACCAGCGCACCAACGCGGCGCCCCAGGTAAACCCCCCACCCATGGCCTCGAGCAGCAGCAAATCGCCGCGCTTGATGCGGCGGTCGGTAACCGCATCGGTCAGCGCCAACGGTATCGAGGCCGCCGAAGTGTTGCCGTGCCGGTCGACCGTGCAGACGACCTTGGTGAGGTCGATACCGAGCTTGTGCGCCGATCCGTCAATGATGCGTTTATTGGCCTGGTGCGGGATAAACCAATCGATATCGGCCACCGACAGGCCGGTCGCTTCGAAAGCATCGTGGACCACATCGGTAATCATCGCCACCGCGTGCCGAAACACCTCGCGGCCTTCCATCCGCAAGTGACCGACCGTGCCGGTTGATGACGGTCCGCCGTCCACATAGAGCTTCGATTTGTGACGGCCATCGGAACGCAGCCGCACGGTCAGAATGCCGCGATCGTCGCTCGTCCCCGGTTGCTCCTGCGCCTCAAGCACAACAGCGCCGGCGCCATCGCCGAACAGCACGCAAGTCGTGCGATCGGTCCAGTCGAGCAGGCGCGAGAAAGTCTCCGCGCCGATCACCAGCGCGCGCGAAAATGCTCCCGTCCTGAGCAACGCGTCGGCGGTCGCCAGTGCGTAGACGAACCCGGAACACACCGCCTGCAGATCGAAAGCGGCACCCTTCGTGATGCCGAGCTCGGCTTGCACCGACACCGCGCTGGCCGGAAAGGTATTGTCGGGGGTCGACGTCGCGAGCACGATGAGATCGATCGCCTGCGCATCCACGTGCGCGTGCGCGAGTGCCGCGCGCGCGGCAAGCGTCGCCATCTGCGAGGTCGTTTCACCGGGCCCGGCGATGCGGCGTTCGTGAATGCCGGTGCGCTGCACGATCCACTCGTCGGACGTGTCGACCTTTAGCGCCAGATCGGCATTCGTGAGCACCTGCTTCGGCAAATAACTGCCGCAGCCCAGAACCACAGAGCGGCGAACCATCACACGGCGACTCCGCCGACCGATTGGGCTGCCACTTGCCCCGCTTCATGGCCCTGGCGTCCGAGCGCGGCCGTGATCTTGGCCAGAAGCTGATCGCGCACGATGCCGTGGCCAAGTTCGATAGCGGCTGCGAAACCTTCGGCATCGGTTCCGCCATGGCTTTTGATAACGATACCGTTGAGTCCCAGGAATACGCCGCCGTTGGACCGTCGTGGATCCATACGGTGGCGCAACTGCCGGAACGCCGAGCGCGCGAATAGATATCCGATGCGGGCGCTGAGCGATTGATTCATCGCTGCTCTGAGATATTCGGCGAGTTGGCGCGCCGTTCCCTCGGCGGTTTTGAGCGCGATGTTGCCAGCAAAGCCTTCGGTAACAACGACGTCGACCGTACCCTTGCCGATATCGTCGCCTTCGACGAAACCGTGGTAGCCGAAGTCGGGTCGCGGCTTCTCGCGCAAGATTCGCCCCGCCTCGCGTACCTGTTCCAGGCCTTTGACCTCTTCCACGCCGATATTGAGCAGACCAACTGTCGGACGATCAAGCTTAAACAAAATGCGTGCCATCGCCGCACCCATCACCGCAAGATCGACGAGATGCTCGGCGTCCGCGCCGATCGAGGCGCCGACGTCGAGCACGATCGATTCGCCGCGCAGCGTCGGCCACAACGCCGCGATCGCGGGCCGCTCGATCCCTGCCAAGGTCTTCAACTCAAATCGCGACATCGCCATCAGCGCGCCGGTGTTGCCCGCAGAGACCGCCATGTCGGCCTCGTGTTTCTTGACCGCATCGATTGCGAGCCACATCGAGGATTTGCGCCGGCCGTGTCGAAGCGCCTGGCTTGGCTTGTCATCCATGCGCACGGCGACTTCGGCGTGAACAAGCCGTGAGGCCGATCGCAACGCCGGGCGTCCGGCGACAAGCGGTTCGACCTGCGCTTTATTGCCGAAGAACAGGAACTCACTCTCCGGGTGGCGGGCTAACGCCAGCTCGGCCCCGGCGACAACCACGGCGGGACCGTGGTCGCCCCCCATCGCGTCGAGAGCAATGCGGACCATCTGCGACATGAAGTGCCCGCGGTCCTAGATCACGATCCAACTCAACGCAATCGGGTCACGGTTCATGTTGGCGCATGATCCTTAGGGTAGTGACCGGTTTCCACATTCGGGATCACGCGCTGCGTGCGCGCAAGCGTAGACGAGACCGGACCGGACAATAACGGTTCGGCGACGGGACACAACTACGATCAGCGGGCATCCTGATCCTTCTTGAGGGCACCCAAAGCGGCGAAGGGGCCTTCGTCCGGGGTTGCATCCGCCGGTGGCTGGAACACCGCGCCTGGCTTGCGCGGGTATGGATCGAGACCGACAATGAGAAACTCAGTGGCGATCGCACCCAGATCGATCTTTCCGTCGATCAGCGGTTCGATATCATCCCCACTCGCGGCAGGCATGCCGGTCTCTTCGCCAGCCTTGCCGGCAAGTAAAGGCGGCGCGAACAGGAGATCGATGTCCTCCTCAACCTCATTGGAAAGCGGTTCGAGCGTGACAACGCAGTCCTGACCAACGGTCGCGGAGACCCGGCCGGTCACGCGCAAGCCGTGAGCTCCCTGGCGGCGCACATCGAAACTCGCCTCAAGGCGCGGCAAATCGCGTAGCTCCGCAGTCCGCGCAATGGCTGCACGTGTATCGGCATCGGCGACGAGGTGAAAGCGTTCGCCGGCCTCCGGCACATCTTCGAGCGCCACGGGAAACCGCCAGGGTATGGTCGCGTGTTTTTCAGGTCGTTGCATGGGCAAAACCCTCCGGACTGGGAAAGACCGCCTTGCCGGCTGCAAGAATGTCCCGCTCCTCCTCGGCGTCCAGCCGGCGTGCCGCGGCGCGCACGTAACCAGCAAGGCGCTCCGCCCTGCCATCTACCGCGCCTGCCCCAAAGATATTGCGGGCCAGTGCCTTCTCAAGCTCCGCCTCGACCCCCGCATTCATGGCCGCGTTATACGCGGTTTGTCGGCCATAGAAGGCCTCGCCAAATTGCCGCATTTTGCGCGGCACCGCCATGTCGCCGACGCCCATTTCGCGCAAATTATCATCGAGGTCACGGCAAAACACATCGAACAGTTGCTGCCCAAGACTGCTGCCTCGACCGCCGGCTGGGTCTGGCCCGGCAAGGCGCCGAAGCAACAGGACCATGTGCAGCACGATCAACTCGAAACGCCCTTCAACGGTATCCGCTACCCCGTAATCCGCGTAAAAGGTGCGCGACCGCGCCTGCGCCACGATCATGCCATAGAGCGCGTGAATGTTGCGGTCTTGGTGCCTTCGTCGAAACGCCGCTAATATCATAGAGATAGACTACTCAATCGGCGCGGAAACGTCCGAACCGGGCGCGTGGTAAGCTGCTGCTTGGAATCTTGGGGTAAGGCAGGCGGCAGTTAGACACAAGGTGGGACGCGTGGATGCGGAGTGATTCTGTGCTGGGTGGGGGAAGGCGCACCGCAGCTTATGTTCTGACTTTCGCGCTTATACTGGCGCTGGGCGGATGCACCGGCGAGGCATTTCAGCGCGGCTATGTGCTGCCGGACGGAGCGCTGGAGCAAATTCGGCTTGGCGCGTCGCAGGAGCAGGTGCTGATCGTCCTCGGTACACCTTCGACGGTCGCCACCGTCTCGGGCGAGGCGTTCTATTACATCTCGCAGCGCGCCGAGCGTTCTGTGTCGTTCCTGCAGACCAGGATTACCGATCAGCGCGTGATCGCCATCTACTTCGACCGGGACCGGCGGGTGCAACGGGTCGCGTCGTACGGAATCAAGGACGGCAAGGTGTTTGATTTCATCAGCCGCACCACGCCCACGGCCGGATCGGATCTCACCATTGTCCAGGCGTTGTTTAACTCGCTGTCACACGCCCGGTTGGGTCTGCCGTTCTAAGACACCGATCGTGTTTGCTGCCGCATTGCAGCCGGGGCCGTGCCCGGTTGCAGCACGTCGTCGCGACGCTTGCCGCCGGGCCGGCCACGTTGGGCCGGCCCCTGCGGCTTTGGCAATGACAATTAGTGCGCGAGCACCGCGAGCAGGAGGAGCGCGACAATGTTGGTGATTTTGATCATCGGATTGACCGCCGGCCCGGCCGTATCCTTGTAGGGATCGCCAACCGTATCGCCGGTGACCGCAGCCTTATGAGCGTCAGAGCCCTTGCCGCCGTAGTGACCGTCCTCGATGTACTTCTTGGCGTTATCCCAGGCTCCGCCGCCGGACGTCATTGAAATCGCCACGAAGAGGCCGGTGACAATGACGCCGAGCAACATAGCGCCGAGCGCGGAGAAGGCCGCCGATTTACCGGGAGCACCGCCGCCGGCGACGAAGTAGATGATGAAATAGCCGACGATCGGTGACAGCACCGGCAGCAGCGACGGCACGATCATCTCCTTGATCGCGGCGCGCGTGAGCATGTCGACGGCACGGCCGTAATCGGGCTTGTCCTTGCCCTGCATGATGCCGGGTTTCTCGCGGAACTGCCGGCGCACTTCTTCAACGATCGAAGCGGCGGCGCGGCCGACCGCCGTCATCCCCATCGCGGCGAACAAGTATGGCAACAACCCGCCAAACAGAAGACCGGCGACGACATAGGGATTGCTGAGAGAGAAATCAGGCGAGACACCCTGAAAGTACGGATGCGTGCTCGCGCTCCCAATGAAGAACTTGAGATCCTGGTTATAGGCGGCAAACAACACCAGCGCGCCAAGCCCGGCCGAGCCGATGGCGTAGCCTTTGGTCACCGCCTTGGTGGTGTTGCCGACGGCGTCGAGCGCATCCGTCGATTTGCGTACTTCCTTTGGCAACCCGGCCATTTCGGCAATGCCGCCGGCATTGTCGGTAACCGGGCCGAAGGCATCGAGCGCGACCACGATGCCGGCGAGCGCGAGCATCGTCGTAACCGCAATGGCGATGCCGAACAGGCCGGCAAGATTATAGCTGACCAAAATGCCGGCGATGATGACGATCGCCGGAAGGGCCGTCGATTCCAGCGATATCGCGAGGCCTTGAATGACGTTGGTGCCGTGACCGGTCACCGAGGCTTGTGCGATCGAATGCACCGGGCGGTAGTCGGTCCCGGTGTAGTATTCGGTAATGACAATGATCAGCGCGGTGACGGCGAGACCGGCAATGCCGCAATAAAACAGCTCGGCTCCCGAATAGTCGACGCCGGCGAGCGGGCCAAAGCCGATCAGATAATGCGTCACGCCCGCGATACCGATCAGCGACAGGACGGCCGTGGCGATCATGCCTTTGTAGAGCGCACCCATGATCGATTGGCTGGCGCCGAGCCGCACGAAGAACGTGCCGATGATCGAAGCGATGATGCAGACACCGCCGATGGCAAGCGGGAACGTCATCATCCGCATGACCATTTCGGTCGAGACGCCGCCGAAGAAGATGGCGGCCAGAACCATCGTTGCGACCGTCGTCACCGCATAAGTCTCGAACAGGTCCGCGGCCATGCCGGCGCAATCACCGACGTTGTCACCAACATTGTCGGCGATGGTTGCGGGATTGCGCGGATCGTCTTCCGGAATGCCGGCCTCGACCTTGCCGACGAGATCGCCGCCGACGTCAGCACCCTTGGTGAAGATGCCGCCGCCCAATCGGGCGAAGATCGAAATCAGCGAGGCGCCGAAACCGAGCGCCACCATGGAATCGACCACCGTGCGATCGTTCGGCGCCAGATGCAGCGAGCCGACAAGGAAACCGAAATAAAGCGTGACGCCCAGTAACGCCAAACCTGCAACCAAAAGGCCCGTGATCGCACCGGCGCGGAACGCGAGTTCAAGCCCTCCGGCGAGTGAGCCGATGGCGGCCTGCGCGGTGCGCACATTGGCGCGCACGGATACGTTCATTCCGATGAAGCCAGCCGCTCCGGACAGGATCGCGCCGACCGCAAAGCCAACGCCCACCAGCCAGCCGAGGAAATAACCAACGATGAGAAAGATCACCACGCCGACAATCGCGATCGTGGTGTACTGCCGCCGGAGGTAGGCTTGCGCGCCCTCCCGTATCGCTGCGGCGATCTCCTGCATTTTTTCATTGCCGGCATTGGCTCGCATCACGGCGGCTGTGGCCCAGATGGCGTAGACGAGCGCGAGCACGCCGCAGAGAACAATGAGCCACAAGGTCGTCATGGAAGGTCCCCGGTTGATCGGGGCCAGCGTTAAAGCCCGGCCCGAAAGAAAGATTCCTCGCGCGATGCTCTAGAGCATGATCCGCAAAAGTGGAAGCCGTATTCCGAAAAGATCATGGAACGCCGGCAGTCCCGCAACGGCAACGCTTCCGGGCAAAAGGCGACGCCTCAACCCCGCCTCGTAAGTTACTGTATAAATTAGCGAAAATGACCGTCCGATGGTCAATACAGCTTATTACGGTAGCCTTCCTCCACAACCGCGTCAGCTTCTTCAACGCTGAGCCGCGATGTCTTGGTCTGTTCGACGATCATCCGCCCCAGTGAAGGAAACGACTTCTTCTCAAGGCGATAATCGTCGTGCCAAAGCCGCGAGCGCTTAAGCGCCTTGCCGCAATGAAGGAAGGCTTCACGCACCGTCACCAGAATAACGAGGCGGGGCATGCGCCCATTGATAGCCGCCGCAGCAAGAAGCTCCGGATCCTGGGACAGCCGCGCCGTGCCGTTGATACGCAGCGTCTCGTCGATCCCGGGAATAAAGAACAGCAACCCGACCTCGGCGTCGACCACGATATTGGACATCGTGTCGAGGCGATTATTCCCCGGCCGGTCCGGAATGGCGATGGTGTGCTCGTCCAGCGCCCGGGCAAAACCGGGCGCATCGCCTCGCGGGCTTACATCGGTGCCGCGGCCCGGCCGCGTCGAACCGATGACCGCAAATGGCGAATGGGCAAGGAAGTTGCGGCAATGATCATCGAGGTGATCGAGTTGTTTAAGGACCGCAAGCTCCATCGGCGGCTCATACAGGCCGCGCAATGCCGCTTCTTCGCCGATTGTCTCAAGCCCTGCTGTTCGGTCGTCCATCTTCAAGAGCCCGTCTTTTTCAAAAAAAACCTCGGACGCAGTTTTTACACCGGATTTGGCCGCCGCGCGAATGTGCCCCATGCCAGCAACAAAGCGGCAACAATGACGACGGGGAATACCAAATCATTGACCGCCGACCAGCCGTAACGCGACAGCAAAGCACCGGAGGACAATGAGCCGACCGCGGTTGAACCGAACACCAGAAAATCGTTGAAAGATTGCACTTTATTACGCTCGCGCGGACCATAGGATTCAGTGACCAAGGTGGTTGCGCCAATAAATGCCAGGTTCCAGCCGATGCCGAGGAGCGCCAGCGCGATCCAGAAATTCCACAATCCGATGCCGAGCAAGCCGACCGAGGCAGACGTTGCGAGCAACAACAGGCCGCTCGCAATCATCGCACGCACGCCGAACCATGCGATCAGCGTACCGGTGAAAAAGCTCGGCGCATACATGCCAATCACGTGCCATTGGATGGCAAAGGCCGCTTCGCCAACCGAATGATTGCACATCACCATGGCAAGCGGCGCCGCCGTCATCACCAGGTTCATCAGGCCGAAGCTCGCAACGCCGCAGGCCGCGGCGACGATAAACCGCGGCTGGCGCACGATCTCGATGAGTGGTCGCCCGTCTGAGAAGTTGCGAACTGCGGCGGGCGCGGGCGGCAACCGGAGCAGAGTCAACACGGCCGCGGCGACAAGCGCGCAAGCCGATTGCGCCAAAAAAGTCCCCGCGAACAAATACGGCGGCCACAGATCTTTGGTCAGAATCACAAGCTGTGGGCCGATCACGGCGGCGCCAACGCCGCCGGCGAGGACCCAGGCGACCGCCTTCGCGCGGAAGTGCGCGCTTGCGGTGTCGGCGGCCGCGAAACGATAGGATTGATGCGCCGCCGCGTAGAGCCCGGCGCACAGCGTGCCCGCAAGCAGGAGAACGAAAGATCCCGACAACACGGCGGTGCATGAAATCACGCCCGATGCCGCGCCGAAGGCCGATCCCACTTGCAGGGCGAAACGGCGGCCGAACGCTTTAGCCAGCATGCCGACCGGCAAAGTTCCGATCCACATGCCCACCGCCATGACGCTGATTGGCAGGGTTGCCAGCGCCGGATCGGGCGCCAGCATCGAGCCGACAATGCCGCCGGTTGCCACGACAACAGTGGTATTGCCGCCGGACAACGCCTGCGCCACCGCGAGCACCAGCGCATTGCGGGCCGCCAGGCGGTCGTCGGTGACTTCGATTGTCGCGTCGGTCAGCGTCACCATTGCGTATTCCGTCGTGGGTCTTTCTTGTAGCCCTCGAAGCGAAGCGGTTCTAGAGCGGTCCGCCTACGGCTTGGCGATTGCGGCCGGCGGTGACTTTGCCGGGCTCTCTACCCGAGCCGGTCGAACGACAGTGACCGTGCATGGCGCTTCCGCAGCGACCCTTGCCGATACACTTCCGAGGAGATTGCGCAGCAGCGAGTCTTGCCGCGCGCCGAGCACGATGTGGTCGACGTGGTTTGCTGCCGCGAATTCCAGGATCGCTCGCGCGGGATCGACCGCTTCGAGAACGTGCGCTGTCAGGCGGTCGTCCGCAAGCTTCAGCGGCGCGGCCCAGTGGCGAAGAGCAACCAGGCGATCAATTCGCTTATTGTGACCCTCTTCGTTGAGCGTCAGATCGATCGTAAGCCGGCCAAGCTTGAGCACATTCAGGCATGCAAGCCGTGCGCCGGGGACGGTCGCCAGGATGCGAGCTGCCGTGGCGCGGAGCGCATCGTTGAGTTGCGGCGACCCTTCCGTCGGGTCTACTGCGACCGCGACAATCGGGGCGGCAACAATTTGCGCCGCTGTCGCGGGCAACGTGATCGACCGCGTGAGGTCCTTGTTGAAGCGCCGCCGCAACACGGTTGTCAGCGGATCCCGCTTTAGCCGCTCGGATCGCCGGGTCAGCTTGACTTGATCCGGGTGACTTAAATCGAACGCCAGTTGCGCCGCGGTCGGATAACGCCACGCCGGCTCGATCTCCAGGCAGCGCAGGACAATTTCCTGCAGCCAGGGCGGATAGTCAGGCCTCAATTGACGCGGCGGCGCCGGATCGCGCCACAGCCGGCGGCGCATTCCGAACATGGTCTGGCTTTCGCCAAACGGGCGCACACCGGTTGAAAAGAAGTACAGCAAGACGCCGAGAGCAAACAAATCGCTCCGCGGATCATTGCGCACGCCGAGCAGTTGCTCCGGCGACATGTAGGGCGCCGTGCCGAACGGCACCCTGAATTCCTCTTTCATCAGATCGGGCAGCTGATCATGATGCGACAATCCGAAATCGAGGAGAACCGCCTCGCCTGTCGGACGAAACATGATGTTGCTTGGCTTGACGTCGAGATGAATGACATGCTGCCGGTGGAAGTCATCGAGGGCGGCAGCAATTTTCAAACCGATCTCGGCAACTTCGGCATAGGGCAACGGCAGCTCAGGCAGCCGCCGCAACAGCGTTTGCCCGGCGATACGCTCCATCACGATATGGGGCTGCACGCCAAAGTCACCCGCGGCCACGAACTTTGGAACGTGGACGCCGGAGACGCGCGGCAAAATCATTTGTTCCATTTCGAAGCTGACGATCGCCGCAGGATCTTCGCCTTCAGAGATAATCGGGACTTTCATCAGCATGGGCATCGTCTCGTCCGCGCGTGAGACGCGCCAAAGTGTAGCCATGCCTCCCCGATGGACGCTTTCCTCGAGCCGGAAGCCATCGACCGTCGCACCCGGCTCAAGTGTCGGCTTGACCATCTTTTACTTTCCCACCAGCAGGCGGTCGGCGAGCGAAGGCGGCAAGCCCTTGTTCCGGATTCGCGCAGCGGCTTCTTCCACATCGTAGGGCGCGCGGCAGAACGTCAGCTCGTTCCGGCTCGTGTCCAGCATCGCGTAGGACGCGGCCTGATTGCCGTCGCGAGGCTGCCCCACGGAACCAAGCACCGCGAGCCAGCGGCGGCTGGGAAGCAACTGAATGGGGGCACCCGTTGTCGGCGTGAACGCGGTCATCTTCCCGGTCACCGACATGGTATAGAGCGCCGGCCGGTGAACATGACCGCAGAATGTGAAGAGCCGTGACGTCGCCTTTATGCTCTGCGCAGCATCTTCGATGTCCATGACATAGCGCCAACTTTTCGGACTGCTCGCGTCGGCATGAACGTAGAGGCGGCCATCGTCCTCGCCCGTGAGCGGCAATTGTTCGAGAAACTTTCGCTCCGCGGTGCCGAGTTCGCCACGCGTCCACTCGATAACGACCCGGGCCTCGACGTTGAGCCTTTCGCGCAGCTCGCCGACTGCATTGTCGTGATTGCCGCGCACCGCGATGGCGCCTTTTTCGACACGGTCCATGACGGTCTTCACGACCCATTCCGGATCGGCGCCGTAACCCACATAGTCACCGAGCAGAACATTTTGCTCGGCGCCAAAATCGCGTGCCTGCGCGAGGCAAGCCTCGAACGCTTGCCGGTTGGCGTGAATGTCGGCGAAGATCGCAATGAGCACAGTCCGGGCTCCGAGCGATCACAAATTGACCCGCGGTCGGCGGCCGGCGTTGATATTTGTCAAACGGCGAGCGCTTTAGGCCCGCCGCCTTATATGCCGGACCTAGCCCCGTTCCACGGCGGCAACGTTTGCCACGGTGCCGTACGCCTTTCGTAAGCCCTCCTGCTCCAGGAGGGGCAGCACGCGCTCGACAAAAAACGGCAACTCGTCGCCATAGTTCAAAAAGATCAGCGCCGCGCCATCGAAGCCCGCGTCGGCCAAATCCTTGATGCCCGCGGCCACATCCTCCGGGCTGCCGATCAGGGGATATCCCGCGTTGCCGGCCGCAATCCGAACTCTCTTCTCATTGTAGACCGCCTCGGGCAGCGCCGACTGTGGTCGCCTTGTCCCGACATAGTAGTCGACGCCGGCGTGATCGGCATTTTCCACCGCGTAATAGTGATGGAAGGCCTCGGCTTCCTGCCGCGTCTCGCGACACACAACATAGGCCACGGCGATAGAACCCGGCGTTTCGTTACGGCCGGCACCACGCGAACGATCGTGCATAGCGGCGATTTCCTGCTTTCCGCCCTCGACACTATCAAGAACGGTCAGCAAGAAATCCGCATGCCGAACCGCAAAATCCCTTCCGGCCGGCGAATAGGCAGCGGAGAACACGACCGGCCGCGGTGTCTGCAGCGATCCCGGCAAGCCCGAAACGGCTTTAAGGTTCGGAAAGTGTTTGCCGTCGTGGTCGAACGGTTCCGGCGCTCCGGCCATCAGGCGCGACCAAATATCGAGCCATTCCGCGCCTTGCACGTAGCGTTCGGCATGCGGCAACACCTCCAGTCCGAACATGTCGAAGTCGGCCTGGTTCCATCCGCAGACGATATTGATGCCGGAGCGGCCGCCGCTGACGTGATCGATTGTCGCCATGCATTTGGCGGCAACGATCGGATGGATGATGGGTGTGTGCACCGTCGCGAAAACGCCGATGCGGCGCGTAATCGCGGCGGCAGACGCCGCATGTGTCAGGGTCTCAAAGGACCACAGCCGATTGTTGACCGCGCCCGGAATGCCCTTCCACCGTGCCGCCGGCAGCAGAAAATCGAGGCCCGATTCGTCGGCAACCTTGATCATTTGCGCGATTTCCGGCCAGCGCGCCGGCCAACGCTCCGGCACGGTGGTGATCGCGTTGCCGCCTTCATAGGTGTAGGCGAATACGCCGAGCTTAAAGCCGTTTGCCTCGCGCATAGGGTTACTGACAGACATGACGGACATCAGGATCTTTCGCTGCTTTCCGCCGCCAGGCGATCACGCACGAGTTCGACGAATATGGCGGCACCGATCGGCATGACGTCGTCATCGAAAACATATTCCGGGTGATGGCAGGACGGCCCGCTTTGGCCGACAAAGAAATAAGCGCCGGGCCGATTTTGCAGCATGAAAGCGAAATCTTCCGACGCCATCAGCGGCGTGACATTGTCCAACACCCTGCCCGGCCCGACGATCCTTCTGGCGGCAGCCGCAACGGCCGCAGCTTGCGCTTGATGATTGATCGTCGGCGGACAGCCTTGTTCGATCATGCAATCGATGCGCGCGCCGAATGCGCGGGCGGAGCCTTCGCAAATTTCCCGGACCCTGCGTTGCAACAGCGCGCGACCTTCGTCCGACATCGAGCGCATCGTTCCTTCAAGGACGACCAAATCGGGGATGATGTTGGAAGCGGTGCCGCCGTGAATCGTCCCGACCGTCACGACGCCGGCTTCAAGCGGATCAAGCGAGCGGCTGACGATCGTCTGCAGCAATCCAACCAGGTCGCAGGCAATCACGATCGGGTCAAGGCCTCGATGCGGCTGCGCGGCGTGACTGCCGACGCCGTGGATTTCAATACGAAGCTGATCTGCGCCGGACAATATGGCGCCTGCCCTGACTCCGACATTGCCTACAGCAAGACCCGGATTGTTGTGAAGGGCGTAAATCTCCTCGACCGGCGCAATATCAAATAAGCCATCCGCCATCATGGCGACACCGCCGCGCAACGTCTCTTCGGCAGGCTGAAAGATGAAATAAATCGTCCCGGCAAAATCGTTGTTGGTGGCCAAATGTCTCGCGGCGCCCAACAGCGTAGCGGCGTGACCATCGTGCCCGCAGCCGTGAAACACACCGTCACGCGTGGACTGATAATCCGTGTTTGCCCGCCCGACCATCGGCAGGGCGTCCAGTTCAGCGCGAAATCCGAGGGTGCGATTACCTTCGCGGCGACCACGGAGAATACCGACCACGCCCGTCCCACCGATACCCGTTCGTACCGTCAGTCCCCATTCGCGCAATAATTCTGCAACCTTTGCGGCGGTGCGAAACTCCTGAAAACCGATCTCGGGATGCCGATGAAAATCATGCCGCCAGGCGGTCATGGCCGGTAGATCGCCGCGAAGCTGATCGAGGACATTCATGACGGACTTCCTGGAACCACAAGCACTCTCTGACTTTAGAACTGAAACGCGCCCGGATGGCGAACCATAACGGTTCGCGCCTCCTCGCAGGGTGCGTGCGCCGAGCTGGCCAAGCGCGGCTTGGGTCTCATCGATCAGAAGGTCGATGACGTAATCGGGGCCCTCCGGACCAAGCGCGCCCAGGCTCCACAGATGGGCTTTACCCGCGAAGGCAGCTTCCGCCCCGAGCGCATACGCGCGCACCACGTCGCTGCCGCTGCGTACGCCGGAATCCATCATCACCGTCGCCCGTGCTCCGACCTGCCGCACGATCGCCGGAAGCACGTCGATCGCCGCGGGGAGTGCCTCAATCTGTCGTCCGCCGTGATTGGAAACGATGATGCCGTCAACTCCGAGCGAGACCGCGGTTTCGGCATCTTGCGGATGCAGGATGCCTTTGACAATCAGCGTCCCTTTCCAGCGGTCGCGGTACTTCTTCACTTCGTCCCAGGTAAAAGCGCCGTGCTGTTCCCGAAGCGCGAAGGCAATAACCTCGTTGAGCGTGGCATTGTCCCCGACATAGGAGCGCAGATTTGCAAAGCGCGGAATGCCGTATTTCCGAAGCGCCATGGCCCAACCCGGCGCCCGCGCGATCTGCATCATGATGCGCAGATCAAGATTGAAGGCGCCGGCGATACCTGTTGCGACTTCGCGCGGGCGCGTTGTGCGGACCGGCACGTCGAGCGTCAGCACCAGCGCGCGGCAGCCGACGGCCTCGGCGCGGCGCACCAAATCGAGGCCAATGGCGTGGTCGTTGCTGGCCAGGCGATACAGCTGGAACCAGAAAACATCCGGCGCGATCGCGGCAATCTCTTCAATCGTGGCGCCGCCAGCGGTGCTGAGCATGTAAGGCACACCGGCACGTTGCGCGGCACGAGCCAGATGCTTGTCGCCGCCGGGCCAAATGATCGAAGGCCCGCCCATCGGGGAGACACCGATCGGCGCTGAATAGCGGCGCCCGAACAGTCTGGCGTCGCAAGGCGGCAGCGTCGGCATGACGCCATAACGCGGCACCAGCTCAACAGCATCAAGCGCCGCCCAATTGCGCCTGATCCCTGCGTCATCCTTGCCCGAACCACCGTCCGAATATTCGAATGCGAAGTGAGGAATATGCTGGCGCGCACGGCGGCGCAGATAATCGGTGGTCGGATAGCGGCGGTGAAGTTCCGCGTATTGGGGGATGCGTTTGTATTTGACGATCCGCTGTTCCTGCGGCGCGGTTATGGCCGTCGTATCGTGCATCGGCGTTGCTCCGGGAACGCCAACATAGCCGGTCTGGCCGACTATCATCAGCTTCCCCTCACGTGACGGGAAAGACCTCAGCGCGAATTATAGCCCCAGGTCAGGTAGATTCCGCCCCAGGTGAAGCCGCCCCCGAAAGCCGCGAGGATGAGGCGATCTCCCGCCTTGAGCTTTTTCTCGTAGTCCCACAGGCAGAGCGGGATCGTCGCTGCGGTCGTATTGCCGTATTTGTGGATCGTGACCATCACGTGGTCGGCCGAAAGTCCCATGCGCTCAGCCGTCGCTTCGATGATGCGCATATTGGCCTGATGCGGCACCAGCCAGTCGACCATCTCGCTGGTCAGCTTGTTACGCCGCATCAGTTCGGTTGCCACTTCGGCCATGCGCGCGACCGCATACTTATAAACTGCAGCGCCCTCCTGGTGCACGTAGTGCAGGCGCTTGGCCACGGTTTCCGCCGTCGGCGGCATGCGGCTCCCGCCGGCCTTCTGGTGCAGGTGTTTCATGCCGGCGCCGTCCGAGCAGATCAGCGTATCGATAATGCCGTAATGACGGTTCGGCTCGACCAACACTGCGCCGGCGCCGTCGCCGAACAGTACGCAAGTGGCGCGATCGGTATAATCGATAATCGCCGACATCTTGTCGGCGCCAACCACAACGATCTTGCGATACTTCCCGGTCTCGATGAATTGCGCGGCAATGCTCAGGGCATAGACAAAACCCGAGCAGGCGGCTTGCACATCGAAGCTGCCGATGTTGCGAATACCGGCCATGTCACAAATGAGATTGGCGGTTGAGGGAAACACCAAATCGGGTGTTGTCGTCGCACAGATCAAGAGATCGACATCACCCGGCGCCGTGCCAGTCTTCTTCAGGAGGCCGACCACCGCCTCGGCGCCCATGTGGGACGTCCCCAGTCCCTTGCCCTTGAGTATGCGTCGCGTTTTGATGCCGGTGCGCTCAACGATCCAGTTGTCGTTGGTATCCACCATGCGCGCCAGTTCGGCGTTGGTGAGAATGTCGGGCGGCACATAGCCGCAGACGCCGGTGATCGCGGCGCGCACTGATGATTTCCGCTTCTTGGTCATGCGCGCGCGAATTGTAGATGACAGTTTAACATTCGCCCCTCGTGTTAGCGGGCAGTTAAGGTTGCGGTACGGCAGTAACATCGCGGCGGCCGTGCCGCGCGACTTCGAGAACGATCGCGCCGGCCTTGACGCTCGGTGCAGCATCAACGGCCATGATCTGATCGAGGCGTCCGAAGGCTTCGACCTGCCGCGCCCGTTCCGGAGTATCCGATAGCAGCGGCGCGAGCGCACGGGCAAGAATCTCCGGCGTGCAATCGCGTTGCAGGAATTCGGGAACGACGTTCTCTCCGATCACTAGATTAGCAAGGATCACGCTGGTTAGTCTGGCTCGCAGCCCGGCAAGGCGGGCGATGACCTCCTCGATCAGCGGAACGCGATACGCGGCAACGGTTGGCACCCCGGCAAGTGCAAGCTCGAGCGTGACGGTACCGGAGGCCGCAAGCGCGGCGCGCGCAGTGCGAAAGGCAGCCCACTTTTCCTCCGGCTCGATGACGACCCGCGGCATGACCGCCCAGCCGGCGACGCCTTCGCGCACGGCTGAAGCGAGATGCGGAAGAGTCGGCAGGATCAGCTCGATCGGCCCGACGCTGGCCGCAACCTGTCCGACCGCGGCGCCGAAGATCGCGAGCAGTCGGCGAATTTCGCTCGATCGGCTACCGGGCAAAACCAGCAGCTGTGGCGGATCGATGCGCCGCCTTTGGGCCTCTTCGGCGTTCGGGCGAAGGCGGGCCAAGCGCTCGATCAGCGGATGACCGACGTAGATACAGGGTGGGCCGCCAAGCCGCACATGAGTGGCCGGCTCGAACGGCAGGATCGCAAGCACGCAATCGACATAGCCCCGCATGGCACGGGCGCGCCCAGGCCGCCAGGCCCAAACCGAGGGTGAGACGTAATCGATAATCGGGATCGCGGGCGCCGCGGCGCGAACTCGCTGAGCCACCCGGTGAGTGAAATCCGGGCTGTCGATGATGACCAGGGCATCAGGACGCGCTGCGATGATGGCGTCGGCGGTTTCGCGAATGCGGCGCAAAATCGTCGGCAGGCGGCGCGGGATCGTGGTGAACCCGATGATCGACAGATCGTCGATGGCAAACGGGCTGGGAATCCCGGCCGCCGCCATGCCTCGTCCGCCCACTCCCGAGAGTTTGATTGATCCGTCCCTATTGGCGCGCAGCGTATTCGCCAGAGCGGCGCCAAGCGCGTCGCCGGATTCCTCGCCCGCAACAATATAGATCGACAAGGGCTTCGGCCGCGAAGGCTCCGGTCGCGGGACGTAGTTCATTGTCCGGCGCCTTCGCCGACGCCAACCAGAAAAACCCTGGAGCGGTCGGCGGTCGCGATAACCTCCGGTACCTCGGCGACAATCGTACTTCCGGCAGTGACAGCCAATCCGGCCAAGCCGGCACGCGCCACGTTCTCGACGGTTTGCCGCCCGATCGCCGGCAGATCAAAACGGCGATCCTGCCCGGGCTTTGGCGCTTTCACCAGCACGCCCCGGCCCTCGGCGCTCGTGACCCGGCGTTGCTTACGCAGTTCGGCCACCCGCATGAGCATATTATCGGTGCCTTCTGCCGCCTCGACGGCGAGCACATGATTGTCCGCGACGATCACCGCCTGCCCCACATCAAACGGCCCCAATGTAGCGATCACTTTCAGCGCGCAAGCAATATCATCGTTGTCACGCATTGTCGGCTGGTAGTGGCCGAGCACGCCGTGGGGAACAAGAATCTCCGGCGCGACATCGTCCAACCCGATGATCCGCAACCCGCCTTCCTCGAGTAGGCTCGCCACGCCGGACAAAAGCCGGTCGTCGCCGCCACGAAAGAACCGCGCGACGCGCGGCATCAGCCGCAGTGTCTGCCAGTCAAGCCGAATTTGCCACAGCGGCGGCCGCAGCAAAGTGCCGATAAACAAAGCCTCGCGGCAATGCTCGGCGCGGGCAAGACGGAACAGCCGCCCGGCTTGCCCGATCGCGATCCAATGGTGGGTGTAGCGCTCGACTATTTTGGGATCGGCCCAGCCCTTCAATCCGAACATTACCGGCGCCCGGCCGCGCCGTACGATCGCCTCGGCGACCGCGCCGGGAAAACTTCCACCACCACAGATGATCGCCAGCGGCTCGGGCTCAGAGGCGCTCCAAGCCGTGCTCGGCGTATCAGGACGCATCGTCCTGATGCTCTTCGGAGCGACGTTTCATTGCCGGCTGAATCAAGGGCCGCTTTCCGCCGGCGGCTATGAATTCAATGATTTTTCTCACCAGCGGATCGCCGGCAAATTCGGCGGTAACGTTGCTTACCCTCTCAGAGAAAACCCCTGAACTCTAGGAAAAGACGGCGATACGCCTGGCGCAACCGATGCAACTCTTCGCGTTTTGCTCCACGCCGCCGCAGTCCAACAACGTTGAGACCGACGAGATCCGCAATCTGACCGAGCACGTAGCCGAAAGGTATGATGTCGCCGGAGGCGCCCGAAAGCCCCGCCATCATGGCGCCCTCGCCGATGCGGACGAACTGATGCACCGCGGCGTGACCACCAAGAAAGCAATAATCCCCAACGCTGACGTGGCCGCCAAGCACCACGTTGTTGGCGAAGATCACGGAGTTGCCGACATCGCAATCGTGGCCGACGTGGCATCCCACCATCAACAGGCAACGCTCGCCAACGCGTGTTACTCCGCCGCCGTCTTCAGTCCCGGTATTCATGGTCACGCTTTCGCGCAACTCGCAGCGCGGCCCCACAATCAATTGCGTCGCGCCGCCGCGATAGTGCACGGATTGCGGCGGCGTTCCCAGCGATGCGAACGGATAGACAATCGTACCCTCACCGATCGTGGTTACTCCGGTGATGTGAACGTGGGCGATGAGGCGCACACCTGCGCCAAGCGTCACGTCCGGTCCTACAAGGCAGTAAGGCCCGATCTCCACGCCATCTCCCAGGCGCGCGCCGTCGGCCACGCGCGCGGTCGGATCGATTGCCGCCATCTACTCCTCGGCCATGTAGGCGCCAAGCTCTGCCTCGGCGATCAACACACTGCCGACCTTGGCCTCGCATCGGTACCACCAGATGCTTCGGCGGTGCGCGATTTTGTCGACGTGGTACTCGAGCGTATCGCCGGGCAGCGCCGGTTTGCGAAACTTGGCCTTGTCGATGGTCATAAAGAACATCTTGCGACGCTTGTCGCTGGGCGGGAGCAGCCTTACGCAAAGCACACACGCGGTCTGCGCCATGCCTTCGATCATCAGCACGCCGGGCATGACCGGGTTGTCTGGAAAATGCCCGGTAAACTGCGGTTCATTCATCGTGATATTCTTGATGCCGACGCCGTGCTCGTCACCGCGGATGTCCTTGACGCGATCGACCAACAAGAACGGATAACGATGCGGCAAAAGCCGCAGGATTTCGTGAATATCCGCAGTGTCGAGCAACTCTTCAGTCATCCGGTCTCTCCTTCGCGCTTGCCGCGCGCAAGCCGCCGCAGGACCGCGACTCCCTTCATGAAGTCGCGCACCGGCTGCGCCGGCGAGCCGATCCAACGCGCGCCCGCGGGTACGTCGCTCATGACGCCGCTCTGTGCGCCGAGGCTCGCGCCAGTGCCGATGGAGACGTGATCGGCGATGCCGACTTTTCCACCCAACATCACGAAATCTCCCAAGCGAGCGCTGCCGGAAATGCCGACCTGGCCGGCGATCAAACAATGCCGCCCGATGCTCACGTTGTGCGCGATTTGCACGAGATTGTCGATCTTGGTGCCCTCGCCGATGGTGGTGTCGCGCGTCGAGCCGCGGTCGATCGTCACGTTGGCGCCGATTTCCACGTCATCCTGAATAATAACGCGGCGGCTCTGCGGGATTTTCACATGGCCTTTCGCCGACGGCAGGAAGCCGAACCCGTCCTGGCCGATGCGGGCGCCGGGATGGATGATCACACGGTCGCCGATCAATGCGTGAAGTACCGTCGCGCCGGCGCCGATGCTGCAATCGCGCCCGACCGCGACACGCGGGCCGATGACGGCGCCGGCGGCGATCACCGTGCCAGCCCCAATCTCAGCCCCCGGTCCAATCACGACGAGCGGGTCGATGATCGCGCCCGCCTCCACCCGCGCCGAAGAATGGACGTGCGCACCCTCGGCGCGTCCGCTGGAACCAAACAACGAGGACGGGCGAAGCGAACCGGGAAATAGCGCACGCGCTACCGTAACAAAAGCACGGTACGGTTGGGCGGTAACCAGCACCGGGAGCTGGGCCGGCGCTTCGGCCGCAAAGCGTGGCGCCAACAGACACGCGCCTGCCCGCGTCGTCGCCAGTTCGCCTAGATATTTTGGATCGTCCAGGAAGGTAATATCAGACGCTTGCGCCGCATCGAGCGGCGCAACGTTGGCAATACACCGATCCAGCGGCACACCTTCGCGCGGCTCGGCGCGCGTCAGCGCAACGATCTCACCGATCGTCAGTTCACGCTGGGGTGGGAAGAAATCCGGCATACGCGCGGCCTCGACGAGGGCAACAGGCCCCCATCAGAAGCGCGCTCCACCGCCGAATTGGAAAAACTGCGTACGATCGTACGGCTGCTTCAGGAGCGGGTAGGCCAAATCGAAGCGTAGCGGACCGAACGGCGAATCCCAAATAATGCTGGCGCCGGCAGAAACGCGCGGCGCCGCCGTATCAGCGTACTGCAGCGCGCAATTGCCGCAATAATAAGTAACGCCGGTGTTGGTGGTGATGTTGCCGTTAACTTCACCGGTCGCCGGATATGAGGTTTCGCCCCGATAGCCCCATTCCGAGCCTGAATCGACGAACACAGCGCCTCGAAGGCCGGCGTCCTTAGGCAGGAAATAGAACGGATATTGAAACTCGAGGCTGGCGCCCCAGTACATCGTGCCGCCAATCGCATCGTCGGCGGCCAGCGGCGTGACATCGCGCGGTCCGAGACCGGCCGGCTGAAACCCGCGGACGAGATTGGGGCCCAGCTTGAAGTCATCGAGCATGCGCACGTAGCCATCGTTGGAGACGCACGTGTTTGAGGTCGGGCACTTGTTAAGCCCGATCATGTCTCCGCCCTGCAAATGCAGTATGCCAACAAGGTCAGAGAGCACTTCGTAGTACGCGCGGACGTCGGCAACGGTGCGGATATAAGCGACGGCGCCGCCGAGACCGGCGAAATCTTGACCGAAGTTGACCAGCAATCCGTTGGTCGGGCGCTTGTTGTTGTCGAGCGAATTGTAGGTCAATCCATACCCCGGCATCGAAGTCAGATAGGGCCCGTATGAGAGTTCCTCGCGGATCGGCAGTGAAGCCTCGTAGGAAGGCCCGAAGTTATTCCACATGCAGGTCGGCTGGACCGTGCCGGAACTGTTCAGCGTCGCGCCCGAGGCGGCATTCGCGTAGCCGGGATATGCGGCAGCAAGTCCGCTGGCGGATAAGGCCGCGGCGGCAACGCCGTTCGCGGTCGGGAACGTGTTGAAAAAATCCGGGTTGTTGTTGTTGCAATTGTCCAGAGTCGACAGCAGCGTGATCCGCTGATCAAAAATTGAATAGCGCAGCTGCAGCGACAGGTCCTCGCGCAACGGAATACCCAATTTGAGGTTGGTGCCGTACGTCGTCGTCCCATAGGAGAGGTAAGGGCTGGCCAAGGTCTCCCGCGCAAACAAATCAGTGCCAAACGAAATTCTGTTGTCGAGGAAATAGGGCTCGACGAAGTTGAACTCTATGCCGCGAATGTATTCGCCGTAGGTGAGCGAGGCTCGGGCGTAGCGGCCGGTTCCCAAAAGATTGCGCTCTGAGATGGACACCTGGCCCATGAAGCCGTCGGCGGTCGAGTAGCCGCCCATAACCGAGAAATCGCCGGTCGATTGCTCCTCGACTTCAACGTTGACGACCACCCGATCAGGCGCCGAGCCCGGCTCGTTGGTGATCTTCACGTTCTTGAAGAAGTTCAAGTTCTTGATTCGTCGCTCCGCCCGGTCGATCAAGGCGCGGTTGTACGGATCGCCCTCCGAGATATCGAACTCGCGCCGAATGACATATTCGCGGGTGCGGGTATTGCCGCGGATATTGATACGCTCGATGTAGGCGCGCACACCCTCATCCACGACAAATACGACACTAACGGTCCGGGTCTGAGCGTTGCGGTCGCCGCGCGGGCGCACATTCGCAAACGGATAGCCGTGCTTGGTGATTTCGACGGTCAAATCTTCGACAGTCTTCTCGATCGCGTCGCCGTTGTAGACATCGCCCTGCTTCATCCGCAGCGTGGACCGCAGCGATTGCGGGTCGACAGCTCGGATATTGGACTGAATGTCGATTGTGCCGAAATGATAGAGCGGCCCTTCTTCGATCGTGAAGGTGATAATGAAGCCCTTCTGCGCCGGATCGTATTCGCCGGTCGCCGAAACAACCTGAACGTCGGCATAGCCGTGGGAGAGATAAAAACGCCGGATCAGATCCCGGTCGGCTTCGATCCGATCGGGATCGTAGACGTCCGTCGTCTGCAGAAAGCTCAAGAAATTCGACGTCGAGGTCTTGACGACTTCCTTGAGGCGGAAAGCCGAGTAGGCGTGATTGCCGACAAACACGAGTGATCTTGATGCCGGTCTTTTCTCCTTCATTGATTTCGAAAATCAGGTCGACGCGATTGTTCGGCCGAGAGATGATCTTGGGCACGACTTTGACGTCGAAACGTCCGCTGCGATGGTAGATCTCGAGGATGCGCTGAACGTCCGCCTGTACGGTCGCGCGCGACAGCGAGCCGCGCGGTTTCGATTGGAGTTCCCCCTGTAGTTGTTCGTCTTTGACTTTGTTGTTGCCCTCAAAGGCAAGCCGGTCGATGACCGGGGCTTCCACGACCGTTACCACAAGCCGACCGCCCGATTGGGAAAGGCGGATATCCTGAAATAGGCCGGAGGCGTAAAGCGCTTTCAAAGCACTGTCGATTTTCGCCGCGTCGAGACGTTCGCCGGGGACCAGTTTGAAATAAGAGCGAATCGTGTCGGCTTCGACGCGGCGATTGCCCTCGACGACGATAGAAGTAACCGTCGCTGCCGATTCCGCCGGCGCAGCAAAAGCTGGTCCAGACGCACCGCCAAACAACACCCCGGCGAGGAGCAAGCCAATGACGACAAGCCCTCGTCTTACCCGCACACACATATCCATGCGTAAAGCGCCCTAATCCCCCTAGTGTCCGCCCCCAGTTGGCGGGTTCCTCGCAGTCTCCTTCAGTTCAAGGTCTCAGTTCGGCGCTACCTTTCCACTTGATTTGACACATATTTCCGCAGCCAGTGTGACACACGCTCCCCACAGTCTCACCGGCTCTAGGACGTCGTCAGATGAACGATGTCATTGAAAGTTGCAAATATCATCAACATCAGAACGATCGCGAGGCCGATGCGAAATCCGACCTCCTGGGCCCTTTCGGAAAGGGGACGACCACGAACGCCTTCGATGAGATAGAACAAAAGGTGACCACCATCGAGTAGAGGGATCGGAAACAAGTTTAGCAGTCCGATCGAAACCGAAAGCATGCCGGAAAAGTGCAAAAGGACAACAAAACCCAAAGTTGCCACTTGCCCCGACATTTGCGCGATCCGAATCGGACCACCAAGCTGATCAGCCGATTTGCGCCCAATTATGACCCCGCCGACATAAGTCAGCGTTTGATCGACGACGTCCCATGATTCCTGCACGCCCAGCCAGACCGCCTGCGGCAGAGCCACCGGCTGCGACTTCAAATCCTCCGGGGCTGGAGACCGCTGAATGCCAAGAATCCCGATGCGTCGGACATTACCGAACACATCCTTCTTTTCCTGAAGGGCGGGCGTCGCCTTCAGCACTTTCATCGCGCCGTCCCGGCGAACGGTGATGGCAAGCGTTTCGCCCGCGCTCTCGCCAACGATGCGCTGCATCTGGGCGAAGTTGTCGACCGCTTGGCCGTCAATGGAAACAACGAGGTCACCGGCCTCGAAGCCTGCCGCAGCCGCGGCGCTGCCTGGCTGCACTGCATCGACGCGCGCACTCATCGTCTGTTTGCCATAGACCATGAACACCGCGGCAAAAATGACGATGGCCAAGATGAAGTTCGCGACCGGCCCGGCTACCACGATGGCCGCTCGCTTGGGAACCGACTGAAACATGAAACTGTGCGCGCGCTCTTCCGCATCCATCTTTGCGAGCGCCGCGTTGTCGGGTGTGCTTGCTGCACTATCGTCGCCGAGAAACTTGACGAAGCCGCCAAGGGGGATGGCGGAGATCTTCCAGCGCGTCCCGTGCCGGTCGTTGAAGCCGACAATTTCCGGCCCAAAACCGATGGAGAAAACCATCACCCGTACGCCGCACCAGCGAGCCACCAGGAAATGGCCTAGCTCATGGAAAAACACGACCAGGCTAAGGACGAAAATAAAAGGAACGAGGTACCCGACAATGCCGCCGCCGAGCAGGTGCAAATGCGACAAAAAATAGGACCCCATGACGCTTTTCTACCCCTGCCCCTGCATTATCCAGCCCCAATCTTAGTGGTTACGATGCCATTGCGGCAATTTCGGGCAACAGGTCGGTAGCAAGTCTTCTTGCATTATGGTCAATAGCGAGCGCGTCTTCGACAGATTGCGGCTCCGCCATGGTTCCGCGTCGTTCCGCGGCATCGAGCGTCGCCTCGACCAAAGCCGGAATTTCGCTGAATCCGAGCCGCCGATTCACAAATTCACGCACTGCGATTTCGTTTGCGGCGTTGAGGATCGTCGGAGCAGCCCCACCAGCGGCAAGCGCCCGGCGCGCCAGCGCCAGGGCCGGAAAGCGGACGACATCGGGCTCTTCGAACGTGAGTGTGGCAAGACGCGCCAGATCGAGCCGCGCCGCAGGCGTACTCATGCGCACCGGCCAAGCCAGACAAAGAGCGATCGGGATGCGCATGTCGGGCGATCCGAGTTGCGCAACCACTGAACCGTCTCGGTACTCCACCAGGCCGTGGACGACCGATTGCGGGTGTACCACCACGTCAAGCGCGTCCGGTCCCAACGCGAACAGGTGATGAGCCTCGATGAGCTCGAGGCCTTTGTTCATCAGCGTCGCGGAATCGATGGTGACCTTCGGTCCCATAGACCAGGTTGGATGCTTGAGCGCCTGCTCGACCGTAACCTTGCGGATTGCTTCGAGCGACCAGGTGCGGAATGGCCCTCCTGAAGCGGTCAGCACGATGCGTCGCACGTCTTCGCGCCGGCCGGCGCCGAGCGCCTGGAAGATCGCGTTGTGCTCGGAGTTCGACCGGCAGCACGGTGGCGCCGGCGGCAGCGGCCCGCCGCATGAACAGCGCACCAGCGCAAACGAGACATTCCTTGTTGGCAAGCGCAACCGTGGCGCCACGCTCGGCGGCGGCGAGCGTCGGCTTGAGGCTGGTCGCGCCGGTAATCGCGGCCATCACCCAGTCGGCGGGGCGCTGTGCGGCCTCGACCACGGCGGCAGCGCCAGCCGCCGCCTCGACGCCAGAGCCGGAAAGCTCGGCCTTGAGCTCGCCGTAGGCGTCCGGGTCGGCAACGGCCGCAAAGCGCGCATCGAGTTCGCGTGCAAGTTGCGCCAGCGCTTTGGCGTTGCGATGCGCAGTCACAGCTTCAACGCGGTAGCGGCCGGCTTCTTGCCTGAGCAGATCGACGGTGCTCGAACCGATCGAGCCGGTGGCGCCCAACAGCGTCACCGAGCCGGGTACGGGCGCCAGTTTCACCCTGGCCAGCGGCTGTTTCTTTTTCATCACCCTACTACCATACCAGCAAGCCGCGGGCAGGTGCAGCGGTTCCCGCACGTACGAGGCCGATAAGAAGGGCCGCAATAGCAGCGACGAGGAAGCCGTCGAGGCGATCCATGAGGCCTCCGTGACCAGGAATGAGGTGGCTTGCGTCCTTAGCCCCAAAGCGTCGCTTGACGGCAAACTCAACCAAGTCGCCGGCTTGCGCCAGGACGGACAGCAGCAACGCCATTACGCCTACAATCCCCAACCTGCCGACACCGCTCGCATAAGCGACCCCGACGCCGGCGGCAACCCCCGCGATGAGCCCTCCGAGCGCACCCGACCAAGTCTTTTTCGGACTGATGCGCGGCCACAACAGTGGCCCACCGATTGCTCGCCCGCAAAGATAGGCAAAAATATCAGTTATCCAGACGGTTGCGAAGAGAAATAAAAGTGCCGTCAGACCCCATTCGGGATCGCGCCGCAACAAAGCCGGTCCGAAGAGGGCAACTCCCGCATAGGCAACACCACTGACAGCCCAACCGGCACCAGACGCTGGCCGAGAAACACCCCGCCATGCGCCGGCCGCCAGGCCGGCGGACACCGCGCCGATCGCCATTACACCGGCGGCGGCCTCTGGCCTGTCGAAACCGACCAGCGCGGCGCCAGTTGCCAACGCCGTCAATCCGGGCGCGAGAATGCGAAAATCACCACTGTAGGCCACGATCGCCACCCATTCCCAAAGGATGACACCAGCGGCGATTGCGCAAACAGACAGAAAAATCCAGCCGCCGGCGTAGGTACAGGCCAGCACGGCGGGCGCGAGGACTGCCGCCGAAATGACGCGCAGCGTCAAGTTGCTGACCGCACCGTCGGAGACATGACTCTCGGCGCGGTTATTACGCTGGTCAGGCGTGGTCACGATCCGGTCTTACGAACCGGCATTGGCGAGCAATCCGCCGAAGCGGCGCTCGCGGCGACGATATTCCGCAATAGCGCCTTCCAGCACGGCGCGATCGAAATCCGGCCAATTGATCGGGACGAAGACCAGCTCGCTGTAGGCCGCCTGCCAAAGCAGAAAGTTGGAAAGCCGCTGTTCACCGCTGGTCCGGATAATCACATCGGGATCAGGAATATCCGGAGCGTGAAAGTAGCCGGCAAGGGCCTCGGGGGTCACCTCGTCCGCGGAAAGCCGTCCCGCCGCCACTTCGATGGCAAGGCGTCGCGCGGCTTGTGCAATTTCCTGCCGCGCGCCGTAGTTGAAGGCGACGACAAGGGTGAGGCCGGTATTCTTGCCGGTCAGATCTTCAGCCTCCTGCAGAAGCAGGCAGATGTCGCGATCGAGGCCTTCACGCTCGCCGATGACGCGCACGCGCACATTGCTCTTGTGCAAATCGGCGAGGTCGTTGCGGATGAAGCGGCGGAGGAGCCCCATCAGATCGCTGATTTCCGACAGCGGTCGCGACCAGTTTTCCGAGCTGAAAGAGAATATCGTGAGCACCGAGATGCCAAGATCGCCCGCCGCGCGCACAGTCCGGCGCAGCGCTTCGACCCCTCGCCGGTGGCCTTCGATCCGGGGCAGCCCGCGCGCCGCCGCCCAGCGTCCGTTGCCATCCATGATGATGGCGACGTGCCGGGGCGCGTCGAAACTGTCGCCGCCCGACCGTTGCGACTCGCTGGCGCTTTCTCTCGATCGTGCGGCGTCGCTCAAACGGTCATGATCTCCTTTTCCTTGGCGGCAAGCAGCTTGTCGACCTCAACGATACTCGCGTCGGTCGCCTTCTGCACTTCGCCGGAGTGCCGCTCCTGTTCGTCTTCGCTGATCTTGTGCTCCTTCTCCAGCTTCTTGAGAAGGTCGAGGCCGTCGCGGCGGACGTGTCGTACGGCGACGCGCGCAGCTTCGGTATATTTGTGCGCGACTTTCACGATCTCCCGCCGCCGCTCCTCGTTGAGTTCCGGGATTCTCAGCTTGAGGACCTGGCCCTCGCTTGACGGCGTCAAGCCGAGGTTGGCATCGGAAATCGCCTTCTCGATCGGGTGAATCATCGATCGATCCCAAACCTGGACGTGAAGAAGCCGTGGTTCCGGAACGCTGACCGTCGCCAGCTGATTGAGCGGCATGTGACTGCCGTAGGCCTCGACCTGAATATGTTCGAGTAGCCCAGGCGATGCGCGCCCGGTCCGCAAGCCGGAAAGCTCGTGCTTGAGCGAGGCGATGGCTCCCGCCATGCGGCGCTTGAGGTCGTTCATGTCGAATGCTGTTGTTGCCATGGCGCCCTCCTTCTCCGCAGTCCGACCGTTACTTTCGTAGTTTAAATCAGATTATTAGCCGACAGTGGTAAAGTGACCCTTTCCCTGCAACACGGTCTCAATCGCTCCGTTCTGCCTGATCGAAAAAACAATGATAGGCATACGATTTTCTCGAGCAAGCGCGAACGCCGTCGCATCCATGATTTTCAGATTACGGTCGAGCGCTTCCTGATGATCGAGCCGCTCGTAACGGGTTGCCTTAGGATCGCGCTTCGGATCGGCAGTATAGACGCCATCGACGTCGGTCGCCTTGAAAACCGCATCGCAGCCCATCTCGGCGGCGCGCAAAATGGCGGTGGTGTCGGTGGTAAAGTAGGGATTGCCGGTGCCGCCGGCGAACACGATAATGCGGCCATCTTCCAGGTGCCGGAGCGCACGCTGGCGTTCGTAGGTCTCGCAGACCTGCGGCATCGCCAGCGCCGACATGGTGCGCGCACTCGCGCCGGCCCGTTCGATCGCCGCTTCAAGCACGAGTCCGTTCATGACGGTCGCCAGCATTCCCATCGCATCGGCCGTCGGGCGCGACAGCCCGTCCTCGGAAATCTGCGCGCCGCGAAGAATGTTGCCGCCGCCGACCACCACGCCGAGGTCGATCCCGAGTTTGTGAGCCGCGACAAGCTCCGCGGCAAAGCGATCGATCGTCGGCTGATGGATACCGAAATTTTCCGGGCCGCTGAGCGCCTCGCCGGAGAGCTTGACGATGACGCGTCGATAATTCGAGTTCGGCATCGCCGCGATGATCCGCCCCTGTCGGATGGGTTGAGCCCAGCGAAACCCATCGCACTCGACATTCTTCGGGGGGCTACGCTTCGCTCAGCCCACCCTACGCACGATTGCTACACGCGATTTAATGCGCACCCGCAAGGGCCGCGACCTCTCCGCCGAAATCGTCGCTAGGCCGATCGATGCCTTCGCCAAGCGCATAGCGGACGAAGGCGATGACTTTGATCGGCGCGCCCACTTTGCCTTCAGCTTCTTTCATCGCTTGCGCCACGGTCTTTTTGTCGTCGAAAATAAAGCCCTGATCGAGCAGACAGACCTCCTTGTAGAAGGTCTTGAGCCCGGACTCGACAATCTTCTCGATGACGTTTGCCGGTTTGCCCTGGGCCTTGAACTTCTCGCCGAGAATATTTTTTTCGCGTTCCACGGTCGCGGCATCCAGTCCCGACGCCTCGATCGCCTGCGGGTTGGCCGAGGCAATATGCATCGCGACCATACGGCCGAAAGCCTTCAGCTCGTCCGCATCACCGGTCGATTCAAGCGCGACAATCACGCCGATCCGGCCCAACCCGTCGATGACGGAATTGTGCACGTAACTTGCGACCACGCCTTTGCCGACAGACACGGAAGCCGCCCGCCGCAGCGTCATATTCTCGCCGACTTTGGCAATGGTTTCGGTGATGGCATCGGCAACGGTGCGATCGCCGACGCGGCCGGCGAGGATTTTGTCCACGTCAGTGCCGGTGGTGAGCGCCACATCCGCGATCATCTTCACCAAGCCCTGGAACAGGTCGTTGCGCGCGACAAAGTCGGTTTCGGAATTCACCTCGACCACGATGCCTTTGTTCGCTGAAATCGCGATACCAATCAGGCCTTCGGCGGCAACCCGTCCGGCTTTCTTGGCGGCTTTGGCAAGGCCCTTCTTGCGCAGCCAATCGACCGCGGATTCGAGATCGCCGCCGGTTTCCCCCAGCGCCGCCTTGCAATCCATCATGCCGGCTCCGGTTTTGTCGCGAAGCTCTTTCACCATGCTTGCGCTGATGTTCGCCATTCGTCCGATCCTTGTCGCATTTTCATTCCGGGACGCGCCGGTCGGGCGGGAGCCCGTAATTCATATTCACAGAACTACGAAATAGTGACGCCGACTTAAGATTTCACGCTCGAGACAAGGATTCTGGACGCCTCGTTTACGCTCGCCCGCCGAAGCGGCCGCCTTCGCGGCCGCTACTCAGCTTCAGTCGCCATCTGCTCTTTGGCGCGTGCAATCCAGCCCTCGACGCGCCCGGGAAGCCCGACCTCCTCGCCGATATTATGGGCGGCAACGGGAGAAAGTTCGGCGATCTGCCAGACGTGAAAGACGCCGAGGTCGTTGAGCTGCTTCTCGATCGCCGGCGAAACACCGGGAAACTTCTTGAGATCGTCGGCCACGCCACGCGGGCCGGACAACGGCTGGAAGCCAAGCTTGTCGGTCTCCGGCGGCAATTCCTCGGCAATGACCGGCTCGGCCAAAGCGCCCACGTCGATGCGTTCGCCCTGCCCGCGCGAGATGCCATCGATCACGGCCCTGGCGATCAGGTCGCAGTAGAGCGTGATGGCGCGGCTCGCGTCATCATTGCCCGGTACAACGTAGGTGATGCCTTCCGGGTCGCAATTGGTGTCGACCACGGCGGCAACCGGCACATTGAGGCGCCGCGCTTCTTTGATCGCGATATCTTCTTTGTTGGTGTCGATGACAAAGACAAGGTCGGGCAATCCGCCCATGTCCTTGATCCCGCCGAGCGCACGGTCGAGCTTGTCGCGCTCGCGCTGCAGCGTCAGCCGCTCTTTCTTGGTGTAACCCTGAGCCTCGTTGGAGGACAACATTTCCTCAAGCGTCCGCAGCCGCTTGATCGAATTGGAAACGGTCTTCCAATTGGTCAGCGTACCGCCGAGCCAGCGCGAATTGACGTAATATTGCGCGGACTTCTTGGCCGCTTCGGCGATGGCGTCCTGCGCCTGCCGCTTGGTGCCGACGAAAAGAATTCGCCCGCCCCGCGCCACGGTATCGCTCACCGCCTGCAACGCCCGATGCAACATCGGCACGGTTTGGGTCAGGTCGATAATGTGAATGTTATTACGGGTGCCGAAGATGTACTCAGCCATCTTCGGATTCCAACGATGGGCCTGATGGCCGAAATGAACGCCAGCTTCCAAAAGCTGACGCATGCTGTAGTCGGGCAGCGCCATATCCGTTCTCCGGTTGATCCGCCGCGGACCGATGAGCCAAACCTTTCGGTTCAGCACCGGACGGCTTTTTAGGCCAAGGTCCGCGTGTGAAGTTGGGCGCCTTATATAAGGATATGCCCCTGCAACGCAACTTGAACGTTATCGGGGCAGCCACCGAGCGCCCGCGCCGCTCAATAACCTCTGCGCCGCCGCTTTTTAGCGGCCTTTTTCGCCGCCAGGCGGGCCGCGGCCGCCGCGTCAAACTGTTCTGGCGACGCCGCCTCATCGTTGGCGATTTGCTGGGCGGGCGCCGAACCGGCTTTGGTCCGGTCGAGGACGAAGCGGGCATAATCGTCCATATCGCCGGCAAATGGCTTGATATGGCCGTTCGCCGTCAGCCATAGCCGGTCGGCCACGAGCTCGATCAGCGAGCGGTCGTGGGTGATGAGGATAACGGCGCCCTCGTAGTCATTAAGCGCGTCAAGCAGCGCCCGGCGGCTATCGATATCGAGATGGTTGGTCGGCTCGTCGAGAATGAGCAAGTGCGGCGCCGCCATCGCAACGAGATTGAGCAACAACCGCGCGCGTTCGCCGCCGGACAGGTTGGACACGGTGGTTTCTTGCTTGTCGAATGACAGACCGAACTGCGCGAGCCGCGAGCGGCGCGAGGAACTCGCTGTCATCCGGCCGCTCGCGCCGCATGATTTCGAGCGGCGTGTCATCCGGATCAAGCGCTTCGATCTGGTGTTGATGAAACCAGCCGACCCGGATGCGCTGCTCGCGCTTCATCTCGCCGGATTGCAGCGGCAGCGCGCCTGCGACCATCTTGGCGAACGTCGACTTGCCTGCACCGTTGACGCCCAACAACCCGATCCGATCGTCGACATCAAGCCGCAGATTAAGGTTCCGCAGCACCGCAGAGCCGTTATAACCGACCGCCGCGCTTTCGAGCTGTATCAACGGCGGCGCCAGCGGCCGTAACGGCGATGGCAGCGTAAATGGTGCGACACGCTCCTCGACCGTCTCTGCGATCGGCTCAAGCTTGGCCAAACGTTTGATGCGCGACTGCGCCTGCGTCGCCTTGCTGGCCTTCGCCCGGAATCGATCGATGAAGCGTTGCAGATGGGCGCGCTCGGCGTCCTGCTTGGCCTTGGTCGCGGCTTGCAGGCGTGTCTTCTCCGCGCGCCGTGTCTCGAAATCGTTGTAGCCGCCGGTGTAAAGCTCAAGCTTTCCTTGGCTCAAATGCAGGATCGCATCGACGGAATTGTTGAGCAGCTCGCGGTCATGGCTGACGATCAGGGCCGTATGGGGATATTTCTTTAGCCGCGCCTCCAGCCAAAGCGCGCCTTCAAGGTCGAGATAATTGGTCGGTTCGTCGAGCAGCAAGAGATCCGGCTCCGCGAACAGAGCCGCCGCCAACGCCACCCGCATCCGCCAGCCGCCGGAAAATTCGGCCATCGGCCGATAAAGGTCGGCATTGGTAAAGCCTAGCCCGTTGAGAATTTCGGCGGCGCGCGCCGGCGCCCGATCCGCGTCGATCGCATTCAGCTGCTGGTAGATATCCGCAAGCTCTTCCGGCTCGGCCGTGTCCAGCGCCGCGTTGAGCGCTTCGCGCCGGGTATCGGCGGCCAGTATGGTGTCGAGAAGGCTCGTCGGCGTTGCCGGATGTTCCTGGTCGACCGACCCGATCCGCGCCGCCTTCGGCAACAGAATCTCGCCGCTCAACGGAATAAGATCGCCGACCACGAGCTTAAACAGCGTCGACTTGCCTACCCCATTGCGTCCGATCAGCCCGACCTTGGCGCCGGGCGGAATCGATACGCTCGCCGAATCGAAAAATCGCCGGCCCCACGCGTCAAAGATAAGGTTCTCGATCCGAAGCATATCGCTGGAGCCGAATTAACGATGAATTGTGAAGAAAAGGGGCGCTCTCTTACCGCGCCGCGCCTCACATAGCGAGGGGAGATGTCAATTTCAATTCAATTAGCGTTCGCCATTGCGAGGAGCGCTTGCGACGAAGCAATCCAAAGCGGTTTCGCTCGCAATGACGCCTGACCGCTAAAGCGCCTCGACGGTTACGACGCCGGTCACCGCCTTGATGGCACCGGCAATCTGCGGCGAGACCTTGAATCGGCCCGGCAGCTTAACTTCCACCTCGTTGCCGTTTTCAAGCATCAGCACCATGCTCACTTCGCCCTCGGCGTGATCGGCGCCGTTGCGCGCGGACGGAAGCTTGATCGGCTCAAGCCGTTTGGCCACGCCTTCGATCGGGGCGTCGTTGCGCAAGAACACCCGCAGGCCCTTCTGCATTTTCGCTGCCGCCTGATCGAGCGGCTCGACCGACTGGATGCGAGCGCGGACTTCGTCGCCTTGCACCTCGGCAGAGAGCAACAACAGCACCGCCGAACCCGGGTCGAGCAGATCGCGATATTGCGCCAGGCCCTCCGCAAACAGCACCGCCTCGTAATGGCCGCTCGGATCAGACAAACCGATGATGCCCATTTTGGTGCCGTTGCGGGTGCGCCGTTCGGTGCGCGACACCACGGTGCCGGCGACGCGACCGGCACTGGCGCCGGCTTTGACGGCGCGGGCGAACTCGGACCAGGGCTGTACCCGCAGCCGCTTGAGGGCCGCGGCGTAATCGTCGAGCGGATGCCCGCTGAGAAAAAAGCCGACTGCATCGAACTCGCGCTGCAAACGCTGCGCGGGCAACCACGGCTCTACCGCCGGCAAAACAACGCGCTCCGGCGCCGCCGGTCCGGCGAACAGCTCGGATTGTCCGATCGCGGCATCCTCGTGAGAACGCTGCGCGGTGCCAAGGATGGCGTCAGCGGCCGCGAACACGCTCGCGCGGTTCGGCTCGATCGCATCGAACGCGCCGGCGGCGATAAGACTCTCCAGGACGCGTTTGTTGATGGCGCGCGGGTTGATGCGGCGGGCGAAGTCGGCCAGGTCGGCGAACGGCCGATCGCCGCGCGCCGCGATGATGCTTTCGACGGCCTGACGGCCGACGCCGCGCAGCGCCGAAAGCGCGTAATGGATGGTGTTACCGGCGGGCTCGAACTCGAGGCCCGAGCGGTTGATCGAGGGCGGCTCGACTTTGCTGCCGAGGCGTTCCACCTCGGCGCGAAATTCGGCGAGCTTGTCGGTGTTGCCCATGGCAAGCGTCATCGACGCGGCCAAAAACTCAACCGGGTAATTCGCCTTCATGTAGGCGGTCTGATAGGTCAACAGCGCATAAGGTGCGGAGTGCGATTTGTTGAAGCCGTATTCGGCGAATTTCGCGCAGGTGTCGAAGATCGCTTCGGCATCGGCGCGCCCGATGCCGCGCTCGACTGCGCCGGAGATGAAGCTGTCGCGCTGCGACGCCATCTCTTTGCGGTCCTTCTTGCCCATGGCGCGGCGCAGGATGTCGGCCTTGCCGAGGCTGTAGCCGGCAAGATCGCGCGCGATCTGTTGAACCTGCTCCTGATAGGTGATGATGCCGTAGGTCGCCTGCAGGATCGGCTCAAGCTTGGGGTGCAGATAATCGGTGCGCTCGTGGCCGAGCTTGCGCGCGCAATAGGTCGGAATGTTCGCCATCGGACCTGGCCGGTACAGCGCAACCAGTACGATCAGATCTTCAAAACGGTCCGGGCGCATGTCAATCAGCGCCCGCCGCATGCCCGCGCTTTCCACCTGGAACACACCGACCGTCTCGCCACGCGCCAGCATGGCGTATGATTTGGCATCGTCGAGCGGCAGACTGGTGAGATCGATGTCGACGCCGCGGCGTTTCACCAGCTTGACCGCGAGATCGAGCACGGTGAGCGTCGTCAGACCGAGAAAGTCGAACTTCACCAGCCCCGCCGGCTCGACCCATTTCATGTTGAACTGCGTCACCGGCATCGGTGATTTCGGATCGCGATAGAGTGGGACCAGTTCGGTCAGCGCGCGCTCGGCGATGACGATGCCGGCGGCGTGCGTGGAGGCGTGGCGGGTGAGCCCTTCCAGCTTCTGCGCGATGTCGAAGGCGCGCCGCACCACCGGATCTCGGTCGCGCTCGGCCTGGAGCCGCGGCTCATCATCGATCGCGCGCTTGAGCGTTACCGGGTTGGCCGGGTTCTGCGGCACGAGCTTGCACAGTTTGTCGACCTGGCCGTAGGGCATTTGCAGCACGCGGCCGACGTCGCGCAAGACGCCGCGCGCTTGCAACGTGCCGAAGGTGATGATCTGCGCCACCCGGTCGCGGCCGTAGCGCTCCTGCACGTAGCGGATCACTTCGTCGCGCCGGTTCTGGCAGAAGTCGATGTCGAAGTCCGGCATCGACACGCGTTCGGGATTGAGAAAACGCTCGAACAAGAGCCCGAACCGGATCGGATCGAGATCGGTGATGGTCAGCGCGTAGGCGACGAGTGAGCCGGCGCCGGAGCCGCGGCCCGGTCCAACCGGAATGCCGTGCGACTTCGCCCACTGGATGAAGTCGGCGACGATGAGAAAATAGCCGGCGTATTTCATCTTCGCGATGACGCCGAGTTCGAAGGAAAGCCGCTCGCGATAATCCTCGACGCTTTGCCCGGGCGCCATCGGATGTCGCGCTAAGCGATCTTCAAGTCCGGCAAAAGCGGCGCGGCGGAGTTCCTCGGCTTCTTTCGCCTGCTGCGCTTCCTTCACCGCAGCCATCGTCTCTGCGGTTTCCTGCGCCTGCCCCGCCTCGCTGCTCTTCACATCGGTGGAAAAACGCGGCAGGATTGGCGCCAGCGTGCGCGGGCGGAAGGCGCAGCGTTCGGCGATCTCGACGCTTGCTGCCAGCGCCTCCGGCAGATCGGCGAACAGCGCCATCATCTCGGCGCGGCTCTTGAAGCGATGTTCGGTGGTGAGCTGGCGGCGCTCGCCGTCGGCGACGAGCCTGCCCTCGGCGATGCACAGAAGTGCATCGTGGGCTTCGTAATCCTCCCGCCCGGCGAAGAACGGCTCGTTGGTGGCGACGAGCGAAATGCCGCGCGCGTAGGCAAGCTCGATCAGCGCCGGCTCGGCCACCCGTTCGGCCGCCATACCGTGACGCTGCAATTCGATGTAGAGGCGGTCGCCGAACAGCCGTTGCAGATGTTCGCAGCGCGATACCAACAGCGGGCTCTGTCCAGCCCCAATCGCCGCGTTGAACGGCCCATTGGTGCCGCCGCTGAGCGCAATCAACCCGTCGGTCTCGCCGGCGAGCCAGTCAAGTTTGAGGTGCGGCCGTTCTGTCGGTTCGGTGTCGAGATAGGCGCGCGAGCAGAGCCGCATCAGGCTGCGATAGCCATCCTGCCGTGCCGCAAGCAGCACGATCCGCGGCCAGCCCTCACCCATTGCGGCCGAGCGCTGGTCGTGGTCGCCGAAATCGACGCCGAGCGCGCAGCCGATGATCGGCTGGATGCCCGCACTCGCCATCTTCTCGGAGAATTCGAGCGCACCGAACATATTGTCGGTGTCGGTGAGCGCGAGCGCCGGCTGCCGGTCCTTCTTGGCTAGCTCCGCCAGCCGCGCGATCGGCAGCGCGCCTTCAAGCAGCGAATAGGACGAATGCACATGCAGGTGCACAAAACCGGGAGTCGCGGCTGGCATATCGCTCTAAATGGTTCGCGGACAACGATTCGGGCGTGGACCGAAGATGCGGATCGCGCGCGTCAACGTCCAGCGGAAGGCGCGTTGTACACAACCGCCCGCGGCAACATCATCGCCGCGCGCTGAAAGTTTCACCGCCGCACGGGCCCGCGAACCCGTCCAAAATCACACCACTCCAAGCACTTATACAACGCCAAGCACTTGCGCCCACACCGCGACCATAGCCAGAAACAACGTGACCGAGGCAAGCGCCAACGCCTCCTCCGCAACCGCGCGAAACATGACTTTCTCCCCTTTTAGAACGAACAAAGAACATTTGTTCCCTAATCGTTCCGGGAGTCAAGGGAGCAACTTCCGCTCCTTTCGGTTGTCGTTGAGGACGGTTAACCGCCACTCTGCTTGGGGTACGCGGTTCCTTTTCGACGGGGCCGGCCTATCGACGCCCGGCGATGCAGTTCAAAAACGCATCGAAGGCATCCGGGAAGGCCAGAAATAGATGACGACTGCCAGCGGGATCAGGACCAGAAGGGCTTCTGCGCCGTATCTGGCGATTTTCCGGGCTTCGGCCATGCCGCCCGCATATCGCCAGACCTGCCCAGGTCGCAAGCAAGCCCGAAAGTTCCCGCGCTATTCACGCGGTCGCGCCATCCCAAGACAAACACAGTGGGCCAGCTAAACTTGCCAAGACGACTCAGGCTAAAGGCTTAGGTCAGCCGACGGGCCGCGTTATTTCGCGTAGCCCTGCGATCTCAGCCAATCGATGCGACGGGTCCCCTGCAGCCACTCATCAACTTCGGCTTTGCTCTTGAGCCCCTTGATGTACCTCGGCTCTGCCCCGGGATACTCGGCAATGATCTGCCAATCGCCCTCGGCAATCCGCTTCATTTTGAAGGTGACACGTATTTTCGCCATACATCAAAATATGCGTGCTCCGGCCAAACTGGCAAGCCGTTCCAACTGCCTTTTTTGACGGATCCCGCGGCCAGCCCGGCCGACGGCCCGGTCTTTGTACCGGGCTGCAGACTCAAAGTTCGCAGCTTTTGATCGGTATCAATGTTGGCGGCGCGCCGTAATATGGGTTTCGACTTGCCTCCGGGGGCGACGGAGCGCGCGGGCGGTTCTAGCCGAGCCTCAGTCGTGGGGCTTCAGTCACGGGGCTAAGGTGAAGGACCGCCCTCTCTTTTTGTGGGCGCGCTAGCCGCCACGCACCAGGTCGTCGCGGCCGCGCATAGACGTGTGCCAAACCCGCCGCACAATTGATCCGCATCAAGGATGGAACCGGCGATATCCCGTTAGTTGCGAACGCAACTGACGGAGCCGGAAATGGGCGATTTGACGTTCCGCTGTCCAAAGACCGACAAAGAATTTCGCAGCGGATTTCGCGCGCAGCTGACCGAGCTTAAAGCCTTGCCTAAAGACGCAAAAATAAATTTGCGCTGTCAGGTTTGCGGCGACCACCACGAGTTCAACATCGCGGAAGCGCGAATCGACGAGAGCCGCAACTGAACGTGTGAGGGTTCCCGCGAACGTGCGAAGCGTTTCTAATTCTTCTCCGGATGGTCTTTTGTTAACCGCTTCGGGTTTGTCGTTGATCTATTTTTTGGAGTCTTGTTCCGAATATTGACGCAAAGCTGCAAACCTCTCCCGGATCGCAGCGTATATTTCAGGAGATCCGCGTCCCCGATGCTTCGCCGCCCAAACGACAATTTCATCCTCGCTCCGGCACCGTGCCAGCTCTGCCACCGCTTCCTGCAACGAAAGATCGCGGCCCATTTTGTTTCTCTAACGCTTTCGCGGGAAGCCAGCCTTGCGCTAGGTCAAAATATTGGATGAACGTGCCGGATCGGCTCCGGGGTCTTCTGCTTGCTTTCGATTTCGCAACGGTGCCGGAGTAGGGACGCGCCTTCAAACATGCATCGGCCTCGGGAAATCGAAGTGCAAAAATATCGCCTGAGACTTGGCAACAAACGAAAATCAAGGGTATCGTCACCGCGCTTTTGTTCATCGTCTAAGCGACCGTTTTCCCATCAACAGAAAGAGGGGGCTCTCAATGCGAAAGGTTTCGATCACGCTTGCTGCCGCGGCGCTCGTGCTCGCGTCGGCTTGGGCGGCCAGCGCTCAAACTCAGGGCGCGTCCAGCTTGAACTCAATGGCGCGAAACGCCAGTCCGGTCCAGCGGGCCGCCTGCGCGCGACTTTTCGCAGCCTGCCCGCTGGGTACGCGCCGGGTCTGCAACCGTTGGCGCTGCTGGTGCGCTCCTTGCTGAGCAAACAGCGAAGCACTCGATCAACCTGCAGCAAGGCCGCCTCCGAGCGGCCTTGTTTTTTGCAGGCAGCGGGACAATTGGTTGTCGAAACTCGCGCCAACAAGATGCTGGGATCGCAGGCGATGATGGCCGGCGCGCACAGCCAAGAGCCGGGTGCCGCCAGTTTCCGCGCCCGGGCGCAAGAAAAACCAATGTGGTCAGGCAAGCGGCTAGTCTAGCCGCGGCGGGAACGCCGGATGCCGGCCGGGATCGCGAAGAGTCTGTGGTCCCTATCGCTGCTGGTGCCGCGTCTGCTGAGCGGACGATCTCAGGACAGTTCCACCACCAGGCCATCGCGTATCGTGACGCGGCGATCCATTCTTCCGGCGATGTCGAGATTGTGCGTGGCGACCACGGCAGCGAGGCCCGAGGCGCGCACTAATTGCTCGAGCGTGGAAAACACCCGCTCCGACGTGCGGATATCAAGATTTCCGGTCGGCTCGTCGGCCAGCAGGATGCGCGGCGCGTTCGCTACCGCCCGCGCAATGGCGACGCGCTGCTGCTCGCCGCCCGACAGCTCCGCCGGCCGGTGCGTCAGGCGCTCCTTGAGACCGAGATAGCTTAACAGCTCGGCCGCGCGCGCTTGCGCCTCCGCGCGCGACAGCCCGCGGATCATCTGCGGCAGCATCACGTTCTCCACGGCGGAGAATTCCGGCAACAGATGGTGAAACTGATAGACGAAGCCGATGTCGACGCGCCGGATCCGCGTGCGCGCGGCGTCGCTCATGTGCGAGGTCGCAACCGAATCTATGTAAACTTCGCCACCGTCGGCGTGTTCGAGTAATCCGGCGAGGTGCAGCAGCGTCGATTTGCCGGCACCGGAAGGCGCGACCAGGGCCACCGTCTGTCCCGGCCATACTGCGAGCTCGGCGCCTTTGAGAATGTCGAGAGTCGAATCGCCCTGGCGAAACCGCCGGCTGACTTCGTGCAGAAATACGATCGGACGCTCTGCGCCCGCGGTCGATGGCGCGGCCTCGACAATCGCAGTGCTCGTTGTGGTGTCGTCCATCGTGCAATCACTCGTAACGCAACGCTTCGACCGGATCGAGCCGCGCCGCCCGCCAAGACGGGTAAAGCGTCGCGAGCAACGACAGACCGAGCGCCATCACCACCACGGCCGTGGTTTCGCCGACGTTCATGTCGGCGGGTAGCCGCGACAGAAAATACAGCTCGGGAGAGAACAGCTCGGTATTGGTGAGCCATGACAGAAAGTGCCGGATCGACTTCGATGTTCAGACAGATGATGGTGCCGAGGAGGAAGCCAACCACAGTGCCGACCACGCCGATCGAAGCGCCGGTAATGAGAAAGATGCGCATGATCGCGCCTTGCGTCGCACCCATGGTGCGCAGGATGGCGACATCGCCGCCCTTGTCCTTCACCAACATGATCAGGCCGGACACGATATTGAGCGCGGCCACCAGCACGATCAGGGTCAAAATCAAAAACATCACGTTGCGCTCGACCTGGAGCGCGTTGAAGAAAGTCGAGTTGCGCTGGCGCCAATCGATCATGTAGATCGGCCGCCCCGCAGCCTCCGTGATGAGCGCGCGGTAGCGGTCGATCCGATCGGGATTGTCGGTATAGACCTCGATCGCGGTCACATCGCCGGCGCGGTTGAAATAGGCCTGCGCCTCGGTCAGCGGCATGAACACAAAGGCGGCATCGTATTCCGACATGCCGATCTCGAAGACGGCAGCGATCTTGTAGGCCTTGATGCGGGGCGTGGTGCCCATGGGCGTTACCGCTCCGCGCGGCGCCACCAACGTCAAATTGTCTCCAGCCCGCACCGAAAGTTGCTCGGCGAGCCGGCTGCCGATGGCGACACCCTGCCCTTCGTCGAAACCTTCAAGCGTTCCCTGCTTGATGTTCTTGGCGATCGAGGAAAGTTTCGACAGGTCGCCGGCGCGGATGCCTCGCACCAAAACTCCCGAGGCGTTGAACGGCGATGACGCGAGCGCTTGCCCCTCGACGATGGGCGCAGCGAACCGCACGCCAGGGACCTTGGCGATGCGATCAGCGACCGCCTGCCAATCGGTCAGCGGGGATTCGAGCGGCTGGATGAGCAGATGGCCGTTGAGGCCAAGGATCTTGCCGAGCAGCTCCTGACGGAAGCCGTTCATCACCGCCATCACGATGATCAGGGTCGCAACGCCGAGCATGATGCCGAGAAACGAGAACCCGGCGATCACGGAGATGAATCCTTCCTTACGCCGCGCACGAAGGTAGCGCAGTGAAAGCATCCACTCGAATGGCGCGAAGGCGTGAGTGCCGGTCGGCTCTCGCATCAGTGTGTGGTCCCCGCAGGAACACGGAGTTTCACATGATTCTGGCGGATTCAAGCCTCGAAAGATCACGCCGCGGCGTAACCGCGCACAGCCTCAGGCGGTGAGCCGCGCCAGTGCATCCGCCGGCGTCATAAGTTCCCGCGATCCGTCGGAGCGACGCTTGACTTCGATTTTGCCTTCGGCGAGGCCGCGCGGCCCGACAAGGATCTGCCAGGGAATGCCGATCAGGTCGGCGGTGGCGAATTTTGCCCCCGGCCGCTCGTCCAAATCGTCGTAGAGCGTGTCGATCCCTTTCGCGGTCAGCGCGGCGTAAAGCTGTTCACACGCCGCGTCGGTTTCGCTCGCGCCTTGCTTCAGGTTGAGGATGGCGGCGGTGAACGGGGCGACCGCCTCGGGCCATTTGATCCCGGCATCGTCGTGAAACACCTCAATCAAGGCGGCGACCAATCTGGTCGGCCCGATCCCGTAAGACCCCATATGCACCGGTTGCTCGGCGCCATCGGGACCGGTGACCACGGCCTTCATCGGCTCGGAATATTTGGTGCCGAAATAAAACACCTGGCCGACTTCGATCCCGCGGGCCGAAATCTGCTTTTCGGCAGGCAATTTTGCGAACGCCGCCGCGTCGTGCTTGTCGGACGTCGCCGCATAGAGTTCGGTCCATTTGTCGACCACCGCCTGCAAGTCCGGCACGCTGTCGAAATTCACGTCCTCCCCCGGGACTTTGAAATCGAGGTAATCGCGATGGCAAAACACCTCGCTTTCGCCGGTGTCGGCCAGCACGATGAATTCGTGCGAGAGATTGCCGCCGATCGGCCCGCTCTCCGCCACCATCGGGATCGACTGCAATCCCATGCGCGCAAAAGTGCGCAGGTAGGCCACGAACATGCGGTTGTAGGCATGCTTGGCGCCGGCGAAATCGAGATCGAACGAATAGGCGTCCTTCATTAGAAACTCGCGCCCGCGCATCAGCCCGAATCGCGGCCGCACCTCGTCGCGAAACTTCCACTGCAGATGATAAAGATTGAGCGGCAAACTCCGGTACGAGCGCACATAAGCGCGGAAGATGTCGGTGATCATCTCCTCATTGGTCGGTCCGTACAGCATCTCGCGCTCATGACGATCGGTGATGCGCAGCATCTCCTTGCCGTAAGCTTCGTAGCGGCCGCTTTCGCGCCAGAGTTCCGCTGACTGGATCGTCGGCATCAGCAACTCGATGGCGCCGGAGCGGTTCTGCTCCTCGCGCACGATCCGGCACACCTTGTCGAGCACGCGCAGCCCGAGTGGCAGGAAAGCATAAATGCCGGCCGCTTCCTGGCGGATCATGCCGGCGCGCAGCATCAAGCGGTGCGAGACGACGTCCGCTTCCTTTGGAGTTTCACGCAGGATGGGCAGGAAATATCGGGAAAGGCGCATGAAATGTGGTTGTACCAAAGGGGCTGGAATTACAAGAGGGCCATTCGGCGGAGCATTGCTTCCCAAAAGTGGGCAGGCGGTTAAATTTTTTTGTCACCGACCGCCGGTAAGATGATGACATTGGACCAAAGATCGGCTACGACGGTCGCGCAATCCCGACGTGCATAAAAATCTTGGCATGGGGGATCGCGGTCCAAGTCTAGGGAGGATGGTCCGAGGGCGCGAGTTCAACGCTGCCGCCGAGCCGAACAAGCACAAAATCCGGGGTCAAAAGCGCGGGCAGGGATCGGATGAGGATTTTTTAGCAGGGCTTCGGCCCTGCTATTTTTTTGGGCGGATCCCAATCAGCGCATTCCAAACGGGCGCGTGAGCCCTTCCAGCGTTACCAGCCGGTCGACATAGACCGCGTAACACGCGGCGAAAATCACGACCGAAACGATTGTCGTCCACAAAAGCTTGCGGCCCAGGCGCGGGATCACAGGTGCACCGGGGTCGGTGCCGGGCGCGATCTCTCCGCCTTCGTGCTGGCTGCGAACGCCCCATGGCAGCACAGCGAACAGCACCACCCACCAGATGAGGAAGAAGACCGCGACTGCGGTGGTGACCGGCATGTCAGCGCTGTTCCAGTTCGACCAAAGTCCCGGAAAAATCCTTCGGGTGCAGGAACAGCACCGGCTTGCCGTGCGCACCGATCTTGGGTTCGCCGTCGCCGAGGACGCGCGCGCCTGAAGCTTTGAGGGTGTCACGGGCGGCACGAATGTCATCGACCTCGTAGCAGACGTGGTGCATGCCGCCGTCCGGACTGCGCTCAAGGAATTTCGCGATCGGCGAGTTCTCGCCGAGGGGTTCGAGCAGCTCGATCTTGGTGTTCGGCAGGTTGATGAATACCGTGGTCACACCGTGGTCCGGCTGAGGCACGGCAGCGGATACGTCGGCGCCGAGAACATCGCGATATAACGCTGCTGCTTTGCCAATATCGCGTACGGCGATGGCGACATGGTTGAGCCTGCCGATCATGTTCGAACCTCCTCGGTGCGCCCAACCATCCTACACCACGAGAACGTGGACGTGGCAGATCGGCTTTTTGCGCCACGATTGCGCGATTGCGCCGCGCACCGCACGCCGGACCGCCTCGGCAACCTCGTCAGGATCGCGCAGCCGCGGCTTCGGCAATGCAGCGAAAGCTTCGTCGATGGCGTCGCGGGCAATCTGCTCCATCGGCCGGCCACCGGCATCGGTTTCGGGAATGCCGATCAGTTCGATCTCGGGGTCGGCCATGAGCTGGCCTTTTTCGCTCAGCGCCAGCGCGACGGAAACCACGCCGGCAAACGACAGACGCCGACGCGCCGCCACCGTACGCGCTTCGGCACTGAGGAGAAGCGCTCCATCCTTGTAGAGCCGGCCGGCCGGAACTTCATCGATGATTTCCGCGGGCCCAGGCGCAAGCCGCACCAGATCGCCATTGCGGCAAACCAGGACTTGAGGAACTCCGGCGCGCCGCGCGAGTTCCGCGTGCTCGGCCAGATGCAGCGCTTCGCCATGCGCAGGGATGAGGATACGCGGCCGTACCCACCCAATCATATCGCGCAGTTCGTCGCGACGGGGATGCCCGGAGACATGCACGAGGTGGGTTCGGTCGGTGACGACCTCCACACCCTGCCCGACCAGGCCATTGATCACGCGTGCTACGGCTTTCTCGTTGCCGGGGATGGTGCGCGCGGAGAAGATTACGCGGTCGCCCCGTGTCAGGGTGACTTCCGGGTGTTCGTCCTCGGCAATACGCGAAAGCGCCGCGCGCGGTTCGCCCTGGCTGCCGGTGCAAAGCGCGACGACCTTGTCGCGGGGCAAATAGCCGTAGCTTTCCGCCGGCCGGAAATCCTGCACCCCTGCCAAATAGCCGGTCTCCCGCGCGACCTGGACCACGCGCTCCATGGCGCGGCCGACCACCACGATTTCGCGCTCGGCGAGCCGCGCGGCATCGGCAACCGCCCGAAGACGCCCGACGTGAGATGCAAACGTGGTCACCGCCACGCGCGCCGGCGCGCCGCGGATGAGTTCGGTCAGCGTTTTCGCCACATCCGCCTCGGACGGCGAACGGCCCTCACGGACCGCGTTGGTGGAATCGCCGACAAGCGCAAGCACGCCGCCGTCGCCGAGCGCGGTCAGTTTTTTCTGGTCGGTCGGCGCGCCGATCAGCGGCGTGGGATCGATCTTCCAGTCGCCGGTGTGGAGCACCGTGCCAAGTGTGGTGCGAATCGCGAGCGCATTCGACTCCGGGATCGAATGGGCGACATTGATGAAATCGATCTCAAATGGCCCAAGCGCCACGTGTCCGCCCAAAGGAACGACGTTCACGGGGATCTTAGGGGCGCCGGGCTCGGACAAGCGGCGGGCTTCAAACAAAGCCGCCGCAAACGGCGAGGCGTAAAGCGGCACGTTCAAGCGCGGCCACAAATCCATGAGAGCGCCCATATGATCTTCGTGGGCGTGGGTAAGCACCAGACCAACAAGATTGCGGCGCTGCTCAATCAGAAAGCGGATATCCGGCAAAATCAGATCGACGCCGGGCAGATGCTCCTCAGAGGCGAAGGAAACACCGCAATCGACAATCAGCCACTGGCGCCGTCGCCCGTCGCCGACGCCATAGACCGAGAGATTCATCCCGATCTCGCCGACGCCGCCGAGCGGCGCAAACACAAGTTCATTGTCGGGCATCAGCCGTAGCGTCCCGTTGCCGGCTTGCCGGCCGTCGCGGCTGGCAGCGGAAACACCTCACCGGCGGCAATCGCGTGCAAGCTGCCATCGGCAAGGCGCAGCAGCAACCGGCCGTGCTCATCGATTGCTTCGCCGCGTCCAAGAAGCTCGCGGTCGGGTAAGCGTACCCGCATATCGCCGCCAATCCCGGCGGCATGGGCCACCCAGCCGGCCCGAATGGCCGCAAAGCCGGCGCCGCGATGCCATTGCGCCAGCCGAGCCACCATCGTTCCGGATAATGCTGCAAACAGATCTTCGGCCGAAATATCGGCGCCCGCCGCAGCAAGATCGGTGGCCGGGTAAGACGTCGCGGTCGGATGGTGGCGGCAGTTCACGCCGATGCCGACGACAACAATGAGGTTCTCGTCGACGCGCTCACTTTCGATCAGGATGCCGGCGATCTTGGCGCCGCTGACGAGAAGATCATTCGGCCATTTGAGCTTGAGCGTGCCTCGTAATATCGGCGCGCATTGCTCGATTGCATCGTACAAGGCGAGCGCCGTAACAAACGACAATTCCGGCGCATGTTCCGCCGGCGCCGGATCGTGCAGCAGCAGCGTGGCGTACAGATTGCCCGGTGGTGAGACCCATTGGGCGCCGCGCCGGCCGCGGCCCGCCGTCTGCTGCCGCGCCGTAATCCACAGCCGCCCGCATTCGCCGCCGCGCGCGAACGCCAGCGCCTCGGCATTGGTTGACGCCACGGATTCGCAATCGAGAAGGCGATAACCCGCCGCCGCAGCCGTGGCATGAAGATGCATCAGCGCATGATCCGGAAAAGTGGTGGCCGGTTTTCCGAAACGATCATGCTCCACCAAAAATCACCGAGCGCAATCGATTCAAGCTGAAGCGATCGCGCTCTAGAACAGCGAATGGGCGGCCGCGCTGGCAACGCCGACGAGCGGTCCCGGATAGAGGAAGAACAAAATGTTGAACAGGCCACAGACCGCGAGCACGACCTTCAACTCGTAGGGCATGCCGGCAAAACCTTCGGCCGGTTCATCGAAATACATGAGCTTCACGATCGCGAGGTAATAATAGGCGCCGACAACGCTTGCCAGCACACCGACCACGGAGAGCAGGTACAACCCGGCCTTGATGGCAGCGAGGAAGACATAGAATTTGGCAAAAAAGCCGGCAAGCGGCGGCACACCTGCCATCGAGAACAACAGCATCGCCAAAAAGAACGCCATGGTCGGGCTGGTCCGCGCCAGGCCGGCGAGTTGGTCGATCAACTCGACCATGCCTTCGCCACGCCGCATCGACAGGATCACGGCGAACACGCCGAGCGTCATGGTCAGATAGATCGCCATGTAGACGAGCACGCCTTGCACGCCCTCCGACGTGCCCGCAGCGAGCCCGATCAGGGCGAAGCCCATATGGCCGATCGACGAATAGGCCATCAGCCGTTTGATGTTGCGCTGACCGATGGCGGCGAATGAGCCAAGCAGCATCGAGGCGATGGAAACAAAGGCGACAATTTCCTGCCATTGCCCGGTGATGCCGGGAAAGGCGGTGACCGCAACACGAACGAACATGGCGATGCCCGCCACCTTGGGTGCGGCCGCGAAAAACGCCGTTACCGGCGTAGGCGCACCTTCGTAGACGTCCGGCGTCCACATATGGAACGGAACCGCCGATACCTTGAAGCAGAAGCCGGCGAACAGAAACACCAGCCCGAAGATCAATCCGGTGCCGGCATCCGCCGCCGAGTGGGCGATGCCGGTGAAACTCACGGTGCCTGTGAAGCCGTAAACGAGCGAGGCGCCGTAAAGCAGCATCCCGGACGACAGCGCGCCGAGCACAAAATATTTAAGGCCGGCTTCGGTCGAGCGTAATGAGGTGCGATGGCTCGCCGCCACCACATAGAGCGGCAGGCTCATCAATTCGAGGCCAAGATAGAGCGCGATCAGATCGGCAGCCGAGATCAGCATCAGCATGCCGAGCGTCGACAGCACGATCAGGACGGAATATTCGAACCGCTCCTGTTTTTGCCTCTTGTCGTAATCGATCGACATCAAAATAGCGGCGGCCGAGCCAAGTATCGCGAGGATTTTCAGGAACCGGGCAAAGCCGTCGACCACGAAGCTGCCGTCGAAAGTGACGAGCTTGCCTTCAGGCAGCAAGACCACAATCACGCCGGCGGCAACGAGCAGCACGATCGAAGCGGCGTCGATCAGAACAACGTTGCGCTCATTGCCGTAGACGCCGAGCATCAACAGCGCCAAAGCGCCAAGACCGAGCACGATTTCCGGCAGGAGCGGAACGAGGCTGGTAATGGTCAGAGCCGTATTCATCGCTACTTCAGTCCCGCCGATTGCACGCTACTGACGGCATGCTGGAAATTGTCGATCAGCTGCGTCACCGACACTGCAGAGACGTCGAGCACCGGCTTTGGATAGATCCCGAAGACGATGGTGAGAATGACCAGCGGCGCCAGCACCAGCATTTCGCGCCAGCCGACATCCTTGATGTTGAAGAGGCTGGGTTTGGTGAGCTTGCCGAAGATCACCTTGCGATAAAGCCACAGCGCGTAGGCGGCCGAAAGGATGGTGCCGAACGTTGCCAGCGTCGCGACCCAATTGTTCACGCGGAACGTCCCAAGGAGCGTCAGGAATTCCCCGACGAATCCCGACGTGCCCGGCAGTCCGACATTCGCAAGTGTAAACACCATGAAAGCGAAGGCGTAGACCGGCATGCGGTTGACCAGCCCGCCATACGCCGCGATCTCTCGGGTGTGCATGCGGTCGTAGACAACGCCGACGCAAAGGAACAAAGCCGCCGAGACGATGCCATGCGAGATCATCTGGAAAATGCCGCCGGCGACGCCCTGCGCCGTCATCGCGAACAGGCCCATGGTGACAAAGCCCATATGCGCCACCGAAGAGTAGGCGATAAGCTTCTTGATGTCCTCCTGCACCAGCGCGACGAGCGAAGTGTAGATGATGGCGACGACTGAAAGCACGTAGATCAGCGGCGCGAGGTCGAGCGAAGCCTGCGGGAACATCGGCAGCGAAAAGCGCAGGAAGCCATAGCCGCCCATCTTCAAGAGGATCGCGGCGAGAATGACCGAGCCGGCGGTTGGCGCTTCGACATGCGCGTCCGGCAGCCAGGTATGGACCGGCCACATCGGCATCTTGACCGCAAACGAGGCAAGGAACGCGAACCACGCCCAAGTCTGCAGCGAGCGCGGGAACGCATGGTGCAGCAGCGCCGGAATGTCGGTCGTCCCGGCTTGCCAGTACATCGCCATGATGGCGAGCAGCATCAGCACCGAGCCAAGCAGCGTATAGAGGAAGAACTTGAAGCTCGCATAGACCCGGCGCGGTCCGCCCCACACCCCGATGATCAGGAACATCGGGATCAGGCCGCCTTCGAAGAACACATAGAACAGTACAAGGTCGAGCGCGCAGAAAGTGCCGACCATCAGCGTCTCGAGAACCAGAAACGCGATCATGTATTCGCGCACGCGACTCTGGATCGAGGTCCAGCTCGCCAGGATCGAGATCGGCATCAGCGCGGTGGTGAGGATGACAAACGGCAGCGAGATGCCATCGACGCCCATGGAATAAGTGATGGCGCCGCCGAGCCACGGGCCTTTCTCCAGGAACTGGAATTCAGGCGAGCCCGGATCAAAACGCCAGACCAGAATGAGAGAGATGGCAAACGTGACCAGCGTCGTCCACAGCGCCACCCAGCGGGCATTGCCGGCGCCCGCTTCGTCATCGCGCAAGAATGCGATGAATACCGCGCCGACGATCGGCAGAAACGTGACGACGGAGAGAATCGGCCAACTGGTCATTGGTGCAGCCCCCCGGCGAACATGAACCAGGTGACGAAGGCTGCGACCCCGATCAGCATCGCGAAAGCGTAGTGGTAGAGGTAACCGGTTTGCAGGCGGACGACGTTACGGGTGACATCGAGCACGCGCGCCGAGACGCCGTCGGGCCCAAACCCATCGATGACAAAGCCGTCACCACCTTTCCAGAACAGTCGCCCGAGCCACAACGCCGGACGGACGAAAATAAAATCGTAGATCCGGTCGAAGTACCAAGCATTGAGAAGGAAGCGGTACAGCACCGCCTGATCGCGCGCGAGGGCAACGGGAAGATCCGGCCGACGGATATAGAATTGCCACGCCACCAGGAAGCCGCCGACCATCATCACGGTCGGCGCCAGCGTGACGTAGAGCGGCAGCTCCTCTATCTGCTCCAACACGTGGTTGGCGGGGCCGAACTTCAGCGACTCGCGGAAAAACTCCTCGGCGCCGTGGCCCTCAAAGATATGCAGGAACGGCCAGCCTGCCGCGATCGAACCGAACGCCAGAACGGCGAGCGGAATAAGCATCACCAGGGGGCTCTCGTGCGCCGCCTCGTAGTGATGATGGTCATGCGGCTGGCCGTGAAATGTCTTGAAGATGAGCCGCCAGGAGTAGAACGAAGTCAGCGCCGCCGCAGCGACCGTCATGATGAAGCCGTAACTCGCGACAGTGCCCCGGATGACGTCATCGGCCTCGATAATCGCGTCCTTGGAAAAGAATCCCGCCGTGAACGGAAATCCGGTCAGAGCCAGCGTGCCGATGAGCATCATCGCGTAAGTGAAGGGAATTTTGCGCCACAGGCCGCCCATTTTGCGCATGTCCTGCTCGTGATGCATCGCCAGAATCACCGAGCCCGAACCCAGGAACAAAAGCGCCTTGAAGAACGCATGCGTGAACAGATGAAACATGCCGATCGAATAGGCGCCCGAGCCCATGGCGACAAACATGTAGCCGAGCTGCGAGCAGGTCGAATAGGCGATGACGCGCTTGATATCGTTCTGCACCAGGCCCACAGTCGCGGCGAAGATTGCGGTGGTGGCGCCGATAAAAATCACGAACGTCTTGGCGTCTGGCGCCAGCTCGAACAGCGGCGACAACCGCGCCACCATGAACACGCCGGCGGTCACCATGGTCGCTGCGTGGATCAGCGCCGACACCGGCGTCGGACCTTCCATGGCGTCGGGCAGCCAGGTGTGCAGCAGAAACTGCGCCGACTTGCCCATCGCACCCATGAACAGCAGCAGACAGATCAGTGTCAGCGCGTCGACATTGAAGCTGAGAAAATGGAAAGACTTGCCGACCAGGTCCGGCGCCTGGGCAAAGATGGTGTCAAAACTGATCGACCCGGTCAGCAGGAACACCGCGAAAATGCCCAGCGCAAAACCGAAGTCGCCCACGCGATTGACAAGAAAGGCTTTGATCGCCGCCGCGTTGGCCTCCGGCTTCTGGAACCAGAAGCCGATCAGCAGATAGCTCGCCAGCCCGACGCCTTCCCAGCCGAAGAAAAGCTGCGCCAGATTGTCGGCCGTCACCAGCATCAGCATCGCGAAGGTGAAGAACGACAGGTACGAGAAAAAGCGCGGCTTGTGCGGATCGTCGGCCATGTAGCCGATCGAATAGAGATGCACGAGGGCTGACACCGTCGTCACCACCACCAGCATCACCGCCGTCAGGGGATCGACGCGCAACGCCCAATCGACTTTGAGGTCGCCGGAGGTGATGAAATTGAAGATCGGAACGTGCGCATCGTGTCCGCGCAGCCCGACTTCGACGAAAGCCAGACACGACAGCACCCAGGAAATTCCCAACAGCGTTGTCGTAATCAGCTCGGCCGCGCGCGAGCCGGCGTCCGGCTCGGTAACCTCTTCCGTCTCGTGACTCGAATGGTGGATTTCAGCAGTGCGCGGCTCTTGGATTCGGCGCGGCGTGGGTTTCGTGCCCCGGCACCAGCGGAGCAGCATGATCGTCGTGCGGAGGCGGCGGATTCTCGCCTGGAAACCGATTGCGCGCGCCGATCAAAGCGATGGCGCCGGCGATGACGGCGCCGATCAGCGGCAACAGGACGATGGCTTCGTACATGCCGCCTCAGCCTTTCATCAAATTCACGTCCTCAACCGCGATCGAACCGCGGTTGCGGTAATAGGCGACCAGAATAGCAAGCCCGATCGCGGCTTCCGCCGCCGCGACCGTGAGCACGATCAGCGCGTAGACCTGGCCGACGATGTCGCCGAGAAAGGCCGAGAACGCGACGAGGTTGATATTGACGGCGAGCAGGATGAGCTCGACCGACATCAGAATGACGATGACATTCTTGCGGTTGAGAAAAATACCGAAGATGCCAAGGGTAAACAGGATGGCCCCGACCGAGAGATAGTGCCCGAGCCCGATGATCATGGCAGCCCCTGCCCCGATTTCACTTCCACGACCTCGATAGCGCTCGACCGGCGCCGCGCCAGTTGTTGAGCAATCGACTGGCGCTTGACGTTCGGCTTGTGCTGGAGCGTGAGCACGATGGCGCCGATCATGGCGACCAGCAGGATCACGCCGGCGGCCTCAAAGAAGTAGACGTAGCGCGTGTAGAGCACGAGGCCCAGCGCCTGCGTGTTGTTGATGTCGCTCGAGATCGGCGCCGTGATGGTTTTGGTCAGCCCCGGCGCAACGACCCAGCCGATCACACCGAACACGAGCTCAATCAGCAAAACGATGCCGACCGCAGCCCCAACCGGCAGATAGTTGAGCACGCCATGGCGCAGCTCGACAAAATCCACGTCGAGCATCATCACCACGAACAGGAACAGCACCGCGACCGCGCCGACATAGACAACGATCAGGATCATCGCCAGGAATTCGGCGCCCAGAAGCACAAACAGGCCGGCGGCGTTGACGAAAGCGAGAATGAGGAACAGCACCGAATGCACGGGATTTCGTCCGGCAACGACCATGAACGCCGAGGCGATGCAGACGGCGGCGAAGAGATAAAAGAAGATGGCTTGCAGGATCATGACCGCGCCGTCTTACCGATAAGGTGCGTCGAGTTCGATGGCCTTGGCGAGCTCGTGCTCCCAGCGGTCGCCGTTCGCGAGCAGGCGCTCTTTGTCGTAGTAAAGCTCCTCGCGCGTTTCGGTGGCATATTCGAAGTTCGGCCCCTCGACGATGGCATCGACCGGACAGGCCTCCTGGCACAGCCCGCAATAGATGCATTTGACCATGTCGATGTCGTAGCGGGTGGTGCGGCGGGTGCCGTCGTTTCGTCGCGGACCGGCCTCGATGGTGATCGCCTGCGCCGGGCAGATCGCCTCGCACAGCTTGCAGGCGATGCAACGCTCCTCGCCGTTCGGATAGCGCCGCAGAGCATGCTCGCCGCGGAAGCGCGGCGACAGCGAACCCTTTTCGAACGGATAATTGAGCGTCGCCTTCGGCTTGAAAAAGTATCGCATCGATAAAAAGAACGCCTGCACGAACTCCTTCAGAAAAATCGAACGGGCGCCCTGGTCCAAGCTCATATCAGCCTCTGATGACTTCGAGGACGCCCGCGACGATCACGACCATGGCCAGCGAGATCGGCAGGAAAACCTTCCAGCCGAGCCGCATCAGCTGATCGTAGCGATAGCGCGGTACAAACGCTTTCACCATCGCAAACATGAAAAACACAAAGGTCGCCTTGAGCACGAACCAGACCAGGCCTGGTATCCACGTGAACGGCGCCACCGGGAACGGCGGCAGCCAGCCGCCGAGGAACAGGATGGTCGCCATGGCGCACATCGTGGCGATGGCGACGTATTCGCCGAGCATGAACATCATGTACGGCGTCGAGCCATATTCGACCATATAGCCCGCGACCAGTTCGGATTCGGCCTCGACCAGATCGAACGGCGGGCGGTTGGTCTCGGCAAGCGCGGAGACGAAGAAGATCACGAACATCGGCAACAGCGGCAACCAGTACCAGTTCAGAACGGTGAGCCACGGCAAGCCAATCAGCGTCGCCAGGCCATGATCGCGCTGTGCCTCGACAATGGCCGACAGGTTGAGCGAGCCGACGCAGAGCAGCACGGTGATGATGACAAAACCGATCGAGACTTCGTAGGACACCATCTGCGCTGCTGAGCGCAGCGCCGCGAGGAAGGGATATTTCGAGTTCGAAGACCAGCCGGCCATGATCACGCCGTAGACCATCAGCGAGGAGATGGCGAAGATGTAGAGGACCCCGACATTGATGTTGGCGATGACGATGCCCGCGCCGACGGGAATCACCGCCCAGGCGGCCAGCGCCAGCGTGCAGGTGACGAGCGGCGCCAGCAGAAACACGCCTTTGTTGGCGCCAGCCGGAATGACCGGCTCCTTGAGCACGAATTTCAACAGATCGGCGAACGACTGAAACAACCCCCACGGTCCGACCACGTTCGGTCCACGCCTGATCTGCACCGCGGCCCAGATTTTCCGGTCGGCCAGGAGGACGTACGCGATGGCGACGAGCAGGATCACGAGCAACAGCACGCTCTCGGCGACCATGATCACCAGCGGCCAGATGTAATCAGACCAGAACGCTTCCATCGTCAGGTCCCTATTCCGCCGCTGTCATGGCGGTGCGACCGAGCGAGATCGCCGAGCATTCCGCCATCACGGCCGAGCAGCGCGCGATAGGATTGGTGAAGTAGAAATCCGCGATACTCGTATTCGAATGCCGCTTTGTCCGCCGTCCCGCCCAAAGCGGCAAGCTTATGCACGTCGGCGGCGTCGCCCGGTGCGATCTGCCCGATTCGCATGAAGTGCGGATAGGCCTGGTACAAAGTTCGGCGAAGCGCGCCGAGCGAGTCATAGGGCAGCCGCTTGCCGAGTACATCTGACAGCGCGCGCAGGATCGCCCAGTCCTCCCGCGCATCGCCGGGCGGGAAGGATGCTCGCATCGCCATCTGCACCCGGCCTTCGGTATTCACATAAGTCGCCGATTTTTCAGGATAGGCCGCTCCCGGCAGCACCACATCCGCGCGCGCAGCGCCACGATCGCCGTGGGTGCCGATGTAGATGACGAAAGCGCCAGGCGCGACGTCGATCTCGTCGACGCCGAGCAGAAGCAGAATATCGAGCGCGCCCGCCCCGGCCATTTGCCGTGCGCTCAAGCCGCCCTCGCCCGGCACGAAGCCGAGATCCAGCGCGCCCACGCGGGACGCGGCGTGGTGGAGCACGCTGAAGCCGTTCCAGCCGTCCTTGACCGCGCCGAGATCGACCGCGGCCTTGGCCGCCAGCGAAGCAATTGCGGCGCCGTCCGGCCGAGCCAAGGCATCCGCTCCGACGATGACGAGCGGGTGCTCTGCCTTCCGAAGCACCTCGGCGAAGCTGTGCCGGGTGATAGAAGCGAGCGTTTCCGGGCCGGCGCCGAGATAGTCGTAAGGATATGTCAGCGGCGCCTTTTGGCCGATGAGGCCGACAGCAAAGCTTTTGGCAATGCGCCAGCGTTTGCGGATGCGCGCGTTGAGCACCGCCGCCTCGCGCCGCGGGTTGGTGCCGACAAGGAGCAGCGCATCCGCCGTCTCGAGACCGGCGATGGTGGCGTTGAACAAATAGCCGGCGCGGCCCCATTCCGGATCGATCGCCGAGCCGTCCTGCCGGCAGTCGAGATTGGTGACGCCGAGCCGCGTCATCAAATCCTTGAGCGCATAAGTCTCCTCGACGGCGGCAAGATCGCCGACCAGTGCTCCTACCCGCTTGGCGCTTGCTCCTGCGAGCTTTTTCGCAATCGCGCCGAATGCCTCGCTCCATGTTGCCGGACGCAGGCGCCCGTTCTCGCGCACGTAAGGTTGATCGAGCCGCTGCGTGCGCAAGCCGTCGACCACGTGGCGGGTCTTGTCGGAAATCCACTCCTCATTCACGTCGTCGTTGGTGCGCGGCAGGATGCGCATCACCTCGCGTCCGCGCGTGTCGATGCGGATGGCGGAACCGAGCGCGTCCATCACGTCGATCAACTCGGTCTTGTTGAGCTCCCAGGGCCGCGCCGAAAACTCATAAGGCTTTGAAGTCAGCGCGCCGACCGGACAAAGATCGACGACGTTGCCTTGCAACTCCGACGTCATCGCCTCTTCGAGGTAAGTGGTGATTTCCATGTCCTCGCCGCGGCCGATGGCGCCGAGTTCCGGGACACCGGCAACCTCGGTGGCGAAACGGATGCACCGCGTGCACTGGATGCAGCGGTTCATCGATGTCTTGACCAGCGCGCCGAGATATTTGTCTTCAACCGCGCGCTTGTTCTCGCGATAGCGGCTTTGATCGACCCCGTAGGCCATCGCCTGGTCCTGCAGGTCGCATTCGCCGCCCTGGTCGCAGATCGGACAATCGAGCGGATGATTGATCAACAAGAACTCCATCACGCCTTCGCGCGCCTTGCGCACCATCGGCGAACGGGTCAACAGCACCTTCGGCGAGCCGTCCTTGTTCGGCTGCAAATCCTTCACGGCCATCGCACACGACGCTTGCGGCTTCGGCACGCCGGCAACTTCGATCAGACACATGCGGCAATTGCCGGCGATCGACAGCCGCTCCTGGAAACAGAAGCGTGGAATCTCCGCGCCCCCGACTTCGCACGCCTGCAGGAGCGTATATTCCGGCGGAACGTCGATCTCTCTGCCGTCGACGATGAGCTTGGTCATCTAGTCTCTCACTCCGCAGCCTCCGTCACCGGCGGCGGATCGAGCACGCCTTCGGAGTCGGGATTGGCGGTGTATTCGTCGATACGCCGTTCGATCTCCGGCCGGAAATGCCGCAGCAGACCCTGAACCGGCCACGCGGCGCCATCGCCGAACGCGCAGATCGTGTGACCCTCGATCTGGGTCGTCACCTGCATCAGCATGTCGATCTCACGTTTGAACGCGCGGCCTTCGGCCATACGCGTCAGCACGCGCCACATCCAGCCCATCCCCTCGCGGCAGGGCGTGCATTGGCCGCAGCTCTCGTGCTTGTAGAAATAGGAGATGCGCGTCATGGCCCGCACGATATCGGCCGACTTGTCCATGACGATGACAGCCGCCGTGCCGAGCGCCGATTTCTTGTCGCGGCAGCCGTCGAAATCCATCAACAGCGTATCGGCCTGATCCGCTCCCGCCGGCACGAGCGGCATCGACGAGCCGCCCGGAATGACCGCAAGCAAATTATTCCAGCCGCCGCGCACGCCGCCGGCGTGCTTCTCGATCAGTTCGCGCAGCGGAATTCCCATTTGCTCTTCGACATTGCATGGCCGTTCGACGTGACCGGAAATGCAGAACAGCTTGGTGCCGGTGTTGTTGGCCCGGCCGATACCGGCGAACCAGGCGGCGCCGCGTCGCATGATGTCGGGCACCTGCGCGATCGTCTCAACATTATTGACGGTGGTTGGGCAGCCGTAGAGGCCCATGTTGGCCGGAAACGGCGGCTTTAGCCGCGGCATTCCTTTTTTGCCTTCGAGGCTTTCGAGAAGCGCCGTCTCCTCGCCGCAGATATACGCGCCGGCGCCATGGTGCACGACGATGTCGAAGTCGTAGCCATGAATGTTGTTTTTGCCGATGAGCTTGGCGTCGTAAGCCTGATCGACGGCGGCCTGCAGCCGCTCGCGCTCGCGGATAAATTCGCCGCGAATGTAGATGTAGCAATGGTGCACGCCCATGGCGCACCCGGCGATCAGGCATCCCTCGATCAACAGATGCGGATCGTGACGCATGACCTCACGGTCCTTGCAGGTGCCGGGCTCCAACTCGTCGGCATTGATCACCAGATAACTTGGCCGCCCATCTGACTGCTTGGGCATGAACGACCATTTCAGCCCGGTCGGGAAACCCGCGCCGCCGCGGCCGCGCTGACCCGAAGCTTTCATTTCGTTGACGATCGCGTCGCGGCCTTTTTCCAGAATCGCCTTGGTTCCGTCCCAGCCGCCACGGGCACGCGCGCCGTCAAGGCCCCAGCCGTGGTGGCCATAGAGGTTTTTGAAAATGCGGTCCTTGTCGGCGAGCATGTTATCGCTGTCGTGTCGCTAGTTGCGCTGTGGGCCAGTCGAATCGCCTAGCGGGGGCTTCGGCATCGGTGCTTCCTGGATGTTGGCGGCTTCGCCCGGTTTCTTCGCCTCGCTGTCCTGCAGGGCGGCGCCCGGCGCGCCCGATGGCGTTGTTATCCTGTAGATCGCCGGATCCGTTAGCGTGTTGGCACCACCAACAGGCGCGGAATTTTGCCGATCGATTTGCGGACCCGGCTTCGGCGTTTTACCCGCCGCCAATTCGTTGAGAATGCGCGTCAGAGATTCCGGCGTGAGGTCTTCGTAATAATCCGCGTTGATTTGCACCATCGGCGCGTTGACGCATGCGCCGAGGCACTCGACCTCAACCCATGAAAACGTGCCGTCGGCGGTCACCTCGTTCTCGTGACCGATCGCGCGATGCAGAACTTTCTTCAGCGCGTCGGCGCCGCGCAGCAGGCATGGCGTGGTGCCGCAGAATTGCACGTGGAAGCGGCCGACCGGCGCCAGATTGAACATGGTGTAGAAGGTCGCGACTTCGAGCACGCGAATTTTCGCCATGCCGAGGAGTTCGGCGACCGCCTCGATCGCCTTCTGCGGCAACCAGCCGTCCGACTGTTCCTGCGCCCGCCACAGCAGCGGGATCACCGCGGATTGCTGCCGGCCCGCAGGATACTTGGCGATCTGCGCTTTCGCCCATGCGAGATTGTCCGGCGTAAACGCAAAACTCGGCGGCTGCTTTTCGGCAAGGCGACGCACGCTCATCGGTCGACCTCACCGAACACGATGTCGATCGAACCCAGGATCGCCGAGACGTCGGCCAGCATGTGGCCGCGAGACAGAAAATCCATCGCCTGCAAATGCGCAAAGCTCGGAGCGCGAATCTTGCACTTGTAGGGCTTGTTGCTGCCGTCGGCGATCAGATAGACGCCGAACTCGCCCTTGGGCGCTTCGACGGCGGCATAGACTTCGCCGGCCGGCACGTGGAAACCTTCGGTGTAGAGCTTGAAGTGATGGATCAGCGATTCCATCGACCGCTTCATCTGTCCACGGCGCGGCGGCGTAATCTTGTTGTCATCGACCACGACCGGGCCTTGCGCGTCGGCCGAGTGCAATTTTTCCAGGCACTGTTTCATGATGCGGACCGACTGGCGCATCTCTTCCATGCGGATGCAATAGCGGTCGTAGCAGTCGCCGTTCTTGCCCACGGGAATATCGAAATCGAACTCGGAATAGCACTCGTAGGGTTGCGCTTTGCGCAAGTCCCACACCGCGCCGGAGCCCCGCACCATCACGCCGGAAAAGCCCCAGGCCCAGGCGTCTGCGAGCTTAACGACACCGATGTCGACGTTGCGCTGCTTGAAGATGCGATTCTCGGTGAGCAATTCCTCGAGGTCGTCGCAAACTTTCAGGAACGGGTCGCAAAAGGCCCCAATGTCGTCGATCAGTTTCGGTGGCAGATCCTGATGCACGCCGCCGACGCGGAAATAGGCCGCGTGCAGGCGCGAGCCCGAGGCGCGTTCGTAGAAGCCCATCAGCTTCTCGCGCTCTTCAAAGCCCCACAGCGGCGGCGTGAGCGCACCGACGTCCATCGCCTGGGTCGTGACATTGAGGAGGTGCGAAAGAAGCCTGCCGATTTCGCAATACAGCACGCGGATCACTTGCGCGCGTTTCGGCAGCTTGACGTCGAGCAGCTTCTCCGCGGCGAGGCAGAAAGCATGCTCCTGGTTCATCGGCGCCACATAGTCGAGCCGGTCGAAATAGGGAATCGCCTGCAGATAGGTCTTGTGCTCGATCAGCTTCTCGGTGCCGCGATGGAGCAGTCCGATGTGCGGATCGACGCGTTCGACAACTTCCCCATCAAGCTCGAGAACGAGCCGGAGCACGCCATGCGCCGCCGGATGTTGCGGTCCGAAATTGATGGTGAAATTTCGTTCACCGGTTGCGGTTTCAGCCATCACGCTACCCGAGCGAATTGCGCGGCCTTGGCCGCGACGCGCGCATTGAATTTGTCCCAGGCGACCACGAAGCGTTCATGCCGACCCTCACCGATAAGATCGATGCCGTCATGCGCTTTCACCTTAAACGCGACGCGCTGACCGGTGACTTCGATGCACTCGGCTTCCGCCGTCACCGTCATGCCGGGAGGCGTCGCAGCCAAGTGGCTCACATCGACATGGACGCCGACGCTGCCTTCGCCCGGATCGAGATGCTGCTTGATGAGATCGGTACAGGCCCATTCCATCAGGACGATCATAAAACCCGTCGCGAACACTTTCGGCATCGACGCGATCTCGGGCGACTCCGGGTAGGTGTAGGGAACGGTCTTTTCTTCCGCCACCGTGTAAGTGACGCGGTGGGTCAGCCCTGGCCGGAGCGTCGGCTTCATTTCCACGAACCTCTCAAGACCCCTGCCCGCCAATCTTGCCCGCTTTCTCGTCACCCGGAAGCACATAGTCGGTGCCTTCCCAAGGCGACAAAAAATCGAAGTTGCGGAATTCCTGTGCGAGCCGCACCGGCGCATAGACGACGCGCTTGAGTTCGTCGTCGTAGCGCACCTCGACAAAGCCGGTCAGCGGGAAATCCTTGCGCAGCGGATGCCCGTCAAAGCCATAATCGGTGAGCAGCCGACGCATATCCGGGTGTCCGGTGATCATGACGCCGTAGAGGTCGTAGATTTCGCGCTCGAACCAATCGGCGCCGGGAAAGATATCGATGATCGAGCTGATCGGCGTCGTTTCATCGGTTTCGATCTTCACCCGGATACGCACATTGTGCTTGGGCGAAAGCAGATGATAGACCACGTCGAAACGCTGCTCGCGGCCGGGCCAGTCGACCGCGGTCACATCGACGATGTTCCAGAACAGGCAGCGCGGATCGTCGCGCAGGAAGCGCATCACCGCGACGATATCGGCCGCCTGTGCCGCGACCGTCAGTTCGTGATGCGCGACCGTATAACCTTTGACCGCAGGGCTAAGCGCCTCGGTTAGGGTTTTGCCGAGCGTGTCGAGTGTCTCATCCATTTTCAGCGTTCGATCGTCGAGGTGCGGCGAATTTTCTTTTGCAGAAGGAGCACACCGTACAAAAGCGCCTCGGCGGTCGGTGGACAACCCGGCACGTAGATGTCGACCGGAACGATGCGATCGCAGCCGCGGACGACCGAGTACGAATAGTGATAATAGCCGCCGCCGTTGGCGCACGATCCCATGGAGATCACGTAGCGCGGCTCCGGCATCTGGTCGTAAACTTTTCGCAGCGCCGGCGCCATTTTGTTGGTGAGCGTGCCGGCAACGATCATCACATCCGATTGCCGCGGTGAAGCGCGCGGCGCAAAACCGAAGCGTTCGGCGTCGTAGCGCGGCATCGACATCTGCATCATCTCGACCGCGCAGCAGGCAAGCCCGAACGTCATCCACATCAGCGAACCCGCGCGCGCCCAGGCGATCAGGTCATCGGCTGCCGCGACCAGGAATCCCTTGTCGGACAATTCGCTGTTGAGCCCGGCAAAAAACGGATCGTTGACGCCGGGCTCGCCGCCCAATCCTTGGCGAGGGGTTCGGATCGCGGGTTCGCTCAACTCCATTCGAGCGCTCCCTTCTTCCATTCATAGATAAAGCCCACCGTCAGCACGGCAAGGAACAACATCATCGACCAGAAGCCGAACAGGCCCAGCTTGCCGAACGCCACCGCCCACGGAAACAGGAAGCTCACTTCGAGATCGAAAATGATGAAGAGAATGGCGACCAGGTAGAAGCGAACATCGAACTTCATGCGCGCATCGTCGAAGGCGTTGAAGCCACACTCGTAGGCCGAGAGCTTCTCCGGATCGGGTTGTTTGTAAGCCAGAACGAAGGCGGAGAGCAGAAGCGCCAGTCCGATCACCGCCGCGACACCGATGAAAACGACAAGCGGCAAATAACCGAGCAGCAGCTGATTAAGCGACTGAGTCATTGGGTGCCCCTCTGGCCGGCTATCATGGACAGCCCTTTCCTTACCTTTGGAACATGCCCCCCATGCGACGGTTCCGCGCAAGCCGGGACCGCGCCGATTTGCCCCAAAATCTAAAGCGGATTCGCGCTGGGAAACTGATCGTCGGACCCTTAGCGCAGTGCACAAAAAGGCGCAAGGCGGCGCCACCGCGACTAAGGGCGTACGCACAATTACGTTCGCACGGCGCGCCGAAACGGGCCACGAAACGATCGATCCGTGGAAAACTGGTGGCGGCTAAGTGCTTGAAATCGTGGCGGGAGCGACGGGACTCGAACCCGCGACCTTCGGCGTGACAGGCCGACGCTCTAACCAACTGAGCTACGCCCCCGCGGACGCGGTTCGCAGTTAAAGCTCACCCATTCGCAAGTCAAGGATTCAGGCTCCGGGCGGGCATTTTCCCGCCGCCTTGTACGCGCCACAGAGCGAGTCCAATACCGCAATATCCCCGAAAACATCGGTGGAATCGGCAAAACAAGCGTGGTCATTCGAAATCGAATCGTCTAACTGCATCGTGTTGACGGGCACTTTTCGCCGGTCATCGCGTCATCGAGGAGGGTCAAAATGGCGACCAAACCAGCCACAACGGTTACATTGAAGCATCTTGCGGCGAGCCTCGCCGAAGACAATGAACTTACCAAGAAACAGGCAGAAGCGATCCTCGGCGGTCTCGTCGGCCAGATCGTCAAGCATCTCAAAAAGGGCGAGCGCATCCGTATCGGCGGGCTAGGAATTCTGCAGGTACGCAAGCGCGCAGCGCGCATGGGCCGTAACCCGGCGACGGGTGAAGCCATCCAAATCAAGGCAAGCAAGAAGGTCGCGTTCCGCGCGTCAAAAGAGCTGAAGGAAGCCATTTGATAACGGACGACCGACCGCAGATGACTGACGGCGGAAGGAACTCGCCTTCCGTTCGTCATCTGTCGTCGAAGAACCTCAAGTGCTTTTGAAGACCCTCAAGCCTCTGATGCCGGCCGCTAGTCATGGACTTCGGCACGGTCGCCTGCGCGGCGTTTCGCCCGCTGACGGTAGGGGCGGCGCCCCAACGCGCTGTGGTGCGCCGACTTCAAAGGCGAGTTCAAACTCGGCAATGGCCGGTACTGTTACCCGCTCACCGTCTCCGACATGCTTCGCGCTATCTTTTACTGTGCGAGGCCTTGGAATCGACCCGCGAAGCCCCGGTCATCGCGGCCTTTCCAGCAGCTGTTCCGTGACCGCGGCCTGCCGCTCGCCATCCGCAGTGACAATGGACTGCCGTTTGCCAGTCCCAATGGCCTCTACAATCTCTCCAGCCTGTCGGTCTGGTGGCTCCGCCTCGGCATCGCCATCGAGCGCATCAAGCCCGGCCATCCGCAGCAGAACGGCCGTCACGAGCGCATGCACCTGACTTTGAAGAAGGAGGCCACACGGCCACCGGGCATCAACATTCTGCAGCAACAGGCCAGGTTCGATGCCTTCGTGCGCGAGTTCAACGCCGAACGTCCGCACGAAGCGCTCGCTATGAAATGCCCGGCCGAGTTCTACACCGCCGCTTGGTGGGCGGTGACGGACTCGAACCGCCGACATTCTGCGTGTAAAGCAGACGCTCTACCAACTGAGCTAACCGCCCTGCGGCAAGATTTATCTCCGCCCTATGCCTGCGTGCAAGCGTGGCGAGGTCCGCGCCGGGGTTTAACGTAGCGCGCGCTGCCGTCTTGGCTAATCCGTCGAAGCGGCAACCTCTTGACCACGATCACGATCGCCATCGGACCGGTGATCACTTCCCTGGGCGACGTGCTCCGCAAGCCGGACCCATGACAACGCCAGGGTCAGCCACAGAACCTTGCCGTTATCGTCATGCGCTGCCTGCGCCATTGCGACACATTCTTCCGCACACTTGCGATGATCCCGACTGGTCCCCATAACGCGACCCCAACTGACGCAAATACCAAGACATCATTTGAGTCACTAAGTTTGGCGCGGAAACGGTCGCACTGTGGCCGAACGCCGACTTGTGCACTGCCAATAAGGGCGTCCGAACCTCTCCAATCCCGACCACCGGTTGCAAGGCCATAATGCTAAATATCTCTTAAGCTTCAGTGGCCTGACATGCGCTTAAGTCTTAGCTGCACTGCACCAAAATCTATGGTGCGCTGCACACTCCCGCATATATTGCACACACGATTCCGGTTGAAGACCGGAGAGCTTCCGGGAAAAGGATTTGAGACATGCTTACATCCATTGCCCGCCTCTTCCAGGAGTGGAAGCGCTATGGCGCTGTCAGGCGGGAGCTATCGCATCTGAGCGACCGCGAACTGGCGGACATCGGCATCACGCGGTCTGATATCGATCGGATCGCGACCGACCACGCCGATCGCTAAACAGGTTGCGCAAAAGTTGAAAATCAGCGCCCGCCCTTACGGCGGGCGTTGCCTTTTCTGGTAGCTCGGCGCACCTAAACGCTGAACGCCTTGCCCTTCTCCGCCACGATGATTTTGGTGCCGTGACCCTTCATGGCGGCGACGAACTTATCGGGCGTCGCGTCCAGGAACGGAAACGTTCCGTAATGGCAAGGAATCGCCGCATCGAGTTTGAAGTAACGCTGAACCGCCATGGCCGCGCTTGCAGCCCCCATCGTGAAGCGGTCGCCAATCGGCACAATCCCGATTTTTGGCTGATGGATTTCGGCGATCAACGCCATGTCCGAAAAAATATCGGTGTCGCCGAAATGATAGACCGTCGGTTCGCCCGGCGCCTTGATGATCGCGCCGAGCGGATTGCCGAGATAGATCGGCATGCCATTGATGATATCGCCCGATGAATGATCCGCGCGAACCATCGACACGGTGAAACCGCCGAGATCCGTCGTGCCGCCGGTATTCATCGGATTGAGCTTCTCAAGACCCTTTGAAACCAGCCACATGCCGAGATCGTAATTGGCGGTCACGGTGGCGCCATTGGTCTTGGCGATATCAAGCGCATCGCCGACGTGATCGCCGTGACCGTGTGTGAGCACGATGTGCGTCACGTCCTTGATGGCTTCCGCCTTGTCAGAAACGAACACCGGATTGCCGGTGAAGAAGGGATCAATCAGGACCGCCTTACCTGCGAAGTCGAGGCGAAAGGCGGCATGGCCATACCAGGTGATTTTCATGATGTACCTGCCGAATTTGAAATGACGGGATGCGCGACGCCACAACCATAATGCGGACGCGTCATGCGAGGAAAGCGGCGTTGGCCGGCCTAAGGCCCGCGTGCTAACGAGGCCCTATGCCCGTCCTGACTTTAATGGAGGCGGCTCCGGTCTTGCCGGCGCGCGGCGCACTGATCGGTCTCGATCTCGGCACCAAAACCATTGGCGTCGCTGCAAGCGATCCCGACCGGCGCCTTGCTACGCCGGTCGAAACGGTTGCGCGCACACGCTTCAACCTCGACGCCAGGCGCCTCCTTGAACTTGCCGCCGAGCGGCGGGCCGCGGGTTTTGTGCTGGGACTTCCCATCAATATGGACGGGACCGAAGGTCCGCGCGCGCAGTCGACCCGGGCTTTCGCGCGCAATTTCGCCAAGCTCACCGAACTCCCAATCGCCCTTTGGGATGAGCGGCTTTCGACCGCCGCCGTCGAACGCGCGCTGATCGACGCCGATGCAAGCCGGGCTAAACGCAAGGCGGTGATCGACCAGCATGCCGCCGCTTACATTCTTCAAGGCGCGCTCGACCGGCTAGCGCGCTAAGTCCCCTAACAGAGATTTCGTTCGCTCGACCCAACCGCATGGCCGAGCGGCGTTCTCCTGAACGGGTCGTTGCTCAAACAACAAATACTCCAAATCACTGCTCCGGCAGCGCACGTTCCAGGATGAGCTCAGCCGAGCGGGCGTCGATGCCGCTGGCTCCGTAAAGCGCGCCGTGCGGCTTGGAGAGCCGGGTGCGCAGGAACATCTCGGTTACTTGTGCCGGCGCGGTGGCTTGAAGCGCGGCCGCGCCGGCCAGCGTTGCGAGCCTCCCAACCGTAATCCGCGCGGCGGCTTCACTTTCAAACTCGTTGTTCGCTTCGAGCAGAGCAACTTTCTCCCCGGTCATCGCCGAGGCTTCACGCGCCATGCCATCGAAAATGTCGGCGGCTTCCGGGTCGCGCTTGAGCGCGCGCAAGACATCAAGGCACATGACATTGCCGGAGCCTTCCCAGATCGCATTGACCGGCGCCTCGCGATAGAGCCGCGGCAGCACGCTCTCCTCGACGTAACCGTTGCCGCCGAGACATTCCATCGCTTCGTAAATGAAGCCCGGCGCTGTCTTGCAGATCCAATATTTTGCTGCCGGCGTCACCAGCCTCGCATAGGCCGCCTCACGCGGATCCGTCGCGGCGCGGTCGAAAGCGCGCGACAGCCGCATCACCAGCGCCACCGCACCTTCCACCTCAAGCGCAAGATCGGCCAAAACCGCGCGCATCATCGGCTGGTCGTACAAATGCTTCTGAAAGACGGAGCGATAGCGGCAATGATGCACCGCCTGCGCCAGCGCCATGCGCATGAAGCCTGCCGACGCCAACGCGCAGTCGAGCCGCGTCAACTGCACCATCTGGATGATGGTGCGCACGCCGGCGCCCTCATCCCCGACCCGCAACGCGTAAGCTCCGGCGAATTCGACTTCGCTCGACGCATTGGAGCGGTTGCCGAGTTTGTCCTTAAGGCGTTGCAGCCGCAGCGCATTGACCGCCCCGTCGGGACGAAAACGCGGCACAAAAAAACAGGTGAGCCCGCCCGGCGCCTGCGCCAGTACCAGAAAAGCATCGCACATCGGCGCCGAGAGAAACCATTTGTGTCCGGTGATCGAATAGGAATCCAGCATCGGCGTCGCGGTGGTAGAATTGGCGCGGACATCGGTGCCGCCTTGTTTTTCGGTCATCCCCATGCCGAGCGTCATGCCCGGCTTTTCCCACCACGGCTTGAAGGTGCCGTCGTAACTCGTTGAGACGACTTTGGGCGCGACTTCCGCCAAAAGCTTAGGCTCCGCGGCGAGCGGCGCCAGCGCCGCGCGGGTCATGGTGATGGGACAAAGGTGCCCGCTCTCAATCTGGGCGGTCATGTAATAGCGCGCCGAGCGCACCACCTCGGCGGGCGGCGCTGCGCGCCGGCCGGACACCGTCCAGGTCGAGGCATGGAGCCCGCCGGCGACGCTGGCGCGCATCAGCTCGTGATAGGCCGGATGGAACTCGACCACGTCGCGGCGGAAGCCCTTGGGGTCGAAGGTGTATAGCTTCGGCGGATTCTCGTTGGCGCGACGCGCCAGCGAAAACATCTCCGCCGTGCCCCACTGACGTCCATGGGCCGACAGCGACGCCGCCTCGCCACCCGCTCCGTTCGCTTGCGCCGCCTCCATCAGCGGCACATCGCTCGAATACAGGTCGATGTTTTCGTAAGGCGGTGACTGGTTGAAAACCTCTTGGCTATCAAAGCGCGGGATAGTGGTCATGACCATTTGCCTCCCGGTGGTGCACGATCTTACCACGTTTTCGGTGCATGCTTCTCAAAGCGGGCGGCAGCGGGCTTGCCGGGCCGCTCGAATTGGGCCTATAGCACCGCTTTGATGACGAAACCCCAGCCGCTCACGCGCCACATCGTTTCCATCAATGATCTCACCAATCGAGAGATCGAGACCGTCTTCCAGGTCGCCCACGGTTTTTTGAAAGAACTCGTCGACAAAAATGTCCCCTACCGGATCGGCCGGGGCACCAGTATTGCGTCAAAGTACATTCTGGCGAGCCTGTTCTACGAGCCCTCGACGCGCACGCGGCTGTCATTCGAGAGTGCCATGCTGCGGCTCGGCGGCGCCAATATCACCAGCGCCGATCCCGCCGTGAGCTCGGCGGCCAAAGGCGAAAGCCTCGCCGACACCATCCGGGTCATTGCCAACTACGCCGACGTGATCGTGATCCGCCATCCGCGCGACGGCGCTGCCCGGCTGGCTGCCGAATATTCGCCGATCCCGGTGATCAATGGAGGGGACGGCGCCCACGAGCACCCGACGCAAACGCTATGCGACCTGTTTACGCTGCGCTCAAAGAACAAGGGCCTCAAGAACATGAAGATCGCGATTTCAGGCGATCTCAAAGGCAGCCGCACCGTACACTCCTTCGTCTACGCACTGGCTCGCTTCGGGGCGACGATCGATCCTCTGCCCGCCCCCGGCATGGAATTGCCGCCGCACGTCGACCGCCGTTTGCGTGAGGAATTTCGTTGCCGGATGATCTCGAAAGCTCCCGGACAGCCGGGCAGTGACGCGATCGATGCGCTCTACGTGACCGCCGATCAGCCGCACCAGCTGTCGCTCTATGCCGAGCCGGAAATCGACTACGGCCTCGTCCTGCAGAAAAAAATCGACGCCGTCTACGTTACCCGTTTTCAAAAGGAACGATGGACCGAGAAGGAACGGCCGTATCCGAAGATCGACGCCAAGTTTCTTCGCGAGGCCAAATATTCGCAAGCCAGCGTCATGCACCCGCTGCCGCGGGTCAACGAACTCGACGCCTCGCTCGATAACGACCGCCGCGCGATTTATTTCCGGCAGGCTGCCTACGGCGTTCCCGTCCGCATGGCGCTGATCGCGCTGCTGTTGCGGCTGCACGGGAAAAAATCGCTGCACACATTCGCCGGCGGTTTCGCCCAACCTCATTATCCGATTTACGCACAGCCGATCGGAACCGGCATCCAATGCGGCAACAAAAATTGCATCACTGGCGATCCGGCCGAGCGTCAATACGCCGCCAACAAATTCTACGTCGTGGCAGAAAATTCGCAGCAGCGCTGCAGGCTTCGGTGCCTCTATTGCGAGACCGACATCGAAGCGGAGGCCGCTGCGCATTTCGTGGTCGGCGACACGACGCGCAAGACGTTTTCGCCGGGGCTCGTTTCGCTGCTGCATGCGCCCGCCGACAAGCTCAAGCATCTTGTTGTCTACACTACCGAGGCCGACGCGGAAGCGGCCGGCCTCCATGCGCGCGAGGGCCGGAAAAAGGCGCGCGTCGGCTAACGCCGGAAAGGATTCCGGCTTTCGCGATAGCGCCCGGAAAAGTACGCTGTGGCCATGGACGCGCTGCCATCCTTCGTCGCGGCTTTGGTCTTCGGCTATCTCTGCGGCTCGATCCCGTTCGGCATTCTACTGACGCGGCTGACCGGCGGACCCGACCTTCGCGCCATCGGCTCGGGTAACATCGGCGCCACCAACGTTTTGCGCACCGGGCGCAAGGGGCTGGCCGCCGCGACGCTGCTCGGCGACGTTCTCAAGGGCACCGCGGCCGTTCTGCTCACCGGCTATTTTCTGGGGCACGATTTTGCGATCGTCGCGGCGCTCGGCGCTTTTCTCGGCCACTTGTTTCCGGTCTGGCTGCGCTTTCGCGGCGGCAAGGGCGTCGCGACTTACCTCGGTGTGGTGATCGGCCTCGAGTGGCCCGCGGCGATCGTGTTCTGCGCGATTTGGCTCGCTGTTGCGGCGCTGAGCCGCTACTCGTCGCTTGCGGCACTCGTAGCCAGCGCCGCGACACCAATCTTTGTTTGGTGGCGCGGCGACCTGAAGGACGCGGCGCTATTTTTGCTGCTGTCGGTGCTGCTATGGATCATGCACCGCTCCAACATCGTGCGGCTGCTCCGAGGAACGGAAGGAAAAATCGGCGCCGGCTCAAAAGGCGCAAGTTCTTAATTCAGCGGGCTTAATTCAGCAGGCTGATTGCACTATTGCCGGCACATACCATCAGAGTGGCAATAATGGCCGGCGTGGCAAAAATGATAACGCCCGGTCGTGCCAACATGACATTCGCAGGTCTTCGCACTGACCAGCCCTTCCCCGCAGTGCGGGAAACGCTTGTACTTGACCGCGGCGAAGCCGTCCTGCGCCAGCAGGCACGTTAAAACGCAAGAGAGGACGAAAATAGATTTTCTCATGACCTGCCTTTGTGTAAGCGCGCCGTTCATCATGTAGACGAGCGCATCGCGCAACGTCGTAACCGCGCCAACACATAGCGTGGTTTTGGCGTTCCCGATACTGCCTTTGGGCGCGTGCGCATTTGGGCGTATGCTCCCAACGGGTCAAGAAAGTAAGCTGGGCACGTTGGGGGCGTGGTGAGCGAGCGGAGCGAGGGCGTCCAGCTCACGGACGAGCAGAGGCTCGATTGGTTGCGGCTGATCCGTAGCCAGAATGTCGGGCCCCGAACTTTTCGCGCGCTCGTAAATCATTTTGGCGGAGCGCGTGCTGCGCTCGACGCGCTGCCGTCGCTCGCACGCCGCGGCGGCGCCAGCTCAACCACGCAGATTTACGCGCGGGCCGATGCCGAGCGCGAAATGGCAGCTGCGGAGAAACTCGGCGCCGCTTTCGTGGCGCTCGGTGAAGCCGCCTATCCGCCGCGGTTGCAGATGATCGACGACGCGCCACCCTTGCTCGCGATCCGCGGCCACCTCCAGGCGCTGGCGCTGCCGATGGTCGCGATTGTCGGTTCGCGGAACGCCTCCGGTGCGGGATTGAAGTTCACCCAGCGGATTGCGCGTGAACTTGGCGAAGCCGGTTTTGCCGTCGTCTCGGGCCTCGCGCGCGGCATCGATGCCGCGGCACACGGAGCCAGTCTGGTCACCGGGACGATTGCCGTGCTGGCCGGCGGCCATGACCGCCTATACCCGCCCGAACATGCGGACCTGCTCCAAGCCATTCTACCCGCCGGTGCTGCGCTGTCGGAAATGCCGTTCGGCTGGGAACCGCGCGCGCGGGATTTTCCACGTCGCAATCGGCTGATTTCCGGACTTTCGCTTGGCGTTGTTGTCGTGGAGGCCGCCAAACGTTCGGGCTCGCTGATCACGGCGCGGCTTGCGGCCGAGCAAGGCCGCGAGGTCTTTGCCGTTCCAGGCTCTCCCCTGGATCCGCGCGCTGAGGGAACGAACGGCCTGATCAAGCAGGGCGCGACACCCGTCACCGAGACGCCCGATATCGTTTCCGTGCTGCAGCCCATCATGGAGGAGAGGAAGATTCCGGCCCGGGAACCGGCGCAGGAACCATCAGCGGGCGAGGATGCCGAACCGGCTGCCGATGAACGCACGCGCATCGTTTCCTTGCTTGGCCCTGCTCCCGTGCAAATCGACGATCTCGTGCGACTGTCGAAAAGCTCGCCCGCTGTGGTGCGGATGGTGCTCCTCGAGCTTGAGATCGCCGGGCGTCTTGAACGCCACGGCGCCGGCTTGGTCTCGCTTGCCTAGGAGGCTTCCTGGCGTCCCCGCCGGCCCAGTTACAGTCCGAGCCACCCGCCTCTCGTCCAACACGGACGAATTGACCTCTTCCGTTGCATCTCCAATGGTCCCCCGCGTGATGGTGATGTTGGTTATTTTTCGGGGCGAAGAGACGATGGTGCGATCGGCATTGCTGGTTCTGGCACTCCTGTTCGCGAGCGCCTCCGCCGAATGCGAACCGGAAAGTTCTTTCACCGCATTCCTGACGGCGCTTTGGCCGGATGCTGAAAAGGCGGGGATTACCCGCGCGACCTTCGACGCGGCCCTTTCGGGATTGACGCCCGACGCCGGAGTGATTGCCGCGCGACGGCGGCAGCCGGAATACGGCAAGCCGTTCGGCGCCTATCTCGCAAACCTGGTTTCACCATCCCGTGTCGCGACAGGCGCGCGGAAAGCGGCGCAATGGGCCGCCACCTTGCGAGCCGTTGAGGAAAAGTACGGAGTCGATCCCGCCATTATCGTGAGTATTTGGGGCATCGAATCGTCCTACGGCAGCGGCGAACAGCGTTGGGACGTCTTCCGATCGCTCGCAACACTCGCCCAGGCGCGTTTTCACCATCCCTTATTCCGCGACGAACTGCTGAGCGCGCTGAGAATATTGCAGGACGGTCATATCCCGCGCCGGGAGTTTGTCGGTTCGTGGGCTGGTGCCATGGGGCAAGCGCAGTTTCTGCCGTCGAGCTTTCTGCGCTACGCCGTCGACTTCGATGGTGACGGCAAAGCGGATATCTGGCGGAGTGTGCCGGACGTACTCGCCTCGATTGCAAATTATCTGCAGAAGACCGGCTGGCAGCAGGGACTGCCCTGGGGTTTTGAAGTAAGCGTTCCGGCTGGCTTCGATTATGGTTTCAGCCGGGGCACATTTGCCGATTGGGCGCGGCGTGGCTTTACCCGCGCCGATGGCGACCCCTTGCCGACAAACGACGTCGCCTCGGCCATTCTGTTCTTCCCCAGCGGCGCGGCGGGACCGGCTTTTCTCGTCACCGACAATTTCATCGTGCTGAAGCAATTCAACAATTCGGACGCTTATGCACTTGCCGCTGGCGCACTTTCCGACCTGCTGCGCGGTCTGCCTCCGGTTCGCGCTCAGTTGGCCAGCCGACGACTTCCAGCCTTCACGTGATGAGCGCATCGCCCTGCAACACCGACTCGCCGACCTCGGCTACAAGATCGCGGAATTTGAGGGCCACTTGGATTTCGACCTCCGGGACGCGGTGCGGGTCGAACAGCGCCGCTTTGGCATGATCCCGGACGGCTATCCAAGCCGCACTTTTTTAAGCCGCGTCGGCGTGCGTACGCCGTAAAGTGCTTTGCCGGTCAATCGCGGCACGATGACGGGGAATCGGACCACCCGTTGTGGCGCTTTGACACCTGATCAGCCTCAAGGCGTGCCATATCCAGAATGTAAGCAAGCGCATCGAACTCGTGGTTTTTTGCCAGTCGTGACAATTCCTCCGCTAACGAACCAATATAAAGTGCCACTTCCGATCTTTGGTCTTTGTCGGAGGCCATCCGGTCCCTTGCCTTGCATCAGCTGGACGCGCCGTAAATGTGCTTGCTCACAACCTTTTAGACGTATTTTTACGAAAAGCAACTTTAAGGATGCTATTTGGTGAGGGCGAAAATTTTTTCCCGCAGGCCCGGAATCTGGCCATTTGACGGCATTTCCAGCCCTACTGCCGCCTTCGTTTGCAGCGCTAACGATTTGACAGGCAGAACTGCATTACCCATGTTCCCGGCGGCCGATGGGCGTCAGGACATCCGGTCGATACGCAAAAAGGCCAATTAATCAAAAGGTTACCATGAACCTTGTGGTTGTGGAATCGCCCGCTAAGGCGAAGACGATCAATAAGTATCTCGGCCCAGGCTATGAGGTTTTAGCCTCGTACGGGCACGTGCGCGATCTGCCCCCCAAGAATGGCTCGGTCGATCCGGACGCCGATTTCCGCATGATTTGGGAGGTCGATGCCAAGGCGCAGAAGCGACTGAACGATATCGCCCGTGCTGCCAAAGACGCTGATCGCCTCATCCTGGCGACCGACCCCGACCGCGAGGGTGAAGCTATCTCTTGGCACGTACTCGAAGTGCTCAAGCAGAAGAAGGCGCTCAACGGGCAGCCGATTGATCGCGTGGTGTTCAACGCCATCACCAAACAGGCGGTGACCGAGGCCATGGCGCATCCGCGCCGCATCGATCAAGCGCTGGTCGACGCCTATCTCGCCCGCCGGGCGCTTGATTATCTGGTTGGTTTTACGATTTCCCCGGTCCTGTGGCGCAAGCTGCCGGGTGCGCGTTCCGCTGGCCGGGTTCAGTCGGTGGCACTGCGGCTGGTGTGCGACCGCGAGCTGGAAATCGAAAAGTTTGTCCGCAAGGAATACTGGTCGCTCGTTGCGACGTTGGCGACGCCGCGTAGCGATACCTTTGAAGCGCGTCTGGTCGGCGCCGATGGCAAGAAGCTCCAGCGTCTCGACATCGGATCGGGTGCCGAGGCGGAGGCATTCAAGCAGGCGCTCGAAACCGCGGCCTTTACGGTCGCGTCGGTGGAAGCAAAGCCGGTCAAACGGCATCCGCAGCCGCCGTTCACCACCTCGACGCTGCAGCAGGAAGCCAGCCGCAAGCTCGGTTTTGCGCCGGCGCACACGATGCGCGTGGCACAACGCCTCTACGAAGGCATCGAGGTCGGTGGCGAAGCCGTGGGCTTGATCACCTATATGCGCACCGACGGGGTGCAGATTGCCGATGAGGCGATCGCCTCGGTACGGCGCGTCATCGAGGCCGACTACGGCGCCAGATACGTGCCGCACGCGCCGCGGCGTTACGAGACCAAGGCCAAAAACGCCCAGGAAGCGCACGAGGCCATCCGCCCGACCGAGCTCACCCGCCGGCCGAGCGAGGCCAAAAGCTTCCTCGATGCGGATCAGGCCAGGCTCTACGAGTTGATCTGGTTGCGCACCGTCGCCAGCCAGATGGAATTTGCCGAACTCGAGCGCACCACCGTCGACATCACCGCCAAAGTCGCGAGCCGGCTCCTTGAACTGCGGGCAACTGGAACAGTGGTGAAGTTCGACGGCTTCCTCACGCTCTATCAGGAGGGGCAGGACGAGGATGCGGACGACGAGGAGTCGCGTCGTTTGCCGCCGATGAGCGCGGGCGAGCCGCTGACCAAGCGCTCGATCGCGGCGAACCAGCATTTCACCGAGCCGCCGCCCCGCTATTCCGAGGCGTCGCTGATCAAGCGCATGGAAGAACTCGGCATCGGCCGCCCGTCGACCTACGCTTCGATCATGCAGGTTCTTAAAGACCGCAAGTATGTGCGGCTCGACAAGAGGCGGCTCTATCCCGAGGATCGTGGGCGCATCGTCGTCGCTTTCCTCGAAAGCTTTTTCACTAAATACGTCGAGTATGATTTCACCGCGGATCTCGAGGAGCAGCTCGATCTCATCTCCAATAACGAGGTGCCTTGGCGCGACGTGCTGCGCGATTTCTGGCGCGATTTCATCGGCGCGGTCGATGAGATCAAGGATCTGAAAATCTCGCAGGTGATCGATGCGCTCGATGAACTGCTCGCACCGCACCTGTTCCCGCCGAACGCCGACGGAACCGATCCGCGGCAATGTCCGGGCTGCAGCGGCGGCCGGCTCACTCTCAAACTCTCCAAGTTCGGGGCCTTCATCGGCTGCTCGAACTATCCCGAATGCCGCTATACCCGCCCGCTGACGACGCCGGCCGACGGCTCGGGCCTCGTCGGTACCAAGAAACTTGGCGAAGACCCCAAAACCGGCCTTGAAGTCACTTTGCGCGCTGGACGCTTCGGACCCTATGTGCAGCTCGGCGAAGCGGTCGAAGGCGAAAAGCCGAAGCGGGCCGGCTTGCCGAAGGGCACCGCGCCGGACGACGTCGACCTCGAGCGCGCGCTGGCGTTGCTCTCGCTGCCGCGCGAAGTCGGCCGCCATCCCGAAGATGGCGAGCCAATCCGCGCCGCCATTGGCCGGTTCGGACCTTACGTGCAGCACGGCAAGACCTACGCCAATCTCGAGCCCGGCGATGAAGTCTTCCATATCGGGCTCAACCGCGCCGTGACCTTGATCGCCGAAAAAATCGCCAAGGGCCCGCGGCGCCGCTTTGGCGCCGACCCCGGCCGCCCGCTCGGCGACCATCCGACCAGAGGCGGGCCGATCACCGCCAAGAACGGCCGCTACGGACCTTACGTCAGCCACGACGGCGTCAATGCAACGCTGCCAGCCGACAAGACGCCCGAGAGCATTTCGCTTGAAGAAGCTGCCGCGCTCATCGACGCCAGAGCCGACCGTAACGGCCCCGCCCCGCACGCCCGGCCGCGCAAGGTAAAGCGTCCTCCGCCTGGCACCGCGCGGCACATCAAGGCTTCGTCCAAAAGACCGGGCGCACGAGCCGCCAAGCGGCCCGCAACCAGCAAACCAACGCGGAAATCCACCCAAGCTGCCGAGTAAACCGAAGCGACGGGCCCGGCCACGGATAAGGCCAAGAGCGGCCCATGAAAACCACGTCCCTCCCTTCGCGCGAAGAGCTTTTGAAATTCATCCGCGAGCACGCCGGCCAGGTCGGCACGCGCGAGATTGCCCGGGCGTTCGGCGCCAAGAATGCCGACCGGGCTGCGCTCAAACAGATGCTGCGCGAGCTCGCCGATGGCGGGCACATCGAGAAGCGCAGAAAGCGGCTGCATCACGCCGGCACATTGCCGTCCGTTGTCCTTGCCGACATCACCGGCCGCGACAGTGACGGCGAGTTATTGGCGCGGCCGACGGAATGGGACGAAGAGGCGCACGGCGCGCCGCCGGTCATCCATATTGCCGTACCGAGGCGTGCGCGGCCCGGGGAAATTCCCGGCGTTGGCGACCGCGCGCTGTTGCGCGTCGAGCAAACAAATAAAGAGGAGATTAGCGGCCGGGTCATAAAAGTCCTCGACCGCGCCAAGCACCGCATGCTCGGTATTTTTCGCGGCCTGCCGAACGGCGGCGGTCGGCTGGTACCGATCGACAAGAAGCAGCTTGGCCGCGAGACGGCGATTGCCGCCAGCGACGCCGGCGGCGCGGAGGACGGCGATCTCGTCGCCGTCGAAGTGGCGCGCCACGGCAAGTTCGGCCTGCCGGCCGGCAAGGTCGTGGAACGGCTCGGTTCGCTCAAGAGCGAGCGGGCCGTCAGCCTGATCGCCATCCACGCCCACGGCATCCCGAATGTCTTTAGTGGCGCAGTCACAGCCGAAGCGGACACCGCGCGTGCGGCGACGCTCGAAGGCCGCGAGGATTGGCGCGAACTGCCGTTCGTGACGATCGACCCTGCAGACGCCAAAGATCACGACGATGCCGTCCATGCCGTGCCCGATCCGGACCCGCGCAACAGCGGCGGCCATGTCGTCAGCGTCGCCATCGCCGACGTCGCTTGCTACGTGCGGCCGGGCTCCGCGCTCGATCGCACCGCCGCCGAGCGCGGCAATTCGGTCTACTTTCCCGATCGGGTCGTACCGATGCTGCCGGAACGGATCTCCAACGATCTTTGCTCGCTCCGGCCGCACCAGGATCGCCCTGCGCTCGCGGTGCGAATGGTCATCGGTGCGGACGGACGCAAGCGCTCGCACACCTTCCACCGTGTCCTGATCCGTTCGGCCGCCCGGCTGCATTATGAGCAGGCGCAGCTTGCTGTCTCCGGACGGACAGACGAAGTCACCGAGCCAATTGCGCAACAGATCCTTGAGCCGCTTTATGCCGCGTATCGGGCGGTCCGCCACGCCCGCGACGAGCGCGGTCCGCTCGATCTTGAACTGCCCGAGCGCAAGATCGTGCTCAAGTCTGACGGCACGGTCGATCGCGTGATCATGCCGCAGCGGCTGGAATCACACCGGTTGATCGAAGAATTCATGATCCTCGCCAATGTGGCTGCGGCCGAAGCCTGCGAGCGCGCGCGGGTACCGCTGATCTATCGCGTCCACGATGAGCCGACGCCGGAAAAGCTCAACGCGCTGCGCGAGTTTCTGATGACGCTTGATATTTCGCTGCCCAAAGGCGGCGCGCTGCGGCCCGACGCGTTCAACCGTATCCTGCAGCGGGTCAAGGGCCGCGATGTAGAGCGGCTCGTCAATGAGGTGGTGTTGCGCAGTCAGGCGCAGGCGGAATATTCGGCCGAGAACTTCGGCCATTTCGGTCTTAATCTGCGCCGCTACGCGCACTTCACGTCGCCGATCCGCCGCTACGCCGACCTCATTGTGCATCGCGCGCTGATCCGGGCGCTCAAACTTGGCGCTGACGGACTTCCAGACAGCACAGACACCCGCGCGCTGTCGGAGGTCGCGGCCAATATCTCGGCGACCGAGCGGCGCGCCATGAAGGCAGAACGCGAGACTACCGACCGGCTGATCGCGCACTTTTTGGCTGATCGCGTCGGTGCGACGTTTGACGGGCATATTTCCGGTGTGACCCGCGCCGGCCTGTTTGTTGAACTCGACGAAACCGGCGCCGATGGTTTGATACCGGCGCGATACATCGGCGAAGAATATTTCCGTTACAATGACACGACCCATTCTTTCGTCGGTAACGCGGCTACGTACCGGCTGGGTGATCCGGTGACGGTCGAACTGGTGGAGGCGGCGCCGGTCGCCGGCGCGTTGCGTTTCCGGCTGGTGCGCGCCGCGCATACCGCAGGCGAACGGGCTAGACACCGGCCGCAGCAGCAGCGAAAAGTCGGGCGGCGGGCAAAACAGCGCGAAGGTCGCGGCAGACATTCATGAGTGACGACAGTCCGGGTGCGACGGCGGCGGATAAGAAGGGAGATCGCACTGATCGGTTGACCAGCGCGGCGCGCGATCGATCGTTCGCCAATCTGCGGCCGCGCGATTCCGCCACGCTTATTTTAATCGATCGCGCCGAAAGCGTGCCGAAGGTGTTGCTCGGACGCCGCCACGACAGTCACAAGTTCCTCCCCGGTAAATTCGTGTTTCCGGGCGGGCGCGTTGAGCCCACCGATCGGTTGATGCCGACTGCCGCGCCGCTGCACGCGCGAGACACCGAGCGCCTGATGCTCAACGTGCAACGGCCGAGCAAAGTTAAAGCTGCCGGCTATGCGTTCGCTGCCATCCGCGAAACCTACGAGGAAACCGGCCTGATGCTCGGTACGCGATCAGGCGACATCAATGCGCCGGCCGGTCCCTGGCAGGCCTTCGCGCAGGCCGGCATCGTCCCCGATCTCGGCGCCCTCCATTTTATTGCCCGGGCCATTACACCACCCGGCCGGCCGCGGCGTTTCGACAGCCGCTTTTTCGCCGCGGATGTGACGGCTGTCGCCCATCGGGCAGAAGGTTTCGTCGGACCCGATGCCGAACTCGTCGAACTGGTCTGGCTGCCAATCACAGAGGCACGGCGCCTCGACATGCCGACTATCACGGCCGTGACTTTGGAAGAGCTGCAGGAGCGGATTGCCACCGGCATGAGCCACGACCATCCGGTGCCGTTCTACCGCATGCGGCGCAACCGGTTTGTGCGCGAAAACCTTTAACCGCAAGCTTCCTTGACATTCGGGGGCCGGCGACTAGGTTGACGGCCAACAACGAAGGAATTGCAGGGTTCTGCCATGGCCAAAGCCACAACGATCAAGGTTAAGCTGGTTTCGAGCGCCGACACCGGCTTTTATTACGTGACGCGCAAGAATTCGCGCACCATGACCGACAAGATCGTCAAAAAGAAGTACGACCCGGTCGCCAAGAAGCACGTCGAGTTTCGCGAAAGCAAAATCAAGTAAATGCCGGACGGCGCGTCTTAACGTCGTGCCCGGCCCAGTGCCGGGCATTTGTATTTTTGGTCGACCTGACCAACGCGGGGTCGCGGCGCACCCTTTATGCCGCGTCCGGGACAACGCGGTTCCGGCCATCGCGCTTGGCCCGATAGAGCGCCTGATCCGCGCGCTTGAGCAGGGTGGCGGGCGTGTCGTTTCCTTCGCGCAGCGTGGCGATGCCGATCGAAAGCGTTACCGGGATCGTGCGCGTCCCCTCGCTGATGGCAAACGGCTCGGTCGCGATGCGCCGGCGCAGCCGTTCGGCGACGCTGGCGGCCACCGCCATATCGGTTTCCGGCATGACGATAATGAACTCCTCGCCGCCGCTACGGCACGCGAGGTCGATGCCGCGGATCGAGCGCTTGATGCGCAGCGCGAAATCGCGCAGCACGTCGTCGCCGGCATCGTGGCCGTGGGTGTCGTTGATCGACTTGAAGTGGTCGATGTCGAGCGCCAGCAGCGCCAGCGGCTTGCCGCGCGCGCCGGCCTGTTCGACCAGTGTGCCCAGGTGATTTTCCATGTAACGGCGATTGAAAAGACCGGTGAGCGCGTCGGTGATCGCCATCTCGATCGAGAGCTGAACGTTGTCGCGCAGCCGTTCGGTGTAGCGGCACTTGCGGACCTGGCTGCGGACCCGCGCCAAGAGCTCATTCCTGTCGATCGGCCGCATCAGATAATCGTTCACGCCGATTTCCAGACCGCGCAGCATGCGCGCGCTGTCATCGGGCTCGGTGATCGCGAGAATGGGAACATTGCGGGTGCGGTCAAGCGAGCGTAGCTGGCTGCATAGCCGCAGCGCATCGAAACTCTCCAGCCCCAACGAAATGATAATCAGTTCGTAGTTGCCATCGGAGGCGCGAAACAACGCTTCGTTTGGATCGGTCTCGATTTCGACGCTGTGCTCCTTCGACAGCATGGAAGCGATCCGTTCATACGAGGCCGGCCGGTCATCGACAATGAATACGCGCCCGCCGCGACCGGTATCGGCAACGGCTTCGCGTTCCGGCAACTCGATGCCGATATCGCGCGAGGTCAGCGCTCGCATCCGCAGTTCATCGGTGACCATCTTTAGCCGCGTCAGCGAGCGCACGCGTGCGATCAGCGCCAGTTCGGGTATCGGCTTGGTCAAAAAATCATCGGCGCCGGCTTCAAGGCCGCGCACGCGGTCCGATGGCTGATCAAGCGCGGTCACCATGACCACCGGAATGTGATGGGTGGCGGTGTTGGCCTTCAGCCGCCGGCAAACTTCGAAGCCGTCCATGTCGGGCATCATCACGTCGAGCAGGACGAGATCGCATTCGGCGCGTTCGCAAATCGCCAGCGCCTCGGCACCGCTCGTCGCTGTCACCACATCGAAATATTCGGCTGAGAGCCGCGCTTCCAGCAGCTTCACGTTGGCCGGGATATCGTCGACGACGAGAACGCGTGCGGTCATCGGCTCCTCTTACGGACTACCCAGGAAATGGCGGATCGTTTCGATGAACTTGCCGACCGATATCGGCTTGGAGAGATACGCCTCGCAGCCGCCTTCGCGAATGCGCTCTTCGTCGCCTTTCATGGCGAAGGCGGTGACGGCGACGACCGGAATGGCTCGCAGGTCCGGATCGTCCTTCAGCCATTTCGTGACTTCCAGTCCGGAAACTTCTGGAAGCTGGATGTCCATGAGAATCAAATCCGGCCGATGTTTGCGGGCGAGATCGAGCGCTTCGATACCGTTACGCGTGCCGACGGTGTGGTAGCCGTGGGCCTCCAACAGATCGTGAAAGAGCTTCATATTGAGCTCGTTGTCCTCCACGATGAGGACGGTCTTGGCCATCCGAAGCCCTCGTGTGTTCTGACGCCCGGCGTCCCCGGCGAGGCCCGCTACGATTGCCCCATCGATGCGCCCGCCGAACCGCATTTAAGGTAGTCCCGATGTGTTACGGAAAGGCAAATGGAACCCAATGAAGCCGCCATTGCGACCGACGCGAGAACGAGCGGAAATGCTGGCGATTCAGGCGCTTGGCTTCATCGCTGAAGAGCCTGAACGATTAGGCCGTTTCCTCGACCTGACCGGCATTCCGGTTGAGCACATCCGCGCCGCCGCGCGGCAGCGCGGCTTTCTGGCTGGCGTGCTTGAGCATATGCTCGGCGACGAGAATCTCCTGACCGCGTTTGCCGACAGTGCGGGCGTTAACCCGGCCGAAATCGCAGGCGCCCGCAGCGCACTCGGCAAGCCGTAGGCAATGGAACCGTGTCGTGAAGGCCTCGTTCTGCCGCGACTGCCTCGCCGATGCCGCTGCACAAGCGGCGCGCTGCCGTGGTTGCGGGTCACCGCGGTTGCTCCGCCACGACGAGATCGATGCGCTTGCCATCGCCCACGTCGATTGCGACGCATTTTATGCGACGATCGAAAAGCGCGACGATCCTTCTCTCGCGGCAGAGCCGGTCATCGTCGGCGGTGGTAAACGCGGCGTGGTGGCGGCGGCCTGTTACATCGCCCGCACCTTCGGCGTGAGATCGGCGATGCCAATGTTCGAGGCGCTGCGGCTTTGCCCGCACGCCCGTGTCGTTCGCCCGAATATGGACAAATACGTACGCGTCGGTCGCGAAGTGCGTCAGATGATGTTTGCCCTGACGCCCCTGGTTGAGCCGCTGTCGATCGACGAGGCGTTCCTCGACCTGTCCGGTACCGAGCGGCTGCACGGTCTGCCGGCGGCGAAGGTGCTGGCCCGCTTTGCCATCGAGGTAGAGAACAAGCTCGCCATCACTGTCTCGATCGGACTTTCCTGCAACAAGTTCCTGGCCAAGATCGCTTCTGATCTCGACAAGCCGCGCGGATTTGCCGTGCTGGGCGCCGGCGAAGCGCAAAAGTTCCTGGCGCCAAAACCGGTCAGCTTCATTTTCGGGGTCGGCAAAGTCAGCGCCGCACGGCTCGCCCGCAACGGCTTTCATTGCATCGCCGATTTGCAGCGGACCAGCGAAGTCGAGATGGCGCGGCGTTACGGCGATGAAGGCCGCCGACTGGCGCGGCTTTCGCGCGGCATCGACGATCGCAAAGTCAGCGCCGATCGCGAAACCAAAAGTGTCTCATCCGAGACGACGTTCGATCGCGATATCTCGGACTACCGGGCGCTCGAGCGCATCCTGTGGGCGCAGACCGAAGAAGTCTCTGCGCGCTTGAAAGAAAAGGCCCTGGCGGGGGCCACGGTGACGCTCAAGCTCAAGACCGCCGATTTCAGGATTCGGACACGCGCCCATTCGTTTGATTCCTCGACGCAGCTTGCGGCAAAAATCTTTGCCGCCGCGCGTGCACTGCTCAAGCGCGAAAGTGACGGCACGAAATACCGATTGCTCGGTGTCGGGCTGAGTGCGCTCACCAGCGCCGATCAAGCCGATCCCGCGGATTTCGTCGATGGCCGCGCCGCCGAGGCCGAGCACGCGGTCGATCGCGTCCGCGCCCGGTTCGGCGAGGACGCCGTTGTCAGAGGGCTCGCGTTCGAGCCGCCGGAAAAAGGCAGCTAAGCGGCAGGCCGCCAGTTGCCGTGAAAACCGAACGGCACGCGATGAGATAGTTCGGCGACCGCTAGCGGCCCTTGGTCCAACGCCGATGCATCGAAAACCGCGAGGTCGCTCCGCTTATCAGCGCCCCGATAGACCGTGGCGAGCAGATAGCCGTCACCCTCGGGAGCCGTCTCGCCGCGCGGAACAAAGATCGGCTCCGACACGAAATCGCCCCTGGGCAATTGATGCGCCATCCGCTTGCCGGTCTTGAAATCGATGTGCGTGAGGGTGTCGAAAGCATCGAGCGCCTTCCGGTCGCTGCTCGCCGCAAAATATCCGTGGCGGTAGTTGAGACCGGCGAGGCGTTCGTCGAACCGCGGAAACTCGCCGGCGAGATCGTCGATCTGCTCGCGTTTGAAGCCGTCGGTATTTGAGGCGAGATCGAAGGTCCAGCGCGTCAGATGCGCGATCGCCTTTGCCGGATCGCCGGCACGGCCGTTCGGATCGGGAAACAGCGGCGCCGCGTCGTATTGCATCACGTCCCCGATGATTTTGTCGCCATCCTCATAGGCATTCATGGGATGGAAAACATAACAGGGATCGCATTCGAACCAGCGCACGGACGAGACATCGGCATTGCGCCTCATGATGCCGACATAGGAGCGTTTATCGGCTTCCCAGGCATAGGCCGGTTTGCCAGATATAGCGCGTTGCATGCTGCCGGTGAGCGGCATGACCGGGAACAGCACGTAATTCCGCGTCACCATGAAATCGTGCACCATGCTGGCGTAAGGTGCCTCGAACGTGTCGAAACGCATAAGCTTGCCGGTCCGATCGATCACGCCGTACGCGAGCGTCGGCGAGAAAAAGCCCGAGGCGGAATAAGCGAAGAAGACCATTTCGCCGGTCTCTGGATCGATCTTCGGATGCGCGGTGAAGCGCGTACCCTTGAACGCACCGCCAAAATCCCAATAGCCCTGCGCGGCCAAAGTCTCCGGATCGAGCGCGAAGGGACGATGCCCCTCCTCCAGAGCGAACAGCTTGCCGCCGTGCCAGACAATGTTGGTGTTGGCGACGCCGCCATCCTTGCCCTGTGCCGAAGGGTCGGTGGTAGCGGGATTTCCCCAGGCTCCGAACAGCGACTTGTGCGCCGCGTTTTCCAGCTCCCATTTCGGCGTTCGCACCCAGCGATTGCGATAGGAGACCCGGCCATCGGCGAGATGAAACGCGTGAATCATGCCGTCGCCAATGAACCAATGATGATTGGGATCGCGCGGTGCAAATTGTGGATTTGGGCCGTTGCGATACAGCGTCCCGGCAAGCGCCTTCGGCAACTCGCCGCGCACCGGCAGATCAGGCGCATCGGCTTCAAAAGAAACCGGTCCATAATTTCCTGAGAAGAACGGCTGAGACGGGAATGGCTAACTCATGAAGCTCTCCTTTTGGTTGCTTGAACGGAAGCGGCGGCGCCACGGGCCAAAAGGCGCATGGCGGTCTGGTGGAGGGTGTCAAAATCCGGCTTCGGATCGAGTTTGCCCGTCAGGTGCAGCATGACAAGGCCGTGCACCATGGCCCAAAAGATCTTGCCCAATGTTTCCGGGTCGCCGCTGAGATAGCCCTCGGCAACGAGTTGTTTCATATACCCGGCCATTGTCTGCCGCGAGCGCCGGCCGGCGCGGACAAGCTCCGGAAAGCGTTCGGAGTCCGGCTGGTTCACATCGAACATCAACTTGTATGCGTTGCGTTCGTTGAACGCGAAATCGAGATAAGCGCGCCCGACAGCGCTCGCACGCGCAACTGCGGTTCCTTTGACCAATGCTGCCCGCTCGAGCGCCGTAGCGAAACGATCGAACGCAGCAGCTCGCACTGCTGCAAGAATTTCATCCTTGTCCTGAAAATAGCGGTACGGGGTCATGGCGCTGACCTCGAGTTCTCGCGCCAGCTCACGCATCGTCACCGCCTGCGGACCACGTTCGGCGAACAGCCTCTCGGCGACGGCGCACAGCCGCTCGCGAAATGCTTTAATTTCGACGGTCGAAAGGTTGCGCGGCATAGGTTACAGTGTAAATTTACACTGTAAGAATGTCAAACCGTCCTTATCCGTTGCCCGGATGGCGAAACATTATGGACAAGGTTTGAAGTCTCTGATTTCCAACGAGGTGAGTTTGCCGGTGACAACGAAGTCGTTGTAATCGAGCGACAAAGCCCGCGATATGCCGTTGTCGTATAGCTCGAAGCCGAGCGCATAAACCGGCGTTTGTTCAGTGCTTTTTTTGGCCGCGGTTTTCTCGAAATAACTGATCGTAGCCGGCCAGCGCGGGATCCCGGCAAGCTTGGCGAAATCATCCGCGGCGTCGTCGTGCTTGCGCTCGTCGGCGGAAAGCTTGGCGCCGACCACCGTGAGGGTGTCGTAGACTTTTTGGCCGGTGTCCGATCCGTCAAAAACGGGAAACGCGAGGATGGTCTTGTTGGCATGGGCCGCCGCGATCACGCGTAACATGTGCTGGGTCGGAAACACCACGCCTGCATCGGCATCAAACTTTTTCTGTTCGGGCTTGGCGAGATCGATGACCGTCGCGTTGGCGTCGTGCTCGGCGCGGCCGTCGACGGTATCGACGAGACTGTCGTTCAGATAATTCTCCGAGGAAAATTTGAAACTCTTGCCGTCGCCGGCTTCCCAGGTCGTGGAGCGAAGATCGCTCGTGGAAATCTTGCCCTCGCCGGAGTCCAGCTCCGACACTTGGCGGAATTTCAGCGAGTAACCCTCGCAGGAACTGCCGTCGAAATCGTAGACGATCCGCCCGCGCACGCCGACGACCTGAGAATTGCCGCGGGTCTTACCTAGCGCGAGATCATAGATCGCCCGGTGCGGTACCAGTTTGATCGGGATTTCTTGCGCGTAGCTGCCGGATACCGGTGCGAAAACTATCAGTGTGCAGGCGATAACGATACCGCGTGACACGAAGGCGTGAGCCACAGTAATAAATCTCCCGTCTGCTCAATTCTTAGTCCCCGCCCCCGCTTTTCCCAATAAGTACTGTCTTGAAAGTACTGTTTTGGAGCCGCGGATGGCGGCGAAGATAAGGGGCCCAGCCACCCGCCGCAACCGCGGACCGTCTCTGCTACGGCCTCCCTTGCATGACCGGCTGCGATAAGCGAATAAATCTTGACCGTAATGCGATTTGGAGGACGGCAAATGGCCGGCGTGGTTGAGAAAAAATTGAACGAACTCGGCATTGTACTGACGGCGCCGGTGGCGCCTGCGGCTAATTACGTCCCATTTGTGCGCACCGGCAATCTGCTGTCGGTTTCCGGCCAGGTTTGCCATGAGAGCGGCAAGCTCGTCGCCAAGGGAAAACTCGGCGCCGACGTATCAATCGAAGACGGACAGAGGGCGGCGCGGGCTTGCGCCGTCAACGTGCTCACTCATGTCAAAGTCGCGCTCGGCGATCTCGACAAAGTGGTGCGCGTGGTGCGGCTCGGCGGTTACGTCAATTCCACACCCGACTTTGTCGAGGGCCCGAAGGTGATGAATGGCGCATCCGACCTCATGGTCGCGGTGTTTGGCGACAGGGGCAGACACTCGCGCACAACGATCGGCGTCGCGGCTTTGCCGCAGAACGCCGCTATGGAGGTCGAGGCGCTGTTTGAGGTGTCCTGACGTTGGCAGAAGCGATCGACTGGCTTACCGCGCGGCCGATCGCCCATCGCGGGCTGCATGACGCCGCAAGCGGCATCATCGAAAATACCGCTGGTGCGGTCCGCGCAGCGGTCGCTAACAACTACGGTATCGAGGTCGACCTGCAAATCAGCGCCGACGGCGAGGCCATGGTGCACCATGACGCCGTCCTTGGCCGGATAACCGACGGTGAAGGTCGTCTGGACGCGCTCTCCGCCGCCGAACTCAAGCGCGTCGCCTTCCGCGGCACCGACGAGCCTATGATGACGCTCGGCGACCTTTGCGACCTGGTCGGAGGCCGCGTCACCATGCTGCTTGAATTGAAAAGTCGCTTCGACGGCGACCCGGTTCTTCCGGCCCGGGTTGCGGCGGTCCTGGCCGGCTATCACGGACCGGTGGCGCCGATGTCGTTCGACCCCGCCCAGCTCAACGTGCTGCGGCAAAAGGCCCCTCGCCTGTTACGAGGGATTGTTGCGGCAAAATACCGGCCGCATCCCTATTGGGATCAGATGCGGCCGTTGTTGCGCCATGGCATGGGCTCGCTGCTGCCGGCGATGACGGCCCGGCCGCAGTTCGTGGCCTACGCTGTCGATAATCTGCCCGCTTTTGCCGCCACCTTCGCGCGGCACATTTTGTGCCTGCCGCTTCTGACGTGGGTTGTGCGCTCGGAAAACGAACGACAGCGGATCGCCCGCTTTGTTGACCAGATCATTTTCGAAGGCTTTCGGCCATGAGCGATGAGAGGCAGACCCAGCAAGACCGCGGTGCAAATACCGGCGAGTTGCAAATCGTCGCTGTTCCTTCCATTGCCGAGGTCGACGCCGCGGCGTGGGATGCCTGCGCCAATCCGCCTTATCCGGTTTGTGAGAAGTCCGGCCAATCAACGCCGGGACTGGATCAGGAAACACAGGTTAACCCGTTCCTTTCACACCATTTTCTTTCCGCGCTCGAAACGTCAAAATCGGTTGGCGGCCCTTCCGGCTGGCGGGTTCGGCACGTGCTGGTCAAAACGGCAGCTGGCGAACTCGTTGCCGCCGCGCCTTGCTACCTCAAGAGCCACTCACGCGGCGAATACGTGTTCGATGCCGGGTGGGCCGAGGCCTACGCACATGCTGGCGGCAATTATTATCCGAAATTGCAGGTTGCGGTGCCGTTTACGCCCGCGACCGGACGCCGGCTCTTGGTGCAACCGGGTCCCCGCGCCGACGAGTTCCGCCGCATGCTGGCCGGGGGTCTCCTCAAATTATGCGAGATCGATGACGCCTCCGGCGTTCACGTCACGTTTGCGACCGAACCCGAATACCGCTTTCTTGGCGAACTTGGATTTCTGCAGCGCATGGACCAGCAATTCCATTGGGAGAATCCAGGATATAAGAACTTTGACGATTTCCTCGCTGCGCTCGCGGCGCGCAAACGCAAGACCATCCGCCGCGAGCGTCAGGACGCGCTGGCCAACGGCATCAGCGTGCACTGGCTGACCGGCAGCGATCTCACCGAAGACGTCTGGGATACGTTTTTCAACTTCTACATGGACACCGGTTCACGCAAATGGGGCCGGCCTTATTTGACGCGGCCGTTCTTTTCGCTGGTCGGTGAATCGATGCGCGACCGCATCCTCCTGGTCATGGCCAAGCGCAACGAACGCTGGATTGCCGGCGCCATCAATTTCATTGGTTCGCACACCTTGTTCGGGCGCCATTGGGGGGCGGTCGAGCATCACCCCTTCCTCCATTTCGAGCTGTGCTACTATCAGGCAATCGAGTACGCGATCGCCCACAAGCTTCCCCGCGTCGAAGCCGGCGCCCAGGGCGAACACAAGATCGCCCGCGGCTACATGCCCGCCACCACCTATTCGGCCCATTTTATCGCCGACCCGGGGCTGCGCCGCGCCATCGCCGATTACCTCAAGCGCGAACGCGCCTACGTTGCGGCCGCCGGCACCGAGCTTGCGGCCGCCGGACCTTATCGCCAGAACCTTACGGTCGAAGCCGATTGACGCCGAGGGCACGATGGAAAGCTACGATCCGAACAACCTCTTCGCCAAGATTCTGCGAGGCGAGTTACCGGCGCACAAGATTTACGAGGACGCCAAGGCTTTCGCGTTTCTCGACATCATGCCGCGGGCACCGGGCCATACGCTGGTGATCCCGAAGGCGCCGGCACGCAACATTCTCGACATCGAGCCGGACGATCTCGCGCATCTTATCAAGACGACGCAAACAATTGCGCGCGCGGCAATGACCGCCTTTGACGCTGACGGCATCACCCTTCAGCAATTCAACGAGCCGGCGGGCGGCCAGGTGGTCTTCCACCTGCATTTCCACATCATTCCGCGCAAGATCGGGATAGCGCTCAAGCCGCCGGCAAGCTTCAAGGAAGACGCAGCCGTGCTTGCTGATCACGCCAAGCAGCTTGCCGCCGCACTTTAGCGCGCGCGATTTCCGGCGATTGAAAATAGGAACTAGCTCGCGCGCCCGCGCGCGACCCGCTCGATTTCCGCTCGGACCAGCCGTTCCACCATGCTGGGGAGATTGTCGTCCAGCCAGGTCTTGAGCATCGGCCGCAGCATTTCGCGTACCAGATCCTCGAGCGTGCGCGCGTTCTGCACCAACACCGTGTGGGCAAGCGTGTTGAAGGCGGAATCGACCGCGGCGCTGGTTGCGCTCGAGAGCAACTGACCACTGACGGGCTCGTCACGCGCAACAGCCGGCTTTTGCTCCGGTTCATCGAAGCTCACATCGGAGATGGCTTCGATCTTCCGAAATTGCGGCGCTGGACTTGGTGCAGGCTCGGGCTCGGGATCGGGCTCACTGAAACTCGGTGCCGCCATCGATTCGGTCAGATCGAGAATATCGGCGGCCTCATCCTCCGCGTCCGCGCTCGCTTCAACCGGTTCGGGAGCTTCGACTTCAGGCTCCACCGGTTGGGGCGCAGGGGCCGGCGGTGGGGCGGGCCGAGGCGCCGCTCGCGGCGGCTCAGGGGCCCGTTGTGGTGTCTTGCTCGCGTCATCATCCGCAATAATACGACGAATGGAGGCGAGAATTTCCTCCATTGACGGCTCTTGCGCTTTCGCTGCCTGCGTCATGCGCGCATCCTCGCCTTCATCCCTGCATGTCCCCCGCCGCAACGCCCACAGCAGTTAAACACCGCCAGCGGGCGTACCGACTGCGAATCACGAAGTGCAACTATGCAACGCCGCGCATAAGTATGTCATAGCGAAAATTGAAGGCAAATTCGGTCTGTGAACAGACCACCCTCGGACCGCGTTCCGATCTACCTGCCGTCGGGATTACGCACGCCGATCCAGGCATCGCGGACTTGCTGATAGTGAACCATCGGATCGTAGATCGCGACATTAAGGCCGAGCTGCTGCATCGACAGGGCGCCAACCGCGGCGAGCAGGGTGTACGAGGCAACCACGCGATCATGCTGCGCGGTCACGAACGCGACGCGCGCATTCACCAGTTCCTGCTGGGCATTGAGCACGTCAAGCGTGGTGCGCTGGCCTACCCTTGCTTCCTCGCGCACACCGTTGAGCGCGATTTCCGCCGAATTGACTTGCGCCGTCGTCAATTCGATCTGCGCCTTGGCGGCGTCAAGTTGTCCCCAACTCTGCACGACTGTTGCCCGCGCCTGGTCGCGATTGGTGTCGAGGGTGAGCCGTTGCTGGCCCAGCGTTTCTTTGGACTGGCGGATGGTGGAGTACTCGGCACCGCCTTGATAGATGGGGATTGTCAACTGCCCCAGGACTGAAGCTTGCGTTTCCTTGACGGTTTCGAAGGCCGGCTGGGTGCCATAGGACGCGCTCGCCGCAACCGCCAGGTTCGGGTAGAGCGCCCCTTCGCTGATTTTGACCGCAAGCTCGGCGACGTCGACGCCGTACATCGCGGCAAGAACCGAAGGATTGAGCGCCTGACCCTGGGCGATCGCCTTGGGAAGGGTATGTGGCGACAGCCGGTCGACCGACGTCGCCGGGGCGAGCTTGCCCGGATCAACACCGATCACGCGCCGATAGTTGGCCTGCGAGGTCACATAATTCGACTGTGCGCCCAAAAGCGCCGAACGGCCGGCAGCCAATCGCGATTCCGATTGTGCGACGTCCGTGCGCGTCACTTCGCCGACGTTGAAGCGATCGCGCGTCTGTTTGAGCTGCTCGGTAAGAACTTGAACGTTGCTCTGATTGAGCTCGAGGATGGCCCCGTCGCGCAGCAGGTTCATATAAGCGGTGGCCGCATCCAGCAGCACCTGCTGCTCGGTGACACGCAGCGTTTCACGCGCGGCATCCACCTGACTTTCCGCCTGCCGCGTCTTGTTGGCGGTTTGAAAGCCATTAAACAGCGTCTGACTCGCAGTGGCCCCAAAGGTACGCGAGTAGAACGTTTGACCGAAATGGGTCAGCGTCGGTGCGCCCCCAATGACGAATTCCTGCGTGGCGTTGGTGTAGTTGTAACCGCCGTTGCCGGTGAGGCTCAGTTTCGGGCGGTACCCCGACAAAGCCTGCGGCACGTTTTCATCGATCACGCGCAAAGCCGCTCGTTGGGAGTTGAGCGACGGGTTGTTTTGGTAAGCCTGGACGATCGCCCACTCGAGCGTATCCGCGCCAGCTCCCGAGCAGCCCGCACCAAAGATGGCGCCACCCAGAAGGCCGGCAATAGCCCAATTGTACGCTCGTACCCGCATATACGCGCGCCGCCCTCACCTTTCCAGCATTGCCCCAAACGATCCAAACCCGCGGCCAGTCGAACCGGCCGACGCGAAGCAATTCCGAACATTATGCGGGCTGCGAATGCCGTGAAACCCCCGCGACTGATTTTATACGAAAATTTCTGGAAGTTGGCACATATGCGCCACAGGGTATGACTTCAGCGCGCTCGTTCTAATTGCGTCGGATTTAAGAGCCGAAACCTAGAAAACGAAGGCTGGCGGCGCAACGAAGCCCGGCAGCAGCCGAGCCGCGGCGTCGAAAATCGGGCGGCCGACGAGATGGCCCTCGATCACATGGCTGATTGTCGCCTTCGCCGCCGGCGGGTGGCCACAAACGCCGACCAGGCGACCGCCCGGCTTGAGCTGGTCGCCGAGAGCGTCGGGCAGGATTTCCGCGGAACCATTGAGTAGAATAACGTCATAAGGTGCGCCAGCCGGCCATCCTGCGGTCAGTGGGCCAAGAGCGACTTCAACATTAGCCGCACCGGCGGCTACGAGCGATTCTCTTGCCTGACGCGCCAATCCCGCATCTTCCTCCAGCGCCACAACTGTCCCGGCAAGACGCGCGAGCACGGCCGAGGAATAACCGGTGCCGCAACCGAGATCGAGGACGCGATCCGAAAGCGTTACGCGGGCCGCCTGGATCAGCTTCGCGAGCACCATCGGCCTGAGCAAGGCGCGTCCGGGAGCAATCTGAATATCGCCGTCGAGATAAGCGAGCGGGGCCAGCGCCGGCGGCAAGAACTGTTCGCGCGGCACGGACAGCATGGCGTCGAGCAAGGCGGCATCGGTCACGTCGGCGGTGCGGACCTGCCCGTCCACCATCAGCCGGCGCGCGGCGGCGGCGTCAAACATGCGTTAGCCTTCCCGCATTGGTGCGCCCGCCTTGTGCGGCACGTCATGGCAAAATGCAAGCGCACCTGCACGGCCCAATTGACCACTATTGAGACCGTTTTGGCCGGCAGAGCCGCTGGCGTGATGCCCACGCAGAAGTTATCGGCATCATTCCGCCGCCGTGTCGCAGCCATTGCCTAATCGGCTGCGGCCATTTAGGTATCAGCGCCTTAGGCCACGTGGCGGAGTGGTTACGCAGCGGTCTGCAAAACCGTTTACCCCGGTTCAATTCCGGGCGTGGCCTCCAGCCTTTCGAAGCAGCGTTTGCGCAGGTGCCGCGGCTTGGCGGCCGAATAACGGATTTCTCGACCCTGATGCTTTCAAAGCCGCGGCGGCTTTGTTATAGCCACGTTCGCTTCGCGAGCGCCGCATTGTTCCCCGGTAGCTCAGTGGTAGAGCAACCGGCTGTTAACCGGTTGGTCGCTGGTTCGAATCCGGCCCGGGGAGCCAATCGACGTTGAAATCATTTAGTTTTTTATATTTCGATTGGTGTTACCCACAAGGCTACCCACGCGCACAAATCTAAGCACCGAGGTCGGCAACAGCGAAGTTCACCGGGCTCAAAAAATGTAGCAGTGGCGCGAGCAGAACGCGGGGCGGATTTGCAGCTCGCCGTGGAGTGAGGCAGCGGCCGCGTAAACGACTTCACGATACGGGACACCTTGGCGCTTTATCCGGAATCATCGCATCGCGGAGCATTGCAGCGACCGTGAAGGGATTGTGCAAATAGTCCAGTCTTTCTCCCGACGCCGCTTTTCGGCTGGCATCGCAACTCTCAGAGCACAACGCGTCCAGCACGGCTTTATTTCCAAAGACTGAAACGCCCGGCATCTTCGGCTTGTTCTTCCCGGCAAAGGCCCTTTTCCGCTTTAGAGTAACGTCCCGAAGAAATCTTGTGCCGCAGCGGGCTTCGCCGGAACGCATCCGCGCGCTGCGGGAGCGTGGAGTCGTCTAAGCGGGCCGCTGGTCAAGCTAATGCGGGTCGAGGCTATATCGACGCGACGTCCGGCCTCATCCGACGGCGTCCAAAAAGCGGACTACCCGGAGAGGTCTACAAGTTGAGAAATCGACGACACAAGGCCACACTTCGCGGGGGGACTCTGCGCCGCGCGCGGTCAGCCCGCCATGGAAAGCCCGCCCGATACGCTGATCACCTGTCCGGTCACATAGGCGGCGTCATCGCTGGCGAAGAACGCAATTGTGCCCGGCAAATCCTCAGGCGCCCCGATTCTGCCGAGCGGAATGGATCGCCGAAACGCCTCAATCAGCTTGTCGGGATTGTTCGCGCCTTTGAGAAAATCCGCCAAAAGATTGGTGCTGGTCGGGCCGGGACAAACGACATTCACCGTGATGCCGTGTCGCGCGTGCTCGCGCGCGAGCGTCTTCGAAAACCCGAGCATCGCCGACTTACAGGCCGCATAGACGGCCTCGCCGGTCGAGCCGACGCGTGCCGCGTCGGATGCAATATTGACCACGCGCCCGTATTTTCTCTCGACCATCCCCGGCAGCACGGCGTGATGCATGTGTAACGGTCCACGGAGGTTGATGGCGATCAAGCGCTCCCACTCGCTCGGCTCCGTGTTGAGGAAGGGCTTGAAAATATCGAAGCCCGCATTGTTGACCAGAATCGCAGCCGGGCCGAGTGCGGATTCGCTTGCCGACACGGCGGCATCGACGCTTTGGCGATCGGCGATGTCGCACGCGAAGGCTCGCGCCTTGCCGCCGGCGGCTTCGATTTCCGTTGCGACTTTCCGCGCGCCAGCCTCGTCTCGATCGAACACGGCGACCAGCGCGCCCTCGGCAGCGAAGCGGTGGCACGTCGCTGAACCAATTCCACCGGCGCCGCCGGTAATGATGGCGGACTTGCCGTTAAATCTCGTCATTTAAGTCATCCTGACCTTGCGCCGGAAAAGCCGGGACCGCGAAAGCGTCGCGGTCCCGCAGCGTTGTCTGGCCGTTCCGGCAACTACTTCGCAGCCTCGGACTTGGCATATTCGGCGGAACTGTCCTTCACGACTTTCCACACATCATCAGAGAAGCCGGCAATCCAGTCCGTCTCCGGCACCCACTTGGTGCCGTCCCACATCTCAATTCGGGTCTTGCCGCCGCCGCCATGATCGGCGGCCGTGACCGTCAGCGGCGCCATCAGGCCGTTGGCGCTGAAGTCCTTCATCGAACTCAAGACCGGCCTTGATTTTCTCGGGCGTCAGCGGCCAGCCGCCTTTCTGCACCGCAAGCCGCACCCCCTCGAAGGCGATCGAGTAAATCGCGAGACCGGTGTTGTAGTAGACGTCTTGCAGGTGCTTGCGATCGCCGGCGCCTTTGCCCTTGTCGTAGAGCTCCTTTATGATTTCCTGGATCAGCGGATGATCCTGTCCGCCGGCGACGTTGGTGCCGCGTTTGAGACCCTTGGCGGCGTCGGCACCGATGTTGTTGATGTCGACTTCGTTGAGCCAGTTGACCGAGATGTACTTGCTGATCGGGATGCCGTTGCGCTTCATCTCGCGCGAAGCCATCACGTGCATGTTCGAGAGGCTCCAGCTTATGATCCAGTCCGGATCGAAGCGGCGCATCTGCGTCCAGGCGGACGCCTGGTCGTTTCCTGGCAGCGGATACGGAAACAGCTGGAGATCAAAGCCTTCCTTGGCGGCCAGCGTCTTGAGGATGCCGATCGGTTCCTGCCCGAACGGATAATCGATATATAAGAACGCGATCTTGACGCCCTTAAGGTTGCCGCCCTGCTTCTGTTTGATGTAGGCCACGTCGTTCGCCGCCTGACCCCAATAGGTCGGCCCGACCGGAAATACCAACTTGAAGACTTCACCGTCGACGGCATCGCCGCGACCGGCGAGCGACTGCATCATGATGTTGCCGTCCTTGCTGATGCGCGGCAGCACGGCGCGCGATACCGGCGTCGACAGGAAGTCGAACACCATCACACCCTCGCGCTTGAGCTTCTCATAGCACTCGATCCCGCGCTGCGGCTCGTTGCCGTGATCCTCCACGATGACTTCGATCGGATGCCCGCTGATGCCGCCCTTTTGGTTGAGCAGGGTGGCATAGTCACGAGCGGCTTGGGCCACCTGCGGCGTGACGAACGAATACGCCTTGGTGATGTCGTAACACAGCGCAAACTTGATGGATTCCTGGGCTGCGGCCGGCAGGATGCCGGCGAGTAACGTCGCCGCGCCGGCTAACAATGTTATCAGTCTGAGTTTCATACTTTCCTCCCTCATTGCTGCATTGCAGATTTTAAACTTCGGTCAAGTTAACCAGCGCTTGCGCCGCCGGTAGTGCTTAATGTCATGAAAGTTACGGCCTTTGCTGCCGCCAAGATAGAACTCCTGGATGTCAGGGTTCTTCTTTAGTGCCTGCGCGGTGTCGTGCATCACGATGCGGCCGCTCTCGATCAGATAGCCGTGCGAGACAATCTCGAGCGCGGCGACCGCGTTCTGTTCGACCAGTAGTACCGAAAGCCCTTCTTCCTTGTTGATGTTGCGGATGATCTCAAAGATCTCCGCGACCAGAAACGGCGCGAGGCCGAGGCTCGGCTCATCCAGCATGAGTAGCTTTGGCTGCGTCATGAGGGCGCGGCCTATCGCGAGCATCTGCTGCTCGCCGCCCGACAGGTAGCCCGCCTCTGACGAGCGGCGCTCGTAGAGACGCGGGAAGTAGCCGTAAACGCGCTCCTTGTTGCGCGCGAGATCGTTGCGGCTGCGGACCGCGGACGCCGCCACCAGGTTCTCGTCGGGGGTCAGGTGCTCGAACACGCGCCGGCCTTCCAGCACATGCACGATCCCGAGCCGCACACGCTCGTGCGGCGGCATAGCGCGGACGTCGCTCCCCAGAAAGTTAATATCCCCGCGCCGCACCTCGCCGCGTTCCGCCGTCAGTAATCCGCTGATCGACTTCAATGTTGTACTCTTGCCGGCGCCATTCGCGCCCAAGAGCGCGACGATGCCGTGCTCTGGCACCGCAAGCGAGACGCTTTTGATCGCCAGCGACACGTAGTCGTAGACGACTTCGACGTTGTTGAGGGTGAGAATAGCCTGGTCCATGCCGCTACTTCTTCACATACCCGAAAGGCCAGACCAGCAGGTAATCGCGGACGTTGCCGTAAATCTTCCCGAGGCCGAGCGGCTCGACCAGGAGGAAAGCGATGATCAAGGCGCCATACAGCGCGCGCGGAAGGTGCGCCAGCATCTCGATGCCAAGCGTAAAGCCAAACTTTATAGCGAGCCATGAGATGAACGTATTCATGATCCCGGGCATAAGCAAAATGAACCCGGCGCCGAAATAGCTGCCGATGATGGAAGCGAGCCCGCCAACAATAACCATGGCAAGCGCCTAAATCGAAACATCGACCGAGAACTGCTCCGGCGTGACCGCATGGTAGAACGTGCCGATCAAAATCGCGCCCGAGATGCCGCCGATAAACGATGAGGTCGCGAAGGCGACGAGCTTGAAATAGAAACTATTCACCCCGATCACCGCGGCCGCATAGTCCCTCTCGCGGACGGCGACGAGTGCGCGGCCAAGCGCCGTGCGGCGAAGGTTGAGCATGAACAGGGTCACGAGCACGCACCAGGCGAGTGCGATATAATAAAGACCGGCTTCCGACCGAACTGGCACGCCGAGGAGCCTGATGTCCGGCGCCTGCAGCGTCGCCTGCGTGCCGCCGCTGATCGCTGGAACGTGCGAAATCGTCCAATCCATGACGAACTGCAAGGCAAGGGTGCTAAGCGCGAGGTAGAGGCCTTTGACGCGGAGCGAGGCAAATGCGAACACGAGACCGATCACTGCCGCCGTAAGCCCGCCAAGCACGATGGCGATCTCCCAGGGCACGCCGAACCGCGTCGCGTGCACCGTCGCGTAAGCACCGATGCCCATGACGGCGGCGTAGCCGAGATGGAATTGGCCAGCCCAGCCGATGATGAGGTTGAGCCCCAGCGTCGCGGCCGTCCATACCAGCCAGGGCAGGATGAAACTGCTGAGATAGAGCGAGTTGAGATAGAACGGCGCCAGAATCGCAAGCGCCAGCAGGCTCCCCAGCATGATTCGGTCGGCCGGAATCGGAAACAGCGCGCGGTCGGCGCGGTAGTTGGTGTGGAATATTCCGGCTTGCCGGAACAGCATCACACCCTCTCGATGTCGTGGCGGCCGAACAGGCCGTGCGGGCGCACCAGAATGGTGAGGATTAGTATCGCGGCATCGACCAGTTCGCGACTGGCGCCGCCGACGATCGGATCGAAATACGCCGACGCTACGCCTTCGATCATGCCGAGCATGACGCCGGCGATGAGCGCGCCGCCGATGCTGTCGAGGCCGCCAAGTACCGCAACGGCAACGCACTTGAGCAGCAAAAGCGCAAGCGACTGATCGACACCCTGGACCGAACCCCACAGGACGCCGCCGATCGCGGCCACCACGGCAGCCATCGCCCAGGACAACGCGATCCCGCGTTCGACCGAGATGCCGACAGACCACGCAGCCGTGTAGTCGTCCGAGATCGCACGCAATACGGTTCCGACCCTTGTGCGGAAGAACAGGACAAAAAGACCAAACATCGCGACCGCGACGGTGGCTCCCACCACGTAAGTGCGGTTGATCAACAGCGGCCCGATGAAGAGCGGCGCGTCATCAATACCGAGCTGAATCGGCCGCGTAGTGGCGCCCCAAATCGCCAATGTGCTTGCACGAAGAAAGATGTCGAGCCCGAGCGTCATCATCAGGATCATGATGATCGGCCGGCCGGCGAGCCGGCGCAGCGCGAAACGCTCAATCGCGATGCCGATGCCAAACATCGAGAGAATGCCGAGCAAGATCGCCGCCCAGAGCGGTAGGCCCACACCCGCGAACGCAAGCACGATGTAGGCGCCGAGCATCACCATTGCGCCCTGCGCCAGATTTGGAACGGACGAGGACTTGTAGATGAGTACGATACCGATGGCGACGAGCGCGTACATCAGCCCGATCAGAGCACCGTTGACGGCAGACTCAAGCAGCAGCGCAAAATCCACGATCATGCCTCCTGCACCACGAGCATGCGCTCGATCACGCCCGTTTCGCCCGAACTCGTAGGTAATCTTTGCCTGCATCAGCACCTGTTTCTCACGTCCATAGATCGCCTCGATGATCGGTTTGTAGTGCTCCTCGACGACATTCCGGCGGATCTTGCGTGTGCGCGTGATCTCGCCGTCGTCGGCATCGAATTCCTTGTGCAAACAGACGAACTCATGCAGCCGCAAGCCTTCCGGCAAGGTGCGGTTGAGATGTCCGACCGCCACCGCTACCAGCTCGGCTACTTGCGGGTTCTGCGCGAGGTCGGCGTAGGACATGTAGGAGATTCCGCGCTGTTCGGCCCATAACCCAACGGCTTCACGGTCGATGCAGATGATCGCGGAGAGCCAATCCCGGCCGCGCCCGAGGACGGCTGCATCCTTGATGTAGGGACTGAACTTCAACCGGTTCTCGATGTAGTTCGGGATGTAGCGCTCGCCCTTGGCGGTGTGCACAACCTCCGAAATGCGGCCGAGCACGACGAGATGTCCGTCCGGTTCGAGGTAGCCGGCATCGCCGGTATGCAGCCAGCCGTCGCGCAGTGCCTCGGCGGTTGCCTGAGGCTGCCGGAAGTAGCCGGAGAACACGCTGCCGGAGCGGACCAGAATCTCACCGGCATCGCTGATCCGTATCTCGACCCCGGGAAGCGCGCGGCCGACGGTGTGCAGTCGCACCTCGTCGGCGCTTTGTATGGTATTGTAGGCGCTGGTTTCGGTCTGGCCATATAGCTGGCGGAGCTTGATGCCGAGCGCGCGATAGAAAATGAAGGTCTCCTCGCCTATGGCTTCGCCGCCCGTGAAGGCCCCCCGCAGCCGGGTCAATCCGAACTGATCCTTGATCGGCGCCTTGACGAGCCACTCGCCGATCGGGTCGAGAATCCGTTCGCGGATCGTCGGCTTTCCGCCTTCGAGCTTGCGCTTCTCGGACGCGATGGCGGCGGCCATGAAGTAATCGTAGGCCTTGCGCTTGAGCCAAGATGAATCCTGTATCCGGACCTGGATCGTCGTGAGCAGAAGGTCCCAGCTGCGCGGTGCTGCCAGGTAGCACGTGGGCGCGATCTCGCGCAGATTTTGCAGCACCGTCTCCTGACGCTCCGGAATATTGATCGTGAAATGCAGGGGAATCCCCGCACCGATCGTGATCGCGAAGTCGCCGACCCAGGCCATTGGCAGATAGGCGAGGATGGTCTCGCCGAAATCGAACGCCTTCGCGCGATACGCATTGGCGACGCCCGCAAGGAAGTTGCGGTGCGACAGCACGACTCCTTTCGGCTTGCCGGTGCTGCCCGACGAATGAACGAAGACGGCCGGCCCTTCCGGCCGCGCCCGTTCGATCAGGCGAGCGCGCAACGAGGGTTCTTTCCTGAGCCGCTCGACGCCGTTGGCCTCGAGTGACTCCCACGCGATCAGACCGGGCTGGCGATAAGTGCGAAGTCCGCGGCCGTCGTCGTAAACTATATGCTCGATCTTCGCCCCCCGCGTACGCAACGCGAGTACCTTGTCAACCTGCTCCTGATCCTCGGCCAGAGCGAAACGAACGTCAGCCTCTTGCACGAAGTGACGGATCTCATCGAGCGTTGCGTCCGGATATGCCGGCATTGCGTAGCCGTCGAGCGCTCCCGCAGCGAGCATGCCGGCGTAGAGCCGCGGCCGGTTATCGCCGAGCACCAGCATCGTGTCGCCAGATTGGAAGCCGAGGTCTTCCAGACCCGCCGCGACCGCAAGCACGCTGTCGAGCAACCCGCGCCACGTGGTTTCCTGCCAGATCCCCTTTGCCTTCTCGCGCATGGCAACGCGATCGGGATAGAGCTCCGCATTGCGTGCCAGGATGCGCACCAACGTCGTGTCAGTCTCGAAATTCCAGGCCCGGGCATCGTCAGTGCGCCGCATGCGCACCTCCGATGTAGGCTTCGATAACGCGCGGATCCGCCACGACGTCCGCCGGCTTGCCGCTGCCAATCATTGCACCATAGTTGAGCGCGAGCATGCGGTCGCAGATGCCGGTGACAACATCCATGTGGTGCTCGATGAGTAGGATCGTCATTCCGCGCTCATCCCGAGTGTCGAGGATGAAGCGCGCCATATACTCTTTCTCTTCCTGGTTCATCCCCGCCATCGGCTCGTCGAGGATGAGGAAGCGCGGATCGGCGACGAGAGCGCGCGCGAGTTCAACACGCTTCTTCAGCCCCATCGGAACTCCGTCAACAAGTTCATCGCGCACTGCTTCAAGCTGCAGGAAGTCGATGACGTCCTCGACGATCGCACGGTTGATTGTTTCCTCGGGTCGAGCGAGCCACCAATAGAGCGCAGTGCGCCAGACGCTCGGCCGCATGTGGATGTGCCGCCCAAGCAGAATGTTGTCGAGCACGCTCATGCCATTAAAAAGCGCAAGATTCTGAAAAGTGCGCGCGACGCCAAGGGCGGCGATCCGGTATGGCGCCAGACCTGTGATGTCGCGGCCGTCGAGAAGGATCTGCCCGTGCTGCGGAGGGTAGAAGCCGGTCACCGCGTTGACCAACGTGGTTTTCCCGCAGCCATTCGGACCGACCAGACCGAAGATCTCGCCGCGGCCGATACGCACATCGATGCCGTTGAGCGCAACGACGCCACCGAAACGCCTTTCGATATTGCGGCATTCCAGAACCGGCTTGGCGTCTTCAACCGCCACCGTGAATTTCCTTCCCCCTAGAACTGCCCGCGGGTGGCGGGGGGCAGTGTTTCATTCTTGGGTTGCCCAGCCGAAAGCTAACTGTTGTTAGAATCGGGGGCAACAAAAACCCGGGTAATTGGTCAGAGGAATTTGGGCTCCCGCTTTTCCCGAAACGCTGCGACACCCTCCCGGGCGTCGTCGTGGGTGAACAGGATCGAAACGCCATCGATGGCGTGTTGTATCTGGTCGCCTGTCAGGCCGCGATTGTAGAACGATTTGCCCATCTGCACTGCCAGCCTGGGCCGCGCGGCGATCCGGTCCGCGAAGGACAGCGTCTCGGTGAAAAGCCGGTCGTGCGAAACGACCCGAAGCACAAGACCGAGCTGAAGCGCTTCGTCGGCCGAAATCGGATCGCCAAGGAAGCTCATTTCCTTGGCTTTGGCCCGGCCGACGATGTCCTGCAGCCGCACGATTGCTAAACCCGGCAGCAGGCCGAGCTTGATCTCCGGAACCGCAAAGCGCGCGCGTTCCGAAGCGATGACGAAATCGGAGGCGATGGCGAGTTCAAAGCCGCCGCCGAACGCGATGCCGTTGACGGCAGCGATCACGGGTTTGCGCGCGCGCTCGGGTGCCTGCAACACGTCCAGCGCCTCCATCAGAAACGCACGCGCTTTTTCGGGATCGAAGGTCATCGCTCCGATGTCGGCGCCGGCACAGAAGGCCTTTTCGCCGCTCCCAGTGATAACGCCCACGCGCACAGCGTCATCTTCGTCCGCTTTCTTCAGGCCTGAAAGGATGCCCTTGCGAATGCCCGCCGTCAGCGCGTTGAGTTTTTGCGGTTCATCGAGCGTCAGGATCGCGACCCGGTTCCGGACTTCGTAGTTGACGCTGCCCAATCGCATTCTTCCCTCCCTGCCGCTATCGGCCTAGCTCAACCACGGCGACGACTGCATTGCGCTCGACCATGTCGCCCGTCTTGCAGTTCACGCTCGCGACGCGCCCATCCATCTTGCTAGCGATGCGCAGCTCCATCTTCATCGATTCCATGACTGCCACGACGTCGCCCTTCTTGACTGCATCGCCAACGGCAACATTGACCCTGGTGATCATCCCCATCATCGGTGCCCGCAGTTCGCCGCTCGTCTCGGTAGCGGCGCTTATGTACGAAAGGTACGGGACCGCCGTGAACGCATACGTTCTACCGGATGCCTGAACGTGAAGCTCGTCGCCGTCCTGACGAATGCGCACCGTTTCTTGTCGCCCGCTCAAGATCGCCAAGTAATCTTCATCGCCGAGCCCATGGAGGCCGGCGATAATCCTCTGCTCGTCCACTGCGATTAGCATGGTGCCATCGGGCCGCTGCGGCGAGAAGCGGATCTCGGCAGTCGCCCCCTGCGTCTCGAGGTGCAGGATCGGGATAGGTGAAAGGCCCTCGTCGCCGCTCCCCATATGCCAGCCGGTCATTGCGCGCCAATGCCACGGGTTATCGGAGGCAGCCTTGCGTTTGTCCGTCAGCCAATGCCACGCCGCCAGCGCAAACGCTTCGGCTGGCGGCGGCGCCGCGGCGCCGACCAACTCGCCCAGACGATCGTCGATCAACCGGGTGTAAAAGTCCGCCGATCGCGTCTCCGGCAAGGCAATCAATCGCCGCAGAAAGTCCTGGTTTGTGGCGAGGCCGAAGATCGACGTTTCGCCAAGCGCGGCATCGAGCCGATTGAGCGTCGCTTCCCGCGCTTCGCCGCGCGCAATCAGCTTTGCGAGCATCGAGTCGTAGTATGGTGTGACCATCGATCCGGACTCGATACCGCTTTCCACGCGCACGCCACCATTCGGGAAACGTACGTAAGAAAGCGAGCCGGTCGAAGGGAGAAAATTGTCCGCGGGGTCTTCCGCGCAGATACGCGCTTCGACAGCGTGTCCCTGGCATATGACGTCTTGCTGTGTGACCGGTAAACCCTCGCCGCTGGCTATGCGCAGCATCAGCTCTACGATGTCGAGGCCCGTGACTTCCTCGGTCACGGGATGCTCGACCTGCAGACGCGGATTGACCTCAAGGAAGTAGTACGTGTCGCCACTCACCATGAACTCCACCGTGCCGACGCCGCGATAGTTCAACCGGCGGCCAAGCCGCACCGCGTCGGCGAGAATTCTTTCGCGCATCGCCGGCTGAAAGTTTATCGCCGGCGCTTCCTCGATCAGTTTTTGATACCGCCGCTGCAACGTGCATTCGCGCTCGAACAAATGAACGACATTCCCGGCCCCATCGCCAGCGATCTGCACCTCGATGTGGCGGCCGCGTTGCACCAGCTTTTCGACGATGAGGCCGGCACGGCCGAAAGCGCTTTTGGCCTCGCGCATGCCGGACTCGATAATCTGATCGAGCCCGTCAGGACCCATGAGAGCGCGCATGCCCTTGCCACCACCGCCCGCCGAGGCCTTGAGCAGTGCCGGAAACCCGACTTTACGCACCGTTTCGGCGATCTCGGCCGCGTCCTCGCTCGGCGACTTGCTGCCCGGCACGACCGGAACGCCAGCGCGCTCGGCTTCCTCTTTGGCAAGCGCCTTGTCACCAAGGCGTTTGATCGTCTCGGGTGTCGGGCCTATGAAGACCAGTCCCGCGGCTTCGACTGCGCCTGCAAACGCGGCATTCTCGGCGAGAAAGCCAAAGCCCGGATGGATCGCCTGCGAGCCCGTCACCCGCGCGGCCTCGATGACGGCGTCGATGCGCAGGTAGCTCTCGCTAGCGGGGGCGCCGCCGATCTCGATCGATTCTCCGATCGTTTTCACGTGCAACCCGCCTGCGTCCGCGCGCGAATGGACGCCCGCGACCGCAACGCCCAGGCGGCGGCAAGTGCGCGCGATGCGGCAGGCGATTTCGCCGCGGTTGGCGATGAGGATCTTCTTGAACACGCTCTACGCGCCCGTCACATCCTCAGTACACCAAACGTCGTGTTTTGCTGCGGCACGCGCCCGGCGAGGTCGAGAAGCAGGCCCATCACCTGGCGCGTCTCCAGGGGATCAATCACCATGTCGCACCAGGTGTGGCTTGCAAAATTGTAGGCGTCGGCAAAAGCCTCGAAGTTTCGGCGGGTCGGCGCAATGTAGGCTTCCCGCTCATCGTCAGTCCAGGTTTTGCCCTCGCGCTTGTTGGCCTCATCGCGCACCATGGCAAGCGTGTTGGCGGCCTGATCAGGGCCCATGATGGCCGAGCGCCCGCTTGGCCACATCATCATCGCGTTCGGCTTGAACGCACGTCCGCACATCGCCATGTAGCCCGCGCCGTACGCATTGCCGATGATCAGCGTGTATTTCGGCACGTTCGCACTCGCGACCGCGGTGATCATCTTCGCACCGTGCTTGGTGATGCCGCCCTCCTCGGCGCTGCGGCCCACCATGAAGCCGGTGACGTCGGCGATGAAGAGGAGCGGAATGTTTCGCTTACAGCACAAATCAATGAAATGAGTCGCCTTCAGCGCGCTCTCGGAGAACAGGACGCCGTTATTGCACAGAATGCCAACCTCGAAACCCATAATGCGCGCGAAGCCGGTGACAAGCGTATCGCCGTACAACGGCTTGAACTCCTGAAACTCGCTGTCGTCCACCAGGCGCGCAAGGATGTCGCGGTTGTTGGTCGGAATGCGCGGGTTGGCGCTGATGATGCCATAGATTTCCGCCGGATCGAAACGGGGCGCGCGCACCGGCGCGACACTCCGTCGTTGCTGGGGAATCTCGCCGAGGTTGGCGACGATATCGCGCGTGATCGCGATCGCGTGGCTGTCGTTCTCGGCAAGATGATCCGTGACGCCACTGACACGGCTATGCATGTCGCCACCGCCAAGCGGCTCGATGCCGACTTCTTCGCGCGTCGCGGCGTAAACGAGCTGCGGCCCGCCTAGGAACATCGCACCCTGATTTCGGACGATCACGGTCTCATCGCACAGTGCCGGCATATAGGCGCCGCCGGCCGTCGAAGGCCCATGCACGATCGCGATCTGCGCAATGCCTTCGGCGGACATTCGCACCTGCTGATAGAAGATCGAGCCAAACTGTCCCTCATCGGGGAAAATATCCGGCTGTTCCGGCAAGTTGGCGCCGCCCGACTGCACCAGCGTGATGCACGGCAGCCGATGCTGCCAGGCAAAGCGCTGCGCCCGTACATGCTTCTTGCACGTGATGCCGTAATAGGTTCCGCCTTTTACAGTCGCGTCATTGGCGATCACCATGCATGGCCTTTCCGAGATAGTGCCGACCCCGGTGATGATCCCGCCTCCCGGTGGCACACCCTCGTACATGCCGTCGCCGGCGAGTTGGCAGAATTCGAGGAACGGCGAGCCGGGATCAAGCAGAGCGGCGATCCGTTCGCGCGGCAGCAATTGCTTGCGTTCCTTGTGCAGCTTGCGAGCGCGTTCCGACCCCCCCAGTGCCGCGGCGGCACGGCGCTGATAAAGGTCGGCAATACTCGCGGCATAGGCGGCGTAGTTGCTTCGGTATTCGTCGCTGGACGTGACGATGTCCGACTTCAGCGTGGCCATCGCGAGCCCTAGTAGCTGCGCGGCAAGCCCATCACGTGCTCGCCTATGTAATTGAGGATCATTTCTCGGTTGAGCGGCGCTGTCTTTAAAAGACGCACCAGCGGGTAGAGGTCGAAGATGCCATATTCCTTCGTGAAGCCGTTGCCGCCGTGGGCCTGCAGCGCCGCGTCGACTGCCGCGGTGCCGGCGTCCGCTGCGACAAGTTTTGCCATGTTGGCAAACTCGCCGGCTTCCCGGTGCTGATCGAACACCCAGGCGGCCTTGAGCGCCATCAGCGACGCCACCTCAATCCCGGCGTGCGCGTTTGCGAGCGGGTGCTGCACGCCCTGATAAGCTCCTATCGGCACATCCTTGAAAACCTTGCGTTCTTTCGCATAAGCGACCGCGCGTTGCAGTGCATAGCGGCCGAGCCCGCAGCAGATCGACGCCACCAGGATGCGCTCCGGATTAAGACTCTTGAACAGGATGCCAAAACCCTTGTCGACCTCCCCGACCACATCTTCGGGGCCGAGGTCCACCTCGTCGAAGAAGAGCTGCCACTGCGTCTCCGGCGCCGGAATACTGACCGGGATGTATTGCTTCTCGACGCCTTTGGCCTTGAGGTCGACTGCGAACAGCGTAAAGCCGTCTGTCTTGCGCTGCACCTCGGTGTGCGGGGTCGTGCGCGCAACGACGAGAGCGTAGTCGGAACCATCGGCGTCGGTGATGAAGGTTTTCGACCCGCCGAGCGCGAACCGGTTGCCGCGCTTGCGCGCCATCGTCGCGGTGCGGATCGTATTGCTTCCGGCATCCGATTCGGTGATCGCGAAACAGAACCGCGTTTTTCCCAGGCAAGCGTCCGGCAGGTAGCGTCTTTTCTGCTCTTCGCTGCCATGCTTGGCTATAAAACCAAAACTCATCGTCGCGCCGACCACAAGGTTCAGAAGCGGTATGCCGTTGTTCGAGAGCCCTTCGAGGAAGAGATGCATCTCGACCATACCCTGCCCGGCACCCCCATATTCTTCCGGCACCATGGTGCCGACGAAACCGTCGCGCGCGACCTGCTGATAGAGCGCCTGGGGGAAAACGTGTTTTTCGGCACACTCCATCCAATACTTGCGGTCGAACTTTTTCGCTATCGAGTCGCCGTAACCGAGGATCTGCTGCTGCTCGTGCGTGAGGTCAAAATCCATCACTCATCTCCCGCAGGTCTCCGCAGCATTCGACTGAAGATGCAACTCTAACATTTGTTGGAAATTCAACAAGCTTCCAGCCTGAAAGAAGATGCAGCGCCCTTTAGCCCGCGCGCTTGAAGCGCGGCAGGGTTATCTCGTCGTTCATCGGTTCGCAAACCAGCGTGACGTCCATGTCGAACGTCACCTCGGCGGGATCGCCGCCCACGTAACTTGAGATCATGCGCGGGCCTTCCTGCAACTCGACCAGCAGCACCGCATAAGGGACATCGACCTTGAATGCTGGGCCGGGCGCACGATGCACGACGCTGAACGAATGGACCTTGCCGCGCCCGCTTGCCGGGCGATGGATGAGGTTCTCGCTCCCGCAAGCGCGGCATAGCGCCTGCTGATAATACTGGACGTGATTGCAATCCTCGCAATGCTGCAGCAGTAGCTTTCCCTGGCGAAGTCCCTCCCACAACCGCGCCGTATCGGCGTCCGGCATCGGCAGAGGCTTCCGGGCAGCGTCGATGCTCACAGCGTGTTCTCCGTCCCGAGGATCGTTGTGGCATTCGTCGCAAAGCCCGCGCCTAAGCTGTGGACCAGGCCCAGTTCGGCGCCCGGCACCTGCCGCTCGCCGCACTCGCCACGCAGCTGTGCAATGACTTCGTGGAAGTGAAACAACGAACCGGGAATCCCGGAATGCGCGAACGAGAGCAGGCCGCCGTGAGTGTTGATCGGAATACGCCCGCCGTAAGTGATTTCGCCGCTCGTCGCGAAGGTCCCGCCTTCCCCCTTCGAGCAGAAGCCCAAGTCTTCGAGCATCATGATCACAGTGCCGGTGAAGCAGTCGTAGACACCCGCGGTATGCAGATCGCCCGGACCATAGCCCGCCATCGCATAGGCTTTGCGGCTCGACTCGACCGCGCCGGTCGTCGTCAGCGACGGCATAAGGAAGATGTGCTCGTGCGTGTAGCACTCACCAGCACCCAGAACGTAAATCGGCTTGGCGATCCCGAGCGTTTTCGCTCGCGCCGCGGAGGTCAATACGAAAGCCGCGCCACCGTCAGAGATCAGCGAGCAGTCGAGCTTGTGGTAGGGCGTCGTCACCATGCCGGAGGCGAGCACCTCCTCAATCGTGATCGGTTTTGTCTGCTGAGCCCCCGGCGTGCGCGACGCGTGACGCCGATGGATCACCGCGACTGCGGCGAGCTGTTCGGCCGTGGTGCCGAATTCCTTCATGTGACGGTGCGCAGTCATCGCGAATGTATTGGCGACTGGAATACCGAACGGCATTTCGTATTGCTGGTCGCGACTCTCGGTCAACGAACGCAATGCGAGGTCGGGTGAGAGCCCGGTCATCAGGCTGTCGGCGGCGACGATCAGCACATTCTCGGCGAGACCGGCCTGAATGGCGGCGGCACCAATGCTAAACATGGTCGCGGCGGTAGCACCCGATACCTGCAGTGTGTTGGAGAACGTCGGTCGCAAGCCGAAATATTCGCTGAACGCGACGCTGAACCGGTGAAAGGGCGACGCGAGGGCATGACCGGAGAGAACGCCGTCGACGTCGGCTTTCTTCACCCCGGCATCCGCAATCGCCTTGCGCGCCGCATCGGCCGCCAGCCACAGCGGACTGCGCCCCGGCACCTTGCCGACCGGCGATTGGCCGATGCCGATGATCGCAGTCTTGCCGCGAAGCGATGCTTCACTCATTCGCGCTCCCGGCCGCTGATCGTTTCCGCCCTCATCAGGATTGAGGCGTTCGCCTTGCTTCTTGCAGCACCCTGCAATGCCGTCTAGGGTTTTTTAACATTCGTTAGAAACGAAAAACAGTGCCGCGAGCCAGCGAGCGAGGACAAGTCATGGCAAACCGCTATGCCGCCTATTCGAAACTGAAAATCGACTATCCGGCAAAGCGCGTCTTGCGTATCACCTTCGACCGGCCCGAAACCTACAACTCGGTCGATGCAGAGACTCACACCCAGATCACAAACATCTGGCGGGAGGTCAACGAAGATCACGACATCAATACCGTGATCGTTACGGGCGCCGGCAAGGCATTTTCGGCGGGCGGTGATTTCGAGCTGATCAAGACCATCATGAACGATCCGGTTGTGCGCATGTCGACCTGGAAAGAAGCCAAAGATCTCGTTTACAATGTTATCAACTGCAACAAGCCGATTATCTCGGCCATCAACGGCGTTGCGGTCGGCGCAGGCCTCGTCGTCGGCATTTTGGCAGATGTGTCCATCTGCGGAAAATCGGCTCGGATCGTGGACGGGCACACGCGGCTTGGAGTCGCTGCCGGTGACGTCGCCTGCATCATCTGGCCGCTGCTGTGCGGGCTCGCGAAGGCGAAATATTACCTTTTGACGTGCAAGCCGCTGTCGGGTGAAGAAGCCGAGCGGATCGGGCTCGTGTCGCTCTGTGTTGAGGATGCCGATTTGCAGCGCATCGCACTGGAGACAGCGCAGGATCTTGCGAACGGTGCGCAGAGCGCAATCCGCTGGACGAAGTACGCGCTCAACAACTGGCTGCGCGTCAACGGGCCGTTGTTTGATACGTCGACCGCGCTCGAAATGCTCGGTTTCACCGGCGCCGAAGCCCGCGAGGGCCTCGCCTCGCACCTCGAAAAGCGCAAGCCCCAGTTTCCGCAGGACTGCCCTATCTGAGCTCGACCGACGTCCGGTTGACGCCCACGCGAAACTTTACGGCGCCGCGATTTTCGACCTCAGTGCGTCGACCGCTTCGGGGTTAGCGAGAGCCGAGAGATCGCCTGGATCCTTGTCCTCCAATACCGCGCGCAACACGCGCCGCATGATTTTCATGTTGCGCGTTCGCGGGAGATCGTCGACCAGTAGCACCCGCTCGGGGCGATAAGAGGCGCCCATCCCTTTTACGAGAGCAGCCGAGAGTTCTTCGGCAAGTCCGCGGGTCTCGATGCCCGGTATCGGAACGCAAGCGCACAGGATCGCCGAACCCTTCACCGGATGCGGAACGCCGAACACAGCCGCTTCAGCGAGCTTGCCGGTCCCGATCAGGATGCCCTCGAGTTCGGCAGGTCCGGTGCGTTTGCCGGAAACCTTGATGGTGTCGTCCGAGCGGCCGAGGACGTAGAAGAGCCCGTCGCGGCCCTCCATCGCGAAATCGCCGTGCACCCAAAGTCCGGGAATCGTTTTCCAGTAGCTGTCGAGGTAGCGCTGGTCGTCTTTCCACAGGCTCTTCGTCATCCCGATTGAGGCGTTGCGCAACACCAGTTCGCCGACCTCGCCGATCGGCAGGCGCCTGCCCGACAGGTCAACGATGTCCGCGCCCATGCCGAGCGCTTTGCGCGAGAACGAACCCGGGTTCATCGGATGATTGGTTGTCCCGATGAGGATGCAGCCTCCGACCTCGGTGCCGCCGGTAATGTTGATGATCGGAATCCTGTTCTTGCACACATGATCGAAGAACCAGCGCCATGGCGCCTCGGTCCACGCCTCGCCGCCTGACGTCGTGATCCGCAGGCTCGAGAGATCGTAGCGCTCGACCTCATCGCCATACCGCATCAGGCTGCGCACGATCGTCGGCGAGACGCCAAGGAACGTGACTTTATGATCCTGGATCAGTCGCCAGAACCGGCCGGTATCCGGAAAGTCCGGTGTGCCTTCAGCGATCAGCAGGCTGCCGCCCGCGAAGCTGGGGATGCAGGCGCACATCGCGCCGACCATCCAGCCCATGTCACTGAAGAAAAACCAGCGGTCCGAGGGCTTGAAATCGCCGCAGATGATGATGTCACGCGTCACCATCGTTCCAATGAAGCCGATGTGGGTCCAGACACAGCCCTTCGGCGCGCCGGTCGTCCCGGAGGTGTAAAGGAGGACGGCCGGATCGTCGGCGGCCATTGCCGCGGTCGCCAGCACGCCGTCCCGACCGTCCACGAGATCGTGCCACCACACATCGCGGCCCGGGTGCATCGGCGGGTCCACTGGCAAGTCGCTCCGTCCCGTGACAACGACGTGACGCACGGTTGGCGCCGCGTCGAGGGCGGTGTCGAGCACAGCTTTGAGCGGCGCCGGGGCGTCGCGCCGCCAGGTTCCGCTCGCCGTGATGACCGCCTTGGCGCCTCCGTGATTAAGGCGCGTTTCGATCGGTTTCGGGCCAAAGCCGGAGAACAGCGGCATTACGATCGCGCCGATTTTCAGGATCGCAAAAAAGGCGACGAACGTCTCCGGTATGTTCGGCATGTAAATCGCAACGACATCACCCCGGCCGATGCCAATTCCGACAAGCGCTTGCGCGAGGCGGCCAACCTCGTGCGCGAAGTCGCGGTAGGTCAGTGTACGCTGTTCTCGCGCATCTTCGCCCTCCCACACCAAAAAAGTCTGATCCCAGACCGGCGTGCCGGCGTGCTTGTCGATGCAGTTGAGGACGATGTTCGTCGTCCCGCCCACACACCAGCGCGCCCAGGGCAGGCCGCGTGACAAATCGAGGATTTGGTCGTACGGGCGATAGAAGTGCACGTCGCAAAAGCTGAACACCTGCTCCATCAACCAGGCCGGCTCTGTATCCGCCTTTTCAGCGAGCGTGTCGTAGTCGGGCTGTCCGGTTGCACGCAGAAACGCGGTGAGGTTGCTCCGCGCCACCAAGTCGGACGGCGGAGTCCAGACATAGCTCGACGCGCCGCTCATGGATCGCGATCCGGCATCAGGCTTGCCCTGCGTATTGCAACGCGATGCGCCCGACTTTTTCGCGCGCGATGACGAGCTTCTGAATCTGCGCCGTCCCATCGCCGATCTGGAGACCGAGCACGTCAAGATAGCGCTGCTGAAACGGCAAGTCCGTCGTGTAGCCATAGTGCCCGTGCGTGAGCAGGCACTGATGAATGGTCTCGCAGGCGACTTTAGGCACGTACCACTTGCACATCGCGGCCTCCGCGGTGTGCGGCAGGCTGCGGTCGCGCAACGAAAGCGTATAGTAGCAAAGCTGTCGCATCATGGTGAGCTGCGTTTCGGCTTCCGCCAACGGAAAACTGATCCCCTGGAATTGCGCAATTGGCCGATCGAAGGCCTTCCGCTCGGCGGCATAGCGCCAGCTCTCGTCGACCGATGCTTGGGCAGGACCAATGCACTCGAGGCCGATCAGGGCGCGGCTGTAATCGAAACCTGCCATGATCTTGGAGAATCCCCGGTTTTCCTCTCCCATCAGGCATTCGGCCGGAACGAATACGTCGTCAAAAAATACCGAGCCGCGACCGACCGGCTTCGTCCCAATGTCGTCGAAATGGGTGCGCGTGATGCCGGGCTGGTTGAGATCGACGAAGAAGGCGCTGACGCCGCGCGCGCCGTCTTCGACCGAACCGGTGCGGGCAAAAATCACCGCCGCATCGCATTGGTCGGCGCAGCTCATCGACGTTTTCTCGCCGTTCAGCCGATAGCCGTTACCGGATCGCTCGGCGCGTAGCATAAGATTGGCCGCATCAGAACCGCCGCGCGGCTCGGTGAGACCGAGACCGATGATCGCTTCGCCTCCGGTCACGCGCGGGAGCCACTCGCGCGCAATTTCCGCCGAGGCGTGCCGCGAAATCATCCCGCCCATCAGCGAGGCGAGAAGCTGCACGTAGCTGTAATTGAAGTCGCCGTAAGCGATCTGCTCAATGATGATGCCGGCCGTCACGCTGCTTTCGCCGAGACCGCCGTATTTCTCGCAAATGTCGGCGCCGATCAATCCGAGCACTCCCATCTCGCGCACCAGGCCCCGATCCAGACGATGACCACGCGCCCGCTCCAGATAATTCGGCGCGAGCTTCTCGCGCGAAAATCGCTCCGCCGCATCGCGGAAAGAGTGCTGCTGCTCGGTTAACGCGTAGTCCATGCGAGTGCTCCTCCCGGCAAGCAGCGCGGCTTGCATTTTATGCGGTCTTGAACCAGCGTAACGAGCGTTAGAAATTTATCGCAATTCAAGCAAGCCCGCCGAGTGACTGCCGATCCCGGACTGACCCGCTTCTCGCATCTGTTGTCGCCGCTCAGGCTGCGGCAGACGACGCTGCGCAATCGCGTCATCATGGGCTCGATGCACACCCGCCTGGATATGGAGGAGAACGGGCTGCAGAAGATGGCCGCGTTTCTCGCGGCGCGCGCCAAAGGCGAGGTGGGCCTGATCATCACCGGCGGCTATGCGCCGAATACCGCAGGGCTGATCGAGCCCGGCGGCCCCATTCTCACAGAGCGTACGCAGGCGCGGGAGCTCACACGCATCACGGATGCCGTCCATCAGCACGGCGGAACGATCTGTCTGCAAATCCTCCATGCCGGACGATACGCGAAACAGGAAGAGTGCTTTGGTCCTTCCAGCTTTCGTTCGCGTATCAACCGATTTCAGCCAAGAGCGATGACCGCCGCGCAAATCGAGCAATCCATCGCGGATTATGTTCGCTGCGCGCGATTGGCGCAGGAGGCCGGCTTCGACGGCGTCGAGATCATGGGCTCGGAGGGCTACCTGATCAACGAGTTCACCGTGCTTTACACCAACGATCGCACCGACGAATGGGGCGGCACGGAGGAGAACCGGCATCGCCTGCCGGTCGAGCTGGTCAAACGCATTCGCGCGGCCACGGGACCCGGATTCATCATCGTCTACCGCATTTCTGCGATCGACCTCATCGAAAACGCGGCGACCGGTGAGGAGATCGACCGCCTCGCCCAGCGCGTCGAGGCTGCGGGCTCGGACATCCTCAATACCGGTATCGGCTGGCATGAAGCGCGGGTGCCGACCATCGCGTACCCGATCCCGCGTGCGGCGTGGAGGTTCGCGCCGCGGCGGTTGAAGCGCGCCGTCAATGTCCCGGTGGTCGCGTCAAACCGGATCAACACTCCGGTGCTTGCCGAGGAAATCCTTGCCGCAGGCGATAGCGATCTGATCTCGATGGCGCGCCCAATGCTGGCGGATCCGGACTTTGTCAGAAAGGTTCGAGAAGGGAATGCCGATAGCGTCAATATCTGCATCGCCTGCAATCAGGCGTGTCTCGACCGCATCTTTTCAAATCGCACCGCGACATGTCTGGTCAATCCCCGCGCCTGTCGCGAGACCGAATTCGACGAAGGGCCGGCGCAGGCGCCGCGCAGGATAGCGGTGGTCGGAGCAGGTGCGGGCGGGCTCGCCGCCGCCGCGGAAGCGGGCCGGCGCGGCCACAAGGTGACGCTGTTCGAGGCGAGCGACCGCATAGGCGGTCAGATCAACCTCGCGCGTATGGTCCCGGGCAAGGTCGAGTTCGATGAGATGCTGCGATACTACGGCGGCCGGATTGCCGAGCATGGTGTCGAGCTGCGGCTCAACACCGCGCCATCTCTTGATGAGCTTGCGGCGAAGTTTGACGCCGTAGTGGTCGCGTCCGGCGTTCATCCGCGCGTCCCGGAGATCCCGGGCATCGAGCATCCGAAAGTCGTGACCTATACGGACCTTCTTAGTGGCAAGCGCAATGCCGGTATGCGCGTCGCAATCGTCGGCGCAGGCGGCATCGGATTCGACGTAGCCGAGTATCTTTGCCACTCGCAGCCCGGCGAGAGCCCCAAGGCCAGAGGTCTGGACCTGGCCGAATTCCAAGCCGAGTGGAACATTGACGCGAGCCTGCAAAATCCTGGCGGTCTTCTGGGCGACCCACTGGCGCCACGCGCGCCGACGCGCGAAATCACGATTCTGCAGCGCAAGCCGTCGCGTCCAGGCGCTACGCTCGGCATGACCACGGGCTGGATCCTTCGCAGCAGCCTCGCCAAACGTGGCGTGAAGATCATTACCGGCGTTGCCTACCGCAACATCGACGACGAAGGGCTGCATCTGCTCATCGACGGCGTCCCGCACGTGATAGAGGCCGACACGGTCGTCATTTGCGCAGGTCAGGAGTCCAACCGCTCGCTGTTCGACGCGCTACGAGCCGGCGGCGTGGAGGCGCACCTGATCGGCGGCGCAAAGGAGGCTGCGGAGCTCGACGCCATGCGTGCCGTGGACGAGGGTGTGCGGGTCGCGCAGGTGCTCTAGGCGTTCCTTCACGGTTGCGTCTTGCGGTCACCGCGCTCACGTTTGGTGAACATCATGGCGTCGATCATCTGCCGGGCGTCATGCGCAAGGTGCAGCGTCTCGCCGCCGTCAATGTACCACTCTTCGCCGGTGACGAATTTGCCGAGCGGCGAAGCGAGGAAAATAATGGCCCCCGCGACGTCCTCGACGTCGCCCATGTGTCCCATGATGTTGCGATTGAGCTTGAGCCACTGCTCGGGCTCGATCGGATAATGGCCCATGGCTTCCGTCTTGACCGTGCCCGGTGCAACGCAATTGAGGCGGATACCGAACTCGGCCCACTCGAACGCGAGCGTCTTCATCATCGCCAGCACCCCGCCGCGGGCCGCGGCGGTGTGCACGAACCCGCTGAGCCCCGAGCGAACGCAGGCGGTGACAAACACCACCGCCCCGCCATTGGCGAGCATGAAATGATCCGCCACCGCTTTCGTCATCTGCCACGAGCCGATGAGATTGTTGCGGATGACGGTCTCGAAGCCTTTGTTGTTCAGGTCGCGGGCCGGCGTCACGAACTGGCCGCCGGCATTGTTGACCAGAATGTCGAGCTTGCCGCAGGCGCTCTTGATCTCCCGCATCACGTCTTCGATGCGGTCCGCATCACGGACGTCGCAGGTGATCGCGATCGCCTCGCCGCTGAAGCCGCGGATCGTGCTCGCGCAATCTTCGATCGGTTCGGCACGCCGCCCGAGCAATACGAGCCGCGCCCCGCATCGCGCCATCTCGATTGCCGTGGCGCGCCCCATGCCGGTTCCTCCTCCGGTCACCAGCGCAACCTTGTCGCGGAGAAGATCGGATGCAAAACGCATCTTGGGCAGTTGCTGCATGTCATGGCGACTTAGGTTGCGGCGGATGGAATTCGCGCGCAATCTAACAAATGTTGGAAACGCCGGGAAACACAATCATGAGCGACAGCGAGCCAGTGCGCTACGCCATCGAGGGCAGCATCGCGACAATAACCATCGACCGGCCGCACCGGAAGAATGCCCTGTCGGTCGAGACCATGAACGCGCTCACGGACGCCTGGGAACGTGTTGAGAGAGACACGCAGGCACGCGTCGTCATTCTAACGTCCGCAGACTGCGGCGTTTTCTCGGCTGGCCTCGATCTCAAGCAGGCGAGTGAGATCAGGGCGCGCGACGGCCTCGATATTCTTACGCTGATGCGTGATCCGATGCAGACCGCTATGCGCAAGGTGACGAAGCCGATCATCGCCGCGATGACCGGATCGCTGATGGCGGGTGGGATGCTGCTCGCCCTCCAGTGCGACCTGCGCGTCGGTCTTCGCGGAACGCGCGCTGGCATCACCGAGGTCCGTATGGGGCGCGGCACGCCGTGGGCCGTGCCGCTATTGTGGATTCTGCCGCAGCCGCTGCTGCTCGAGCTGGTACTGACCGGCGAAACGATGGCGATAGAACGTATCGCCGAATTTGGCTTCACCAACTACCTTGAGGACACGCCCGATGCAGTCCGCGCCCGCGCGCGCGATCTCGCCAGCAAGATCGTCGAGGGCGCGCCGCTTTCAGTCAAAGCCGCGAAAGCCAGCATCCTTGCGGGGATGGATTTTGGCTGTGCTCAGGGGCTGATCGAAGCAAACCGGCTGCACGTCGCCGCCTATGCGAGCCTCGATGCGATCGAAGGCCCGCGGGCCTTCGCCGAGAAGCGCAAGCCGGTCTGGCAGGGTAAATAGGAGAACGGTCAGGACTTCTTGGGGCCGTCGAAAATCAGCAGTTCTGTCCGGCGCGCAAGATTGAGAACGGCTTCCCTGTTCTCATGATTGAACCATTCGATTGTCCAGTTCAGCGCGCCGATCACGAAGATCCGGAGCGGCACGATCTCGATGTCGGCACGAATTTCGCCAGCGCGCGGCGCATTCAGCATGCCACCTTTCAGATACTGACAATTTGCCGGCAATCTGAGAGCGCTTATCTGCCCGCCGGGACTCGCAATCCTAAATGTCCGAAATTGGCCCATCGCTGCATTTAGTGCGAGGCAAAGCATGTCTGTAATTGGGTGAACAGCAGAAGTGACTGGCGCTACCTATATAGCGGACAACTCAATCGGCTCGACGATTGAGAGGTCGTCGTTCTCCGGCTTTGTTTGACGCGCGTCGAGATCGGCCACATCCGCATCGGCTCGGCGGGTAGGTGCCGCGCAATAAACGGCCCATGCCTCCATCAGCTTTCGCCGCTTATCAAGCACGGCGCTGCGGGCATACGCAGCCTCGATCTTATCGCCGCTGGCATGGGCAAGCGCTGCCTCGGAAACGTAGTTCTCAAATCGAGTGCGGTCGCGTGTCCAGTCCTTGAAGGTCGACCGGAAGCCGTGGACCGTCACGTGGCCGTAGCCCATTCGATCGAGGACCATAAGCATTGCCATGTTGCTCAGATGCTTGTCCGGATGAGACGGACTCGGGAATAGATAGCTTTTGCTGGCCTCATCGAGGACCTGCATGGCGCGATCGCACAGCGGGACCAGATGTTCCCTTTTGAGCCTCATGTGCTCGGCCGGCGCGGTCCACAGCTTCTCACGCTTATCGATTTCGGCCGGGCCGGCGAGAATCACCTCCTCGGTGCGAGCGGCCGTCAGGATCGTAAATTCCAGCGCGCGTGCTGCGGCACCTTCCTCTTGTCGTAGCTGTTCCATGAATGTCGGCAGTTCGGCATAAGGCAGCGCCGGATGGTGCCTGACCTTTCGCACCTCCGATAGCTTCGGCAGCAGTTGATCGAGGTTGTCGCGCCACCGGGCGGGGTTCTCCCCTTCCCGATAATTGTTCACTTTGGCCCAACCAAGAATCTTTTCAATGCGACCGCGTACCCTCCCGGCTGTCTCGGGCTTCGTGTTCCAGATCGGCTCGAGCACCTGATGCACGAGTTCCCACGTCAATGTCGCGAACCGGCTGCTTGCCCAGCACCGGCAACGCATAGGTCGCGATCGTGGTCCCCCATTGCGCGGCATGCTTGACGTTCTTCAAGCCCTTACTTCGCATCGCGATGTACCTGTCGGCCGCCTCCTTGAAGGTAATAGTCTTCGCGTTGGCGAGCGCCGCCGAGGTGCGGACTTTTGCCCGATGCTCAATGGGGTCTACGTGCTCATCAAGCAGCTTGTGGCACTCGGCGGCCTTTCGGCGGGCATCGGCGAGGCTGACCTTACGGAGCGATCCAAGGCCCATTTCGCGAGCCTTGCCGCGGAGGGAGTACCGGAGCAGCCAGGATTTGGCGTCCTCGCCGGTAACCTGCAAATAAAGCCCGGCGCCATCCGGATACATGCCCGGCGCTTTGAGCTTCTGCACCTTCGTCGCAGTGAGTTGGTTGACGGTTTGTGCCATTAGCACTACCCCCGATTTACCCACAAGTATAGCGCGGCTAGAGGCGAACGGCAACGAATGAGTGTAGACAAGTTAATGCGGTAGAAATTGGCTTTCTTGGGCACTCATTGAATAGACGCGAACGACGGCGAACAGGATTTTGGCGGAGGCCCCGGGAGCCAATTAAATCAAGCATTTGATTTTCAAGAGGCGGGGTTCAGGCTGGAGTACGCTTAGGGATACGAAAGCCCGCCCATGAAATCGAGACGCTGACAACGCGTCTCGTCGAAGCGAACGACCGCGAGCGGCGTCGGCAGGACAGCAAGACACATTCTCATCGCTGAGATAAAAACAAAGTCCTGCTTGCCGAAGCGGCTTTGGCCTCAGGGCCAGATCGGTTTCCTCATTTGAAGTATCAGCTAGAAACGCACGCAGCCGTTCGGTAAATTGTCACGGATTGTGGCCGTTAGAGCACAGTATCCGCGCATCTGATCCGGTAGGCTTTGAAAGCCGTCGGGCCAGGCTGAACGCATAAATCGCGAGTTTTCCGATGAAGCCAATCGTCGTAGCGGCCATATTGTCGTTCGCCGGCATAGCTCAAGCCCTCGGAGCCGATCTTCCGTCACCGGAGCCGCTCCCTCCCGCGAGTTATTTTCCTGCGTCAGAGTACCGTTGGAGCGGACCCTACTTCGGCATCAACGGCGGCTACGGTTTCGGCACCAGCAGCTGGAGCGTGAGCGGATTATCGACCGGTGACTTCAATGTCGGTGGTTTACTGCTCGGTGGCACGTTCGGCGCCAATTTCTTTCAGATAAACGGATTTGTATTTGGCGGTGAGGGCGACTTCGATTGGTCGCAGATCGGCGGCAGCAGCTCTTCCGCGGCGTGCGCCGCCGTTGGTGCCCCGGCTGGATCGAGTTGTGAAACTGGTACCCACTGGCTGAGCACGGGACGCGCCCGAGTGGGCTACGCTATCGGCCGAGTCCTATTGTACGCGACGGGCGGCCTGGTGGTCGGAGATATCGATGTGAACTCCAATGTCGGCGGTACGTTCACCGGCGGAACGGCCGGTGGCGGTGTTGAGGTGGCCTTTACCGACCATTTGACGGCCAAGGCGGAGTATCTCTACATCAATTTCCCTAACGTTCATTGCGGAGCGACAACTGAATCGCCTGTCGTCTGCGGAACCGGCGGTGTAACTTTGACCGAGAACATTGTGCGCGGCGGCATCAACTACAAATTTAGCTGGTGACTTTGCTGGCGTTCGGCGGCGGCGGCCGTTGTCTCGGCTTCGTTTCCATTTGGCTCAGATGCTCCCCTTTCCCTTTTGCGTAGGCTGCCCAACAAGCCGAGCGCGTACAGCTGGCCATTCGGGTCAATCGCGCCATCTGATGAAAATAAAGAGGCCGCCAACTGAGGCGGCCTCTTAGAGCAATTACGGTTCCACGATCCTAGTGAGGACCGAAATTTGAGGTACTGGCGGCCTCGGTCAACCTTAGTACGGCGAGAAGACCAGACAGCGCGTTGACCTCGTTACGATCATTCCGGTCGGTGGCCGTGGCTATGGCTTTAGCAATCGCGGCCGCATACTTGTCGCCATTTCCGTCGACAGGAAGATCGAGGAAGATGCTGACTTGTTCCGACATTAAAGGTCCCCGTCTCTATCCCCCATTAGCCCCCGCATAGGATGGGTTAATTATGGTAAACGCATAGTTAACAAATGTTGGAACGGCGCAAATTCCGAGGAGATTTCGTGGTCTGACCGCCCCCTCGACAAAACAGCGTGTCGATTTCTCCCGGCCAGGAATCTGCGCTTGCGCGGCCGAGCCAGGCCGCGTCTGCGAACCTTGATGGCCACGCAGCTGAGATTGCAGTATTCGAAGAACGAGCAGGGAGTCGAACGGAGAAGTCAGTGGCGCAACGCTCTATTGTGTCCGGCGGTTCGGTTTCCACGGCCTTTATCGAAGACCTTGTGTCAGCCAGTCGCATCCTCGCACGCCACGGGGTACTGGACGCTTGGGGCCACGTCAGTGCTCGCCATCCCGAAAATCCCGAACGCTACCTCCTCTCCCGTGCGCGTGCGCCGGCGCTCGTGGCGGCGGAGGACATTATGGAATTCGATCTCGATTCTGCTCCGGTGGATGGTCAAGATCGTCGTCTCTTTCTCGAACGCTTCATTCACGGGGAAGCGTATCGAGCGCGGCAGGATGTCAATGCCGTCGTACACAGTCATTCGCCCAACGTTATTCCGTTCACCATTACGGATCAGCCGCTTAAAGCCGTCACGCACATTGCATCCTTTCTAGCGTGCGGTTGTCCTGTCTTTGAAATCGCCGACGTCGGTCTGACGCAGGGCTTGCTGGTGACCACAAACAAGCAGGGCGCCGCCCTCGCCAACACGTTAGGTCAGATGCCGGTCGCTCTCATGCGCGGTCACGGCAACGTGGTGGTGGCGGAGGACATTCCGCGTGTTGTGCATCGGGCTCTCTACACCGAGCTCAACGCCAAACAGCTTGCCATCGCGCTCTCTTTCGGAAGGCCGATCCGATACGTCGAACCACATGAGGCGCAAGACCCCAAGCGTCTCTCTGACGCCTGGGACGTTTGGAAGGCCGAAGCGATGCGCGAATGATCGTGGCATCCTCACCCGAGAACCCGACCTCCTCGTCGCGAGTACCCAGTGACAAAGGCTTTACGGCTTCGATGGCACCATGCGGTCGGGAGCCGGGGCGGAACATGTCCAAATGGCAAGAGGAGAAGGCTGAAAGAAATCGGCGGTCGCTCGCCCGCCTCACCAAGGCGTTGCCGCAGACCTTTCCGTCAGCCGTTCTATCTCGGGCGCTCGCCCGGCCGTTCATACCGCCTACGCCGCGGCTCGCGATCGATGGTTATTGGCGCGCGCATCCGATACGCGCAGATCGCCTGGCGCGGGCGCTTGCCGCCCGCCGCGGAGCGCCCCTCGGGTGGACATGGCGGCTCGCCGATGACCGCAAAAACGGTTTGGCAACGACATTCCGAACGCCGCCCGCGCCATATCGCGAACGCGCACACGCCCTTGGCCCAGGATTCTGCTGCATATGCGGACAACCGGTTTATCGCTACGGGTGGCATGTGGATCTTTGGGACTCCGGCGCCAACAAGAATGCGAACTGGCACTGCGCCTGCGTGGTCGCGTGGGAATTCTGGAATGCGCCGAGCGGCCAAGCCAAGCTCCTGCGGCGTCTGCAGGCGCGCCGCTGTGGGCAGACCGGAGCGCGGCTGTGGCGGAACGCTGAGGTAGATCATAGCGTTCCGCTGTTTCGGGTTTGGAGCGAACACCGCGACGCACCGTGGCCCAAGCTTCTCGATTATTGGGGTTTGCCAAACCTGCAGGTGATCAATCGCGACGTTCACGCCGCAAAGTGCGCGACGGAGGCGCGCGACCGTCGCGATGCGCGCTCCGCCGACCAAAGCCCATTTCTTCGGACCCCGTTCGACTAACAATTTCGATAGCCCTATATAGCGGGCTCACTCCATTGCCTCGAACCGATAGTAGTTCGCGAAACGCAGCAACGGCTCGTCGGACAGCGTAAACAACCGTGTATCTGATTTCGCGTGGTGGCTGATGGCGTGCCAGGAAGGTGCCACGAAGGTGTCGCCGCGCCGCCAGAAAAAGTGTTCATCGCCAATTGCGGTTTCGCCGGTACCTTCCACGACGTGGAAGATAGCGTTCGCGGTGGTGCGGTGGCGCCGGGTCTTGGCGCCGGAAGCCAATCGCTCCATCGTAAGACCCATCGGCGGCATGTCAGGTGCGGCGAGCGTGATGCGTGGACCGTGGAACCCCTCGGAATCGTCTTCCGCGGCGTCAAGGCCGCGTGAAATGTCATCCCGCGTGAAGCGAAAAGGTGAACTCGTCACCACGCGCTCGACCTTCTCGTATTTCTGAGGATATTCCTGAAAGAACATAGGTTCGAGCAGTTGGGTGAGCGGCACGTCCAAGCCATCAAACCAGTACGCCGGCTCACTGCCGTCATGACCGTGGCCATGCCAGGACCAACCGGGCGTCAACACCACATCGCCAGTCTCCATCGGCATCTTCTGCCCGTTGACGACGGAGAAGGAGCCCCTGCCATCGATGATGACACGCAGCGCATGTGACGAGTGTCGATGTGAGGGTGCGACCTCACCAGGAAGGATCATTTGATAGGCACAGACCAGCGTGCGGGTGGTTTCGAAATTAGTGCCGGGCGCGGGATTCCGCATGACCAAATTGCGGCGCTCGGCAAGCGAAACGTCGATCAGCCGTCCTGCAGCGTCGAGCCCGGCCTTGGCGTCCTCGTAGCTCCAGTGCGCCGGGCTAAATTTTGGCCGTGGCTCGCCCCACAGGATGGGCGTCTTGCGCGGAACCCAGCCGGGCGTGAAATTCAGGGCACCGGCGGCCTCGTAGAGCGTGTCGAGGGTCGGAATGTCGCGGTTGGAAAGGCGTGGCGCGGTGACAGGGGCGGCAACAGCCGTGGCGGTGGCGACAGACATAGGTTTCTCCCTTCGTTCAGCGCGTCTTGAAATGCGGCATCACTTCCCGCGCGAACAGCGTCATCGACGCTTCGGCCTCAGGCTCGGCGATCATACCAAAATTTACCTGTAGTGAGGCGGATTCGAAGCCCCCGACTTGGGCGTCGTAGGTTGCGATGGTCCGGCGGATATCGTCCGGGGTGCCGATCCAAGCCAAGCCCTTTTCAACCTGCAATTCGAAGGTTTCCTTCGCGATAAACTCAATCGTCCTCTGGTAGTTCGGGTAGTCCTTAGACGACACGCCGCTCATCCAGTCCGACGCGGCGTCGACGATCGACTTCAGATAAATGTTGAGTGGTTCCCGGGCCGCCGCCACCGCCTTTGCGCGGGTCTCGGCACAAAACATGTGGAACGCCAGCATCACCCTGCCGGACCCGGAGTGCCCGGCCGCTGCCCAGGCGTTGCGATAGGTCTGCAAAAGCTCAGCCATATGCGCGCCGGCCAGCGGGATGCCCATCAGGTGATGACCAAGCCGGCCGGCGGTCTCGAACGAATCCTTCGTCGAGAGAGCCGCGATCCAGAACGGAGGCCGCGGTCTTTGCGTCGGCCGCGGCAGCGACGTCACGTTTTCGAAGTGGTGGAAGCGGCCGTGGATTGTCAGGTCCTCCTCCTCCAGCAGGCGGCGAATTTGCTCGAGCCCTTCGTCAAAGCGAGCGCGGCTCTCGTCCATTGAGATACCGAAACGAGCGAATTCATGTGGCAGGAACGCCCGCGCGAAACCGATCTCAACCCGCCCCCTGGAGATTGCATCCACCATGCCGATTTGGCCGGCCAGTTTCAGCGGATTGTTAAACACCGGCAACACAGCGCCGGTGATAAGCCTCATCCAACTCGTGACCGCGGCGGCCGCGCTCAAAAAGATCAGCGGGTCGGGGCTATAGCCGCCGTACGGGTGGAAGTAATGCTCGACCGTGCGCACGTTCGCATATTCAAGCCGCTCGGCAAGTTGCGTAAGCCGCAGTGCCTCGTTCCAATACTGCTCCGCTGATTTTTTGTCCGGACCAACGGATGGGAAGAACTGGACCCCGAATTCCACCGATCACCTCACGGTGTCGCACGCAGCCGGGCTGGCACGCTCATTTGACCGATCCTTTCGACGTAGCAATCCATCACATTTTCCACATTAAACGGGGTGATGTTCCGGCGATCGGCGCGCCCTCGGTCAGCCAAAAACTCGACGGCGAGCGCGCGCTGCGTCATTTCAGGGAGCGATCGCTTGCGATAACTTCGTCGCCCATCAGGCCTGCTGCCAAGCGATTGGAAAAACTCCTTCCAGTTCCAGAGGGTCACCGGCCTTGAGGATCGCGTCCGGATTACCTTCGATTTTCATGACATGCGGCCGCGGATCCCAGCGCGCGTCGCGTCCGGCATAGCGGATCGAAATTGCGGCACGCCTCGTCGGCGCGGCGTTTCCACCTGCGCCGTGTACAGTAAGCGGATGGTGGCAGATGACGTCGCCGGCGTCGCAATCCCACGATAGAAACCGATATTTGCCGTCACCCTTAAGCAGAGAGAAGTCAGGGCACTGTTCGAGCGTCGCATCGGTGAACTTGGCGTCCTTGTCGGGAGTAATCGCCTGGTAGAATTTGCCCCATCGATGTGAGCCGGCCACGTACTCGACCCCGCTGCCGGAGATCGTCACGGGTGTCAAAGCGACCCACAGGGATACAATGTCGCCGCCGAGTGCCGGCCAATACGGCAAATCCTGGTGCCATTGCGTCACCTCACGCGTGCCCGGTTCTTTGATGAAAGCCTGATCGTAGAACAAAGAAACTTTGCTCTGCCCCATCAGGGTGGCGGCGAGTTCGGGCAGCGGTGATTTGAGCGCAAAATCGCGAAAATCCGGGTCCCATCGCCACATGAAAACGTTCATGTGAAAGCGGCCAGGATCGCCCGCCTTGGTCGCCTCACGGGCTCGACTTCCAGGGTTGAGCAGTAGGCGCTCAACCGCGCGGTTCATTCGTTCGCACCATTCACGATCGAGAACCTTGCGCACGCATATTGCGCCATCCTCCCTAAAGCGCGCGACATCGTCATCACTGACGAGATGTTCCTTAAGCATGGCGTTTCCTCTTTTTTTCAACACCCGACTTTTTTAGACACCCGGGCGGTATTAACTCAATGTTGCAGCGGCTGCCGTGGAGGCGCAAGCGTACTTCAATCAATGTCCACGGCGCGGACGGAATTAGCCCAGGCTTTTCATGGAGTGCGTTCGGTCGCGCCCCGATAAGCCACTGAGTATTTTGTCGGCAATCCTCGAACCCTCAGCGTGAACCTCCGCGGCGGTGCCGCATGTGTGATAGCCGCGAGGTGAAATAGTCGTAATGCTGATTCCATCGGCATGAAATCGATGAAGACCTCCCTACGGTTGAATCGGGAGGGTTGAGGGATTGATCGTCGGACAATTGCACTTTCTTGTGGCTCAACTATCATCGCTCTTGTAGGCGAAGCGACAATAAGAATGCGAAGTCTAATCGCTTTAGGTTGGGAGGGCGCGGCGTGAAAACCCCAGGGGCCGAGTTTCCGCGGCAAGTGTGTTACGGCCGTTCTTTGATCGGCGCGCCAGCATGAAAGACGCGGCGACCGCGTCCGCGGAGGCATTGCGTCCGCTAGACGCGCGCAACGACGAGCGAGATACGGCTTGGGCGGCTCGCAAAGTTACGCCATCGACTCTCAGCGTGCGCCATGTCTCGAAAAGCTTTGGCCCTATTGCGGCACTCAAGGACATATCACTAGACATCGATCCCGGTCAGGTACTCGGCATTTGCGGCGAAAACGGCGCTGGCAAGAGCACACTCGTCAAGATCCTCACCGGAGTTTATCGGCCCGACGAAGGGAGCATCCTCATTGACGGTGAACCGGCCAGCATTGCGACACCCCGTCAGGCGCAGGAGCGCGGCATCGCGATCGTGTCGCAAGAATTGAGCTTGTGTCCGGATTTGTCGGTCGAGGACAATATATGGCTCGGCTCCCTACAAGTACCGTTCCTGCACAAGCGGCCAAAGCTGCGCCAGCGCGCTGCTGAGGCGCTGGCGCTGCTGGGCGCAGACCACGTCAACCTCGACGCTACTGTCTCGACCCTAAGCATGGGCGAGCGGCAACTGGTCGAGATCGCACGGCTCCTGACGCGCGATGCGCGCGTCCTTATCCTCGATGAGCCGACGGCGACCTTAACTGATGTTGAGATCGAGCGGATTTTCGCCGCCCTGCTCGCTCTCAAGCGAGAAGGGCGCTCGGTTATCTACATCACGCATCGGCTGGCCGAGGTTTTCGCAATCTGCGACCGGGTTTCGGTCATGCGAAACGGCGAGCTTGTCACGACGACCGCGGTCAACAGCCTCGATCGCCACGCGCTGATCGAACTGATGCTGGGGCGGCCCAGCGGCGAGATGTATCCCGATGAGGCTCGCGAACGTGGGGCGCCGGCACTTGTCGTCGAAGGACTGACTTTGCCAGGCATCGTCGACGATTTTGCCATGACTGTCCGCCGTGGCGAAATTCTTTGCATTGCTGGTCAAGTTGGCTCGGGTGCAGCAGAGATCATCAGTGCACTGGCAGGCCTCGTGCATGACGCGAGCGGGCGGGTTACCGTGAACGATAAGCCGCTGAAACTTGGCTCCCCGGCTCGGGCGGCGCGACGCGGCATCATGTTTGTTTCCGGCGATCGCGCCACAGAAGGCGTCTTTCGCCGATTAAGCGTGCTGCACAACCTGGTAGCGACAAGGCTCCGCGATCATTCGTTGCTGGGCTTTTTGCGCAGTGGGGCCCTGCGTGCGGCGGCTGGGCGGCTGGCCGAGCGTGTCGGCATTGATCGACGGCGCCTACGGTCACGGGTTGAGGACCTGAGCGGTGGCAACCAGCAGAAGCTCGCCTTCGGGCGCAGCATCGGCCGGCGGGCAAACGGGGTTCTGTTAATGAATGAGCCAACGCGCGGCATCGACGTCGGCGCGCGCGCAGAAATATATCGCCTTATGCGCACCTTCTGCGAGGAAGGATATGCACTAGTGATGGCGTCAAGCGATCTTGAGGAGATCGTCGGTGTTGGCGACGTCGTGCTGACCCTTTACCGCGGCCGCCTGGTAAAACAGTATCGGCGTAGCGAAGTCACCATGCATCGCGTCGTTGCCGATATCACCCACCCCACGGACAGGACGGCATGATGGAGCAGACGCTGCCGCGGACCGTGCGTGAGAATTGGCATCTGCCGTTGCCGCATTCGACGCGGGGGCGGCTGCTGGTACTCATCCGCTTCGCCGCAGTTTTAGCGCTTCTCATCGCCGCTTTGAGCACTCCGGGTTTTTTCACGACGGTGAGTCTGTTTTCGTTGTTGAACACGACTTCCTTCATCGGTTGTGTCGCGATAGGCATGACCTTCATCACGCTGAGCGGCAACATCATGTCGTTTGCACTGGGCGTGACGCTTTCTACCAGTGGGATTGTGTTTATCGCCGTTCTGCCGCTCGGCCTCATCCCGGCGATGATCGTGGCCTTCATCTTCGGTGCGTTGCTTACGGCGATGCAGGGGCTGGTGATCGGTTACTTCCGAGCCAATCCAATCATCGTTAGTATGGCCGCATTGGCGCTCATCACGGGTTGCGCGACCCTGATTACTCAAGGGCGCGGTGTGTATCCCGAAGGTGATGCGGCGGCGCTCCTGAAAGGGAGAATGCTTGGCGTTCCTATCCCGGTCGGCGCGCTGATTGTCACCGTCATAGTCGCGCAAAGCGTCCTTTCTTTCACCCATTTCGGCCGACAGCTGTACATGGTCGGAAGCAATTGGCGCGCGGCATTGGCTGCCGGTCTCGCGCCGGCCCGGGTCGTGCTCGGCGCTTACATCGCAGCAGGTTTATGCACGGCGCTTGCCGGTATTCTGATGGCGGCAAGGTATTCCAGCGGCGATATGGAACTTGGGATTGGTTACGATTACAGCGCTATCAGCGCGGTGCTTGTCGGCGGCACGGCAATTTCCGGCGGTGAAGGATCGGCGATCCGCAGCCTCGTGGGTGCTTTTATTATCGCCGTGTGTCAGGGGCTATTGTTGCTCAACGGCTTCTCAACTCAGATTCAATATCTCGCGATAGGCGTCATCGTTCTGCTGGTGATCATGCTGCAAACACTGGCTGACGGCGACTGACAAAAAATGCGCTCCGTCTTAGCCAACCGATCCGTCCGCCCGTACCTGCTTCTCGCCGCCATTACCGTGGTGCTGTGGATTCTCGATGGCGGCCGTGGCGTTTTCTTTACAACCGCCACGGCATTTAGCGTGCTGCAGCAGTTCGCCACCATCGGATTGATTGCACTGGGCCTCGGCCTTTCGATGATCATCCGGGAGATCGATCTGTCCGTGGCGGGAATGATGAGTCTCTCGGGATGCGTCGCCGTTCTTACTGGAGCAGACCACCCGGAGCTCGGCGTGGCGTTGGCTGTACTACTCGGCATGGGGTGGGGCCTGTTTCAGGGTGCAATCATGGTGTGGTTGCGGCTCGGTTCGATTGGGGTGACGCTTGGCGGGTTGTTGACCCTCGGCGGCCTCGCCTATGTCGTTACAGGAAATCTGTCCATCAGCTATCCGCGAATGGACGTTGCTCTCGCCGTGAACCATCCGATACTCCAAATCTTTTCGCTGCGGAGCCTGATCGCGCTGGCCGCTTTCCTCGCGGCCGCTTTTGTCATGGCGCGCACCAGGATCGGCCGCGACATCTATGCGACTGGAAGCGATCGCAGAGCTGCAATGGTCGCCGGCGTGTCTACCTCCGCGATTATTCCCGCGGTGTTCGCCTGCTCAGGCATGCTGGCCGCGTTAGCGGGATCATTATTGAGCTATAGCCTCGCAGCTGCTTCGGGTGTCGCGCTTACCGATGTCCTCGTGCCCGCGATCGCAGCGGCGATCATCGGCGGCGTGTCGTTAATGGGAGGCAGGGGCACGCCGATCGGCATCATCGGCGGCGTGCTGGTCCTCTGTCTTTTGAGCTCCGGTCTCAACGCCATCGGCACGCCACCCGCCGTGCACGACGTCGTCACTGGCGCTGTGTTATTTCTTGTTGCAATTGCGGACGCGGTCGACCTCGACCAGCGCCTGTTCACGATGCGGCGCTATTGGAGGGAAATCTTCTTTCGGCGCGACGATCTCATCGGCTCTGGTGAAGCCTCGCCTGCCGAGTGGAAACCATAACAAAAAAGCGGCGCGCCGACGAAGCGACGCACCGCTTTCCAGCGCGATACACTTAGAACGTGCATTCTGCCTTGTATTTGGCGAGGTTTGCCGCGGTGATGATATCAAGTCCCCGCGACTGCTTCTTGGGCGGGCTCTCGCCATCCAGGATCTTTTTCACCGTATTCGCGGTGTCTCGACCCATATTGATCGGCGTCCAATAGACGGTCGCATACATGGTACCTTGTTCGATGTCCTGAATTCCCGGCGTCAGGCAATTGCCGCCAACGACGACGAGTTCGCCCTTACCGGTTCCGAGCTTTACACCCGCCGATTGCGCACCTTGAACGGCACCATTGGCGAGCGGATCATTCATGCCGTAGATACCGTCCAGACCGCCTTGTCCTGAAAAGCGGGCCAGCAGCTGGCCCGCGGCGCGCTCGGCTTCCGGCGGCGCCCAATGAGTCTCTTCGACGGCGACGACCTTGAAGCCAGGGTGCGATTCCAATGCTTTCTTGAAAGCATCGGCGCGCGGCGGCGCAACGCCTTCGTCCATGCTGCCGGCTATGATCGCAACTTTCGCAGACGTACGGCCCCCCTTTGCAAGACCATCCGCCATTGCTTTGCCGGCAATTCCGCCGAGGGCATTGCTGTCCTCGCCAACGAACGCTGTGTAGAGGTCCTCCTGGGGAATAGGAGTGTTGATCAATATGACTGGAATATGAGCCGCCTTGGCGCGCGTGAGGGCCGGGATGAGGGCTTTCTGGCTCATGATCATCATCACGATGGCGTCAACTTTCTTGGCAATCGCATCGTCGAGCTGCTGCGCCTGGAGCGCCGGATCGAATGGGCTTTGCACCACTGAAACGTCTAGGCCGTTAGCTTTGGCCGTTTCAGTGAAGCTGCGAGTCATACCGCCGATGTATTTGTCGGCAATCGGGCCGTCGAGAAAAGCTACGCGCTTTCCACCCTCAGCCCACGCTTGCGGAGATACCAAACCGAGTGCCACTGCAAGCCCGGCACCAAAAGCGAAAGTACGCGATTTCTGATGCATAAAATTTCCTCCCACATGATGCTGGCGTTATTCGACCGTTTGCGGCCGTCGCCAGAGCGGGGATGATGACCTTGGCCACGTCAAAAGGCAATCGTGCCAATCGCTATCACGTGTGATGCCGAGTTTGGTCTTCGGCAGAATTACCGGCGCGCATTTTGACGGGACTGAAAGCCGATGTAAGTTTGAGCGCGATCGAAACGGTTCGCCAAAGCAAAAGTTGCTCAAGGGAGAATGACATGTCGGGGCTTCAACCGCAGCGTGAAACGCACCAGACCAATCCAATATTCAATACCAACAAACTCAAGCTCGGTCTGTTCGGCGTCAATGTCAGCAATGGCTGCGCGATCACGACCGTAGAGGGCCGGCATCAGGTCACTTGGCCGAACATGGTGGCGATATGCCAAACGGCAGACAAGTACGGGTATGAAGCAATCGTTCCCGTGGCTCGCTGGCGCGGTTTCGGCGGCGAGAGCAACTTTAACGGCACCAATTTTGAGACCTATACCTGGGCGGCCGCACTGGGGCAGGCGACCAAGGACATCTGCGTCCTGACAACCTCGCACGTGCCGACGATTCATCCAATCGTCGCCGCCAAGCAGGCCACCACAGTCGATCATGTCACCAACGGACGTTTCGCCCTCAATATTGTGTGCGGCTGGTTCACACCCGAGCTCGAGATGTTCGGCGTGCCGCAGATGGAGCACGATACGCGCTACGATTACGCGGCAGAATGGATCGAGATCATGAAACTGCTGTGGTCACGCGAGGAAGAGTTTGATTACGACGGCAAGTTTTTGCGGATCAGCAAGGGATTTGCCATGCCCAAGCCGATCCAGAAACCATTTCCGGCGTTGATGAATGCCGGCGGGTCCGGCAAGGGTCGGCATTTCGCGGCCAAATATTGCGACATGGCGTTCGTGTTGTTGACTTCGCATAATCTCGACGATGGCCGCGCCCAGATTGATGCTTTCCGTCGCCTGGCCCGCGAGGAATACGGACGCGAGCTGCAGATTTGGGGCAACTGCTATGTGGTCCACGGCGACACACAGAAAGAAGCCGAGGCGGAACTGAATCGATACGTTGTTGAAAAAGGCGATGAGCAGGCCGTCGACCTGTTGACTAAGGTTTTGGGGTTGCAATCCATGGTGTTGCCCGCCGAGGTGATCGATCAATTCCGGTTTCATCTGAAGGCGGGTTGGGGAGGCTACCCTCTGGTCGGCACTGCCGATCACATCGTCGATCAACTCGGAAAGCTAAGCGGCATCGGCTTCGACGGCATTTTGCTGAGCTGGGTTGATTACCTTGGCGGGCTTGAACGGTGGAATCGGGATGTCATGCCGCGCCTCGAACAAGCCGGCTTGCGTCGGCCCGCGCGGCGACGACCTGACTCAGCGGCGGCGTGAGGGGGGCGGCTTACGTCAATTCAAAAGTTCATCTCGATGAAGGCCCGCATCCTTAATCACGCAGGTCTTCAAATGAGACGATCAAGTCTGCGCAGTCACATTGAGCGCAAACAAAGCCGGTCCACTGGGCTCGTTGGTGATCCATATGCGCAGTGGGTGTTTGGTGAGATCGCCGGCTTTGCCGTCGCGAAGCATGCCGGCAATGAGCGCTTCCGCTTCGCCGCGCGCCGCCGTCATGTCGGCAAGTTCTATCCCATCCAGATCCAGGACCGCGGTCCCGCTTTGAACATGAAAATAAAACACAAGAGCGCTCCTCGGGTCACCGGCGGGGTATCGACCCTCAGCCATCGGCGCGCCCAGGGCGAAAGCGGCCGAAGCTAGAAGCGAGCCATAACCCTGAGTTGCGGTTTTTGGCTGTTCACTTTTGAACAGGGAGGCGGGTGCAGCATCTCGGCATCTCAAAACAGACCCTTGCGGCGATACCAAAGGAGACTCTCCCCGTCTAGCCTGGAACGTTTGAGGTTGCGGCAACCGTCAGCGTTGCAGCGAGAGATAGTGCGCCAGCGCCTGCATGTCGCTGTCGCTGAGTTCGTACGTAACCTCCGACATTGAAGCGATGCCGGAAGACGGACGTGCGCCGACTTTAAAGTCGCGAAGCGCCTTGAGTAAGACATCCTCGCGCTGGCTGGCGAGGCGCGCGGCCGCGAGGTGACCCGAATAGTCGTCGGAATGACACGAGCTGCAGCGGCGCTGCACGGCGAGCTTTTCGCCCGTTTGCGCCAACGCGTCGGACGCGCCAATCGCAGCGGCCGGCTTGGGCGGCGCGAGCGAAGCGTAATAGGCGCCGAGGTTGCGAATATCCGGGTTACTCAGCGCCTCGCCAATCGGCCCCATCACCTCACTTTTCCTCGCGCCGGAGCGGTAGTAGACGAGCTGCCACTGGGTAAAATCGTCGGGCTCGCCGGCGAGCGACGGCGTCAGCGGCATTTGCGAGACACCGTCCGCGCCGTGGCAGGCCGCGCACCCCTCAGCTAATGCTTTGCCGGCGGCGATGTCGGCGGCCCGCGCGGGCGCCGCAACAGCTGGGATCACGAGCGCCGCCAGGACAGTCGGAACGACGAATCTAATTTTCATCAACGAACTAAACTACTCTTTGTTTGACCGGTTCCGGCCGCGCCCGACCGCCACAAATCAAAGGTCCAGGTCGGAAGATTCCGGCCTGGACCCTGCACGAGATCAAACGTCGATCGGTAGATCCCGCATCACTTGCTGTAGCTGATCCGATAGATTGAGCCGGTGAAATCATCGGCAACCATCAGTGAGCCGTCTTTCGACTGCAACACATCGTTGGGCCGGCCACGATACTTACCGTCGGCACCGATCCAACCAGAGGCAAACTCCACCTGCTTGATGTTCTTACCGTCCGGATCGGCGGTGACGCGCATCAGCCTCCCGCCCTGGAACTTGTGGCGGTTCCAGGAGCCGTGCTCGGCAATGATCATGTTGTCCTTATAGTCGGCGGGAAATTGCGTTCCGGTGTAGAATTTCATGCCGAGCGGAGCGACATGGGCGCCGAGGTTGAGCGCCGGCGGAGCAAATTCCGAGCACTTATGCCCCATGGCGAATTTCGGATCCGGAATGTCGCCCTGGTGGCAATGCGGGTAGCCGAAATTCTCGCCGAGCCGCGTGATGTGGTTGAGCTTGTCGCTCGGCACATCGTCGCCAAGCCAATCGCGCGCATTCTCGGTGAACCAGTAGTCGCCAGTGCGCGGATCAACGTCGCCGCCGACGCTGTTACGCACTCCGAGCGCAACGATTTCTGCAAGGCCGGTCGCCGGATCAATGCGCCGGATCTGGGATGTCGACGTGGGCGGCAGGCAGATGTTGCACGGCGGACCAAAGGCCACGTAAAGCCAGCCGTTCTTGTCGAATGTCAGATATTTCCAGCCGTGCGGAATGTAGGGCGGCATGTCGTCGTAAACGACCTGCCCCGCCGGCATTTTGTCGAGACTTGCCTCGGCGTTGTCATACTTGAAAATCTTGTTGACGTCGGCGACGTAGAGCGAGCCATTGTGGAACGCTACGCCCGTCGGCACCGTCATTCCCTTGATGACCTCCTTGACCGTCTTCTTGCCGTTCTCGTCGACGACGGCAAAGACTTTGCCGACGCCGAACCACGAGCCGACGAACAATGTGCCTTTGTCGCCCCAGGCCATCTGCCGAGCGGCGGGAACCCTCGCCCACAATTCGATCTTGAAACCCGGAGGCAGTTTGACGTTTTTCAGGCTGGCCACGACTTCTTCGTCGGTGAAGCCGGTCGGCGGCGGCAGGGTATTGAGCACGTGAGTGCCCTTCTGCTCCTGCGTCTCGTCGCCCATGAACCAGTCATCCGGCGGATGCAGCCAGAAATCTTTCTTGCTGGAATCGTAGTGCTTGAGTTCTTCGGTGCGGGCGCCGGATGCGAACAGAAGCCCGGCGACAGCAACGACGGCGGTCGCGGCGATGATCGCCGCAGCGCCGGTTTTTAACTTCCCTGCAGGATGCATGTTACTTTCCTCCCATGGATCGTTTTGGTTTTGACGCAGTCCACCGGCAATTGCCGGTGGTAGCAGAAGGCGAAATCAGAGCCGCTTCATGCCGCATTGCCGCTGTCGGAATTGCCACCCCTCCCGGTGGCGCCCGTTACGGTCTTTTTTGGCCGGGTGGTCTGCCGCGTTGATCGCGCGGTCAGCAAACCAGCGCATTCAGGCTAGGACGCTCGTGGTTTCCGTTCAAGTGGATTTCGAACCCATCGTGGACACGCGAATTCGAGTTACATCCGCCGATAGGCGTAAGGCCCGGTGCTCTGCACCGCAGCAAGCGCGACGACTTTGTCGTGGTCCGGCGCGAGATGACAAACCGGATCGGTCGCCCGGGCGTCGCCGGTTATAGCAAAGGCCTGACAGCGACAGCCCCCGAAGTCGGTCTCACGGCGCGCGCAGCTGCGGCACGGCTCTCGCATCCAGTCGGTGCCACGAAACGCATTAAATGCGGGCGCATTCGCCCAGATGTCGGCCAGCGAATGGTCGCGCACTGACCAGAATTCAAGCTCCGGAATGCTTTCGGCAGCGTGGCACGGAAGCACCTTGCCCACCGGCGTCACATTGAGGGAGCGCCGTCCCCAGCCACCCACGCATGGCTTAGGCAGCCGCGCGTAGTAGTCCGGCACGACCGCGTCGATCACGATCTCGCCGTGATGTCGCTGACGCAATCCTTCGACAGTCGCGGCCGCGCGCTCAACCTGCTCTCTGCTCGGCATCAGCGTGGCGCGGTTCTTCAACGCCCAGCCGTAATACTGCACATGCGCAATCTCGACCCGACTGGCGCCGAGTTTGAGCGCCAGCGCGACCATATTCTCGATGTGGTCGATATTGGCGCGATGCATCACCGCGTTGACCGTCAGCGGGATTTTAAGCCGCACGACTTCGGCAGCGAGCGCCCGCTTGCGCGCAAACGCGCCTTCGTAGCCCGCGATATGGTCGGCGCTCTCAGGCTCGCTGTCCTGGATCGAAATCTGCACGTGATCGAGGCCGTTTATGGCGAGCTGTTGCAGAGTTTTCGCCGTGATGCCGACGGCCGAGGTGATGAGATTGGTGTAAAGGCCCGCGGCGTGCGCTGCCGCTGCAATCTCGACGAGATCGCGCCGCGCGCCCGGTTCGCCGCCTGACAGATGGACTTGCAGCACGCCAAGCGCGGCAGCCTCGCCAAAAACGCGGGCCCATGTTTGCGTATCGAGTTCCGCTTCGCGCGGGTCCAGCGCCAGCGGATTTGAACAATACGGACAGCCTAACGGACAACGGTGGGTCAGTTCGGCAAGCAGACCGAGCGGGCTGTGCAGCGCCGCGCTCATAATTCCAATAGCCTTTTGTCGGCGAGCCCACGCAGCAGCACTGTTACGTCGGCGAGTATGCGTTCGCGGGGCGCCACGTAGGTTTTCGCCAAGTCATCCACAATAGTGCCAAAAGTCGTTTCCCCGGTGCAGCGTTTGAGCACCTCGACCGCGATGGCGTCGGCCTTGAAGACGCGCTCCGGCGCTAGCAGCACCCACCCTCCTTGCGCTTCGTTATGGACGAGCCGAACGCCGCGCGGCAGGCGCGGGCAGACGTCGGACGCAATAGCCACTGTCGTCTCGCTCACGATGCGATCCTAGTCTTGCGGCACAAAGGCGCCGGGCGGCACCTGCTTCGGCGCGACATACGCGTGATAAAGCGCATCCAGCATGGCCCAGAGCACGTCGCATTTGAATTCAAGCGCGGCGAGCACATGCCGCTGCGTCTCCGGCGTCCGGGCATGCTGTTTGACGTAACCGAGCGCAAAGCGTGAGTCTCGCTCGGCCTGTGGCGGCCGCTGCGAAAAATAAGCCAGCGTCTCCGCCGTCACGAATGGGTAGTTCTTCAGCATGCCTTCCATACGCTCGCTGATGATGGCGGGCGAGAATAATTCCGTGAGCGAGGAAGCGATCGCTTCGAGCAGCGTCTTGTCCCGCACGAAGTGCACATAGGCATCAACCGCAAAGCGCGTTGCCGGCAGCAGCCCCTGCAGCGAAATGACATAGTCGCGATCAAGACCAAGCCCTTCGGTGAGCTTCAGCCAGCGCGCAATGCCGCCTTCGCCTTCGCGGGTGCCGTCGTGATCGACGAGGCGGCTGCGCCATTCGCGGCGCGTCGTAGCGTCATCGCAGCGCGCGATCAGGCTCGCGTCCTTCACCGGGATCATCGCCTGGTAATAGTAACGGTTCAGCGCCCAGGCTTGGACCTGGCCTTTGCTGCAGGCTCCGCCATGCAACAGCTTATGAAATGGATGAAGCCGGTGATAACGCCGCGCTCCGATATCGCGCAGGCGTGCTTCCAGCTCCTCGGCGCTCAACGCATTCACAGCACGATCTCCATGCCATCTTCCGCAACCTCAAAGCCGGCTGCCTCCACTTTGCGGCGCTCGGGAGAACCCTCAACCAGGATCGGATTGGTGTTGTTGATGTGAGTCAAGATGCGCCGGCCGGGAAGATCGGCAAGCGCCGCGAGCGTTCCGTTCTCGCCGTCAATCGGCATGTGTCCCATGCGGCGGCCAGTTTTCTCGCCGGTTCCGGTTGAGATCATCTCGTGGTCGGCAAAGAGGGTGCCATCGAAGAGCACGACGTCGGCGCGGGCAAGCCGCGCACCCAGGGTGGCCGTAACATTCGCCGCTCCGGGAATGTAGATCAGCCGCCGGCCATCGCAGACTAATTCCACGCCGACATTGGCCCCGGTTTCGGCAGCAAGCTCCGGATTCTCGTCTTCGAGATAAAGAGCGACCTTGCCGGGAACGGCGAACAGTTCGGCGGTGAAGCCACCTGGCAAGGCGAACGGCCGATCGCGTTCGACGGCCTTGCGCTCCACCAGATCAGGGGCCAGCACGCCAAAAATCGGATTGGCTGCCAACGCCGCAAGCGTCTCGGCGGTGGCAAACACCGTGAAGGCTTGACGCTCGCGCAACGTCAATAACCCGGCGATCTGGTCGACTTCCGCACCGGTAAGAACCACGGCTGCGATGGGGCTGTTGCGCGCACCGGCCCGCGGCTGCAAGCAAGCCGTAGCGAGCAGCTGCGCACGGAGATCCGGGGACGCGTTCAGCAAAGTCCACTGCCCGCCGTCGGCGGACACAGCAAGGCTAGCTTGGGTACGCGCCTTCGTCCGCTTGTCGTTGCTCCAAGCAAGCCGACAAACGTCACACCGGCAATTCCATTGCGGAAAACCTCCACCTGCCGCAGCACCGAGAACGATAGCGGTCAGGCGCCCCATTCACAGGGGATCGCGCAGGCTAAACGTGCGTATCAGAACTCGGCCGGGAGATAGCCGTTGATCTCGAGCCCGATGCAGATTTCGACAAGGGTCGGAGTTGTCCACGCCATGTTCGTTTCCTTTGTCTAAAGGCCCTTAAGTCCGGACCCGCTACGGGCTCCTGGACAACCTATAATAGGTCCGCGCGGTATACTTCCGCAAGCAGCTTTCGCTCAAACGATTGTGTAAGCGGGTGCTTATGTTGCAATGCCGCATTTCAGTATCAACGACAACCGAACGCCGCGGTTAAGCGTCGATCTCAGACCCCGTGATCGCCAAAAAAGCTTGCTCGATCGTACTCTTACCGGCACCGGCCATGAGTTGCACCGGCGTCGTGTCAGCCAGGACCTTGCCGCGATGAAGCACGACGACGCGATCCGCCTCGGGCACTTCGTCGCATAGATGCGTCGCCCAAAGCACCGCTACCGAGCGCTCGGCGCGCAACTTCAGCATCAATGCCAGCAAATCGCTACGACTCGCTGGATCAAGACCGACGGTCGGTTCGTCCATCAGCACGACGCGCGGTTCGTGCAGCAGCGCGCGCGCCAATTCGACGCGGCGGCGATTACCGCCGCTCAATTGTGCCGCTTTGTCGTCCGCTCGTTCGGCAAGCCCGAGCCGGAGTAGTTCTTTAGCAATGCGCTCCTTGGCCACGGCACGAGGAATTCCGTGCAGCCCGGCATGGAAGAAAAGATTTCCCTTCACGGAAAGCTCGAGATCGAGGGTGGGCTGCTGAAACACGATGCCGATTTTCGCCAAGGCCGGCACCGGATCGGAGCGCATGTCATGTCCCATGATCTCGATCCGGCCGGAGTCGGGCACAAACAGTCCGGAGAGAAGCTGAAACAGAGTAGTCTTGCCGGCTCCATTTGGGCCCAGCAGCGCGATGAACTCGCCAGCGGACGCGGTGAGACCGACACCATCCAGCGCTCGAATCGCGCCGTAATTTTTTACGACATTGTCGAGGGCGAGCGCGGGGACCTGTTCACCACGTGTCATTCGTTCCCCGGCTGCTGCCTTGCCCGCGTCCATTGTTAGGACTTAGTTTGGGCGATGCCCTTCAGGCGATGCAATGCTTAAATTCACTGCAGTCATTCTCGCGGTGCTCACATCCGCGCCGGCGCTGGCCAAAGATACCGGGCTGATTTTCGTCAGCAACGAGAAGACCAACAACATTATCGTCATCGATCCAAAGACCTACAAAGTGGTCAATGACATCAAGGTCGCGCGCCGGCCGCGCGATCATGCACTTTAGCGCCGATCACAGCATGCTTTACGTCGCCTGCGGCGACGACGACGTCATCGACATTCTCGACGTGGCAAAGCTGCAGGTGGTCGGCAAGCTCAAGACCGGCGCCAGTCCCGAAGCCTTCGCCATCGACGAAAAGCGCCGCCGCGTTTACGTGTCCGACGAAGAGGGTTCGTCGCTGGCGATCATCGACATGGACCGGGACACCGTCGTGAAGGAAATCTCGACCGGCGCGGAACCGGAAGGCGTACTGGTCAGCGATGACGGCAAAACGGTCTATGTCACTTCGGAGGCCGGTGATCTCGTGCATGCAATAGACGCTGATACCGGCGCCATAAAGCATGACGTAGTGGTCGGGTTGCGTCCGCGCCGCCTTGCGGCGACACCAGACGGCAAAGAACTTTGGGTGACGGCGGAGCTCTCCGGCCAGGTCGACATTATCGACCGGAGCCGGTTTGTCGTTACCGGCTCGGTCGCCTTTCTGCCGCCAGGCATGCGCAAAACCGATGTGACACCGGTCGGTCTCACCATGACCAGGGACGGCAAATGGCTTACGTGACGCTCGGACACGCGGCGCATGTCGCGATCGTCGATGTTCCGGCGCGCAAGGTGCTGGGCTACATCTTGGTCGGCAAACGGCCGTGGGGAATTACGCTGTCGCGCGACGAACAAACGCTTTACGTCGCCAACGGCCTCGGCGACGACATCACCGTTATCGACACCAAGAGCCGGAAGGCGCGAGTGTCTGTGCCGGTCGGCCGGATTCCCTACGGCATAGCGGTCGATGATTAACATCGCCCCGGGGGTATCCGCGCTCTTTTTCCTGGCGGTCGCGCTGACGACCGCCGCGGCGCAAGAGAAATCGCCGGCTTCCCCGCCGCCTAGGTTTGAAGATCGGTTTCGTCGAAATCGAGAACGATCCACGTTATGAGCCGATCCGCACTTATGAACGCATTACACTCAAGACGCACGAGCATCCGTACACGGGTGCCGAGCTTGGCATTGACGACGCCGCCGCGCTCGCACGCGTGCTACCGGCCCAATTCACGCTAGAACGCCTCACCGCAAAATCGTCAGTGGACGTGGCGTCGACCATGCTGGCCGCACTCGATGCCGGAACGCATTTTTTTCTGCTGGATGGACCCACGGAGGCTTTCAAATCGCTTGCCGCATCGCTGCACGGCAGCGACGCCCTCGTCTTCAATATTTCGGAGGCGGACGACTCGCTGCGGCGTGACCTTTGCGCCGCCGAGTTTGTGCACGTCTACCCGAGCCGCGCGCAGCTTATGGATGGTCTCGTGCAATATATCGTGTCGCGCAAATGGCGCGATCTCTTGGTCCTGGAGGGCCCCTCGCCTGCCGACGCCGCTTCAGCGGCGGCGTTCAAACGCTCGGCGCAAAAGTTCGGCGCTCGCATTGTTGCCGACCAGCATTTCAAGCCCGGCGCCGACCCCCGCGAGCGTGAACAAAACGATCCGGCGCTTTTGAGCGCGATCAACCGCGATTTCGACGTCGCGTTTGTCGCCGATAACGCCTTCGATTTTGCCCGCACCCTGCCCTACCGCCTCGCGCGCCCACGCCCGGTCGTCGGCGGCATCGATCTTGAGCCCGTGGCGTGGCATTGGACCTGGGAGCGCAACGGTGCGCCGCAAGTCAACTCGCGCTTCGGCAAGATATCGGGCGGCCGGCACATGGAAAGCGCGGATTGGGCGGCTTGGCTCGCGGTCAAAATGATCGTGCAATCGGCACTGCGCACTGGTTCGGCCGATTTCGCCAAACAGCGCGCCTTCATCCTCGGCGACGGCACCTTCGATGGCGACAAGGGGCTGGCCATGAGCGTCCGGCCCTGGGATCATCAGGTGAGGCAGGCCATTCTACTGGCGGCGCCCTACGAGGTCGTCGCCGCTGCCCCGGTCGAAGGATTTCTCCACCGCACCAACGAACTTGATACGCTCGGCGACGATGAGCCAGAATCGCCATGCCATTTGAACAAATGATGCACGTCGCGGCCGCGGCTTAGGAGAAGGAACAGTGCAGTTCGCTCATGTCCTTCGCGCGCTGCGCGCGATCACCGCGCGCGAGTTCCTGAAGTTCATACAGCAGCGCGGGCGGCTTCTGTCGGCGCTGGTGCGGCCGCTGATTTGGCTCGCGGTATTCGCCGCCGGCTTTTACAACGTCTTCGGCGTTTCGATCATCCCGCCGTACAAGACCTACATCACGTATCAAGTCTACATCGTACCCGGCCTTCTGGGGATGATCCTGCTGTTCCAGGGGATGCAGTCCTCGCTGTCGATGGTCTACGACCGCGAAATGGGCGTGATGCGGCTGTTGCTCACCGCGCCGTTGCCGCGCTGGGTGTTGCTGGCGTGCAAGCTCGCCGCCGGAACGGCGCTCGCGGTGATCACCTGTTATGTGTTTCTTGCGGTGTGCATTCTCTTTGACGTCACGTTTGATCCGGTCGATTGGTTCGCCGTTCTTCCGGCGCTGATCGTATCCGGCCTGATGCTCGGTGCGCTGTGGCTGTTCCTGTCGGTCTATATCCGTCAGGTCGAGAACTTCGCCGGCGCGATGAATTTCGTGATGTTTCCGATGTTCTTCTTTTCCTCGGCGCTTTATCCGTTGTGGCGGCTGCGCGAGGGCGGCTCGCAATTGCTGTACTACGTATCGCTCGCCAATCCATTCACCTACGCGGTGGAGCTGATCCGTTTTGCGCTTTACGGCTCGTTCGAGCCGATCGCGGCATTGGTCGTTGTCGGCGCTACTGTGCTGTTCTTCTTGCTGGCGGTGGTCGGCTACGATCCGCAGCGCGGCATGTTTCGCCGCATGACGCGAACGCAGGCACAGCCGGCATAGCGCCGTCTCGCCTCCTCAAGCGAGCGATAGACCTTATGCACGGCAAAAGACGGCGCATGACCGCACCGGCGGATCGTGGCAGACTTTTGGTCTCGCGGTCCGGGGCGGGTGATGCGTCGCGTTGAGAGCGTTGGTGGCGGCAGAACGCCCACGATGTGGACGGCCGTTCCGCTCGTCGCTCATTGGTATCATCGCGAGCGCGCTCGCCCCGAGCTTTGTTGCGGCGCAGCAAGTTCCAAATCCAAATCAGAACCCGGGCCAAGCAGCGCTTCCGGAAATTCGCGTGATCGGCACCGCACCGGTGCCGCCCCCTCCCGCACCCACGACGGGTACGTCGCCCGGCGGTCTTCCAGAGAATGCCGCACCGCCAGCGCAGCCTGGAGCGGTCGACCGTGACAAAATTCCATCCAACGTCCAGGTTCTCTCGGCGCCGGATTTCGACCATGCGACGACGCCGGACCTGTTGCAGGGTATGGAACGTGCGCTTCCCGGGGTCGCGCTGAGCGACCAGACCGGCAATCAATTCCAGCTCGACCTCAACTACCGCGGCTTTGTCGCGTCACCGGTGATCGGCTCGCCGCAGGGGCTCGCGGTTTATCAGAACGGCGTCCGCATCAACGAGGTCTTCGGCGACATCGTCAACTGGGACTTCATCCCGGAGAATGCGATCAGCCGGATGACATTAGTGCCCAGCAATCCGGTCTATGGGCTTAACGCGATCGGCGGCGCGCTGTCACTGGAGATGAAAAATGGATTTACCTATCAGGGCATCCAGGGCGAAGTGAACGGCGGCTCTTACGGGCGTGTCGGAACGTCGGTACAGGCCGGCGGCCAGGTCGGAAGTTTCTCCGGCTATATCGCCGCCGATGCAATCGACGATGCCGGCTGGCGCAACAACTCGGCATCGTCGGTTCGGCGCCTCTACATGGATCTCGGCGCACGCGGCGATCAGACCGAATTTCACGTCAACTTCACCGGCGCCGACAACAATTTCGGCGCCACTGCCGCGACACCGGGCCAACTTCTCGCTCAGAACTGGTCGAGCACCTACACCGTCCCGCAAACCACCGAGAACCAGCTTGCCTTCTTCAGCGCGAGCGCAACCTGGAGGCCGAGCGACACCTGGACTTATCAGGCGATCGGCTACTTTCGCAATTTCGATCAGGCCCACGTCGACGGCAACGGGACGGATGCGCAAAACTCGGGCTGTCCAAATCCCGCGGTGCTCTGTTTTCCTAACCTCAACGGCTCGTTGTCCAATCTGGTGACCACGAGCGGCCAGACCGTGCCTGCGACCGGCACGCTAGGCTCGAGCATTTTGGGCGAAATCGACCGGACCTGGACGACGACCAACAGCTTCGGGGGTTCGCTGCAAGCAGCCTCTTCGGCGAAAATATGGGGTCACGACAACAATTTCGTGGTCGGGCTGAGCATCGACCGCGGGTTGGTGCAGTTCTCCACCACCAGCGAACTCGGCACAGTCAATGCCAATCAGTTTCCGTTCGTGCAAGGCAACGGCTTGTTCATCGACCAGCCATCCGGCGATGTCGCTCCGGTCGGTCTGGGCGCGACGACGCTCTACAGCGGGATCTACGCCACCGATACATTCGACGTGACGCCGCGACTTTCGGTCACCGGCGGCGGTCGGTTCAATTTTGCCCAGATTACATTGACCGACGAACTTGGCGACGCGCCGCTGCTCAACGGCAGCCACGATTATATGCATTTCAACCCCATGATCGGCGCGACCTATAAAGTTACGCCCGATGTCACGCTCTACGGCGATTTTGCCGAAACCAATCGCGCGCCGACACCGCTCGAACTCGGCTGTTCCAATCCGCTGCAGCCCTGTCTGATCGACAATGCGCTGGTCGGCGATCCCAATCTGCAACAGGTCGTCACTTACACATTCGAAGCAGGCTTGCGCGGGCGTTTCGACATTGCCAACGGGCAATTAAATTGGAACGTCGGTGCCTACCACGCGCTCAACACCGACGACATCATCAATGTGGCGAGCTCAATTCCCGGGGCACGAATACTTTCAGAATGCCGGCAACACGTTGCGCCAGGGCGTTGAAGCCGGCGCGACCTACAAATGGGATCGTTGGAACGCCTACGCCAACTTCACTTATGTCGATGCCACTTTCCAGAATTCCCTGACCTTGTCGTCGCCGTTCAATCCGTTTGCCAATGCCAACGGTAAAATCTTCGTCACTCCCGGCGATCACCTGACAGGCATTCCCGATTTCCGCTTCAAGCTTGGCGCCGAATATCAGCATCACGCGTCCGTGGAAGCTCGGCGCCGACCTCAACATCATCGGCAGCCAATGGCTCGTCGGCGACGAAGCCAACCAATTGTCGAAAATTCCGGCCTATTGGGTCGTGAACCTGCACTCGTCATACAAGATCACCGACAATATCGAGGTGTTCGGGCTGGTGCGTAATCTGTTCGATCAGCATTACTACGTTTACGGCACATTGTTCGACGTCACTTCGTTCCCTTATCTCAATCTGACCGATCCGCGCACTTTCATCCCCGGCATGCCGTTCGCAGTGTATGGCGGCGTGCGCGGCACGCTTCCCGGAAGCGGCCCGGCGGTGTTGGCCGACCATCCACCGCCCATGCTCATCAAATCGTCGCCGCCTCCGTTCAACTGGACCGGTCTCTACGTCGGCATCAACGGCGGCTACAGTTTCGGCGCCAGTAGCTGGACCGATAGCGTGACCGGCGAAGCCAGCGGCAACTTTGGCACCTCCGGATTCCTGTTTGGCGGCACGGCCGGCGCCAACTATCAGATCGGCGGGCTCGTATTCGGTGTCGAGGCAGACGGCGATTGGGCCGATGCAAGCGGCTTTGGCACCTTCACGGCCACGAACCTCTGTGCCGGAGGCTGCGTGACCAGCAACAACTGGCTTGCTACGGTGCGTGGCCGCGCTGGTTATGCATTCGACCGCATGTTGGTTTACGGCACTGCGGGCGCGGCATTTGGCAGTATTCGCGCCAACTTCTCCAACGATTCCGTCAGCAGCATGACCGAACCGGGCTGGACTGTCGGCGCCGGCGTCGAATTCGCCTTCGCCGCGAACTGGACGGCCAAGGCAGACTATCTCTTCGTCGACCTGGCCAATGGTTCGTGCGCGACGGATTGCGCCATTCAAAATGCCAATGGGCCAGCATTGATTCCGAATGTCGCGGTCAAATTTAATGAGAGCATCGTCCGTGCCGGCATCAATTATAGATTTGGCGGGTAAATTCGTGCGCCAGCCGCTGCATTGCACTTTCGCCGGCGCGATTTTTTTGACGATCTGCGCCCCGTCGTTGCCGGCTTTCGCGCAAAGCCCGCAAACCCATGCCGATGAGAATTGCGGCGAAATCGCCCGCAACTACGAACTGATCAAAGCCGAAGCCGTTTCGGTGCAAAAGAATATCGCGTTGTTTGCCGCTGCGGGCCGGGGCTGCGATGAATTGGCGCGCAAGCTTCTTGATTCCGGCGCGTCGCTTCTGGCGCGCGACCGGCGCGGTGCCATGCCGCTGGCGCAAGCCGCGCGCTCGGGCCAGATCAGGCTCGTCGAGTTGTTTCTTGCCAGAGGCGCTCCGATCGACGCGCGCAATGTTGACGGCGGGACTGCTTTATACGCGGCCGCCCAAAACGAAAAGCATTCGACCGTCGCGCTCCTTTTGGCCAAAGGCGCCAATCCGAATATTCCCGGACGAAAGGGCGTCACACCGCTCATCGCCGCGGCTTTCAAAGGCAACGACCGAATCTTTGAAACACTGCTCATGCACGGCGCCGACGTGAACGCGGTCGACGAGACCGGAAAATCGGCGATGGTCTATGCGGCGGCACGGGGCTTCGACGACATTGTGAAACGGCTCCTCGACGCGGGAGTTTCGGCGCAGCAACGCTACGGCAACGACCTCACGGCGCTGATGTGGGCGGCCGGCCATGACGACGGCGTCGGTGCGACAGCCGTCGGCCGCGTTATCGATCTTCTGCTGGCGCATGGCGCGAAGCTTGATGACACCGACAATCGCGGCCGCTCCGCACTGATGATCGCCGCCTCGCTCGGCGACGCCGCAATGGTCGACATTATCCTCAAACGCGGCGCCGATCGCACACTGAAAGACAAGGAAGGCAAGACCGCGCTTGATCTCGCGCCGAACGCGGACGTGCGGGCGAAATTGTCCGCGAAATAGTGTATTCGTTCTTGACGGCGCGCTGAAGGTTCGAAGTGAACTCATCGCGCAGTCTGCCTCCGGCGCGCGCGTTTTCGCACGTCGCGGAATTTCCGTACCGGTCAGTTCGGCTTCGCGCCACCCCCTTGGTCCAAGCCGCGGGTCAGGAAGGCGTGAGATTGCGCCATCAGCTGCCTCGACCGCTCGATATCGACACCAACCAGCTTGCCGTCGCGCTTCCTCACCTTGCCATCGATCATGACCCAGCTGACATTGCTCGGATTGCAGATCGTCACCGCTGAAGAAACCGCATCGTTGACCGGCATCACGTTGATGTCGTCAAGATTGATCATGATGACGTCGGCCTGCTTGCCGGGAGTGAGTGTGCCGGTCTTGCGGTCAAGCCCCAGCGTCCGCGCGCCCTGGATGGTCGCGAGGTCGAGTATATCGCGCACCGGGACCAGGATCGGTTTGCCGCCCTCCTTGATCACCCGCTGCGTCTCGAGCACCCGATCGATCATCAGCAGGGCGCGCATCTGGGTGAAGAGATCCGTTGGCATGCGCGTCTCGTTATCAATGCTAAGCGCGGGGCGAATGCCGTGGCGAAGCCAGCGCTGGAGGCTGGGGAAGCCATGCCCGGACATCAGCTCAGTCGCCGACGACGTCGATACGGAGCCGCCGCTATCGCCGATCATCTGCAGCTCTTCGTCCGAACAACGCAGCGTATGGACATGGGTAATGTCGGGACCGAGCAGCTTGGCTTCATAGAGCGCTTTCACCGCCCCGGGTTTGGCGCCGGGGACGCCCATGTGGATTGTGATGGGCAAGCCGAGATCACGCGCCAATTTCAGGTCGTCGACCGAGGCATCCCAGGAAGAATATTCGGGTCCGCGCAGCGCCAACGCCATAGTCAGCAGCTGGTCGTCCGAGTTGAAATATTGCCGACGCACGCGCCGCGCGTCGGCAGGGTGGCGCAGCTCGCTTTTCGGATTCCACCAATCGGCAAACGGCGTGACCGGATCGCCGTGCGCGAACACGCCGCGGATACCGGAATTGGTCAATCCCTTGACCGCCGCATCGGCATGCTCCGGCGTCAGCATGATATGAGACCAGTCCAGCATTGTGGTAATGCCGGAATTGATCGCACCGAGCGCGCCGAAAAGATTGCCGATGTAGACGTCATCCGGCCGGTAGCGCGGCGCGACCGTCTGTAGAATGACCTTCAGATAGACAAAGAAATCGCCCTCGGGAATCATCGACCGCAGTTGCGTTTCCCAGGTATGGCGATGGGTGTCGATGAGGCCGGGAAGGACAAGCTTGTTCGTGGCGTCGATCACGTCCGCGTCGCCGCTCGGTAAATCCACGCCGACGTTTTCGATCTTGGCGCCATTGACGAGAACGTCCCCGGACTTGAACTCACCGATCGACTTGTCACACGAGACGACGTAGCCGCCTTTGAGCAGCAATTTGCGCCCCGGCGGGTTAGACTGCGCCTGCGCAGTCGACTCCATGAGCGGCAAAGCCGAAGCAGCGGCCGCAACGCCCTGCAAGAATGAACGGCGCATCATTTTCGTGACTTCCAATGTTTCCTCCAAGCCGCGCGTTTCTACCGGCATGCGGCGACAAGCTTACCTTGTTATGAAGGGGCTCCCTAGTCACATGCCGGCGAGCCAAGCCGCCATCGCCGCGATTTCCGGCGCGGTGAGCCCTTTCATGAAACCGGTCATACCCGGATTGTTGCCGCGGGCCTCGGTACCAAAGTCAGTCATTGTCTTTTCGAGATAAGCACGCTCCTGGCCGGCGAGGCGCGGCTGGGTGCTGTCACCCTTAAATCCCTCCAGGTGGCAGCTCGTGCACACCACAGAAGCGTTGACCCGCCGCGCCATTGCGGCCACGTCGGCAGCCGGATGGGGCTGTGCGAGATTGGGCCAGGGCTTTTTCGAGAAATATTGCGCCAGCGGCATGAGGTCGTCGCGCTCAAGCGCGTCCGCGATCGGCGTCATCTGCTCGTTCTTGCGAGCGCCGGATTTGAAGTCCCGAAGCTGGAAGAACAGATAGCCGATGTTCTGGCCCCAGATCACTGGCACCGGGAAAGACTGCTCGGGCGGCACACCGCTCTCGCCGTGGCAGGCGGTGCAAATTTGCGCCTTCTCTTCGATGCTTTGGGCCGCGACGGCATTCGGCAGCACCACAAACGCGACAAAAACTGCGACGGAGAGATTTTTCATGCGCATCCGCTAAACGCAGGGTCCCCCAAAAAATCGGACGGGGCCGTTTCCGGTCCCGTCCCAGCCTTATTACCGCGAGTTGATCGCGTTAGCTACTCGAGCGTGAAAGCGATGATGCTGTCGCCGCGCTTGGAATCAACCTGGACGTTACCGCCCGCCGCGACCGCGATGTACTGCTTGTCGCCGATCATAAAGGACGACGGCGGTGCATTGACGCCGGCGCCGGCCTGGAACTTCCAGAGCACCTTGCCGCTCTTGGAGTCGTAGGCCTTGAACCAGCCATTGCTTTCGCCGGCGAACACGACGCCGCCGCCGGTGGCGAGAATGCCGCCGATCATCGGCTGCGGTGTCTTCACCTGCCACTTGATCTTGCCGGTGTTGTAGTCGACCGCCGTCACGTTGCCGGCCTGGACGCCACCCGGAACATTGGTGAACGCGCCGCCGAGCCACAGCTTGCCCTGCGGATAGGGTGAGCTGTCGACGGTGTAGGTCATTTCCTGCTCAAGATTGATCGCATAGGCCATGCCAAGCCCTGGATCGGTTGCGATCGGCGACCATTCGACGCCGCCATTGGCGCCGGGGAACATGCGCGCCGAATTGCTGTCGAGCGGTTTGGTCGGGGTCGGCAACACCCACCTGTCCTTCTGCGAGACCATCGGCTCCGAGAAACGGATCAGGCTGCAATCCTTGCGGTCGTGCACATAGATGTAACCGGTCTTGCCGGCATGCAGCACGCCCGGAATGGTCTTGCCGCTCTTGTCCTTCACGTCGACCAGAACGGTGGGGCTGGTGGCATCGAGGTCCCACAAGTCATGAGCGATGTACTGGAAGTAGCAGGCCAGCTTGCCGGTATCGAGATCGACCGAAACCAGGGAATCCGTATAGAGGTTGTCACCGGGCCGCGGCGCACCATCGAGATCCGGTGACGGATTGCCGACGACGAAATAGATCCGCTTGGTGGCCAAATCGACCGACGGATTCTGCCAGACGCCGCCGCCTAGCGTTTTGTAAGGATCGCCGTTTTTCGCCAGTGCGTCTTTCTCGGCCGCAATGTCGCGATGCATGTCGCGGCCGGTGGCGTCCTTGGTCGCCCACACGCCGACCGAATTCTCAGGAATGGTGTTGAACGTCCAAAGCAGTTTGCCGTCATTGGCGTCGTAGGCTTTGACGAAGCCGCGGATACCGTACTCGCCGCCATTGGTACCAATGAGAATCTTTCCATCGACGGCGGTCGGCGCCATGGTCTCGCTATAGCCAAGCGAGGGATCGGCGATCTGCTGCGACCATACCGGCTTGCCGGTCTTGGCGTCGAGCGCCACGAGCTTGGCGTCGAGCGTTGCGAGGTAGACCTTGTCGTTGTAAACCGCAACTCCGCGATTGTTGGGGCCGCAGCAATAAACCGTAATCGGCCCCATCTCGTGCTTGTAGTGCCAGATTTGCTCGCCGGTCTTGGCATTCAAGCGCGTAGACGTGATCGAACGACGTGGTCACGTACATCACGCCATTGACGACGATCGGCGAAGTCTCCGTCGACTCCCTGACATCGGTCTGGAAAATCCAGGCGACATGCAGGCCTTTAACGTTCTTCTCGGTGATCTTGTTGGCCGGATGGAAACGCGTTTGATCGTAATTGCCGTTGGTCGCCAGGAAGTTCTTGCTGTCCTTTCCGGCGTTATTGAGCATCGCCTGACTGACGCTGGGAATCGGAGGCGCTTTCGCGTTGCCCGCCCCGCCTCCTCCGCCAGTCTCCTGCGCAAACGCCATACTACCCAGCGGAAGCACCATTGCCGCCGCAAGCAGCATCGTCTTACCCACTCGCATCATGGATTTGCCCTCCCGGTGTGCGCGTCAATGCGCTGAAGCGACTGTTGAGCCAATCGCGCTTGTTCGCAATTTATGCGAGCGTCGCTCCGAAACCGAAGAGTGTCAAGCGCACGGAATGCAGGAATGAAGCGCAGCTCAGATCGGGCTCGGCGTTCGTAATGTTGGGCCGGTTCCGTGTGGTTGCACCCATCATTAGCGTCGGCCCGTACGCAAGATGCCATCGCACAGTCCGCCCAGCGGGGCCCGGCGGCGATGCTTCACCGCATCAAAACTTGCTGCACCGCACGCCGTGACCGATCTCAGACTGGACGGAAAAGCTCAGTGCGCGAGCGCGGGGCAAGCGCCGTCTTCCAACGGCCGGAAGGCTTTATCTCCGGGAATGGTCGCGACGAGCTTCAGCAAATCCCAATCGCCTTTCGATTCGGCAGGCGATTTGATCTGCACCAGATAGACGTCATGCACCATACGGCCGTCGGCGCGCAGCTTTCCGTTCGGGGTGAAGGCATCGTTGACGGGCGTCTCCCGCATTTTCGCGAGGACGATCTTCGGATCGTCCGAGTTTGTCGCCTCGACGGCTTTAAGATAGCTGCGCACCGCCGAGTAGGTCCCGACCTGGAAGGTTGATGGCGCGGTCTTGCGGCGTTCCAGAAACTTGGCAAAGAACGCCTTGGCCGTAGCGTCGCGATCCGGCAGCCAGGGCGAAACATACATTAAGCCTTGCGCGAGCTGTAAGCTTGTTGAACGGATGGCCGGCAGCGAGTCCAGTCCGAACGGCACCACTTTCTGTTTTTCGGTAATGCCAAATTCACGTGCACTCTTCACCGAGTTGATGGCATCGTCGCCGCCATTCGCCAGTGCGACGACGTCGGCCTTCGACGCCTGCGCCTGCAGCATGAAGGACGAATAATCGGTCGTGCCAAGCGGCGTACGGACCCCACCCACGACCTTGCCGCCATTTTTCTCGATGAACGCCGTGGCGCCATTCTGCAGCGCGCGGCCAAACACGTAATCAGCGGTTATAAAGAACCAGTTTTTGCCGAGCTGCGGCAAGGCCTGCCCGATGGCAGCGCCGATCTCGTAGGTGTCGTAAACCCAGTGCACCGAATTGTTCGGCGCGCAGGCCTTGCCGGTGAAGTCGGCCGACCCCGCACTTGTCAGCAGCACGGCCTTGTTGTCGGTCTTGGCGATCTCAAGCACGGCGAAACCAACCGCCGAATTGACCAGATCGGTGACGGCGTCGACGCCGTCGAGATCGAACCAGTGCCGCGCAATGGCTGCGCCGATATCGGGCTTGTTTTGATGATCGGCGGAAACGATCTCAATCGGGACGCCATTAATCTTGTTGCCAAACTCGTCGGCCGCCATCTTGGCGGCCTCCACAGAGCCCATACCGGAATTCTGTTCGTAAGGGCCGGAGAGATCGGTCAGCACGCCGATCTTGACCTTGCCGCCGGACATCTCGGCGTGTGCGACCGGAACGGCGAGCAGGAACGCCGCGGCGGCGGCACTGTAGACGGCAAAGCGCATGTGTTTCTCCCAAGGTCTGTCGCGAATTCGCGCGTCTTCGGCGCGTTCGAGCGTATGACTATCGGCCGGTTTAGCGGCGCATTGTCAAGGCGGCAAGCGGCAATGCCGTCGTGCACGGCGTCAAATTTCGATGCGAAAGCCGACTTCGATCACGCCGTCGTGGGGAATTTTGAAATAATCGGGGGCGCGGCTCGAAATTTTGCTGAAGAAAGCAAAGATCGCGAAAGAGATTGGGCCCATCGCCGAACCTTTTTCGCGCCGCACCACCGTTTCGTGGGCCAGATAAAAGTGCTTCCGGTCAAGGTCGACGTCGAATCCCAGCATCCTGATATTCTCCAGGGTACGCGGGATGTCCGGCGTCTGCATAAAGCCGAGCCGCGCTTGAACCCGATAAAACCCGTGGCCGAGACGCTCGACTTTGTGCCGCTCACCAAACGGCACACGAGGACGACGCTCGAACACATAGCTCAACAGCGCCACGCGTTCATGAAAAACGCGATTGTGCTCCAGGTGGCGGATCAGCATGGGCGAGGCACCGTGCTCGACCTTGGTCAGCCAAACGCCCAGGCCTGGCGCGCGGCCGATGACCAGATCGTCGACATAGCTGAGGAAGCGATCGAGCGGCAGTATCGACATCTCATACAAGCGCCGCCTCACTTCCAGCGAGCCTCTGCGCCAGCACAGCATCACGGTCGCAATCGCAGCGCCGACGATAAGCGGAAACCAGCCGCCCTGGACGATCTTGAGCGAATTGGAGACCATAAAAATCGCCTCGATCACACTGAAAAACGCGATGACGAGTCCGGCGACGATTGGCGGCCAGTTCCAACGCCCGACCGCGACGCGATAGAGCAGCAGCGTCGTGCACAACATGGTGCCCGACACGGCGATCCCGTAAGCGGAAGCCAGTGCGTCGGAACTTCTGAAAATCACCACCACGAGCAAGGTGCCGACCATCAACAGCCAATTTGCGGTCGGCAGATAGACCTGTCCGGCTTCATCGCTCGACGTCGGCACGATTTTGGAGCGCGGCGAAAGTCCCATCTGAACGGCCTGGCGCGTCATCGAGAACACCCCAGAGATCAGCGCCTGCGAAGCGATGATCGTCGCCAAAGTCGCGAGCAGGACCATCGGGATCAGCGCCCAACCGGGAGCCTGACTGTAAAATGGATTCTCGATCGCTTTTGGATCGACCAGGACGCGCGCGCCTTGTCCGAAGTAGCTCAAGATCAGCGCCGGGAACACCAGTCCGAACCAAGCCTGGCGGATCGCGCGGCTGCCGACGTGACCCATGTCGGCGTAGAGCGCCTCGCCACCCGTCAAAGCGAGGAACACGCCGCCCAGTACAATGAAGAGGGTGAGCGGACTCTCGGCGGCAAAGCGTACGGCGGCCAACGGATTCAATGCCGCCAGGATTTGCGGCGCGGACCAGATGTTGATGGCGCCAAGAACGCCGATGGCGACGAACCAGACCACCATGACTGGCCCGAACAGGCGGCCGACGGTGCCAGTCCCACGATATTGGACCGCAAAAAGTCCGACCAGGATGACGAGTGTCGCCGGCACGACGAAGTTCGCGGCCGCGGGGCTGAACTTCAGCCCCTCGATCGCCGACAGGACTGAGATCGCCGGCGTAATGACGCCATCACCATAAAGGAGCGCAGCACCAACCACGCCGAGCACGACCACGAGCGAAAGCTTCACCCGCTCAGCGGTTTGGCCGTGCTGTTCGACCAGGGAAAGTAACGCCAAAATCCCGCCTTCGCCGTCGTTGTCGGCGCGCAGCACGATGGTGACGTATTTCAGCGATATCAGCACCATCAACGCCCAGAAAGTCAGCGACACGATACCAAGAACCTGTGTCGGTCCAGGCGCTTGGCCTGCGGCTGTGAGCGCGGTGGAAAATGTGTAAAGCGGGCTCGTCCCGATATCGCCGAAGACGACGCCAAGCGCCGTCAATGCCAGAAACGACTGCACATGGGGACCACCGCCTTCCGCCTTGTGACCAGGCGGGTGGTGGCGAGCGATCTGTTTTGCCGAGTCCCGCTCGGAGCCGGCCTTCGATGCCACATCCATCCCCAAAACCTCGTCGGTCACGAATGTTTCATACGCTCAATCCGTGACAATCAAGATTCGGGCCACCCGCAGGCCGCCTCACCTCGCCCGCAAGGACAGATCAATCCGCAAGTTGCGCCACCCCACTTTGCCTCGGCTTGGCGAACCGCGCGCCGGCGCTGACCACCATCAGCACCACGACGTTCACGGCGAGCGCAATGATTCCGACATTGAGTTCCTTGATCTCCACCGGCAGAGCGGGAAACAGCGTCCCGATAGTCGTGTGCGTCAGGCTAATCGCCGCGACGGTGGCAACACCCGCGACGATGCCGGCGGCCGCACCTTCGCGGGTGATCCATCTGTTGCGGCCAAGACTGAGAACGAGTGACGGAAACAATTGGGTGACGAAGCTATAGCCCATCAGCAGCAACGCTACGATGGTCTGCCCGCCCTGCAGCGTGAAGTAGACGGCAGCGAGCGCGACCACCGGCACCAGAACTTTGGCGATCGACAACACGTGGGCATCGTCGGCGGAACGAACGAACACCCGGTAGAGATTGTTGGCGGCCAACGTCGCCGTCGTCATCAAAATCATCGAGCCGGGGACGAGCGCAGTCAGCACACCCGCTGCGCCGATCACGCCAACGGCCCAAGGATCGAAGGTTTTGACCGACAGCTTCAACAAGGCAAGGTCGATATTCGCGCCCGTCAGGCCGGGAACCTGCAGGATGGCGGCAAATCCGGCAAAGAACACGAACAGCAGGATCAGCTGATAGACCGGCAGAAAGATCGCGTTTAGCCGGATCACCCTTGCCCCCTTCGCCGTATAGATCGAACCGAAGGTATGGGGCCACATGTAAAAACCGAGCGCGGTCAGAAGTACCGTGGATGCAAACCACCAAACACTTTCGCCGCGCGCCGGCAGTACGGTAAAGCCGGGCTTTGCCTGTTCGATTGCATCGAACATCGCGCCGAGACCGCCGTAATAATGAAGTGGAAAATAGATGCCGAGAAACACCACGACGAACAGGATCATCAAGTCCTTGGCTACTGCCGTCCATGCGGAGCCGCGCACGCCAGACACCATCACGTAAGCGGTGGCGACGGCCGCGCCGATCCACACCGCGGCAACCGACGAGATCGCGCCATAGCCGGCAATTTCAACGATGATGCCGAGGCCTTTGAACTGCAGCACCAGATAGGGAATGAGCGCGACGATGCCGACGAGCGAGACGATCACGCCGAGCACGGGGCTATCATACTTGCGAACAAAAAAATCCGGCTGGGAGTAAAGCCGATTATCGCGCGCAAAGCGCCAGATCGGCGGTAGCATGAAATAGGACATTACATAGGCAAGCGCGGCGTAGCAGAGAATGTAGTACGTCGGTCCGCCCTTGCCGTAAGCAAATCCGCTGCCGCCGAGAAACGTAAACGTCGTATAAATCTCGCCGGCCATCAGCAGGAAAACGAGCGGCGCGCCGAACGACCGGCCGGCGACAGTCCACTGCTCAAGCCCCATCTGCCTGCCACGCCGCGCCAAAAAGCCAAGCCCCAGAGCGAGCAACGCGGCGGCGGCAATGCCAATGAGAGCGCCGTTCATTCGGAACCGTCCCGGTTTGCCGGATCGAGCCGAAAAACGATCGCCATGATCACAGCGGTCAGCAGGATCCAGGCGACGAGCCAAGCCAGGAGGAAAGGCAGACCAAAGACGGTCGGCGTCACCCGGTTGACGAAGAACGGGCCGATCAGCATGGCGAGAAATGGCAGCAACGCGAGGGCGCGACCTATGCGCATCAGTGGCCTGCTTCGCCCCCCCGACCGAGGCCTCTTGAGCGTCATAGGCGATCGCGGCGTCGCTGCCTAGCGTCGCAAACGTACCACTTGTCGCCGACGTCTCCTAAAGAGCGCCGCCCGCACCTTTTCGGCCAGCTCGCCGGTTGAATGCGGAAAGGACGCGAGATGATCGGGATTCGATTTAAATTCGCGGCGTATAGTGAAGCAACTTTTCACACCCCGCAGCGAAGGTGGAACTACGTACTGGCGTACGAATCCTTCGCCCCGGGTCTCGCTCCAAGCAGACCGGGGCTTTTTTTCTTGTGTGAAAAAGGCGGGCAGTCGCCGGATGCGTCGGTTGCGGTTGTCGGCGCTGCAGTGTCGATTAAGTCTTATTTTCCGTCACCACCAGGCCGCAGTTTGAGCAGCCGATCGGCGTTGCCGTGCGCTAGTTTTTCCAGATCGGCAGCCGGCAATTTAAGGCCGTCAAGATAATCCCTGCCCTGGCGGTTGCTGCTGAACGGGTAATCGATCGAGAATAGCACGCGATCGGTTCCAAATACTGACAGCGCGATTTCGAGCGGCGGCCACGTGAACAATCCGCTCGTGGTGACCCAAACTTGATCGTGTATCGTCTTGGCGACCGAACGCGTCAGATGACCGACGTCCCCCGAGAGCGCCTTATCCGCGCGAACGAGCATAGCAGGCAAGCCCTCGCCCATATGTCCGATGATCACCTTTAGTCGCGGATGCCGGTCGAGCGCGCCAGACAGCACAAGCCGCAGCACGTGAATGGCGACCTCGGAGTGCCAACCCCAGGCCGCCATCGACAGCCTAAAGCCTGCGTCTCCCGGCAAGCCGTCATAGTAGGCTTCGCGGACCGACGGCGGTGGCAAGTTCGGATGAACATAGATCGGCACGTCGAGCTTTTCGGCCCGCGCGAGAATTGGTTCGAAGCGCGCGTCGTCGAGAAAGCGCCCTTCCGTCAAGCCGTTCACCAATGCGCCGCAAAAGCCGAGGTCGCGGACGGTGCGCTCAAGCTCGTCGGCCGCGGCTTGTGGGCTGCGCACCGGCAGATGCGCAAATCCGGCGAGGCGTCCGGGATGCGCCGCGACGGCCTTCCCCAGGATGTCGTTGATGTCGCGCGCGAAGGCGATGCCTTCAGCGCCGTCGAGCAAATCGGCGCCGGGACCTGAAGCAGACAATACCTGTACGGTGATCCCGGCCTCGTCCATTTCGGCAATCCGCAGCGCGTCAAGGTCCGCCAGTTGTCTTTCGAGGGGTGCACCGAAGCCCGGCGGGAAACCGCGTTTCGTGATCGCCTCGGGGTTGATCCGGCGCACCAGCGACGGCGCGATAAAATGCTCCTCAAGTGTAACGATACGCATCGAACTTCCCTTCCATGACCGCCGGCGGGAATCCGCCGGCTACCGCCTGATTTACCTGATCCTAACCATACCGCAGCACTATCGCGCTGCGGTATTTTGTAAACGAGACACGCATCATGAGCTACCTGCTGCCCCGCGCTTTCGTTGTCCTCATGTCATGGGGAATGACCTGCGGCTTGATCAGGAACTTATGGCGGGACGCAGATCCAATGGTCTACGGGATCGTCGGCCTGATGTGGGTAGGCGCGGGCAGCGCCTACTTCATCTACTTGCGCAAGCTCCGCCGCGACATTGCCGACCTTGAGCGCAATCGCGGCTACGGCGTTAGCCGCATTTCAGGCTAAAGTGGCCGGTTAGTGGAGGCGATCAGCGATATGATCGCCCACCCGCAGCGCGTTGGCGATAATGGTCAGCGTCGGATTCACCGCCCCGATTGAAGGAAAGAAACTTCCGTCCGTGACGTAAAGATTGTCGATCTCGTGCGACCTGCAATTCAGGTCGAGAACGGACTGAGAGGGATCGGAACCGAAGCGCATCGTACCCGCCTGATGTGCGGTGCCGCCTATCGGAACGTTCTGGCCGAAATAAAGCGATCGATCGAACAAGTGCGGATGAATATCCAGCCGGTCGCATAGTGCGTGAAGTTTTTCGCGCAATCGCCGATGCGCGGCCATATTGGTTTCCGTAAGATCGAGGATGACACGGCTGCCATCGTACCGGATACGATTCTGCGGCAGCGGCAAGTCCTCCGAGGTCAGCCAGAAATCGAGCGAATGGCTTGCAAGCCAGTCGAAAGGCTTTTCCGGGAACCATTGTAAAAAACCCGGAAGCCCTTCGCCGTGGACTTGCACACCGTCGGATTTCCCAACCATCTGGATGTGCCCGAGGGGAAACTCCCAGTCAGCGGCGCCGTAGTAGAAATCGTTCAGGCCCAGTGTTTTCTGAAATTTGGTCGGATTCGGTGTGCGCGAAATGGCCATAACGACGCTGTTGTTGTGCCGCATGTAGTTTCTTCCGACCAGACCTGAGCCATTGGCCAGGCCATTCGGGTGCTCGTCGTTTGTCGAGCGCAGCATCAGCAGGGCGGAGGAGAGCGCCCCGCATGCAACGACGATCAGGTCGCCTGAATATGTGCTCCGCTCGCCATCGCGCACGACTTGAATGGCGGAAATTCGACGGCCGCGTGAATCTGTTGTCAGTTTCTCCACATAGGTTTTCGTGAGCAACGTAAGATTCGGATGCTGACGCAGTGCCGGATCGACACAAATGATCTGCGCATCGGCTTTAGCGTTGACCAGACAAGGATAGCCGTCAAACGCATTACAGCGGATGCAGGGCGAATGCGGCAGTGGTTTGCCGTCCCGCTCGTCCAGCAGAACTCCCACCGGCAGATGGAATGGCCGATGCCCTTCCCGCTTGAGCCCATCAAACAACTGTTGAATGCGCGGCTCATGCGTGATCGGCGGATAGGCGTAAGGTTTCTTGGCGGGAGGTTCGGTCGGATCTTCCCCGCGCAGCCCGTGCACGTGATACAGCTCCTCGGCCAGCTGGTAGTACGGTTCAAAATCCTCGTAACCGAGCGGCCACGCGGGAGAAATCCCGTCGACGTGCCGGACTTCGCCGAAGTCGCGCTCCCGCAGCCGAAGGAGGACGGCGCCGTAAACCTTGCTGTTGCCGCCAACGAAATAATGCAGTCCCGGACGGAAGCTGGTGCCATCCGCCCCATACCAAGTTTCTTTGACTTGATAGCGCGCGTCGATGAAGACCGACTGGCTGTCCCAATTTTCGCGCTCGCGAGGCAGGTAGTCGCCGCGCTCCAAAAGCAGAATGCGCTTACCCGTCTTGGCCAACTGCCAGGCCATGGTCGCGCCTCCCGGGCCGGACCCAACAATGACGACGTCGTAATGTTCGCTGCTGCTCATGGGCTCAAATCCGCCAAAGCACAGCAACGTTTGAACCCCAACGCCGGTTCGGCGTTTCCCACTTGGTGCTCGATGCGCTTTTCGCCCCTTTAAGTGATTTTCGCCCGAGCGGCCCGGCAAAACCGATGACAATTCTGAGCCTTGCCATCACTTTCGTTATTCGATTGGGTATTGTTCTCCTGTTTTTCCCTTTCAGCGCGCTCGACAAGATTCTGAATTTCCGTGGCGCGGTCGCGCAAGCCAACGAAGCGGCATCGAGCGCACCGGTAGCCGTCGCCTTGATCTTTGCAGGTCTCTTTGTCGAAATTTTCATGTCGCTCGGCGTGCTGAGCGGCATCGGCGATCGGGCGTGCGCCTTTATGCTCGCCGGATATTGCGGCACCACGGCTTTGCTCTGGAAGCAATTTTGGAAGCCCGGTGATTTCTGGACCTCCAGCAATGGGCAGGGACGAACTTTATTCTGGGATTTTTTGAAAAATTTCGCCCTTGGCGCCGGCTTCCTGCTGATCACATTCGGGACCAATGCCACAGCCGTAGCGGAATTTTTTGCTCACCCGCTTTGGTCCTCGCATCCCTACAGCTTGACGCAAGGCTTAACGCAAGAGGAAGCCGGCCATGGACGCTGACGGCAAACCGACGATCTCTTATTGGCACCTCTGGACCGACCACGAGGGCATCAGCCATCAAACGCGTTGTGCCCTGACCGAGTTTGAGAAAGCCGCGATCCAACCCGAAGCAGCGCCGCAATGGATCGGCGCGCAGACACAGGATCGCGCCAACGTGTTTGTCACGGTGCTTCCCGTCGGCTGGATCGGCGATTGGCACGAGAACCCAAAGCCGCAATGGATCGTGCCGCTATCCGGTCGCTGGTTCGTCGAATCCATGGACGGGCAGCGGGTCGAAATGGGGCCCGGCGAAGTCTCGTTTGGTGAAGACAAAAATACACGCCCGTTAAACGGCAAGAACGGTCACCTTTCGGGGACGGTCGGCGACCAACCGGCCGTGCTCATGATCGTGCAACTTGAAGCCCCGGCGACGATCGCGCGAGCCTGCCGGTTCAGGTGAGTCATGCACGGTTACGCCATCAACGATCCTGGATTTCGCCGCCTCATCCTGCCCAACGCGAGCCTGGAAATTTTAGCGACGGGCTTCCGGTGGCTTGAAGGACCGGTATGGATGGGTGACGCGGACTGCCTGCTGTTTCAGGACATTCCTAACAATCGCACCATGCGCTGGACCGAAGGGTCAGGCGTTTCGACTTACCGCGCACCGTCGAATTACGCCAACGGACAGACCCGAGACCGCAACGGCCGACTGATCGCATGCTCGCATCGCGGCCGCTGCCTTTATCGCACCGAATACGACGGGAAGATCACGACCTTGGTCGACCGGCACGCCGGCATGCGTTTGAACGCGCCGAATGACGTCGTGGTGAAATCCGACGGCTCGATCTGGTTCACCGATCCGCTCTATGGAATTTCAACCGACTACGAGGGTGGACGGCAACAATCGGAGCAGCCGCCGGCGGTTTACCGCCTGGACCCGCAAAACGGCGTGGTCCGCATCGTCGCAGGCGATTTCGACGGACCGAACGGCATAGCCTTCTCGCCTGACGAGAGTCGGCTTTATATCTCAGAGACTGGCGACCAGACCTCCGAACATCCGCGCCAATACATCCGTGTGTTCGACCTGGGTGCGGACGGTGTGACCCTTTGCGGCGGTGACATTTTCCACAAGATCGAGCCGGGCTACTGCGACGGGATGCGGATCGACGAACACGGCAATGTGTGGAGCAGTGCTGCCGACGGCGTCCACTGCATCGATCCCGCAGGCAAGCTTCTGGGCAAAATTCTCGTACCCAGCCTCGTCGCCAATCTGACATTCGGCGGCCTTGCGAAGAACCGGCTCTTCATCGCCGGCTCGGACACGCTTTATTCCATCTTCATCAATTGCCGCGGCGCGCAGACCCCGTGACGATCATAACCGGGATTTCCCGCATCCGCTTGATCGCCGCACGCCCCGAGCAACTGGCTCTTTTCTACGAATCCGCGTTCGGCTTTGTACGCACATCGTCCGCCATCAATGCTCCGAGCCTTTCGAAGCTATTGGGGAAACCCGGCGCGACGGCATGTGCCCTCACCTTGCGGCTTGGTGAGCAAGAAATCGAGCTCGTCGGCTTCCATCCCACCGGCCGTGATGTTCCAATCGTGGACGCCTGGAGCCCGTTATTTCAGCACTTCGCGATCGTCGTTGCCGACATGGCGGCGGCTTATGCGCGGCTGTCCAGTCAGACAGGCTGGAGCGCAATCACGATCGATGGCCCGCAAATGCTTCCCCCCGCTTCGGGCGGCGTCAAGGCGTTCAAGTTTCGCGACCCGGAGGGTCATCCGCTTGAATTGCTTGCTTTCAATCCCGAGAGCACTCCTGCGGGATGGCGACACTATGCTGGCGCCGCAGCCCTCGGGATCGACCACTCCGCCATTTCGGTCGCTGACACCGCGCGTAGCGTCGCATTCTATACGCGCTTTGGACTGAACCGCTGTGGCGGCTCGTTCAATACCGGCCCAGCTCAAGAGAAACTCGACCGGATCTCGAACGCGAAAGTCGAGGTGACCGCGCTTGAGCCCCAGCAGCGCCCTACACCGCACCTTGAGCTCTTGTGCTACCGCGGCAGCTTCGATCGCAAGGTGCAAACTCTCGAAGTCAATGACGGCGCCGCCACCGAACTCGTTTTTGCCGCCGATGGCGCGCCGTTGCAATCGGTCGCCGAGGAAGACTGCCACGCGTGCCTGTCTGGTCCCGTAACTGGCGAGAACGGACGCGCGTCTATGTTATTTCGCGATCCGGACGGGCACCTGTTCTGTCTCGAAAGTGCGTGACCGATCAGGCGCCGGCGCGATTCCAGCCGCGCGCACGGTTGCCATAAATCTCGTGACCCGTTGGCGTGACCGCGACCGTGTCTTCAAGCTTGATGAAGCCGCGGCGCGGATGCAGCAAAGTCGTCTCGACTGAAACCACCATGCCGGCTTCGAGCGGCCGCTGGGCATCGTAGGCGTCGTACGGCACCGGGCCGGACGAGGTGAGACGGGGCGCTTCGTGGCTGACCAGCCCCATGCCGTGCGCAAGAAATTCGTAGTGATTATGCAACTTCGATTTCTTGAGCACCGGCTCTGCCGCGGCATAAATCTCAATGCCATTGACACCGGGGCGGATCGGCTTGAACGCCGCCTGCTGCGTGGCCTCGATCTCAGCGAGCAGGTCTACAAGCTCGGCGTCCGGTTCGCCGACAATTCCCATGCGCGCGAGGTCGCCGATATAGCCCTGGTAATTCCCGCCCGAATCCACCGAAAGCGGGTCGCCCTTCTCCCAGCGCTGATCGGAAGGCGCGCGATTAAGACTGGAACCCGCGGCGATCAGACAATAGTCGAATGTCAGTCCGCGCGAGGTTTCCTCGCGGCGCAACGCCTCGGCCAATTCGGCCTTGGTGGCGCCGGCACCATGGCTGCCGATGACCGCCAGCATGGAGTCGATGACAAGATCGGAAGCGATCTTGAGTTTCTCGAGCTCTTCGGGCGTTTTGCGCATGCGCAGGCGTTCCAGCGTGAACAGCGCATCGTTGATCTCGGAATCGGGAAACGCCTTTCGCAGAGCGGCCGCGGCGTCAGCCGGCAGGAACGCAAGCTCGGCGCCAATTCGCGGCGGCTTCGACGAAAGCTTGCGCACGTAATCGACCGCCTTTTGCATGGCGTCGACCGAGCCACCGCTTTTCGTGCTTACTTCCGACAGCCAGAACGGCTTTATTTGAGTTCTGATAGGTCTCCATGCCATGGCCGAAGTAGCCGGCCTTTTGCGGCGTGCCTTTTACATAGACGAACACCGGCAGGTAACGGCTGATCCCGATCGCGTCCATGTTGTCAAAAAAGAAAGAGCGATGACCGCCGAGCAGGTATTGGACATTGTGCTTGGACGTCGCGAACAGCACATCGATCCCCGCTTCCTCCATCAGCTGGTCCAGTCGCGCCGTGTCGAAAGGCGCCGCGTCTTGCTTCTTGGTGATGTCCAGCATGATCGATCTCCCGGTGGCCGAGCTCCCTATCAGGCAGTCTATCAAAGCCGGCGGCAGATATGAACCCGCTTGGGACTGCCGGCAGCAATGCGGCTTAGGCGGGTCGACGACCCCCCGGGAGCGAAGCGCGAATGAGCTGGGTGGCGGGCGGCGCAGGTCGCTGCGGCTTAGGCCGCGGTTTTCGCTGGCGATTTGGCCGGTGACTTGACGGCCGCCATCAGATCGGCGGCGTCGCGCCTGGCGCGATCGAGTATAAGCTCGACGGTGGCGATTTCGACACGGTCGCGGCCCATCTCTTTGGCGCGATAGAGCGCGTGATCGGCTTGAGCGAGCAACGCCGTGAGATCAAGCACGGCGTCATCGCTCATCACGATGCCGATACTCACGGTAGCAATGACGGGCTGACCCTGCACCTCGCGGCTTGCCGCCGCGAAGTCAGCACGGATTTGTTCGGCGACGGCCAGGGCGCGCTCCCGCGTCGTTTCGCGCAGCAGTGCGGCAAACTCCTCGCCGCCAAGACGACCGAACAAATCGGCGCGGCGCAGCGACCTGCTCGCCACGTCGGCAAAAATCTCGAGGACGCGATCTCCTACGGCATGACCGAAACGATCGTTGATCGATTTGAAATTGTCGAGGTCGAGCAACATCACGGCGGTCGGCTGCGGATCGGTCATCTGCCGCTTGAGCTGGGCTTCGCTGTCTTGCAGGAACGAACGGCGATTGGCGACGCCGGTCAGCGGATCGACCAGCGCCGCCGTCTTATGGCGGTACTCGGTCCGCTCTTTTGCCATCGCCAAAAGGATGAAGGCGATCGCGATCGTGAACAGGAGCGCCTCAAAGCTCAGCACCGTCAGCCAAACGCTGGCGAATACGTTGCTGGTCGGCGACCACGGCAGCATGGCGCCGAGCGGCGTACGCAACAAATAAAGCGCGCCATGGGCGAACAACATGAAGATCGCGGGCCAACGCGAAACCAGGGGTTCACTGCGTCCGCGCCAGAATTCGTACGCCGTCGCCCAGGTATACGCGGTGATAATGAGCGAGCTCAGCAACACGCGCAGATCGTACGCTTGAACAAAAGCCGGCACGCGGCACGCGATAAGCCAGAGCGTTGCACCGCCGAACAACAGGATCGGCAACGGCCGGCGATGATCGAATACGCGCGCGCCGGTCCACGTTACGGCAAAAGAGCTAAACAAAAGCGCGTTGGCGAGATCGATCGATACCAAATCTGGCGCCGAGCCGTAGAGGCCGAACAGCATGACTGACGCGGCGCGCAACAGATGCGCGAAACCCCACCACACGACAGCGGTGATCGCGGTATTTTGAGCCCAGGCGAACAGCAGCAGCAATCCGAGGATTGCTTCCACGTAGATGGTCACGATGAACAGGGTATTGACGTCGAGACTCATCGCGTTCCACCAGAACGGCCGGCTGCAGGCGAACGATCGCTGAAAGCCTCTGCGTGACCGATACGGCACCGCCGGAAACAATCGGTGAATGGCAAACGGCCGCTTTGGAACTTGCCGCCGCTATGGTTTCAGTACTCTTTCGAACTTCGTGGCAAATTGATCCGGTCTTGTTCTCAATGGCTTAGTCCTCTAGGGTCGCTGCCCTCCGGGATCATCCGACGATGCAGTTCAGCAATGGAATCATAGAAGCGATCGGCAACACGCCGTTGATCAAGCTTAGACGGGTGTCCGAGGCGACCGGCTGCACCATTCTCGGCAAGGCCGAGTTCATGAATCCCGGGCAGTCGGTGAAGGATCGCGCTGCGTTATTCATCATCGAAGACGCTATCAAGAAGGGTGAACTCAAGCCCGGCGGCGTTATTGTCGAAGGAACAGCCGGCAATACCGGCATCGGCCTTGCATTGGTCGGCAACGCCATGGGCTTTCGGTCCGTGATCGTGATCCCGGAGACCCAAAGCCAGGAGAAGAAAGATACATTGCGCTTGTGCGGGGCCGAGTTGGTCGAGGTGCCGGCCGTGCCCTATTCCAATCCCAATAATTACGTGAAGCTGTCGGGCCGACTTGCCGAGCAGTTGGCCAAAACCGAAAAGAACGGAGCGATCTGGGCGAACCAGTTCGACAATGTCGCCAATCGACAAGGGCATGTCGAGACGACGGGGCCGGAAATCTGGCGGCAAACCGATGGCAAGATCGACGGATTTACCTGCGCGGTCGGCACCGGCGGCACCTTGGCTGGCATCGCCATCGCGCTTAAATCGTTTAACGGCGCTGTCCGCATTGCGCTCGCGGATCCGATGGGCGCGGCGCTTTACAGCTACTACACGACCGGCGCGCTGAAGTCGGAGGGCTCATCTATTACCGAAGGCATCGGACAGGGCCGGATCACCAAAAACCTTGAAGGCGCGCCGATCGATACCGCCTATCAGATTCCCGACGCCGAAGCCGTGCCGATCATCTTTGACCTTCTCGAACATGAAGGCCTGTGCCTCGGCGGCTCCTCCGGCATCAACGTCGCCGGGGCGGTCCGCCTCGCCAAGGAACTTGGCCCCGGGCACACCATCGTGACCATCCTCGCGGATTACGGCACGCGATATCAATCGAAGCTGTTCAATCCTCAGTTTCTGCGCGAAAAGAACCTGCCAGTTCCGTCCTGGCTCGAGCGCCACTCGCAAATCAAGGTTCCCTACGCATGAACATTGCGAGCGCGCTCGCGTTGTCACGAGATGATTGCCATGCTGAGACCTGAGGATAATTCCACCCCTTTCCCAAAAAGCCGCTGGCTGGTTTCGACAGATTGGCTCGCCGAGCACCTGCATGACGGCAACGTGATTGCGGTCGACAGCTCCTATTTTCTGCCTGGCCAGCCGCGCGACGCGCTCGCCGAATATCGCGACGGTCATATCCCTGGCGCCGTTTTTTTTGATATCGACAAGATCGCTGATGACTCCAGCGACCTGCCGCACACGCTGCCCGGCCCGGCCCGCTTTGGCGAAGCCGTCGGCGCGCTTGGCATCGGCGATGGTGACACGGTTGTTGTCTATGACAGCATCGGCTTGTTTTCGGCGGCGCGAGTGTGGTGGACGTTCCGCATCTTCGGCGCAAAGAAGGCTTTTATCCTCGACGGCGGCTTGCCGAAGTGGAAGGCCGAAGGCCGTCCGCTGGAAAAGGGCGACGCCAAACGACCCGCCAAAAAATTTGGCGCCGAAATGAATGTTGGCGCCGTGGCGACCTTGTCCGACATGCGCATGGCCATCACCGACGACGACACCCAAATCGTCGATGCACGCTCCGCCGGACGTTTCTTTGGCAAAGAGCCGGAACCGCATCCCGGCCTGCGCCCCGGCCACATGCCGGGCGCTTTCAACTTGCCCTACAGCCAATTGATAGAAGGTGGTCAGCTCGTGTCTCGCGCACGCATCGAAGCTGCGTTTAAGAACGCGGGGGTAGATCTCGAAAAGCCGATCATCACCACCTGCGGCTCCGGCGTGACCGCCGCAATTCTGACGCTTGCGCTCGAATCGATCGGCAAAGAACCGCAAGGGCTGTACGACGGTTCATGGGCCGAGTGGGGCTCGCGCCCCGATGTGCCCGTCGAACGCAGCTAGAGCAGTCTGACATGAAGACAGCGAGCGCGAGACGGTCGCGCTCGTGACCGACGGCGCGGCCGGCGACCGCAACAATATCAGGCCGACGCCCAAAGATGTTGCGCGGCGTAGGCACGCCAGGGCCGCCACGCATCGGCCCGTGCCAGCAATTCGGCTGAGGAATGGCGGCGCCCTTCCCGGTTGGCGATCGCGCGCATGAGACCAAGGTCAGCGGCTGGAAACGCATCCGGCTCGCGCAACTGGCGCAACGCAATGTACTGCGCGGTCCATTCTCCGACGCCATGAATGGCCCGGAGCCGCTTGACCGCGTCTTCAAGCCCGCAATTCGCCTCGAACAATTGATGGTCGCCGACCGCCGCGGCGGCGACTGCCGAAAGCGCAGCCGCACGGCTGCGCGGCATGCCAAGACATGACAAATCCGCGTGGGCCAAAGACGCCGGGTCCGGAAAGACGTGGGTCAGATTTTCATTAGCAGCGAGCAAGCGCTTGCCATGCGCCGCAACCAAACGGCCGGCAAGGCGGGCCGCAGCACTGACCGTAATCTGTTGTCCCAACACCGCGCGGATCGCCAACTCAAATCCGTCCCACGCGCCGGGCACGCGCAAGCCAGGCCGTGCGTTGACCAGAGGAGACAGCGTCGGATCGCGCGCAAGGTGAGCGGAAATGGCGAGCGGATCGGCCGCCAAATCAAACACGCGCCGCAACCGCGCAATGATCGCCGGCAAAGCCGAAAGTTTGGGGAAGTTCACGGTCGCCCGCAGCGCATTACCGTCGGCGGGTTCGACCGCGACGGTCCCTTGCACGCCGTCCAACATCACCGATCGGGCGTAACGATTGTTGGTGACCCATTCGATACCGGGGATCGCGCGCCGTCGCAGAAATTCCAGCGTCGCCGGCCAGTCGTACGGCGGATGGTAGCGAAGCAGAACAACGATCTCGCCAAGGGGCCCAGGCGGAACATCCGGCCGGCTCAAGCGTCGCAACTCGCCGGGCGGACGACCGAACAGCGTCAGGAACGTCTCGTTGAAGCGGCGCACACTGCCGAAGCCGGAAGCAAAGGCGATTTCGGCCATCGGCAGTCTGGTCTCGTGAATGAGCTGCTTGGCGAGCAGCACCCGGCGGGTCTGCACGACGGCGATCGGCGACGCGCCGAGATGCTGACGAAACAGCCGCCGAAGCTGTCGCTCGCCCAAACCGAGCCGTCCAGCAAGGCCATCGACATCGTCGTCGTCCAGCGCTCCGTGCTCGATCAATATCAGCGCCCGCGATACCGTATTCGATGTGCCGCGCCAGGCCCCCATGTCGGGCGCGGTCTCGGGACGGCAGCGCAGGCAGGGCCGGAAACCTGCCTCCTGCGCGGCAGCGGCGGTCGGAAAAAAGATCACGTTTCTCGAAAGCGGCACGCGCGCCGGACAAACCGGACGGCAGTAGATGCCAGTGGTTTTAACGCCAGTGAAAAAGCGACCGTCAAAACGGCTTTCCCGCTGGCAAATCGCGCGATAGCAGGCGTCGTGATCAAGATCCATCTTTCAACTCTGAGCCCGCAACCGGCTCTCGTCTAGCGGTTTTCGGACACGGTCAGCCACGCGGGACGAACAGGTCCGAAAACCGCCAGCGGACAAGCCTTGTCGGTGTCAGATTCCACTCAATCGGACCAATAGGGCAGCGCATGCAAACGTTCTTTGTCGAACACATCGAAACACCGACCGGCCGGATGCGGGTCGTCACCGACAGCGACCAATGTTTGCGCGCGGCGGATTGGGACGATCTTGAATTACGACTCCAGAAACTTCTTCAGCGGCACTACGGCGTCGGTTCAATCGAGCTGCGCGAACCTTCACGGCCATCAACGGCTGCGCGGGCGCTTGTCGCCTACTTCGAGGGCGACTTGAGCGCTGTCGACGACTTGCCGACAGAGACCAACGGCACTCCTTTTCAACGCGCTGTTTGGTCCGCGTTGCGCAACATCCCGGCCGGCTGCACGCTGAGCTACGGTGCGCTGGCCGAACAAATCGGGCATCCCAAAGCAGTCCGTGCGGTCGGCCTTGCCAACGGCGCCAATCCGATTGCCATCGTCGTTCCGTGCCACCGCGTGATCGGCGCCAACGCCTCGCTGACCGGCTACGGCGGCGGGCTGCACCGCAAACGATGGCTGCTCGCACACGAGCGCGGGGAGCGGCCATTGTTCGACGAAGAACTGCTCGTTTCAGCGCGATAAGAGTCGAGATTTGGCGGCGCGGCGCGGAGCGGCCGGCACCGTTAGACCGCACCCGGATGCGTTTCGCGCCTGCAGAAATCCGGATAGACTTACTAAGAACTCTTGAGGCTGCGGCCTCGATCAAAGCGGAGCCACGCATGCTTTTGCTCAAACCCAACTGCGAATGCTGCGACGCCGATCTGCCGCCGGATTCGCGCGACGCCATGATTTGTTCGTTCGAATGCACGTTTTGCAAAGGGTGTGCGGAAAACATGCTCAAAGGCCGCTGTCCGAATTGCTCCGGCGAACTCATCCGCCGGCCGATCCGGCCGGCGGCCGCGCTTGCCAAATTTCCGCCGTCGCGGGAGAGATACTTCAAACCCGAAGGCTGCGCCGCCGCCGCAGCCGCGCCATAAGCGCTTTGGCCTAAACGGGTGCCGGGGAGACGGCCATGATCTTCCGCCAGCTCTTCGACAGCACGTCGGGAACCTACACCTATCTCCTCGCCAGCCGTCGCGGCGGCGAAGCGTTGATCATCGACCCGGTGCTGGAGCGGGTCGATCGTTATTTGCAGCTGGTACGAGAGCTTGACCTCAAGCTCGTCAAGGCGGCGGACACGCATCTTCACGCCGACCACGTGACTGGGCTCGGCGCGCTGCGCGACCGCACGCACTGCATCACGGTGATGGGAGAGCAAAGTCACGCCGACGTCGTTTCCATGCGCGTCGCGGAAGGCGACCGCATCGCCATCGAAGGCGTAAGCCTCGACGTGCTGTATACGCCCGGCCACACCGACAACTCCTATTCGTTCTTGCTGGCCGACCGGGTTTTCACCGGCGACACGCTGCTGATCCGCGGCACCGGCCGCACCGATTTTCAGAACGGCGATCCGCGCGCGCAATACGATTCCATTTTCAACAAGCTGATGAAGCTGCCTGACGATACGCTGGTGTATCCCGCCCACGACTACAAGGGCGAAACCGTCTCCACCATCGGCGAGGAAAAGTCCTTTAACCCGCGGCTCAAGGTCAAATCAATCGACGAATACGTCACTCTGATGAACGATCTGAAACTGCCCAATCCAAAAATGATGGACGTGGCGGTGCCTGCCAACATGCACGTCGGCATGCGCCAGGAAGAGATCGCGCGCAAAGGTTGGGCGCTGTCGGCGGCCGAAGCGATCGCGCTGTGCGGGCGTCCGGACGTGGCCATGATCGATCTGCGCGAACAAGCTGAACGCGACAAACACGGTGTCATTCCCGGTTCGCTGCATACCGCCTATGCGGACATGCCCGACAATGTGCGCGCGGGCGGCATGCTGCACGAACTGGCCGCGGCGACTGGCAAGCGCGTGATATTTTATTGCGCGTTCGGCGAGCGCTCCGCCATGGCTGTGCAGGCGGCGCAAGACGCCGGCGTTACGTCCGCTTGTCACATCGAGGGTGGTATCAACGCCTGGAAGAAGGCCGCTGGGCCGCTCGTGCGATAGCTGGCGCGATAACGCCGCAACAACAGCGAAAGCCGCAGATCGGGATTCTGTGGCTTTCGCATGTGGCACCCGCTGCGGGAGGGAAATTCAGCAGATGCCCGCGCAATAATTCCGATGATTTAGAGGCGCGAGTTTTGATCCTCGCCCTCCGTCAAGCTCTGCGACTGCCCAGCCGGGGCGTGATCGTCTTGACCGAAGCGGCGGTTCTCGAAGCCCTGCCATTGGCCGCCGCCTTGGTTGCCGTCCGGCCCCTCATACCCCTGGCGCCAGCGCTGTCCGTAGCCCTCATTGCTGGCATGCATGTGATGATGCGGCCGCAACATGCGCGCCAGGATGCGGAAGCGATGTTTCTGTGCGTCATCAAGGCTCTGATACAGCGGCATGCCGGTGTCGGCGAGCTGCTTGAGCGCAGCGCCTGCTTTGGACAGGTTATCCGCGCGACGCGCGAGCCGCTCGAACGGCGTGGCCGGAGCCTGATCCGGTTGGCTGCCCGCCTGGCGGGCCTGCATGCGCTCGATGTGAAGTTTGGCCATGTCGCGCAGCGCCTGCTCGAACGGCGGCCAGTTCTTTGCTTGATCGGGCGTAAGCTGAAGACCGGCCCTGAGCGCAGCGACGCGTGCGTCCGTGAACGCCGCCATATCCTGCGCGCTCGGCCGATATTGCTGATGCAAACGCGGCCCGTCGGCGTCGCCGGGTCCACCGAAACGCTGCTGCGCATAGACGATTGAAGAGCCGGCGATCGCGAGCGCTGCTGCCGCGATGATGACAGGCTTCATCATGTGTTCCTCCACGGAGAACAAAACTGCTGAAAGTAAAAGGCCGCGGCCGGCATGTTACAAGTTAAACTTTTGTCAGGTTAGCGGGCGGGCACCCGCAATTCGCCGTGAATATGAACCGCGGTTCAAGTTGAACTGGAAACTTAAACTCAATGCAGTATTTGCTTTAGAAATGTCCGGGTGCGTTCATGTTGCGGGCGATCAAAAAACTCACCCGGTGCGTTGATTTCGACGATCTGCCCGTCGTCCATCAGGATCACACGATCGGCGACTTGCCGCGCGAAACCCATCTCATGGGAAACGACGAGCATGGTGATGCCGTCGCTCGCCAGTTCAACCATGGTGTCCAGCACTTCCTTCACCATCTCCGGATCGAGGGCCGAGGTTGGCTCATCGAACAGCATGATGTTGGGATTCATGCACAACGCCCGCGCAATCGCCACGCGCTGTTGTTGGCCGCCCGAGAGGCGCCCCGGGTATTTGGCGGCTTGCTCCGGTATTTTTACGCGCGCCAGATAGTTCATGGCCAGCGCTTCGGCCTCGCGTTTGGGCATATGCCGCACCCAGATCGGCGCCAGCGTACAATTCTCCAGGACCGTGAGATGCGGAAACAGATTGAACTGCTGAAACACCATGCCGACGTCACGGCGCACGGCAAGAATACGCTTGGGATCCTCCGTCAGCTCGACACCATCGACGATGATGCTCCCGCGCTGCCAGTCCTCCAGCCGATTGATACAGCGAAGCAGCGTCGACTTGCCGCCGCCGGAAGGTCCGCAAATCACGATCCGTTCCCCGCGCGCAACCTTCAGGTTGATATCGCGCAGCACATGGAAATCGCCGTACCACTTGTGCAGGCCGACGACTTCGACCGCAGTTTCGGTTGAGCGGTTCGCCGCGCTCGATTGGTCCTTACGCTGCCGCATGCAATACCTTACCGCCGCCCGGCGCGGGTCAATCGTGTTTCCACACCTCGCGCGTAGCGCGACATGCCATAGCAGCAGACAAAGTAGAAGAGCGCCGCCAAAGCATAACCGGTGATGGGAACATTCGGCGCCGCCCATTTCGGGTCGGCGCGCGCAGCCTCGATGGTGCGCAGAAAATCAAAAATACCCACGACAAAAACAAGGGTGGTGTCCTTGAACAGTCCGATGAAGGTATTGACGATGTTTGGCAGGGTGACGCGCAACGCTTGCGGCAGAATAACCAAACCCATCATCCGCCAGTAGGTGAGGCCCAGCACGCGCGCCGCCTCATATTGCCCGCGGGGAATGGCGACGAGGCCGCCGCGGACCACCTCGGCCATATAAGCGGAAGCAAACAAGGCAACGCCGATCAGGGCGCGAACAAGCTTATCCGGCGACAGGCGTTCGGGCACGAATAGCGGCAGCATCACACTCGCCATGAACAACACCGTGATCAGCGGCACGCCACGAACGAATTCGATGAATGCAACCGATGCCCATTTGACGACCGGAAGCTCGGAGCGGCGCCCCAATGCCAGCAGCACGCCGAGCGGCAGCGAGAACACCATGCCGATCGTGGCCACCACCACGGTCACAAGAATGCCTCCCCAGGACGAGGTTGGCACTACGGTGAGCCCGAGCAGCGGGGCGCCATGGAGCAAAAGGAACGACAAACACGGCAGGGCGACAAAAAAATACACCGCGCCGAGGTCACGACGCGGCGCCGATAACCGCAACATCCACACGATCCCGACCGCCAGAGCGAGGAAGAAAACATCGACCCGCCAGCGCTCTTTGATTGGATAAAAGCCGTAGACAAAATATGACCACCACACCCGCACAAAGGCCCAACAGGCCCCCGGGTGCGGCAGCGCCGGCGAAACGAGGCATGCATCGCGGTCGCTGCCTGACCACACTGCATCGATCAGAAAGAAACGAACCAGCGGCGGTATCGCCCAGATAATAAACAGCACGCAAACCAGCGTGAGCGCGATATTCAGCGGGCTGGAAAAGAGGTTGGCCCGCAACCAACCGAAAGGTCCGGCCCGAGACGTCGGCGGCGGGATCCGCTCCACCGGGATCAACCGCAGATACGAGTCCGAACTCGTCTCCGATCGCGCTCATCGCCGGTCAGCGCTCCCCGATCGCGGTCGAACGCGCATAAAGGTTCATCAAAAGCGACGTGAATAAGCTCAACGCGAGATAGACCGACATGGTGATGGCGATCACCTCGACCGCCTGGCCGGTAATATTGAGCACGCTACCGGCAAAGACCTGCACGAGATCGGGATAACCGATGGCGACTGCGAGTGAAGAGTTCTTGATCAGATTGAGGTACTGACTGGTCAAAGGGGGGATAATCACACGCATCGCCTGCGGTATGACGACGAGCCGGAGCGTTGCCCCGGAACGCAGTCCAAGTGCCTGCGCCGCCTCGATCTGTCCGGAATGCACGGCCAGAACGCCGGCGCGTACCACTTCGGCGATGAAAGCGGCCGTGTAGATCGTCAGCGCAACAATCAGCGCGGCCAATTCGGGAAGGATTTCGATACCGCCACTGACATTGAACCGGCCCATTTGCGGGACGCTGAAGGTCAGCGGAAACCGCGCCAGCACAAAGACGATGAGCGGAAGCCCAACGACGAGGCCGAGCGTAGGCCAGAGTACTTGTGTTTCCGCCCCAGTGCGTGCCAAGCGCCGACGGGACCAACCGTGCAACGCGATCGTCGCGGCTATGCCAACGAGGAACGCGACAACGACCGCGATGAAATGTGGCTCGAAGATCAGTCGCGGCAGGAACAGGCCGCGGTTGTTAAGAATGGCGCCTCCCGGCAGCGCCACGCTGCCGCGCAATTGCGGCAGCGATTTGAGCACGGCGTTGTACCAAAACAACAACTGCAGCAGCAGCGGCACGTTGCGAACCAGTTCGACATATCCGCCTGCAAGCCGCGCCACGAGCCAATTGCGCGAAAGTCGTGCGATACCGATGGTGAAGCCGAGTGCCGTCGCCAGCACAATCCCAATCGCCGCCACCAGCAGCGTATTGAGGAGACCGACCCAGAAGGCGCGACCGAAACTCGACGTGCTCGGCGAGTAGTCGATCAATGACTGGCTGATGTCGAACCCGGCCGTGTTATTCCAAAAGCCGAAGCCGGAGGCGATGTGAGCGCGGGCCAGATTCTGCGTCACGTTGTAGGCCACGGCGGCGACGAGCGCGGCGATCGCCAAAGCAATCGCGACCTGAACCGCAATCGAGCCTAAGCGGCGCCGCGAGCGCGGTCGGTCGTTACGCGAGAGGGCTAGCTGCAGTGAACCTTGGGCGTTCTCTGCCATCGGGCGGCACGACGCGGACTGGCGACTTGCAACAGATCAGCGGACGGGCAGCCCGTACTGGAGGCCGCCCTTGGTCCACAGCGCGTTGAGACCGCGCACGATTTTCAGAGGCGAGCCCTGGCCGACGTTTCGCTCGAAAGTCTCACCGTAATTGCCGACGTGCTTGACGATGCGATAGGCCCAATCGTTGGTGAGGCCGAGCCCCTCGCCGTATTGTCCCTCGACACCTAACAGTCGCCGGGTTTCCGGATCGTCGGATTTTAATTTTTCGTCCACATTGGTCTTTGTCACGCCCAGCTCTTCAGCATCGAGCATGATAAAGTGCGTCCAGCGCACGATGTCGCTCCATTGATTGTCTCCCTGGCGCACCGCAGGACTAAGCGGCTCCTTGGAAATAATCTCGGGCAACACGATGTGCAGGCCGGGCTCCGCAAGCCGTAACCGTTCGCCGTAGAGGCCCGACAAATCGGTCGTATAGGAATCGCAACGGCCGGATTCATAAGCCTTGAGAGCCTCTTCCGCTGTCACAAACGCAACCGTCTTGAGGCCCATGTGGTTGGCGCGGAAATAGTCGGCGAGATTCAGCTCGGTGGTGGTGCCCTGCTGCACGCAGATCGCCGCATCGTTCAGCTCCAATGCCGAGCTGACCTTGAGCGCCTTGTGCACCATGAAGCCTTGGCCATCGTAGAAAGTAACGGCGGGAAATTCCAAACCGAGCGAAGTGTCGCGCGACAGAGTCCAGGTGGTGTTGCGCGAAAGCACGTCGATCTCGCCAGATTGCAACGCCGTAAAACGATCCTTCGACGTCAACGGCACGAACTTGACCTTGGTCGGATCGTTGAAAATCGCGGCGGCGATGGCCCGGCAGAAATCGACGTCGAACCCGGTCCAATTGCCCTGCGGATCGGGCAATCCGAAGCCCGCCAGCGTGCCATTGGCGCCGCAGATCAGTTCACCGCGCTCTTTCACCGCCGCAAGCGTCTGCGCGGACACCGCTTGAGTCCCGAATGCCAGCAGCGTTGCCAAAGCAATTGCCGTAGCGAGGCGTTTCATGATCAGGCCTTTCAGGATGGCGGCGGCGCGAAGAACGTCTTGCGCCGCCCTTCACAAGCTCCCCTGCCCGCGGGCATCTGAGGACGATAGCCCCATAAGGTCAAGGGTTGACGAGGACGGATGATGCCGAAGAAATGGCACAATTGATGGTACACGGACGTATCAAGCTACCGCGAGATACACGAGAGACGAAGCCGATGAAAGAGGGAAAGAAGGCCGGCCCTGCCCCGGTCCGGCACCAGGATACCCGCGTGATTTACGCCGGGCGGGACCCGGCATCGTATTATGGCTTCGTTAATCCGCCGGTCTATCATGCGTCGACTGTGCTCTATCCGAGCGCTGAGGATTTCCTCGCCCATCGCGCGCGCTATCAATATGGCCGCCGCGGCACGCCAACGACCGAGGCGCTCGAAGTCGCGCTGCAGGAGCTCGAAGGACCGCAGTGCGCGGGCGTAACGCTGCTGCCATCGGGTCTTGCGGCTATTTCGGCGGCATTGCTGTCGGTAGTTCACGCCGGCGACCATATCCTCGTCACTGATAGCGTGTACGGGCCGACGCGCAGTTTTTGTGACCAAATCTTGACCCGCTATGGCGTGACCACGACGTATTTCGATCCCCTCGCCGGGGCCTCGATTGCAGCGCTCATGCGCGAGAACACCCGTGCCGTGTTTCTCGAATCGCCGGGCTCGCTGAGTTTCGAGATGCAGGATGTTACCGCCATCGCCGACGCCGCCCATGCCAAGGGCGCGATTGTGCTGATGGACAATACCTGGGCCAGCCCGCTCTATTACCGGGCGCTTGATTTCGGCGTTGATCTCTCGATCCAGGCCGGCACCAAATATATCGGCGGCCACGCCGACGTGATGATCGGAACGGTTTCGGCCAACGCCCGGACCGTCGGCGACCTCAAGAACAACGTGCGGCTGAGCGGCTTGTGCGTCGGCCCCGACGACGTTTATCTCGGCCTTCGCGGACTGCGCACATTGGCAGTGCGGCTCGAACGACACTACCGCTCGGGGCTTGAGGTCGCGCGGTGGCTCGAGCAACGGCCGGAGGTGTTGAGGCTGTTGCATCCGGCCATGGCGAGCCATCCCGGTCACGCCTTGTGGAAGCGGGATTTCACCGGCGCGTGCGGTTTGTTCAGCGTGGTGCTCAAACCGGTGCCGCAGAAGGCCGTTTATGCATTTCTGGATACGCTTGAGCTGTTTGGCATCGGCCCATCCTGGGGCGGTTTTGAGAGTCTTGCGATTCCATTCGACTGCACGAGCGTTCGCACGGCGACGCGCTGGGCGCCGGGCGGCCCGACCGTGCGTTTCCACATCGGACTGGAAGCGGTCGAGGACTTGCTCGCCGATCTCGAACGCGGCTTCGCCGCGCTGGCTGCCGCCGCGCGCGCCTAGATTTGTTGCTGGGTAGGCGCGGTCGCCCTACCGACGATCTGTCGGACGGCCAATCGAAGACGACGCCACGAAGGTCCCGGGAAGGGCCGCAAGTCGTCGGCGAAGAACACCAGGCCTCGCGCCGCAAACCAGCGGCGCACCATCAGAGCGCCAATCGCGCCGACCAATCCGCCGGCAATAACATCGCTCGGATGGTGGACGTTGATGACGACGCGGGTGAACATGATAATGAGCGCGTAAGCCCACATCAACAATGCGCGCACGTGGCCAGAGCGCCCCGATGGCAATCGCCGCAGCTACTGCCGTCGTAGCGTGCCCGGAAGGCATGCTGGCGTATTCGGGCGACCAGCTGAATGGCTTGTAGAAGAACGGATTGCCGTGCGGTTCGATATAGGGGCGAGCCCGCCCGATCAGGCGCTTGACGATGGTGTCGAACAGGCTCGGCAGCGCAATCGCGATGAAAAGAAAGCCGGCGCGGGCCGCCAGCGCGCCGAGGACACCACGCGTCAGCGGCGACAGCCACGGCCCAATGAGCGCCGCGAGTACCAAAATGATGACACCCAGCGGATAGAGAAAGCGACCTGACAGGCCGAAATTAGTGATCTCATCGGCGGGGCCGGTAACCCATTTCGGCAATTGCAGCGCCCAATCGCTCGCTGCCGTATCCAGAAGAAACATTGACGCGACGACGACAGCGATGGCCAGCGTAAGCCCGGCCAGCGCGCCCGCGCGGAATCGAGGCGGCCGCGCTCGCGGTGCCCGGCAAACAACAAGAATCCAGCGCGCGAGGTTATTCGCGACGTTAGTCAGGATGTGTTGCGGTCGCGCCAGCACATTGCGCCCAACAGCGTGCACTTGCGTCATCGCGGGCCGTCGTCCGATTGGAAGACATCGACGACGACTGGCTGCCCGTTGCTGAAATCGAATGCATTCACGCGTGACTTGCGGTCGTAGCGCAGGCCGATCGTTTGCGCGCGTTGCGTAAAAGCGGGCTCCTCCTTCAAATCGATGAAGGCAAAGCGACAATTGCCCCGCCGCAGGAAATCGGCAGCTCCGGCACCATCGGTGAAACGGGTCGCCGTGCCGAGGAGAAAAGTGAGGCTCGGCTCTTCGTAGCCGACGCTCGCAACCCCCGGCGCGGTGCAGCCAGATTGGCGCACCATGCTGGCGAGGGTCGCACTTGGGAACGCTGGGACCAGTGCCGGTACGACGATCGCGTAAACTCCGATTGCCAGCAAAACACTTGTCGCCGTGCCGCGCATCAGCGACGGCAAGGCGCCATCCGCCTCATACCGTCGCCAGGCGAACCACCCGCACACGATAGCAGCAGCGAGGAACGGCCATGCGGCAAACAAGAGATCGCCAATAGCGATTTTCGCGCAGGTCACGACGGCGATGCTGACAAGGATCGGGAACAGAAACCACCAGATGACGCCTGGCAAGAGCCACCGCCAGCGCACCAACGTGTTCGTTTCCACCGCTCCCGCTATCAGGACGGCAACAGCGGGGTAGAGCGGCAGCACGTAATGGGGCAACTTGGTCACGATCAATTCGAACAGAAGCCACGATGGCAAAAGCCACGCCAGCAGGAAGCGCGTGGCGGGTTCGCGCCGTGCGGCCCACACCGCCGGCGTCGCTAGCCCAAACAGCGTAGCGGCAGGAAAGAAGGTCACAAAGAACATCAGAAGGTAAAGCCCGGGGGGCGCGCCGTGACCCTGTTGCGCGCCACCAACCTTGCCCAAAGTTTCGAGACCTATGAAACGCGCGAAGAAAGCGTCGCCCGAGCGCACGTACATCGCTATGAACCAGGGCGACGCAAGCAGGATAAGCCAGGCGATGCCGGGCAGCGGCCGAAGCGCAAACAGCCAGCGCACCGAGCGATCGATCACGCAGAGCATCGCCGCGGCAAGTGTCACGACCATCAGAATCACAACACCTTTCAGTAAAACGCCAACCGCAAGTGCCGTCCATAAAACCGCCAGCAAGCCCCAGCCCGGCCTCTCGATCTCGCCGCCGTGCGACCAAAGATAGGTGCGCGCCAGCACGCCCATTGCGGCCACGGTTGCGAGCAGCAACATACTGTCGATCGTGGCGAGACGCGCTTCGACGCCAAGGAGAACCGAGCCTGCCATCAGCAACGCGGCGAGGGTCGCCCCTCGCCGGCTGACAAAGGCCAGCGCGCACCAATAGGTCGCCAGGACAGCGCCGATGGCGCCGATCAGCGAAGGCAGGCGATAGACCCAGATGGTGGCCCGCGCGTTGGCGATACCTAGCGCTTCGGCGGAACGTACCGCTGCCGCCTGCAGCCAATAAATGCCAACCGGCTTTTGGTAGTACACATCGTCGCGAAGGCGCACGTCGACGTAATCCCGGGTTTCCATCATCTGCTTGGTGACTTGCGCATATTCCGCCTCGTCGCGATCGACCGGGGGTATGGCAAAAAAGCCGGGCAGAAACGCGAGCAGCGAAAGCAGCACCAGCACCGAAATCGCCCGACGATGCGAGCTCGCGGCGAAATCAAAAACCCCGACAAGACCGGGCACCGGCCCAGCAGCCAGCGACGCCGTACCGTTACTTGCGCCCATGCTGCTCCCGGCGGTGAAAACCGGGGCAACATAATGAAAACGCCCACAGCGGGAAAGGACCCATCAAGGACCGCCGCACGGCGTAATTACACAGCCCGCGCGCGTCACCGTCGCGGCGGCACTGTCTTCCATCCGCACCAGCACGCTGTCCGCCGCGCCAGAGCCGTCAATCACCGTTACGCGCGCAAATCCGGGGCCGGCCGGCTGGAAGAACAGTGTTCCCCGCGGTTGAGCCTGCGCCGGAACGCCGTTGACCAGAACGGTCAGCGGCGCAATCGCGCCGGTGACTTTGAGGGGAACCGGGTTTGGCTTGTCGTGAGAAGCATCGAGCTCAAGGCGGGCCCCATCCGGGGGAAACAAAATATGCACCTGATTAAGCCCGGCCTGGCCGCCATGGTCGCCCGGCGAAAAATGCCGAAGCGGAGGCGGAAGCTTTGCACTCGCTGTGACGACAACCCCATTCGGCGCGCGCGGCAACGGCGCCGGCGGAATCTCCAATCGCGCGAAAGCGTCGAACAGGATGGGGGCGGCTGCGTTGCGGCCCACCAGACGCGGCACCGGCGCACCATCCGGACGGCCGACCCAGATGCCGATCGTGTGTTTGCCGTCAAAGCCGATCGACCAAGCATCGCGGTAGCCGTAACTGGTGCCGGTTTTAAAAGCGATGCGTCCGGGTACGCCGTTTTCAGGAGGCGGCGTGCCAAGAAGGATGTCGCTCACGTACCACGCGGCGACCGGTCCCATTAGACGAGTCCCTTCGCGGCGCTCCGCGGCAACAGACGTGGAAGCCAAACGTTCCCGCAACGGCACGACGGTCCCCTGGCGCGCGATCCCCGTATAGAGCATCGCCAGATCGGCGAGCCTGACGCCGACACCGCCAAGACCGATGGCAAGGCCCGGCGGCTCGCCGTCGGGCAACACCAGCGCCGCGCCGGCTTGCGAAAGCCTTGCTGTCAGGCGGCTTGGACCGACTTGATCGAGCACCGCGAGGGCCGGAAGATTGAGGGAAAGCTGCAGCGCCCTGCGAACCGTCACCGTACCCTGGAAGGTGAGATCGAAGTTTTTTGGCGCATAGCCGCCATACCGCGCCGGTCGATCCTCGATCAACGTTTCGGGATGAATAAAACCGTCCTCAAATCCAAGTCCATAAATGAACGGTTTCAAAGTGGAGCCAGGTGAGCGGAGCGCCTGCGTCACATCCACCTGCCCGGCGCGGCGCTCATCGAAATAATCAGGCGAGCCGACACGCGCGCGCACCTCGCCGGTCGCATTGTCGATGACGAGCAAGCCGAGCGAGACCTCGGGTCCGAGAGTTTGTGCGAGCGTGCGGACGCGCTCGCGCGCAAGCTGTTCAAGGTTTCGCTGCAGGTCGGCATCGATCGTCAGTCGCACCTCGCTGCCTGCCGGAACATCGGCGATCGCCCGATCCGCCGCGTGCGGCGCAAGCATCGGCATTGGACCGCGACCGGCCGGAACCGGTTCGGCCTTCGCCAACCCGATCTCATCGGCCGGCACGGTGCCGAGCGCGGCAAACTGATCAAGAACGCGATTGCGCGCTTTGCGCGCCGCCTCGGCCGATCGGTCAGGCCTCCTTGCTTCCGGCGATTGCGGCAAAGCCACCAAAAGCGCCGCTTCGCCGAGCGAGAGCCGGCGAGGCTCCTTGCCGAAATAGACCAGAGAGGCGGCGCGAATTCCCTCGATGTTACCGCCATAAGGCGCCAGCTCCAGATAGAGCGACAGCACCTCGTCCTTCGTCAGCGCGCGCTCGATTTCGATCGCACGAACCATTTGACGCAACTTGGCAACAAGGCTTCGGCCGCTGCGCGGCTCAAGCAGCCGCGCCACCTGCATGGTCAGTGTTGAGGCGCCAGAGCGGATCCGTCCACTCGTTGCGAACTGCAACGCCGCGCGTATGACTGCCAGCGGATCAACACCGTGGTGAGCGCGAAACCTCTTGTCCTCGAACGCAAACAGCATGTCGAAAAAGCGTGGATCGACGTCGGCGACCGTCGCCGGCAAGCGCCAGCGGCCTTCGCCGGTCGAATAAGCGCGCAGCAAGCGACCTTCGCGATCGACGACCCGCGTCGAGAAAAAAAGATCTTTGCCAAGCGGCGCCGGACCAAGCGACGCGACCCACCAGCCAACGCCGGCAAGAGCCGAGACGCAGACCAGCGCTGCGGCGACTATGGCAAGCCGCATTTTGCCAGGCGTCATTTAATCGCCGTGACTTCGACGTTTTCAGTTCCGGTGCGGCCGAAGCGGTCGGGACGATACATGTCCTCAACACTTGCTTGCGGCCTCACGTATTTCCCCGGCGCGACCGCGCGCACGACGTAGGCGATGGTGAACACCGGCGAGTCATCCTTCTTGCGCTCAAAGGCGGCCGTAAAGCGATCGTCGCGGAACTCGGAATTTGCCGGCTCAAGCCCATCTGTAATCCACGACAATGTGCCGGTATCGCCTGATGAAACGAGATGCGGGTTATCGATCTCAAATCCTGCCGGCAGATAATCGGCGACGATCAACCGGCCGAATTGCGGTTGCGCTTCCGTAATCTTCAGTACGACCGCAAGACGGGTGTTCTGCTTGACCTGTTTGGCGTCGACCGGCTGGCCATCGAGCGTGTAAGTCAGGCGCTCGATTTTGAAACCTTTCGCGATCGCGGCCTCCGGCGTCAGCGGCGCGCCGCTCACCGTCACCACCGCCTGGACTTCATCTTCGCCGTTATTGGTGACACGCAGTGGCTCCTTCAAGTCGCCGGCGCGAAGGGTACGAAACAGCGGGCGCGACACCGGCTCACCGCCGACATCGAGCGATATCTTACCGCCATCCTTCGCCATGGCATTTGCCGCCAGCAGCAGCCACGCATCCTCCTGCGTCGAAGTCGGACGCAGGTTAACCCGCGCCGCCTCGACGCGCTGCACGGCCGCCTGGACAGTGGCGCGTGGAGCGCCGCCTTCGCTCGCAAGCGCGACGAGGGCCGCGGCGTCCCGTAACGTCGAGCCGTAGTCCTCGCGGCTGACGAGATCGGGTGGGGCCGAAGGCGCGATCGCAGCCAACGCCGCCGTGTAGGCGCGTTCGGCGCGTGCCCGGTCGCCGGTCATGGCGAGCGCGGCGGCGATTTGCGCCTTGGCGATGGGCGTCGACAGCGCATCAAGCTTGGCATCGGCCAGATAGCGCAGATCGCCAATCGGCGCCAACCCGTTGCGCGCCAGCACGTACAGTGCGTAGGCAAGATCAGTCCCGCCGTTTTTGCCTGAATCGGTCGTGTTGGCGACGTCGTTACGCAGGCGATCGAGCCCGAGCTTGAACGCGCCGTCCGGGACCGCGACCTTGCGCTCGCGAGCCCTGGTCAGGAAGTCCATGACATAGGCGTTGAGCCAGACGTCACCGCCGCCGACACCCCAGAGACCAAACGAACCCGTGCTATCCTGCCGGGTCAGCAGCATCTCGATCGCATCGCTAATGCGCCGATCCGTGGTTGGATCGACTGCCGTGAGCGTGCCTTTGGCTAGCTCGCTGACGTAAAGCAGCGGCATCGCCCGGCTCGTGATCTGCTCGGAACAGCGGTACGGATACCGATCGAGTGCCGCCAGGAGGCTTGCCGCATCGAGCGCGGTCGAAGCGCCAACAGAAATCGACACCGCGCCAGTACCGGGGACGAGATCGGCAAACAGCGCATTCGACACCGTCAGATTTTCGCCCTTGGCGATCGGCTTGATGGTCCGTCGCGCCAAAATCTGCGCCGGCGATCGCACCGCCAAAGCGAAACTTCGTTCCAGCGCGAAATCCGAAGGTCCGCTCACCTTCACCTGGACACTGCCGCTGCCGGCGGCCGTTGCGGTGAGCGGTACCGTGGCGGTGCCGCGCTCCTTGGCGCGCAAGGTGAGCTTCTGCGTTGCGCTTGCCGCAAGTGCGTCAGCACCCGTCACCGCGATGGTGTAATCGCCGGGCGCACCTTCAACGTTATCGAGATCGAGATGGACGCTGGAACGATCGCCGGGAAGGAGAAAGCGCGGCAACGTCACCGTCAGCACCACTGGATCGCGCACGACAACGTCGGCCGTGGCATGGCCGACCTTATCCTTGTTCCAGGCTACCGCCATGACGCGGATGGTGCCGGAAAAATCACCGATTTCGAACGCAACCTGGGCGTTGCCGTCAGCGCCGACGGTCACGAGGCCGGAATAAAACGCAACCGGTGGTCCGGTCGGCGGCGTGCCTTGCAGCGGCGCACCGGCGTCGCCGCCGGAGCGAATCTGACCGCGCACGCCCTGCATGCCATCGATCAATTGGCCGTAGAGATCGCGGATCTCCGCCGAAAGCGCGCGCTGCCCCAGATAGTAATCCTCCGGCGACGGCGGCTTGTAATTGGTGAGATTGAGAATGCCGACATCGACAGCGGCAATCACGACCCGCGCCTGTTCGCCCGCCGCAAGGCCGGAAATAGCCACGGGCACCCGCAAGGTCGCGTTCGGCCGCATCAGAGGCGGCGCCTTCACATCGATGGCCAGCGTCTTGGCTGCGCGATCGATCGAAAACCACTGAACGCCGATGGCGCGGCCAGGCATGCGCTGCTCTTGCGCATCGAGCGGCCGTCGCAAAGTTGCGACGACGTAAGCGCCAGAGCCCCAGTCCCGGCCCACCGGCAGTTTCACCTGCGCGTCGCCGGGCTGAACGTCGACGGTCTTGGTCGCTAACAACCGATCGCCGACGACATTCAGTGTCAGACGCCCGGCGCTGCGCGCCGTCACCGCAACCGTCAAGGTATCGCCAGCGGCGTATTCCGGTTTGTCGAGCGCCACTTCGAGAAGATCCGGCGTGTCGGCACTCGAACTCGACATAGAAACCCGCATCGAAACTGACCGACGTCACCGGACCGTTGGTGTCGCCGCTCGATACTTCGAGCCGGTAGCGGCCGAATGTGACCGGCAGCGAAATATGGCCCGGCTGGTCGAGCGTGGTGTCGATCTTGCCGTCGGCTATGCGCTTGGTGGTCTTGACCGGCTCGTAGTTCCAGCGGCCGTCGCGCTTGTAGAACTGATAATGGGTGTCGATACGCAGCAGTTCATATTTCAAACCACGCTGCGTGACCGCCAGGCCGTTGGGCGCGACGGTGATCACGTCGAACGCGGCGCTCGCACCGTCGCCAAGAGAGCGGCCGGAGAAAAGCGGCTTGACGCCGATCATGTTCCCGGCGGCCGTCACCGGCAGGCTGATCTTGCGCTCGACCGCGCGGCCGCCAGACTCGGCCATGCGCACCGTGATCTTCGCTTCGAGCGGGTGCGTACTCGACGGCAGCTTGTCGAGCTTCACCGTAAAGCTCGCCTTGCCTTGCGCATCGGTCGTCGGCAGGTCTTCGAGCGGCTGCTGGGCAGCTTCCACCTCTTCATCATCGAGGCCGAACTGATAACCGGCAAAGCCGGCCCGCTCTTGCGCCATTGCGACTGTCACGTCGCCGTCGAGATCGAGGTTGGCAGCTGGTGCGCCATACAGGAAACGGCCGGCGACATCGATTTTGGCAGGCGTCTTCGGCGAGATGCGGCCGGTCGGCGACGCCAGATCGAATTCGATCCGGTCCGGGACATAATCCTCAACCAGAAAATTCGTTTCCCCGACCGGCGGCCGTTTCGGATCGGTGAACGTATGCACGTGCCACGTCCCGGTCGGTGCCGAGGCGGGCAGCGCCAGGGTGAGGCTATGACCGCCCAGTCCCTGGTCCGCGACGACGACGCGGCGGAATTCCACACCATCGGGCCGTTCAACAACGAAGGTCAGCGGCACATCGAGCGCGGCGCTGCTGCGTGCATCACGCAACACAGCGGTGAGATAAGCGGTCTCGCCGGACCGGTAGACGCCGCGCTCGGAGTAGACGAACGCATCAAGTCCGGTCGGCGCGGGACGGCCGCCGACACCCCGGTCGGTGAGATCGAAAGCCGGCGTCTTGAGGTTCAGGAAGGCGTAGTCGCCCTTTCCGTCGCCGACGTTTAGCATGGCGGGTGACGAGCCACCCTCGCCGCTTGCCAACCCCGCTTCGAACAACACATGACCGCTCGAATCGCTGCGGCGTGTCGCAAGCACCTCGTTGGCCCGGGAAACGAGCCGGACCTCTACGTCGTTCTTGGCCTCCGTCGTCGCCAACGAATTGACGAAGACATGGATGCCGTCATTGCCGGAGAATGCGGTAAGGCCGAGATCGGAAACGATGAACCATTGCGTCGCCAGCAAATCGAAATTGTTGTCGATGTTCTTGGTTTCCCGCGGCTGCGCGACCATGATGTAGACGCCGGCTTTAAGCTCGCCGACGGCCTGGTCGACCGGGAATGCAGTGGTGACATCGGCGTTGAGCGGCGGCGATTCGACGGCCAGCTCGCCCTTCCACACGGCGATACCGCGAGACTGCCGGAGCTGCTCCACCTCGTAACGGCCGAGACTGCGCTGGAAGTCGCCGCGTGAATAATTGTAGGTGCCGATGGTATCGGTGAGATTGCGGTCGCCGATGCGGTAAATCTCGACCGCGATCGCGCGCGTGTTGGTGCTGATAACTGGAATACCGCGCTGACCGGTGCGCGGGAGCACGTAAGCCGTCGTTGCAAAGTGCACCGAGGGCGCCCGGTCGCGCACATAAACCGCAAAATCCGCCGATTTCGACAGCGACTCGTGCACCACCGACGGCAGTCCGGCCCGCAACGTAACGGCGTAAGTTTCGCCGTGCCGCAAGCCCTCGACGCAAAGCTGCTTCTCGGCGGCCGATATCGCCGGCTTGTCGGTGCCGGCAACTGCGACGAACGGCGAGAAGTCGGTACGGAGCGGCAGGTCCTCCGAGAACTGGAAGCAGGCCCGCGGCGAAGCCGTGTCGGCATCGACGCTGTAATCGAGTACGCGGAAGCCGTATTGTTCGCGCACCCTCTCATATTGGCCGCGGACGTCGGCGACCTCGCGCAGTTCAAGCGAAAGCCGCAACGAATCGAGCGCCGGGCGCCACTCTTCGCGGCGGACCAGCACATTGCCGAGAAATGCGAGGCTGTCTGCCTCCTCGGCGCGGTTCGCGGTGCGCTGATAAGCGATGTAAGCCGCGGTCGAGGCGCGCTCGAGCAGGAGCTTGCGCTCCTTGTCGTCAGCCGGCTTGATTTGCATGATCGCGCGCGCGAGCCGCAGCCATGTGGTGCTGTCGTTCGGCGCTGCGGCCACGATCTGTCCGAGCAGCGCCATGCCGGCGCGGAAGTCGTTGCGGGAAAAGGCGGCGTCCGCATCGCGCCGGACTTGCGCTACCGGCTTTGTCTGCGTGCCGGCGTCCGACTTGATCTGCGCTTCGAGGGTAATGGCGCTGTCGGCAAGATCTTTGTTCTGAAACGGCTTGTCAGCGGCGTTTGCGGCAAGCGGCGCGAGGATCAACGGCGTGACGAGCAGCATCGCGGCAGCAACGCCGGCGCGAACCATCGAAAGCATCGGGGAGTCTCCCTCAAGGGTGCGCAATTTCACCCGCCCGCGGATTCAAGGCAACGATCGTGTCGAGGTCGTGGCCGAACCGGCGGCGCGCGGCGATTTACCAGGCGTTTTCCATTCCAACTCTGTATAAGCTTACCGCTGCGTGGCCCCGTAGCTCAGGGGATAGAGCAACAGCCTTCTAAGCTGAAGGTCGCAGGTTCGAATCCTGCCGGGGTCGCCGAGTTTCATCGCCGCTTCCTTTCGGATCGGTAGTTCAAACGCGGCTTCGGCAGACCAGAAAGTGGATCGTGGCGCCCCGCTGCAAGACCCGAACTTATCCATGACCCTCGCCGGCCACGCTACGGGGGTTGAAGGTCCGGCCGTCTTCCGTGCCAGACGAGCGCCTAATCGCATCATGGGACGTTCGACGCTCAGATAGGTCAACGTCGAAAGCGCGAGCGTAACGGGAACGACGAGCGCGGCATTCTCGATGCGATTTAAGGTCGGGAACAGCCATCCTGAGATCGCGAGTACAAAGAAATGCCAAAAATAGGCGCTGTAGCTGATCACTCCCACAGCGCAAATTGGACGATTGACCAGGAATTGAAATTGACCGCGGCCGAGCGCGTAAGCAATTGCAGCGAAGGCCATTGCCCAGACCAGGAACAGGCGGGCGACGTAGTCTGGCAAAAGACACAGGATGATGAGGATCGCTATTCCTGAAACTCCGACTGTAAGGGCATTCAATCGCTCTTCTTTAAGAGCCGTAAAAACCAGAATACCGAGCGCAAAGCATGGCGCCTGAGAGGAAAAGGCGTCGTATGCAAAAAGATGCTGGCTGTGTGAATCAGAAACGCCGGTCCACGCCGCATACCGCAAAAGAACCGGCCACAGACATACAGCCATAATAATCGTGATTGCGACCAGCCCAATTGCCTGCCTGGTGTTGAATATCCGCGCCGCAACAAACGGGAAGAACAGATAGAAAATCACTTCGCAAGCGATCGACCACGATCCCGGGACCGCGGAATCGATCCACTGCAGTTTTACCCAGTGCGTGAATGTCGCAGTCGAAACAATCTGTGCAACGTTTGCCGGGGCGACACCAGTCAGCAGGTGCTGAAAATAAAACACCGGGATCGCCGCCCAGAACATTGGAGCGATGCGAAAGAAGCGCCGGATGAAAAACGGTGTGACATTTCGTTCGCGGTGCGCAAGGCGGCTGAACATCAGCGCTATGGCGCTGGTGACAAAGAACAGCTGGACGCCCACACTAGCGCCGGCGAAGAAATTCAGATGCGTGGCCATAACCAGGAGAATGGCGTAACCGCGCAGCGCGTCTATCCAATGAAGACGCTTTCGTGGTGTCTCCTCACGGTTCAACCCGCTTGCTCCCGGCGCGTTTGCTGCCAACATGGCTGGATGGCTTTTTCCGGCGATGCAAAACGGCGGCCTTGCAGTGGGCGGGACGAAAGCATTGGCGCGCTCGGAGAGATTCGAACTCCCGACCCTCAGATTCGAAGTCTGATGCTCTATCCAGCTGAGCTACGAGCGCGGCGCTTCGCCGCCGCACCATAGCGGTTCCGCGGTTCCGTTCAACCACGTGGCGCCCACCGGTTCCGCAATCATCGCGATTGAGGCGAAGTAACGCCATGCCTGGATGACAGGGCCGCTATTCGCGCTGCGCCGCGGAACAGGCCACGTACACCGTCCGTTGTTGGGCAGGTCAACAAAGATGGAGGAATCCATGTCTGACTACCGGGACCCCAACGAGCCATTATGGCGCGGCCAGGATTATGAACCGGCCACGCGTGGTACCGATGCCAGCTGGGGGTGGATTGCGGGTGCCTTGGCCATCGTCGTTGTCGTCGCCATCGGCTTTGGCGTCGGCCACAGCCCGACCCAGACCGCATCGAACGACACCTCGCCGGCGGCCCGCCAGGCGCCACCGCCCGCTGTGCACCCCATGAACCCGGCCCTGCCCGGTTTAACGCCGCCTCCGGCGCAAGGAAACACGCAAGGTCAGTAACGAACACCACGTTGGTGTTGCCAGCCGCCCCGGTTTAACAGCCGGGGCGGTTTTCACTTAAATGCAACGTTTCAAATCTTCTGCAGCCGGGGCAACAGTGCGCGGGGGTTGTCGCTCTCGATTTTCTGCAAATCTTCAGCGCCGAAGATTTGCTTCAGACCTTTGACGTGATCGAGCGAGGTTCGAAACGGAAAATCGGTGCCGAACAAAATTTGCGAAGTCGGCACGACTTTGGTCAGCGCGGCCATCGCCGCGGGATTGGCAACCTGCGCGGTGTCGTAGTGGAACCGCTGCAGCAGCGGCATAACTCCCTCAGGAGTCCTGGCCGCCGCCACCTTGCTAAGCAGCGGCAGCCGGACATAGCGTTCGATCAGAAACGGCATCGTGCCACCGGCGTGCGAGAAAATGAATTTGATATCCGGACAGCGCGAGGCCGTGCCGGTGAAGAGAAGACTAGCGATCGTTCGCGATGTGTCGGTGCCGTATTCGATGATCGGCTCCGGCACCTCCGCGATCAGATTGACACAGCATTTCGCATCGGTCGGATGGGTATAAACCACAGCCTTGCGGCGGTTGAGTTCGTCCATCACCGGCGCAAACGCAGGATCGCCGAGCCACTTATCGCCATAGCTCGTGAACAGCCCGATGCCGTCGGCTTTGAGTGTATCGAGCGCGTATTCGATCTCGCGCAGACTGGCGTCGACATCAGGCAACGGCAGCGCCGCGAACGTTCCAAAGCGCCGCGGATTGTCGGCGGTAAGCTTCGCGCCATACTCGTTGCAGACGCGCGCAAGTGCTGCAGCCGCAGCCGCGTCACCAAACCATACGCCCGGCGAGGTAATCGACAGCATTGCCGTAGAAACTCCGGCGGCGTCCATATCGGCAAGCGATTTTTCCGGCGTCCATTGCAGCGTCGGTGGCGCGCCGAGTTTGCGCCGGGCGAGATCGGCGATGTAGGCCGGCGGCGCGAGATGATGATGGACGTCGACGATCGAAATTTTGGCCGTTGTTTGGGCGCGAACCCTCGGCGCGGCAAACCCGCTCAACGCCAAACCCGCCGCGCCGCTCAACATGCTGCGGCGGCTAAGCCCTGCCCCACTCAGTGTCACCGCTGATTGCAACAAGTGCAGCCCCGCAACGATAATTTGTGTTGCATCCGTCTCTCTCCCTTGGCCATGCGCGCTTGAACATGCGCGCATGCTGCGCAGTTTAATCGGAACTCGGTGGCGGTGAAATGGAATCGCCGTTTCCCGGAACAAGGCTTGTGTTCCCTTTTTCGTTAACCGGGCGCGCGTGCCCATTCAACATTGGGTGAGAAACCGATGAAACAGACTTTGTTGGCGCGAGCGGCGGCCGTTGTCGCAATCGAGTAGCATCAGCGTTCCGACACGAAAATGCGGTGCGCAGCGAAAGTCAGCGCGCCGCATTTTCTTTATCATCCAACATGCCGGGACGTGAAGATTACTTCTCGAACGCCGGATCGATCGGCACGCGGTAGCCGTTGGCCAGGCGGTTGGTCTCGTTCGCCATGCCGACGACCGCCATCAGTTCACCGAACATCGCCTCACTCATGCCGGCCTTGCGCGCCGCGGCACCGTGGCTCGCAATGCAATAACCGCAGCCATTGGTCACGCTCACCGCCAGATAGATCATCTCCTTGGTCCGCGCATCGAGCGTACCGGGCGCCATGACCTCCTTGATGCTCTCCCAAGTGCGCTTGAGAGTTGCCGGATCGTGCGCGAGGTATTTCCAGAAATTGTTCACGTCTTCGACCTGGCGGGCGCGCTTGATGTCATCGAATACAGCGCGCACTTCAGGCGAGGCGTCGGGATAATCGATCGGTCGCTGCGGGGCCATGATGTTTCTCCTCAACCGCCATTCCCTCAACCGCCATGCAGAAGTTTGCCGACAATTCCGCCGAGCGCCCCGACGAGAAGCACCCCGCAAACCGCACCCTGCACGGTAAAACCCGGGCCGCGTTTACTGGCGGCCGCGGTGTAACGCACCATGTAGAGAATTCGCCCCGCGATCCAGATCAGTCCGAGCACCGCCGCGCCGATATCGCTCATATAAATTGCAAACAGCCAAAGCAGCGGCAGGAAAATCGGCATCCATTCGAGCGTATTCATTTGCACCCGAAACGCCCGATCGAAATCCGGCTGGCCGCTCATCGCCGGCGCCGGGACGCCAAATTTCCGTCTCGCCCGTGCTACGCCGACACTAGTGGAAAGGTAGAACAGCACGGCGAGCACCGTAACCAGTGCGGTGTAGTTTGGCATGAACGTCCCCTCTCAATCGCGCGGGTCGCGCCGCCGGTTCCTAGCGCCTCGCGCCTGCATCACGCCAGGCGCAAAACGACGGCACGATCAAAATTACAATTATACGAAATTCAATTCATTTTCGTATTAATTCCGTTTGCCCCGCGATTATCGGTGCTTTTGAACCGAAGAACCGATTTGGCCTTCTGCGGTTATGCTCTTAGCGGGACGCAGCGCGAAAGCAGGCCATGTCGCATACCATCAGCATGCTCATCGCCGACGACTCTCACATCATCCAGCAAGTGTTGTCGGACGCGGCGCGGGCCTCAAAGCTGCCGATTTGGCTGAGTGCGACCGATAATGGCCGCGACTGCCTGACCTTGCTCAACGGCGCCAATATCGATCTCGCCTTTATCGATGTACACATGCCGGAACTGTCAGGCACCCAAGCGTTCTGGTCTGCGAAGAAGATAGGCATCAAGACCTTTGTCACGCTGATGTCGAACCCGCCGGCGACCGAGGCCGTGGAGGTGGCAATCAAGCTGCAGGCCTACGAGTTTTTATTCAAACCGTTCACCGCCGACGACGCGCTTGCCATCATCAAGACTTATGCGCGCGTTTCGGCGCCGACGAAGGTACTGATCGTTGACGACTCCTCATCCGTGCGCCAGATCGTGCAGAAGATCGTCGGCGGCAGCGTATTCAATTGTGACATCGAAGAAGCCGACGAGGGCGAGACCGCGCTGACGCTTTGCCGGATGTCGGAATACGACGTGGTCTTCCTCGACTGGAATATGCCGGGCCTGAGCGGATTAGCCACCATGACGCGACTTTCGCTGCTGCAACCGTCGCTACGGATCGTGATGATGTCGTCTGAGCACAATCAAGCCCGCGAAAACGAGGCGCTTGATTCCGGCGCCTCCGCATTCATGCATAAGCCGTTTAATTCACAAGACGTGGACCGGGTGCTGCATGCCGCCTTCGGGTTGCGGTCGCCGAATTTGAAAGTGAAAAACAGCGAGCAACATTTCGACGTTGAGATCCTGGGCAGCACGATCCGGCTGGCGCACAAGCTCAGCGGCCATATCTTCGAATATCTGTGGAACGAGAAGCCGCCGCACCTGCGTAATGGCGTGATACGCCCTGCCCGCTCCTGCGGCATCGCGCCGAACCATGTTGCGCCGGTCGCCGAGAAGATGGCTTTACAGCAATTGCGTTCGGCGCGCTTGCTCGACGCCTAACCAGGATGTTAGCCGAGCGCGGCTGCTTTACACTGCGCGGCGCCGATGATGCCGCTCAACTCGGACGCCGGCCGCGGGGCACTGAACAAGTAACCCTGTACTTCGGTACAACCTTCCGCTCGCACACGCTCGAGCTGCTCGGTCGTTTCAATTCCTTCCGCCGTCGTAGCAATGCCGAGACTCAGTCCGAGTCCGGCGACGGCGCGGATGATGGCTACGCAATCCGGCCGCTCGGCAAGTTCGCTGACGAAAGAGCGATCGATTTTAATTTTGTCGAACGGAAAACATCGCAGATAGCTGAGACTTGAATAGCCGGTGCCGAAATCATCCATCGAAATACGAACGCCGATTTCGCGAAGCTGGTGCAGAGTTGCAAGATTGGCGTCCGTTTCGCCGAGCAACACAGATTCGGTGATCTCCAGCTCCAGGCGACTGGCCGGCAGTCGCGAATAAGCGAGCGCCGTCAGCACCGCCCGCACCACGCCGCGGCTGCGGAACTGTGCCGGCGACAGATTGACCGCAACCTTGAGTTCGCCCGGCCACCGCATCGCTTCGGCACAGGCCTGTCGCAACACCCATTCGCCGAGCGGCACGATAAGTCCGATTTCTTCTGCGAGCGGGATGAAATCGCCCGGAGCGATCATCCCGCGATCAGGATGCCGCCAGCGCAACAGCGCCTCGAAGCCGCTGACCGCATCGGTGGTGAGATTGATCAGCGGCTGATAGAACAGCTCGAACTCGCCATTGGCGAAAGCCTTGCGAAGATCGATCTCAAGCAAGCGGCGCGCCTGGATGCGGCGATCCATTTCAGCTTCGAAGAAATGCGCGGTCCCGCGACCCTCCGCCTTGGCACGGTAGAGCGCTATATCGGCATTTCGCAACAAGCCGTCTGCCTCGTGTCCATCGCCTGGTGCCAGCGCGATGCCGATGCTGGCGCCGATGATGAACTCGTGTCCCTGCACCTCGTAAGGCCTGCTCACAGTCTCGATCAGCATGCTGGCCAGTGTGCTGGCTTCGTTGGGATTGCCGAGCGGATATTGCACGACGGCAAATTCGTCACCGCCCAGACGTGCGACCATGTCGCTGTCACGAAGACAGTTCTTCAAACGCTGGGCAACGGCCTGCAGAACCGCATCTCCCATCGGGTGGCCGAGCGTGTCGTTAACTCCCTTAAAGTGATCGAGATCGAGGCAATAAACCGCGAGACTTTCGCCGTGCCGCCGCACCCGCGCGAGCAATTCGTTCAGCCGCTCATGGAACAGCACGCGATTGGGCAAATCGGTCAGAGCGTCGTGATGCGCCATGTAGGCTATGCGCGCTTCAGCCTGCTTGCGTTCGGTGACGTCGACGACTGCGACCAAAATTGCCTGCATGCGACCAAACGGGACCCGGCGGGCATAGGTGAGAACTTCGATCTCGCCGCCATCGGCTTTGACATGGCGCCAGCTTCGCTCCGACTGGTATTTCTCTCCAACCGATTTAGCGATTTCGCGATGGATTTCCCGTTCGTCGCTCGGCCACAATTCCGGCAGCGTCATGGACTGAAACCGGGCACGCGTGTAGCCGTAATGCGCCAGTGCGGCATCGTTGACATTCAGGATCCGCAGGTCGCTCGGATCGTACAGCCACATCGGCATCGGATTGCCGTCGAACAGCAGCCGAAACGACGCTTCACGGCGTTTGAGATCGCCAATATCCGTCAACGTCATGGACAACAGATCACCGACCGATGCGACGCTGACGTTGATGTGGACTTCGCTGCTCCCGCGCTCAAAGGCCAACTCGAACTGATCGAATCGTCCCGTCCCGATGCTGCTAATGAGCCGGTCGCGAATACTCAAGGAGGCCGATCCCAGCGGCAGTTCGGAAAGCCGGCACCACTGCAAGTGCGTGCCTTCAACGCCGAGCATTTCCGCAGCGCCCTCGTTGAAGGCCACAATTTGAAAATCAGTCGCGCCGCTCACCGTATTGCGGATTGTGGCAAGCGCGAGAATGCCCTCATTCGTCGAGCGGAAGATGGTGTCGACCAGATTGTACCGGGTGGCGGTTTCCGCCACGTACACGCCGACGAGAGACTGCCCCCACCGGCACGCCATCGGGAATGCCAGCAGCTCATAAGTCTCAACCATACCCTCGGTGACGCGGTGCATGCGGTAGGGAACCGGCGCATTTGCTTCGATCGATTGCGCCGCCGCAGCGCCGAGCGCGATCGCGCAATCGCGCGGCAGATCATCGATCCGTTTGTCGCGGACATCGAAACCGATCCACTCATTGATCTTCCGCCCCGCTCGCAACACTCTGAAAGCCGAGCCCGACGCATCGCCTTCGAACAACAGCAAATGATCGGCGAGGCGCCCGAGACTGCCGAGCACGACATCCTCGTATTGCGGCAGCGTCTTGCCCGGAGCAACCGCGGCGCGCCACATCCGCTCAACGATCGTGATGTCGGCCATCAGCGGCAGAGGTCGGACGCTGACTTTGCGAAGTGGCGCAATCATATCGTGTTAGATATCAAGCGGCGGGCGATCGGAGAGAAGTCGATGACGAATTAAAGTGCTAAGCGAAATCTCATAAAAACGCGTTAAGCGAAACGATCTACATTTGTGACGTTCATATGACAATTTTTGTTCGCGGCTTTTTCCAAATGCAAAACTTCTTGTTGTTCTCAAATGTGCGGCGAGATCGTGGTGAATAAACTGAATGACTGATCCGGGTCGGCGCGAATTATGACATCGGTCGATACCCAATTGTGACAAGCGCCGCGAACGGGCACACTTAGCTTCGTTACAGAATTGGCTTCGTTACAGAATTGGCTTCGTCACAAACAGGACAACAACGGCCCATGCCCAAGACGCCGGATTATTTTGCTGGAAAGACCATCATCATCACCGGCGCCGCGAGCGGCATCGGCCGCGCCACAGCGCTGATATTCGCCCGCGAGCGCGCCAATGTGGTTTGTGCCGACGTTAACGAGAATGGCGCGCAACGAACCGCCGCCGAGGTCAACGGCAAAGGCAGTCAGGCGCTGGCATTGAAAGTCGATGTTACCAGGCGCGGCGAGGTCGAAGACATGGTCGCGCGCGCCATTGCCGCGTTCGGCGGCGTGCAATTCTTGTTCAATTCGGCCGGCGCCGCCATCCGCCGCGCCAAATTTCTCGAGATCGACGACGCGCTGATGGACAAGACCTTTGCGCTCAACGTCAACGGTACCTTGTACGCCATGCAGGCAGTCCTGCCGCACATGCTCGCCAACAAAACCGGCGTGATCGTCAACATGGCGAGCATGGCGCACCGTCGCGGCGGCCCCGGCTCCTCGATCCACTACGCAGCGGCGAAGGGCGCGGTGGTGAGCATGACTTTGGGCGTGGCGCGCGAGTTCGCCACCCAGGGTATCCGCGCACTCTCGATTTCGCCCGGCCCCATCAAGACGCCGTTCCAAGACGCGGCCCAGTCTTCACCGGAACTGATCAAGCGTTTTTTGGATGACGTACCGATGCAGCGCTTCGGCGAGCCGGAGGAGATCGGGGAACTGGTGCTGTTCGTCTGCTCTGACGCTTGCGGCTTCATGACCGCGGACACTGTCTACGTGAACGGCGGCGGCGGGTGGCGGTGATTTAGGTTGGTCCGGCTCAATCCTTGCTCCGCGGACAAGCGCGCGCGGGCAGCCGCAAGTCGCAGACGTGCACGGCTTTCAGATAGCCCACCCAACGCGTGATTTGCGCCTTGGACGGCACAAAGCGGAAGGCCTTCTGTACGACATAGAAACTGTCGGTGCCCTGCACCGCCTTGAACCAGGTGATCTCGACTTTGCCGCTCGACGGATTTTGCGGGCAGCTCAACAGCCACACCAGCGTCGGATAGCCGTTCTCGACCGCATTGACGATCGGCTGCGCCCGGTCTGCGCCTGGGCAGCTTCTCAGCCATTGCGTTTCCAGGTCTGTCATAAACGCTTCGGGCGACATTTTAAGATGGTAAAAAACCTGAACCGTGACCATTTCGGTCCAGTTCTCGGCCGTTTCGCCAGCCGGCACCCATTCAGTGATCAGCCCCTCGTCGCCCTTGTTTTGGAAAGCGACGTGGTATCCTGCCGGCGCCGTTGTGATCAGGTTCTCGTTGACGAAAGCGGCAATTGCCGGCGGCCCAGCAAGCAAGCCGAGAGCCAACGACATCAGCATTACGAGTCGCATGACGCGCCCCTCGGCGCAGTCCGGACGTATTGGATCGTCACGTCGCGTCTATTTGATTGCCGCCACGCTCTGCGGGCTCAATGCCGAGCCGGCGGAACAGCGCGCTGTCCTTGTCGTCGCCGGGATTTTCGGCCGTCAACAGGGTGTCACCGACGAAGATCGAATTGGCACCGGCGAAAAAGCATAACGCCTGCAACTCGTCGCTCATGGCGGTGCGCCCGGCCGACAACCGGACGTACGAGGTCGGCATCATGATCCGGGCGAGCGCAATAATACGCACAAACGCGATCGGCTCGATCGGGGCGGCATTTCCGAGCCGCGTACCTTCGATCGGAATCAGCATGTTGATGGGTACGCTTTCGGGATGCTCAGGAAGGTTGGCGAGCGTCACCAGCATATTGATGCGATCGATCGTCTCCTCGCCCATCCCGACGATGCCGCCGCAACATACCTTGATACCGCTGTCACGGACATGGGCGAGGGTTTCCAGACGGTCGGCGAAGGTGCGCGTCGAGATGATCTTGTTGTAGTAGCGTTCAGAACTGTCGATATTGTGGTTATAGTAATCCAGGCCGGCTTCCTTGAGCTGCTGCGCCTGATGCTGCTTGAGCATGCCGAGCGTCACGCAGGTTTCCATACCCAGCGCCTTGACGCCTTTGACCATGGCGACCACGGCTTCCATGTCGCGGTCCTTGGGACTGCGCCACGCCGCGCCCATGCAGTAGCGGGTGGCGCCGGCGTCGCGCGCGGCCCTGGCTTCAGCGATAACCCGCTCGACTTCCATCAATTTCGAAGCCTTGAGGCCGGTTTGATGATGAATGGATTGGCTGCAATAGCCGCAATCCTCCGGGCATCCGCCGGTCTTGATACTCAGCAGACGGCTCAATTGAACACGGTTGGGATCGAAATTCTGGCGATGGACCGTTTGCGCCCGGAACAGAAGATCATTGAAGGGCAAATCGTGAAGCTCTCTGGCTTCGTCGACGGTCCAGCGGTCGCGGACAGAACCGTGATGTAAGGCGGCGGTCATCGACTTTCCCGCGGTTCGAAGGGCATACGGCTTCTTCCCTAAACAATTGCGGGGGTTTCTTACAGTCTTTTTGCGAACGGGCGACAGTTGCGGGGCAAACCTCAGACAGAGCGTGTGCCACACGATCGAAGCGGCCGATACAAAAGGGGAAGCCCCAAGCGCCGGGGGGATTGCGCTTGGGGCTCTACAGGCAGAGCAGCATTTGCGTTGCTCGCCCAAGCTCTAGTCGTCGGCGGCGTCCGTCACCGCGATCCCGCACTCGCCGCACCGATAGCGTCGGAAGTCCGGCAGAACGCCGTGGGGCAGATCGCCGCGCGACAGGTGCATTGGCCTGCCGCAGTTCGGGCATGGCCGGCTCCTCACCGGTTCGCCGCCGCGCCGTATCAACTCGCGTGTTTCCAGTGTGTACACTTTACGCACCCTCAGGTCCGAACCTTATTCATACGCTCGATTGAAATTCAAACGCATGTTTGAGACGGACGCGAGCCGGAAAAATGGCGTTTTGGTGATATTCACCGGTCAATGATGTGCCGCTGCAGGCGGCTTGACTCGAATCGCAAACCCTCGCGTACTAAGTAACTGTCAACTACATTTTCGCGTTGGGCGTGCTGTTTGCCGGGCGAAAGGCAAGCATTATGCGCACGTTAGTTTTGGCCACTCAAAAAGGTGGCAGCGGCAAGAGCACGCTCGCCGTCGGGCTTGCGGTCGCCGCGATGGTAAACGGACACCGCGTCGCACTGATCGACACCGACCCGCAGGGGACGGTTTCAAGTTGGGGACGGCGGCGCACGCTTTCCGAGCCGCGTATCGAGCGCGCCGGTAGCGGCGCCGACATCGAGCGGGCGTTGCTGGCGCTTCGCCGCGGCGGTTTTACGCTCGCCGTCATCGACACGCCCGCAACCGACAATGACTTGGCCGTCAGCGCCATCGGCGCCGCCGACCTGTGCCTGATTCCGGCGCGACCGAGTCCGGCCGACATCGAGGCGGCGTTGCCGACGCTCCGCACCGTCCGCAAACTCGGCAAACCGTTCGCGTTCGTGCTCAACCAGACACCGCCGCGCGGCGGCCGCATCGGCGAGGCCGCAATGGCGCTGAATTCCGCCGGTGCACTCGCGCTCCCCTATGTCGTGCAGCGCATCGACCATCAGGATGCGCTGGGCGCGGGTTTCGGCGTCACCGAGTTCGCGCCCGACAGCAAGGCCGCTGCGGAAATCCGCGAACTGTGGCGATGGGTTTGGCAAACCCTGGAATTGCAGATCTTGGAATTGCAAACCTTGGAATCGCAAACCTTGGAGTCAGACGATCATGAACGCACCGTTGCCAGAGCGGCCGGCTGAGACCGCGCGGCCGGCCCGCCGCTCATTGGCCGAACTCGCCGCGATGCTGGCGAGCGACGCTGTTGTGGAGAAATTGCCATCGCGGCAATTGGTCGCGAGCAAGCAGTCCGAGCGGACCGAGACGTCGAGCGAACTCACCGGGGTAAATGCCCCGCAACGGAAGCAAGGCATGATCAATGGACAAATCCATGAAGCGCCGGATGCGGCAACGACCCACGTGCTTCCGACCATCGGCCGCAACAGGCCGAGGCCGGATGAGGACCGGACATCTCAACAGCTCGACGAAGTGACGCTCGCTGCCGCAAGGTCAGCCAGGTTTTACCGATCCTCGATGCTGGAAGACCTGAAGATCCATACCCTTCCCGCAGCGAAAGTGAGAAACCGGGATGCTTCCGCAGTTCCGGCGCCGCAGCCTGCCGAACAATTGCGCGAACGGGAAAAACGCAGCGATCCGCAAAAGCGCGAGCGCCCAGTCCCGCAAACCGCCGACCGCGCCGAAGATTCTTGTGTCAGGAATTATCGGGCCAAGGCTTGCGAACTGATTGACGCCGACTTGAACGCTAGTCTGAAATACGTACGCCTTCTCGCCAATGCCCGGTCGCCGGCCGAACTCATCGAACTCTCCGCCAACCACGCCCGCGCGCACTTCGAGTTGGTGATAAAACATGCCGCCGCGCTCGTGGCCTTGTCGCGGTCCATGATGGGCGCCAAAGACTAAGTGGCTGGCCGCCAGTTCACGAGAAACACGCCGACGACACAGACCGCCATGCCGGCGAGCGCCAGCGGCGCGAGCCGCTCGCCGAACATCGCCCATGCCATCAGCGCCGTGGTCGGCGGCGTCAAGTAGAACAGGCTGGTCACGCGCGTCGCTGCAGCGCGGCGGATCATGTAGTAGTAGAGCCAGATCGCGCCGAGCGACAGGGCGAACACCAGCCAGCCGAGCGCGAGCAGAAATTCGGGCGTCCAGTGCACGACGCGCGTCTCGAAGGCAAACGCGCCGAACGCAAACAGGATCGCGGCCGCGGCGTACTGGATGCACAAAGCCGGCCGCCAATCCATGCCGCCGCCGAAGCGCTTCTGATAAAGCGTTCCCGCGGTGATGCCGATGAGCGCCACGGTCGCCGACAGCCAGCCAAACGGCGTCGCGCCGCCTGACGCGGTTTTCTCGTGCAGGACCAGATAAACGCCAAGGAGGCCAAGCGCGAGGCCAAGCCACTGCCGCGCCGCGACGCGCTCGCCGAGCCAGCGGTTGGCAATCGTCGAGGTCAGCACCGGCTGCAAGCTGACGATGAGCGCGGCCAAGCCCGCCGACACCCCGTGCTCGATGGCAACGAACACGCCGCCGAGATAGAGCCCGTGCACCATGAGCCCGGTCGCGGCGCTGTGCGCAATCCCGGCGGCGCTCGGCCATTTCGGCCGCGTGACGACGATGGCGATGCCGAGAAGCACCACCACCGCGCTGATCCGCAGCGACAGGAAGGTGAATGGCTCGGCATAGCCCAGACCGAGCTTGGTAAAGACAAAGCCCGATGCCCACAGCAGGACGAAAACGCCCGGCGCCGCGAACACGGCGAAATCTCCCAACGTTCGCGGCATTGTCTTTGGGCCCGGCGGCTGACGGCTAAAGGGAGACACCTAGCCGCGCGCGGAAAATTGGTCGAGAGGCGTGAACGAATTGCGGCTATGCGGCCCGAGGGATTCGCGATAGCATTTGACCGAATTACGCTCGAATGATATCATAGTGATATCAAGGAGCGGTCATGGGCGACATTCTGGTCCGCAACGTCGACGACGCCGCCATCGCGCAGCTCAAGAAGAAAGCTAAAGCCGCGGGAAAATCGGTGAACGAGATCGCCCGCGAAGCGCTTATCGCCGCCGCCAAGCCTAGCAAAGAAGAGATTTGGGCCGAGGCCGATCGCATCCGCGCGAAGATTCGCGCCAGAGTTGGTCACGATCTGCCCGACTCCACCGCCGCCATTCGTGAAGATCGCGACAGCCGTTAAAAGGCGATGACTGTCGTCGTCGATGCCAGCGTCGCCGTCAAATGGGTGCTGCCCGAAACCGGGTCCGACCGCGCCGCTGCGATTCGAACGGCGGATGACGACGTCCTGGCCCCGTCCCTCGTCCACGCCGAGATCGGAAGTGCGATCTGGCGCGCCGTCCTTCGCGGTGACGTTCCTGCAGCCGAGGCACGCCGGGATCTGAAAGTCGCCGTCGGCCATTATCGGCGTATAATTTCTCTTGCAGAACTTGTGGATAGAGCGCTCGAACTGGCGACGCGCCTGCGCCATCCGATCTACGACTGTTTTTATCTGGCACTCGCCGAGCGAGAGCGTTGCGCTTTGATCACGGCAGATCGGAGGCTCATCGCCGCGGCGAAGGCGATGAAGGGCATCGAGCTGCGCCCGTTGTAGCTTGTAAGGCATCGCGAAAACGGCTCCCCGCGCGTCACCGCCGACGAGGCCATGATCGCGGCGGCGCGCAAGGCCAAGGTCAAGGTGCGGCGGATTTAGCTTGTAGCCTGCATAAGCTGAGCGACATGCAGGAGCACCCCTCAACGCTGCCCCCGATTTCGCTTCGCTCGTCCGGGCTACGCTCGCAAGAACATAAATTCACGGAATTTTTAGCGCTCACTTGGTAATCAGCAACCATCGCAACGGTTTTGCGAGACCAAAAATATCCACGAGCCTGATTTCATTCGCCCATACCCCCGCCTTCCGGCGGTCTCCGGAGGAATGCCATGAAGGACCTGCTGCGTCCCGCGCATATCGGCGCCACCATCATCACGCTGACCGCCGCCCTGCCGGCTATCGTCCTGCCAAATGCCGCGGCCCGCGCCGATTTCGACGAGGATACGCGGCTCTGCACTGGCGGCGGCGGTGGTCCCGAGAGCCGGATCGCCGCCTGCACGCGCCAGATCGAATCCGGCCGCTGGCAGGGGCATAATTTCGCTGTCATCTGCAACAATCGCGGCATCGCCTACGGCGACAAGGGCGAGCCCGACCGCGCCATCGAAGATTATAATCGGACCATCGCGCTCGATCCGACCTTTGTCTTGGGCTACAACAATCGCGGCAACGCCTATAACGACAAGCACGATTACGATCGCGCCATCGCCGATTACAGCGCCGCGCTCAAGATCGAACCGAAATTCGTCCCGGCTCTTAACGCGCGCGGCTTTGCTTACTTCAGCAAGGGCGATCTCGAACATGCCTTCGCCGATTACAATCAGGCGCTCGCGCTCGATCCCAAATTTTCTTTCGCCTACACAAACCGCGCCATCGCGTATAATGCCAAGGGCGAACTCGACCGCGCCATTGCCGATTACACTCAGGCGCTCGCGCTCGATCCGAAGGATTTCGCCGTCTACAACGGCCGCGGCAACGCCTATGTCAACAAGGGCGACTACGACCGCGCCATCGCCGATTTCGGCGCGGCGATCAAAATCGCTCCGAAATATGCGCTGGCCTATAACGGTCGCGGCAACGCCTATGCCAACAAGGGCGACTACGACCGCGCCATCGACGACTATAGTCAGGCGATCGCGCTCGATCCGAAATATGCCATCGCCTATAACGGCCGCGGCAACGCCTATCTCAACAAGGCCGACAATGACCGCGCCATCGCCGATTTCAATCAGTCAATCGCACTCGATCCGAAATATGCGCTGGCCTATAACAACCTCGGCAACACCTTGCTCAACAAAAAGGATTACGACCGCGCCATCGCCGGTTACAGTCAGGCGATCACGCTTAATCCGAAATACGCCGCGGCCTATCACAATCGCGGCCTTGCCTACGCCAACAAGGGCGACCCCGACCGCGCCATCGCCGATTACAATCAGGCGATCGCGCTCGATCCGAAATATGTCGCCGCCTACACCAACCGCGGCAATGCCCTTTTCGACAAGAAGAACTTCGACCGCGCCATCGCGGATTATAGCCAGTTGATCGCGCTCGATCCGAAATACCTGATCGCTTACTACAATCGCGGCAACGCCTATAGGAGCAAGGGTGACTATTCCCATGCGATCGCGGATTACAGCGAGATCATCACCCGCGATCCAAACAATGCGGGCGCCCTTTTCTCGCGCGGGCGGCTCGCGCTGCTCACAGGCGATTTGCCGGGGGCGCTCGCCGATCTCACCCACACAACCGCGCTGGCGCCGAAGGACGCCTACGCGGCGCTGTGGCTCGACATCGCCAACAAGCGCGGCAATCGGCCAAGCCGGCTTGCCGAAGCGGCCAAACAGCTCGACATGACGCGATGGCCGGCGGCGGCGGTTCGGCTTTATCTCGGGGAAATCACCGCGGAAGCGGCGCTTGCCGCCGCCGCCGACAATTCCGATGCTGCGACGAAGAAAAGGCAGGTCTGCGACGCCAGTTTCTTTATCGGCGAGCTCGCTCTGCACGCGGGCAAGAAGGACGACGCCACCCGGCTTTTCCGCCAGGCGACCGATGGCTGCCCGGATTATTTGTTCAGCCATGAAGGTGCCAAAGCCGAACTCAAGGCGCTCGGCGCGCCCTGATCAGCCGGGCTACCTCACTACGCCTGCTTTCCGTCATGCCCGCACTTGTTGCGGGCATCCACGTCTTGCTTATTGGTCGCGCCAAAGACGTGGATGGCCGGAACAAGTCCGGCCATGACGAGGTGTGGACGACAATGCCCGATCGGTCTCACTCGTCGCTTCACCGCTACGTGCGGCTCGGCTTGACGCCACGACGGCGAAGGCGAGTTCAAGGTGCCGCGGATTTAACCTTCGACGGAATATCTGGCCAATAGTAGTTGGCAATGCCGGCCGGGAAGATAGTAGGTCCATAATCAGCGGCAGCGGCTGCGACGTCTGCTTCCATCAGATCTTTTTTCCACATCCCCCTAATCCCCTGATAGCTCGCGTAGCAGCAGATTGCTGCATCAAACTCGTGTTCCGATCTGGGATCGCCCTGCCAAACAATGTCGCGACTTTTAAAAAACGTTTCTCGTACTACGAGATTCTCGTGAGTTGGCTTTCTTGGGTAGCGCGCAGATTCCATCGCGAAATATAAAACTTTCGGGTGGACTTCATTCAGCCGAATACCGGGCCAGATTTTTCGTACCTCAATCGCGAGAGCCATACCCTGAACCGCCATTGCGCCGTACGTTGAGTTTTGCGGCAGTATGCTTTTTTGACAGTCGGGGTAACAAGTTTTCAGGATTGACTCATCGACGAAGCGCTTTCCGCCACGGCCCAAACTCCAGTGAAGAAAGGCATCAATTCCAATAATTGTTGGCTCTTCGTCAGCGGCGGATGCACGAAACCACTTAATCGCATTCGACACCGATGAAACCTCTCCGGTGCTGATCAAAACTCCGTTTGCGCCAGCGTTCAGTATCGCAACACCGCTAGTTCCCCCTGGATCAAAGCCAAGAATTATCACGGCCCTACACCGGCAAATTGTCGTGCTTCCTTCCCGGCATCTCCACCGTCTTGCCGCGCAGCATCGCCAGCGCGCGCGCGATGCGCGGCCGCGTGGCGTGGGGCATGATCACGTCGTCGATGTAGCCGCGCTCGGCGGCGATGAACGGGGAGAGGAAGCGCTCCTCGTATTCGTGGGTGCGCGCGGCGATCTTGTCGGCGTCGCCGATGTCGGCGCGGAAGATGATCTCGACCGCGCCCTTGGCGCCCATCACCGCGATCTGCGCCGTCGGCCAGGCGTAATTGACGTCGCCGCCAATATGCTTTGACGCCATCACGTCGTAAGCGCCGCCGAACGCCTTGCGCGTGATCACGGTGACGAGCGGCACTGTCGCCTGCGAATACGCAAACAAAAGCTTGGCGCCGTGCTTGATCAGGCCGCCGTATTCCTGCGCGGTGCCGGGCAGAAATCCGGGCACGTCGACGAAGGTGACGATCGGAATGTTGAAGGCATCGCAAAAACGCACAAAACGCGCGGCCTTGCGGCTGGCGTCAGAGTCGAGGACGCCGGCGAGCACCATCGGCTGGTTGGCGACGAAGCCTACGGTGCGGCCGGCGATCCGGCCGAAACCGATCACGATGTTGCGGGCATAGGTTTCCGACAATTCAAAGAAGTCGCCTTCGTCCACGGTTTTGAGGATCAGTTCCTTGATGTCGTAAGGTTTGTTCGGGTTTTCCGGCACAAGCGAGTCAAGCGACGGCTCGATGCGGTCGATCTCGTCGAACGACGGCCATTCCGGAACACCGGCGGAAAAATTCGCCGGCAGGAAATCAAGGAGCCGGCGCATTTGCAGCAGGCACTCGACGTCGTTGTCGTAGGCGCCGTCGGCGATCGAGGATTTGCTGGCGTGCACCGAAGCGCCGCCGAGTTCTTCCGCAGTAACGATCTCGTTGGTCACCGTTTTGACCACGTCCGGCCCGGTGACGAACATGTAGCTCGTATCGCGCACCATGAAGATGAAATCGGTCATCGCCGGCGAGTAGACGTCGCCGCCGGCGCACGGCCCCATGATCACGGAAATCTGCGGGATGACGCCCGAGGCGATGACGTTTCGCTTGAACACCTCGCCGTAGCCGCCGAGCGCGGCCACACCTTCCTGGATGCGGGCGCCGCCGGCGTCGAACAGGCCGATGATCGGCGCCCGCGCGCGCATCGCCATGTCCTGGATCTTCATGATCTTCTGGGCGTGGGTTTCGGACAGCGAGCCGCCGAACACGGTGAAATCCTTGGCGAAGGTAAAGACGCTGCGGCCGTTGACGGTGCCCCAGCCGGTGACCACGCCGTCGCCGGCAATCTTCGATTTCTCCATGCCGAAATCGTAGGAGCGGTGCTCGACGAACATGTCGAACTCCTCGAAGGAGTTCTTGTCCATCAGGAGCTCGATGCGCTCGCGCGCGGTGAGCTTGCCGCGCTTGTGCTGCGCCTCAACGCGCCGCTCGCCGCCGCCGCCCCGCGCGCTGCCGCGGCGCTCCTCGAGCCTGTCGACAATATCCTTCATAGCCAACCCCTGGACCCGGTCACCCCGAGTCGTGAAACTCAATAGCAAGGCCCGCGCGTGGCGTCATGTTCCCCTCCCCCTTGTGGGGAGGGGTTAGGGGTGGGGGTCGGGAGGCGGATCGCAGGCGTCAATGCATGCGTACAACCTCCCGACCCCCCTCCCCTCCCTCCCCCACAAGGGGGGAGGGAGCAGACTTGAGTCGGCCTTGTTGTCGTGCATCTAAGGCGACGCAGGACTGCGGACCAATGACGCAATGAAAATGGCCGGATTGATCGATGCGGTGGAACGCCGCCCGCAAACGGCTTTCGCTGGCTTCCTCGTTATTCACGGGCTGGTCTGGACGGTGTTGCCGTCGCTGATCTATTTCAACCTGCCGCTCGACGTGATCGAGGCCATGGTCTACGGCCGCGAATGGCAACTCGGCTACGACAAGCTGCCGCCGTTGCCGTGGTGGGTGGCCGAAGCCGTGTACCGCGTGTTCGGCTCCGATGACTCGCTTTACGCGCTGTCCCAGGTCGCCGTCATCATCGCGTTCGTCGCGGTGTGGAAGACCGCGCGTCCGCTGGTCGGCGCGGCCGGCGCGCTCGCTGCGATCCTGATCACCGACGGCATGCACTACTTCACCGCCAGCGCCACCAAGTGGAATCATAACGTGGTCGAGCTGCCGCTGTGGGCGCTCGCAGGGTTTGCTTTTTACGCCGCGCTCCGCCGCGACAAGGTTGGCTACTGGGTCTTGCTCGGAGCCGCGATCGGGCTCGCCTGGTGGGCAAAATATTTCATGGTGATATTGGCGGCGCCGTTCGCGCTGTTTCTGGTCTTCGACCGCGAGGCCCGGCGTCATTTGGCGAGTCCCGGCCCGTGGATCGCCGCGGCGGTGGCGCTGGTGGTGATGGCCCCGCATCTGATCTGGCTCGTGCAGAACGATTTCCTGCCCTTCAACTACGCCGAAGCGCGCGCGACGCCGGCGAGCGGCTTGCTCGATCACCTGCGCAATCCGGCCGAATATGTGACCGCGCAAGCGTTCTTTCTCATTCCCTCGCTGATCATCGCAGCACCGCTGTTCTGGCGCTCGGGCAAGAGCGTGCCGAGCGGAAGTGCCGACGCCTTCGACCGCCGCATCGTGACGCTTCTGGTCTTTGGTCCGGCGCTTACTCTGCTGGCGTTGAGCCTCGTCACTGGCCGCGGCACGCAAGCGATGTGGGGCTTTCCGCTGTGGCTGTTCCTTGGCCTGTGGTTTGTCCTGTACGCCCGTACCGCGCTCGATCACACGCGGCTCAGGCTGATCGGCGTACTGTGGGCCGTGGTGTTTGTGCTCTCGGCCGCAGCCTTCGTCGCCGATTATCTGGTGCTGCCGAATTTCGACCACCGCTACCGCGCCGCATTTTTTCCCGGCGACCTGTTGTCGGCCGCTGTCACGCAACGGTTCGAGCAGGCCACCGGGCAAAAGCCCGCCTACATCATCGCCTCGATGTGGGATGGCGGTAACGTTGCCCATTATTCCGGGCAGCATCCGCAGCCGCGGGTGCTGATCGACGGGCTGCCGCGCCGCGCGCCCTGGATCGATCTGCACGATCTGCGCGCCCGCGGCGCCGTCATCGTTTGGACCGACAGCGATCCGCACGTGCTGCCGGAAAACTTCGCCGCCATAGCACCCGGCGCCGAAGTGGGCGCGCCGTTCGAGGTCGCGGCTCATCGCGGCAATGGAACCGTTCATGTCGGGTGGGCGATCTTGCGCCCGCAGGCGCCATAATTTACCCCGCCGCCCTGGAGTGCTAGTTTCAGAGAGCGGGCAAGAACAAGGCGATGCAGTGCCAAAAGCCACCGACTATCTGAGACTTGAAGCATTCCGGGCGACGCCACTGGTGCAGGAGCCGTTCCAGCATCTGATTTTGCCCGGGTTCATCAGCCCGGAAGGCTTGGCGGCGATCAACGCCGATTATCCGAAGATTTCGTCCTCCGGCAGCTTTCCGGTCGATCAGGTCAGCTTCGGTCCGGCGTTCCAGAACCTGCTCGACGAACTGGAAAGCGACGAATTCCGCGGCGCATTCGAAGAGAAGTTCGGCCTCGATCTTGCGGACCGGCCGACCGTGACCACGGTCCGCGGCCGCTGCGACGCAAGCGACGGCAGAATCCACACCAATTCGACCAGCAAGATCATTACCGTGCTGATCTACATGAATGAAAGCTGGGACCAGCCGGGCGGCCGGCTGCGGCTCCTTCGCTCCGCCAAGAACCTCAACGACATCATTGCCGAAGTGCCGCCGATTGCCGGCACGTTGCTTGCCTTCAAGCGCAGCAACAATTCCTGGCACGGCCACGAACCGTTCATCGGCGAGCGCCGGGTCATTCAATTCAACTGGCTCACGTCGCAAGGCAACCGGCAAATCTCCATGTTGCGGCATCATGCGTCCGCGTCGTTCAAGCGCGCGCTGGAAAAAATCTTGCCGGGCCGCGCTTAAGCGCCATAAGAAACGCGGCGCGAACCGAACTGTCGCGCGACAGGAGCCGTTTTGAACACGCCCGCGGCCGATCTGCGCAATCGTGACTTCGGCAAAATTCTGCTGATCAAATTGTCCGCCGTCGGCGACGTCGTTCACACCATCCCGGTTCTAAACAAGCTGCGGCGGCGCTATCCGGCGGCGCGACTGGATTGGCTGGTGACGCCCTCGATCGGCGAACTGCTCACCAACCATCCGGCCATCAGCAACGTCATCGCATTCGAACGCAAAGAATGGTCGACACCCTGGCGAGCTGACGCCGTTTATCAACTACGCCCGTCTTGCCTCACAGCTGCGCAACACCGGCTACGATCTGGTCATCGACATGCACGGGCAATTCCGCACCGCGATTTTTGCCCTGGCGAGCGGGGCGCCGGTGCGGATCGGCTTCGACCGGCCGCGCTCAAGCGTGTGGGATGCCTCGCCGCGCAAGTTCCCCGAAGAGACGCGCAAGCACGCCTGGCAAGGCGCGCGCGAGGGCAGCTGGCTCGCCTACACCCATCACATTCCAGTACCGTCCCTCGACGTGCATGCCGTGGACCGCTACCTCAGCGTCGGGCGGCTTCTCGGTCTCGACGACGGACCCGCCGATTTTTCGTTTCCAATTCCCGAAGAGGCGGCCAAACGCATCGATGCGTTGATCGATGACCACGGCGCCGAGGGCAAAAAGCTCGCCGTGCTCGCGCCCGGCACCGTTTGGGAAACCAAACAATGGCGGCGCGACGGCTTTGCGGAGGTGGCGCGCTATTTCCTGCAACAAGGGTTTGCCGTGATACTGATTGGCGCCGGGCGCGAGCGTGCCGCGTGTGACGAGGTCGCACGGCTTGCCCCGGGCGCGGTGAACCTCGCCGGCGAAACGACGCTGACCGAGCTTGCGGCGCTCATGCGCCGCTCGACCATCAGCATCACCAACGATTCCGGGCCGATGCATCTTGCGGTCGCGGTCGATCGGCCGGTTGTGAGCATATTTGGGCCGACCGATCCGATCTGGATCGGCCCCTACGGCCGCGCCGGCGCCGTGCTGCAGGCAAAGCTTTCCTGCTCGCCGTGCTATCTGCGCCAGCTCAGCCGCTGCCCCAACAATCACGCCTGCATGCGCGATGTATCCGCGCAGGATGTGATCGAGCGCGTAGAGCGCGTGCTGAGCAAACCAGCCGGCGGCACCGGCGGCCCGCTGCCAATCAAGGCAAGCGCCAGCAGCCGATGATTCACTTCCGTTTGCGCGTCGCCAGCCACGCTTTCATATACGGATAATAGCTGTTTTCGGCATTGGCGACCGCGAGCAAAAAACCCTCGGCGCCGTCGAGAAATCCCAAATGCAGCACATAGGCGCGCAGGAACGCAAACAGCCCATGACCGATCCCGGTCATGAATGTCACTTTCCGCCCGGAGGCGACGATCATCCGGGCCTTCGCCGTCGAGTAGCGATCGAGCCGCGAGAGCACGTCTTCGAGTTTGACGATGGGATGATGAAGGAGCGGCGGGCGAAGTCGTTTGACGACCCCATCGCAAATCACGCGCTCGTGGACAATGACATCGTCGAAACTGGCCTTGCCGCGTTTAAACAAGCGCAACACATAATCGGGATACCAGCCCGAGTGGTACATATCCCGGCCGCAGAAACTCGAAAGACGCAGAACTTCCCAAGCATCCGCGCTGCCGTCGGCGATAGCGGCTTTGATGGCGGCGGCAAGTTCGGGGGTGACAAGTTCGTCGGCGTCAAGGCTCAACACCCATGTGCCGGTAGCAAGCGAAAGCGCATAATTCTTCTGCGGGCCAAAACCGCGCCATTCCTGAAACGCGACGCGGGCGCCCTTTTCTTTGCCAGCTGCACCGTCGCGTCTGCGCTTCCGCAATCGACGACAATGCGCTCATCGCAAAACGCGAGGCTGTCAAGACACGCCCCGATATTCGCCGCTTCGTTCTTGGTGATGACGATGGCGCTGAGTTGCGCCATGAACTACTCCTCTCTCACGCGGGCCGCTCGCGCGCGGCGTAGATCGCGAGCCAAAGATAAAGAACCAGCAGCGCTGCCTCGAACAAAACGATGAAAATGCTGCCGCCAAATACTTGGGGAAAGAACACTTCAACCACCGCCATGGACACCGCCGAGGTCAGCCACACGACGGCTCCCCATGGAGCGGCAAGCCACAACCCCACGGCGGCAACGAGGTCGATAACGGCGAAGAACACGGTCGCCGTCCGCCATGCGACCGTATGCGCCTCGAAGCCGCCATCGGCGGTGGCGCCGATGCCGCACACCTGACCCCAGTGATAGAGACCCTTCCCAAGTGAGATAACCGCCATGATGCGCAGAAACAGGACCAGATATTCGGCCCACGAGCCGGCGGCGTTCGCAGCGCCTCCGGCATGCACGGGTTCGAGCAGGTCGCTCGGCCGCGTCGGGCGGCGCTCGGATTGATCACTCATGTCGCTCATGGCAGGCCGGCCATTGGCATCGGCGACGGCTTTAAGTCAATCCGCCGGCCCGGCAGTGGCGGGTCACGCCGGGAACCGGTAAAAGACTTGCCACCATCGTGGAGCGCCCCATGGCAATCAAATTAGGCCGGCCGCTGGAACGTAGCCGCCCTGCTCCGGTCGAGGCGCAACCGCCAGCCGAACGCCTCGATCTGGCGGTGCGTCCGCGCCGTAATCGGCGCGCTGAATGGGCGCGGCGGATGGTGCGCGAGCACGTCGTCACCACGAACGATTTGATTTGGCCGCTGTTTTTGGTCGAGGGCAACACGGTCCGGGCGCCGGTCGCCTCGATGCCCGATGTCGAGCGTCTTTCCGTCGATCTGGCGGTCCGTGCAGCGGAGCGGGCCGCCAAGCTCACCATCCCTTGCCTCGCGCTTTTCCCTTACACCGAGCCGGGCAAGCGCGACGAATCAGGCTCCGAAGCGCTCAACGATCAGAATCTCGTCTGCCAGGCGATCCGTGCCATCAAGAAAGAGGTGCCGGACATCGGCATCCTTTGCGATGTGGCGCTCGATCCGTACACCAGCCACGGACATGACGGCCTGCTGCGGGGCGACATCATCCTCAACGATGAGACCGTCGCCGTGCTGGTCCGCCAGGCGCTGGTTCAGGCCGAGGCCGGCTGCGACATTATCGCTCCGTCCGACATGATGGACGGGCGCGTCGGCGCTATCCGCAAAGGCCTCGATGCCGCGGGCCACCACGACGTTCAAATTATGGCCTATGCCGCAAAGTACGCCTCAGCTTTCTATGGCCCATTTCGTGATGCCGTCGGGTCGAACGCCACGCTCACCGGCGACAAGCGCACGTATCAAATGGACCCGGCCAACACCGACGAAGCACTACGCGAGGTCGAACTCGATATCAGCGAAGGCGCCGACATGGTCATGGTCAAGCCGGGCCTGCCCTATCTCGATATCCTCGCGCGGGTCAAAGAGACGTTCGGCATGCCCACCTTTGCCTACCAAGTGTCGGGCGAATATGCGATGATTATGGCTGCCGCCGGCAACGGCTGGCTCGATGGGGACAAGGCGATGACCGAAAGCTTGATCGCCTTTAAACGCGCCGGGGCCGACGGTGTGCTGACTTATTTCGCGGCACGGATCGCGGAGAAACTGAAGAAGGACGGCGCATACGCATGATCGCGAAAGAGCCTGTCCCGACTGTTAGCTTGGGATAGTTGCTGGGTCTTGCAAACGATCGCGCGGATTTAAGCAACAACGTCCCGCCTGGAACGCGACGAGAGAGGCGGATGTCATGCATCGGTACGACGACCAGGTCCCGCCTTACGTGGTGTTGCGCCGGATTATCATCATCGTGGCGGTGCTGATTGCCGTCCCGGTGGCGCTGTGGACTGTTACGGGTGCCGTGCGGACCTATGTGGCACCACCGAAACTTCCCGCTTTTCGCCAGCTCGCCACAACCGTAACCGAGCAGCAAGAAAGCACCGGCGCGACCACGGCGACCGGCGATCAGTCGCTGTGGCAGACCGTCACTACCTTAGTGAGCGCTCATATCGGCATCCCGCAGATCCCGTCGGTTCGCCAACTCGCGGCACTGTTGACAGGCAACTCCGCCGCAAGCTCGCGAGCAGCCGAAGGGACGTCGCCGACGTCAGTCGAAGCAAGCGCCATGGCAACGGATGTGCGCGACCTGCCAGGTTCGTCAAAGGAACCTCTGACCAGCGGCGCCGACGCGTCGGCGAGCACAACAAAGATGACCGATGCTTCTCCAACTCCGGTGATCCCGAAATCTGCCACTATGCCGGTCGCCCTTGCGGCCGACCCGCAAGCGGCGGATGCATCGCGGCCATCCTCTAGGAATGACGCCGCCGCCCCGGGCGCATGGCCACCCCCGCCGCAGCAGAACGGGACACCGCAGACCAACGCGCCGTGGCCGCCCGCGCCGCAGCCGATCACAGCACAACCGGCGGGCCAGCTTGCCGCAACCGAACCGGCCGCAGCGGCCGATGATTTCACGACCGCACTCGTCCCTACCGGACAGCCGCTGACCGGCCGAATACCGTTGCCGCGACGCCGTCCGAGCGATCTCACCATGGTGCAGATAACGGCTGCGAATGTACCTATGCCGCGTCCGCGCCCGGAAATCGTCAGTTCCGTTGCTCCGGCAGAGACGGAGCCCAGCAGTCCGGGGGCGCTGAATTTTCTGAATAATCTGTTTCACTAGACTGGCGAATAGCCGTTCGTTCCGCGTTCACTGCAGCGCTGTGCCGCCCGGCATGCGGACCGGCTGATAACCGTCCGCCGCGAAGGCTCGAAAAATCTCCTCGGCGTGGGCGGCGTCGCGCGTCTCCATCGTGATATCGAGCTTGGCGCCCTTTGCAGGAACGTCGAGAAACAGCCGGTGATGGTCGACGCTCAAAATGTTGGCGTTGAACTCACCAAGCCGGCCGGCGATCTGGCCCAAAATTCCCGGACGGTCGGGGATGGTGAGGCGGAATGACACAATACGGTCGGCGCGTTCCAGCTCGCGCACCATAATCGATGCAAGGATGCGAGGATCGATGTTGCCGCCACACAGGATCAGACCGACCTTGCGACCGCGAAAGCGCTCCGGCGCGGCAAGCATCGCGGCGAGCCCGGCGGCGCCCGCCCCCTCGGCCATGGTCTTTTGCAAAGTCAGAAACGCATTGACCGCGCGCTCAATCAGCAACTCGTCGACCAGCATGACATCGGCAACCAATTCGCGGACGATCGGAAACGTGAGTTTGCCGACATTTTTTACCGCAATGCCTTCCGCAAGCGTGGCGCCGCCGCACGGTCTGTTGCCCTGATGCAGCGCATTCCACATTGACGGGTAGAGGGTGCATTCGACGCCGACAATCTCGATCGAAGGTTTGATCGCGCGCGCGGCAATGGCGCAGCCTGCGATCAGGCCGCCGCCACCGATCGGAACGACCAGCACGTCCAGATCGGACACCTCCTCCAGCATCTCAAGCGCGATGGTGCCCTGGCCGGCGATCACGTGCGGATCGTCGTAAGGATGAACCCAAACGAGGTTTCGTTCGTTGGCGATCAATTCGGCACGGGCCTGGGATTCCGTCAGCGTCTCGCCGTCGAGAACAACCGTGGCGCCGAGCGCCTCAGTTGCTTTGATTTTCACAAACGGTGTTGTCACCGGCATGACGATGGTCGCCGGGATCGCGAGCCGGCGGGCGTGATACGCCACTGCCTGAGCATGATTGCCGGCTGACATCGCAATCACGCCGCGGTAACGCTCAGTGGCTGAAAGCGCGGCAAGCTTGACACAGGCGCCGCGTTCCTTGAACGAGTTGGTCACCTGCAGGTTCTCGTACTTCACAAACACATCGGCGCCGGTCAACGCCGAGAGCGGCGGCGCCGCCAATTCAGGCGTACGCAGCACGTGCCCGGCAATCGTGCGCCGCGCAGCCTCGATATCGGCGAGCGTCACCATGCTTGGCCTTTTTCCCTGTTTCCGTCGGCGTTACAATAATTGCAGAGTCGCGAGGTTGTAAGGCGAGGTTGTCATGGCCTATTCCGAGCCAAATTCAGGATCGGGTTCCAGACCGGGCGGGATCGGCATCCCGGCCGACTTGCGACCACATGCTTACGATCCGGTTGCCAATCCCGAACTGTTCGACGGCGTACTGACGCGCCGCTTTGTCGCCTTCATCATCGACTTGATCATTATCGGCTTGCCGATTGCCGCCGCAGCGCTTTTCATCCTGGTATTCGGCTTCATCACGTTCGGCTTCGGCTGGATGCTGTTCTGGCTGCTTTCGCCGGCATCCGTGCTGTGGGCGCTGTTCTATTATGGCACGACGCTGGGTAGCACCGCCTCGGCCACCCTCGGCATGCGCGCAATGGAAATCGAAATGCGCACCTGGTACGGGGCGCCGGCCTATTTCGTGCTCGGCACCGTGCATGCGATCGTCTACTGGGTCAGCGTCAGCTTTCTCACACCATTTATTGTCGTGGTGGGCTTCCTCAATTCGCGCAAACGGCTGCTCCACGACATGCTGGTCGGCGCCATCATTATCAATAATGCGGCGCGAACCGCCTCGCTGCGGACCCCCGCAAGGAGCCATAGACGAAATGGCCTTTGACGCGCCGGCTTTCTCGGGCAATCTACCGGTCGGCCGGGTTAATCCCGGCCGCACGCTAACGGGGCCAGGCGTCAGGTGACTCAGCACTCGCGCGATACGCCACAATTCTACCTGACGGCCCCTTCGCCCTGCCCTTACCTCGCCGGCAAGGAAGAGCGTAAGGTTTTCACTCACCTGGTCGGCGAGCGCGCGGGTGAACTGAATAACATTCTGACCCAAGGCGGATTTCGACGCAGCCAGTCGATCGCCTATCGGCCCGCCTGCGAGGGTTGCCGCGGCTGTGTATCGGTACGGGTTGTCGCCAAGGAATTTCAACCCACCCGCAGCATGCGCCGGATCACCAACCGCAATGCCGACATCGCCAGCGCGATAAAAACCGCGGTGCCGACATCCGAACAATATTCGATCTTCCGCGCCTATCTCGATTCGCGGCACCGCGACGGCGGCATGGCCGACATGACCGTGCTCGACTACGCTATGATGGTCGAGGACAGTCATATCGAGACGCGCATCATCGAATATCGCCGGCAAGAACCACGCGGCGCCGGCGACCTGATCGCGGTCGCGCTGACTGACGTACTCGCCGACGGCCTCTCGATGGTTTACTCGTTCTTTGAGCCTGACGAGGCGTCGCGATCGCTCGGGACTTTGATGGTGCTCGATCATATCGCCCGCGCGAAGAGCATGGGACTGAGCTACGTCTATCTCGGCTATTGGGTCCGCGGTTCGCGCAAGATGGATTACAAAGGCCGGTTTCTGCCGCAAGAGCGGCTCACCCCCGACGGCTGGGCGCGGGTGGAATAGCGGCTTCACGGCCTGCTTTGGGGACGTGGTCCTCACAAAATTTGCTCCGATGAATACGGCCACCAACAACTGGAAGTGCGCATGAGCGAGGACGTGCACGAGGTTTATGCGATCCGCTACGGGCATCACGCACGCCGCTCGCCGGAGAATTTCATCGGCGGCGATCCGCACGATGTGCTGCAGCCGCTGGATTTCTTTGTGTGGGCGATCGTCGGCGCAGCAGGCACGATCATTGTCGATACCGGCTTCGACGAGCCGATGAGCCTTAAGCGTCAGCGCGAGATCACCAAGCCGGTGCGCGAAGGACTTACCGCCCTTGGCATTGCGCCAGAGACGGTGACGCGCGTCATTGTCAGCCACCTTCACTACGACCATTGCGGCAATTACGAATTGTTTCCGCACGCGCATTATCACCTGCAGGATCGCGAAATGGCGTACGCGACCGGCCGCTGCATGTGTCATCAGGCGCTGCGACTGCCGTTCGAGGCTGACGACGTCGTCGCCATGGTGCGCAAAGTTTTCGCCGGCCGCGTCGTTTTTCACGACGGCACCGATGAAATCGTGCCGGGCGTGACCGTGCACCGCGTCGGCGGCCATTCGATGGGCCTGCAGTCCGTTCGGGTGAAGACCAAACGCGGCGATGTGATGCTCGCCGCGGACGCCGCGCATCTTTATGCCCACATCGATCAGGGGCGGATTTTTCCGATCACCTACAATGTCGGCGAAGTGCTCGAAGGCTACGAGACGCTCAAGAAGCTGGCGACCTCCCTGCGCCACATCGTCCCCGGTCACGACCCGCTGGTGCTGCAACGTTATCCGGCAGCAAAGCCCGGCCTCGAAGGCTGGATCGCACGGCTCGACGTCGAACCGACCGCGTAACAGCGCGGCCAGAGTCAGCGCCCGTCAAATTTGTTGGTCTTCGGAAACCCTTTCGGCGCCAAACGGCCGGCGTCGCCGCGGTTGCCGCGCCAGTCGGCGAGTTCTTTCAGCGAGAGCGTGAAAACGCGGCCGGCGGAATCCGTCCAGGTCAAACCCTTCTCCGCCTCGAAGACTTTCAGATCGGAGAGGCCGCCGTCCTTGTGGCGCTGCAGGCGCACGCCGCGGCCGCGCGTCATCTCCGGCACCTGATCGATCGGGAACACCAGCATCTTGCGGTTTTCGCCGATCGCTGCGGCGAGTTCCCCCTCGGCCGGGGCGATGGCGCGCGCCTGATCGGGCGCCTTGACGTTGAGGATTTGTTTGCCCTTGCGGGTATTGGCGAGGCACTCGTCCTCGGGCACGATAAAGCCCCTGCCCTGCCTGCTCGCCACAATCAGCTTGCGGCCGCCCTGATAGCGGAACACCGAGATGATGTCGGTCTCCTGCTCCATCTCGATGTAGAGCCGGATCGGCTCGCCGTGGCCGCGACCACCCGGCAGCTTTGCCGCCTCGATGGTGTAACAGCGCCCGTTGGTGGCAAAAACCAGAAGCTTCGACGTCGTCTCGGCGAAAAACGCGAGCTTGAGACTGTCGTCGGCTTTGAACGCGAGACCGGACAGATCGGCGACCTGGCCGCGCAGCGCCCGGATCCAACCCTTCTCCGACACCACGATCGTGACCGGCTCGCGCTCGACCAGGGCTTCCTCGATCGCGGCTTCGTCGTGCGCCGGCGCCTTGGCGAAAGTCGTGCGCCGCTTGCCAAGCGGAGTCTTCGTGCTGAACTTGTCGCGGACGTCGCGGATCTGCCCGGCAATGGTTTTCCACTGCGCCGTCTCCGAACGCAGCAGATCCTCGATCGACTTTTTTTCCGTGCGCAGCGCTTTTTCTTCCGCGCGGATTTCCATCTCTTCCAGCCGGCGCAAATTGCGCAGCCGCATGTTGAGGATGGCCTCGGCCTGGACTTCGGTGAGCTTGAACGTCTTCATCAACACCGGTTTCGGCTCATCCTCGGTGCGGATGATCTTGATGACCTTGTCAAGGTTGAGATAAGCGACGAGATAGCCGCCGAGGACTTCAAGCCGATGCTCGATCTGATTGAGCCGCCAGCGCGAGCGCCGCAGCAGCACGTCGCGCCGGTGCGTCAGCCATTCGCTCAAAGCTTCGGCAAGGCCGACGACCTTGGGGATGCGGCCGCGCACCAGCACGTTCATGTTCAGCGGCACGCGGCTTTCGAGCTCGGTGAGCTTGAACAGGCTCTCCATCAGCAGAGCCGGATCGATGCTGCGTGAGCGCGGCTCGAATACGAGCCGCACGTCTTCAGCGGATTCGTCGCGCATGTCGGCGAGGAACGGCAGCTTCTTCTCGTTCATCAACTCGGCGATGCGCTCGACCAGCCGCATCTTCTGCACCTGCCAGGGGATCTCGGTAACCACCACCTGATAAGTGCCGCGCCCGGTATCCTCGGTCTTCCAGCGCGCGCGCAGCCGGAACGAGCCGCGCCCGGTGGTGTAGGCCTCGGCGATGGTCTCGGGCGGATCGACGATGACGCCGCCGGTCGGGAAGTCAGGGCCGGGCACATATTTCAGGAGCGTGCGGCTGCGCGCGTTCGGCGTGTCGATGAGATGCAACGCCGCGTCGCACAGCTCGGCGATATTGTGCGGCGGGATCGCCGTCGCCATGCCGACGGCGATGCCTTGCGCGCCATTGGCAAGGAGATTGGGAAACGCCGCCGGCAGCACCGCGGGCTCTTCCGACACCCCATCGTAATTGGGGCGGAAATCCACGGCGTCTTCGTCGATGCCGTCAAGCAGGAGGCGCGCGGCTTCGGTCAGCCGCGCTTCGGTGTAGCGGTAGGCTGCGGCGTTATCGCCGTCGATATTGCCGAAATTGCCTTGCCCGTCGACCAGTGGATAGCGCGAGGCAAAATCCTGCGCGAGCCGCACCAGCGCGTCATAGATCGCCTGGTCG